>CANQXS010000001.1 GCA_947627875.1 uncultured Clostridia bacterium
TCTGAAATCGGCATATTGATAGCACGCGCTATTAGTTCTACCGGCAATCCTTCCTTAAGAAGATTCTTCGCGTTTTCAAACTTTTCTAATTTCTGACCCTCTTGGCGAGCAGCGATGATTTTCTCTCTCGTATACCCATTCAAAATGGTTTCATTATCAAACAATGTATTCATAATGTTTCTTTTAATTTGCCATTTGCGACTTGATCTCGTTGATTTCGGATATTGGCAGATTTATGGCGCGAGCAATAAGCTCCACAGGCAGTCCTTCTTTTATCAGGTTTCTTGCAGTTTCAAGTGCCTTTTTCTTTTCGCCTTTGCTTATGCCCTCATTCAACGCGGCTTTTTCCTTTTCTTTTGTATACCCCTTTAAAATGGTCTCATTATCAAACAATGTATTCATAAAATTTCTTTTAATTTGCCATATGCGATTTGATCTCATTGATTTCGGTAAGGGAAAGATTGAGCGCACGCGCTATTAGTTCTACCGGCAGTCCTTCTTTTATCAGGTTTCTTGCTGCTTCAAGTGCCTTTTTCTTCATGCCCTCATTCAACGCGGCTTTTTCCTTCTCTCTTGTATACCCCTTCAAAATGGTCTCATTATCAAACAAAGTTACCATAATATCCCGCACCTCCTGTTCGTGCTCGGTCAAATACTGTTTCAGCAGATTTCTGTCTTTGCAAATTCTGATGGTTTCAGTTACCGCTTCCCGTGTCCGTCCATACAAACGAATTTGGTCGTCAAGGACTTTTGTAAATGCTACATATTGATAGATTATATCTCCCTGAACGCCGTCAGTCAGCACATGAACGCTGACCTCTAAATCAGTCTTTTTGCCTCCGAAGAATTCATCTGAGAGAGTTACAATTTCTTTATCAATGACTCTGCTCCCGGTGTAAATCACATATAGCTCCGGCTCCGGCAGGCTCAATGCCTTGCTGCCGTAAACGTTCAATTCCTCTTTGCTGATGTAGTCGTGATAAGTCTGAGCCAGATACATCAGAGCACGGATAATGATGTTTGCCGTCCAAGTAGATTGCGCCTCAACAAGCACAATCAGCCGCTTGTCGATCATAAAACCGAGATCATTGTAGATGTTGTCGGTCAGGACATTTTCAAGTGTGATTATCTCGATCATATCCTCAGTGGCGTCAACCGCTTCCGGGTGCAAGGCCTTGTAAAGCTGCAGAACGTATTTCTTATCCTGAAACAGGTGAACGAATACGCTGTCCTTCGCACCGCGTTTGACTATGATGTCGCTGTCCATCGGTATCACTCCTTTGCGTCAAAATGCACAATTCTTTTGCACTATTATTATACTCAATTTTCGCGGAAAAGTCAAGGGAGACAAGGCGAAAATTCAACTGATGGGTTTTTGAACTGCTCGTAAATAATAAGGCTGATAAAATACAATCAGAAAAGATTCATATTTGAGGTAATGTGTTAAAGTTATAAAGACATGTATTTCACATTCAAAATATAGTAGTGTCTATTATCTGCTATTATACTTGAAAAACTATTACGAATGTGGTATAATTTATTTAAGAAAGACGATATGAGGCGATTTATATGACAATTATTGAGGTTGCCTCAAAGTAGTGTTGTGATATGAATGTGCTGCTCTCGTTGAGTGCCAAAAAGACAGTTGGGAGGTGTTCTTATGGCTACTTCAAGTATTTTCACGAATGTCAAGATTACTGATCCTAAAAAAGCAAAAGCATTTATTGAAGCTTTGGAAGCATCTGAAAACGATCCCAAATTTGAGCCTTCTGCACCCATTATTCCTACAATCACTGACTTGGATGAGATTCGTAAGATAATGGCAAAGAGAGATTAAAGGATAATGAACAAATATAGTACTGTCCTGTGCTGAGTCGCAAGACAAAACAAAAAAGACCGTCGCCCTCGCTCCGGTCTTTCCCCATCATATCCCCTTAAACCCGCCTCACCAACCGCTTTTCACCTCTACCCACAACCGTTCTATTTTGTTACAGCCATATGTGCAGTACTATAAGGCGGCAAATTAACATATAAATCTTTATAAATCCGCTTGTAAAGCCATTTTACGACAAATTATCATCAAAATAATCCGACATTATAATTGTGAAAATAGGAATCATTTCGGGGAAACTCATTGCATTTTATGTGAATATGTGATATTATATCGTACGATAAAGTGTAATAGACTATTCTCATGAATAATGCGATTAACATACAAATCGCTGTAAACCCACTTGTATAGCCGCTTTGCAGTAAATCCCCTCTAAAATTATAATACAGTTTAATTGAAAAACGGGAAGTATTTAAGAAAAACTCCTTGCATTTTGTGCAGATATATGCTATTATATCATATGACAAAATGTGAGGAGCGATTATTATGTATAGAGCAATCACAGAAGATTTACTTCGTTGGAAAGATAATAGCAACCATAGGCCTCTCATCATTCAGGGCGCACGCAGGGTAGGAAAGACAACGCTTATCAGAGAATTTGGCAGCGAGAATTATAGAGATACGGTGTATATTAATCTCGAGAATAACCGGCGAATGGCTGATCTGTTTTCCGGAGACCTGAATGTCGAACGCCTTATTATGGGAATAGAGCTTTACCACGGCTTCAAAATAATTCCCGAAAAGACCCTTATATTTTTTGATGAGGTGCAAACAGTGCCTCGCGTATTTTTGAGTTTAAAGAATTTTCATTGCGATGCCCCGGAGTATAACATAATCTGCGCCTGCTCTCATTGGGACGACAATATCTTCGGGGAAGAGTCATTCCCAAAGGACGATGTTGAAATACTGAGGCTTTATCCTCTTACGTTCAAAGAGTTTCTTATTACTATGAAAAAGGACTATCTCGCAACAGCCTTATCGCAGAAAGACTTTGATAGAATAGAGTGCAATAAAGCAGAATATATCGAGTACCTGAAATATTACTTCTACGTTGGAGGAATGCCGCAGGCAGTCAGCTGCTTCGCTGAAAAGAAAGACTTTTATGAAGTATGGGATATTCAAAAGGAAGTACTTGAATCATATGAGCAGGATATTTTAAAGTATTCTCCGAGGGGAATAGCCCCTAAAATCCAATCCGTTTGGAGCGTTCTGCCGAAACAGCTGTCAAAGGAAAAGAAAAAGTTTGTCTATGATCTTTTGCAGAACGGTGCAAGAGCAAAGGATTATGTTACCTCTGTTTTCTGGCTTATGGACAGCGGTCTTGCATATAAGGTCAATAGAATTGAAACACCCGAGCGACCTCTTTACGCACATGAGGATCCGAAGGCATTTAAGCTGTTTCCGATTGATGTAGGTCTGTTGGGACATATGCTGGGACTTCAGCCCCATACTCTTCTTGACGGAAACGATGTATTTGCCGTATTCAACGAAGCGCTGACCCAGCAGTTTGTGTTGCAGGAAATGACTGCAAACGGGGGAATAAAAATCTACTACTATACCAACAACCGTGGTGCAAGCGAGATTGAGTTTGTAGTCGACGACGGTATGAGGATTATACCGATAGAGGTTAGCGCGAAGCTTAACTTGCAGGCGAAGAGTTTGAAAGTATATTGCGAAAAATATAACCCCGAGATTGCGGTTAGAGTTAATCTCGAGGAGTATAAGAAAGAAGATGGGGTAATAAATGCGCCAATGTATATGCTTTAATGTGACGTGACGTTGAAGATATCCTCACTGCATTTAACTATATCATCACGGTCCACTTTACCAAATGTTTTTCCCAACCATATAACAGGCTGTATTTCACTGTACGATACTTATATTGAACTCGTGTGCCACCTGTCTGATATTGTTTAAATATGTACTTTTTATTGACAGCCATTTGGAATAAATCTATAATATAAAGGCGGTTTTTGAATGTTGTTATATTATACTGACTTAAAATCATCGATTGAATTGGAGTATGAGTATGAATCGAGAGTTTAATTTTTTGATGTATCGGGCGGCTGATGAGGAAGTCGCGGTCAATGCGCTGATTAAGGACGATACTATTTGGCTGACGCAAAGCGCAATGGCTGACTTGTTCTCAGTGGATAAATCTACCATTAGTAGACATTTAAAAAACATATTTTCGGAGGGAGAACTCGATGAAAAAGTGGTCGTTGCAAAAATTGCAACAACCACTCAGCATGGTGCTATTGTGGGCAAAACCCAGACAAAAGATACAAATTATTATAACCTCGACGCTATCATCTCGGTCGGATACCGCGTGAATTCCAGGCGTGCCACGCATTTCAGAATTTGGGCGACAAGCGTCCTGAAAGAATACATGATAAAGGGCTTTGCTTTGGACGACGAGCGTCTGAAGCAAGGCAAAACAGCTTTCGGAAAGGATCATTTCCGTGAGCTGTTGGAGCGTGTGCGTTCGATTCGTGCAAGCGAGCGTCGCATATGGCAGCAGGTTACCGATATTTTCGCAGAGTGCAGCATCGACTACGACAAGGATTCGGAAATCACTCACGCATTCTATGCGATGGTGCAGAACAAGTTTCACTATGCTATCACAGGTCAGACTGCTGCAGAGATCGTTTATACTCATGCCGACCGCAGCAGGGAGAATATGGGGCTTACTACTTGGAAGAACGCTCCCGATGGGCGTATACTCAAATCCGACGTTTCGATCGCGAAAAACTATCTCGATGAAAAGCAGATCCGTCAGCTTGAGCGGACGGTCACAGGATATTTTGACTACATTGAAGACTTAATCGAGCGAGAGAACACGTTTACAATGGAGGAATTTTCTAATAGTATAAATGAGTTCCTCTCGTTCCGCCGTTATGATATTCTTCCCGATAAGGTAAAAATCAGTATGATCGAGGCAAAGGCAAAAGCTGAAGCGGAATATGACGGGTTTAACAAGATGCAAAAGATAACGTCGGACTTTGACCGAGAGGTAAAGAAGATTCTGGAAAAAGAAAATAAGGAAGAGATTTGATTATCATGCGCCTGTTGGGGGAGGCATGATAGGCACATAGATGTTAATACTCAAAACAAGTTGTTTTCAGACAGGAGGATAATATTTATGTCAGCTATCAACATATCGGATACGCCAAGACTGAAGCTACCGTAGATGGCGGTATAGGACAAGATATACTCTGAATAAAAAACGAGCTTGATTTATAAATTAAAAATATAAACAAGGCTATTTCTGATAACGAGAACGAAGAGCATATCAAGAATATCATAAACGACTTTCTCAGGAGAAACTTCTACAGCGTCCGGTTCAACGGCTATGACTCAGGAAATATCGGGCAGCGCTTTCTTGAAATCCTGCCGAAGATCACAGAACAAGGAGATGGATTAAAACTATGAGTCTGTTTGAATTCTCTGACATATCCAAAAGTGAAGAAACCATTCAGCAAACATGGGAGGATTTTCGTTCAGCTTTATCCGCAGGTGATTTTTCATATAATGAGTTGGATGCTGCAAAAGCGAGCACTATATTTTTAAAGGTTTTTGATGACCTTTTTTCCCACTGTCATCCGTTATTTGATGCTTCAGCAAAAAGCATATTATCCTGCCCCACGACTCTAATGAGAGCAGGAAGACTTCGTCCTGCTGATCCAGCCCCAACGTATAGCAGATTTATTCCAAACAAGGATTATATAACGGAGCACAATCGGTTTAGCCCTCCGGGAGTAGAATGGTTGTATTTGGCCGTAGGTAATCCGTGCATTGCCGAGAATTGTGCCTTAAAAGAATGTCGAGCTATAGCATGTGAACTGTTCGGCTTGTGCCAGTTCAAACTTAATGAGGAATATTCAGAGAAAATTCTTTTTGACCTTACGATAGCAGAAGATGTGTCGTATGAAAATCTAAACAGGCAACTTGAGAATTCGGCTGATGATATTCGTAATCGTGAAGTAAAAAAGGCCGCAAATAGCATCATGCGTAAAGGGTATGCCAAGGCGCCAGATGTTAGTGATATCAAGAAGAAGATTACAAGGTGGACGGCATATACTTATGCAAGGCTGTTATCAAAACAGATTTTTGTTCCTGTGGAAACTGAAGATAAAGAACTCATGTATTCGCCATTCCAGTGTATGGCTCAATACTTTTTATCACTTGGATATGAGGGTATTGTTTATTCGAGCACAGTATTCCCCGAAGGGAAAAATGTGGTACTGTTCGATAAGGATGCTGCCACCCCTATTGGAAAGATAATAAAGATCTATGTATAACGAAAAACGCTTCCGAGCCGATGTGATTCAGAGGTGTGCTTATGGCTACTTCAAGTATTTTCACGAATGTCAAAATTACTGATCCTAAATTTATTAAAGCATGGATAGCATCTGATGAAGAGCCAAAAGTTGAGCCTTCTGCACCCATTATTTCTACCATCACCGATTTGGATGAAATTCGCAAGATAATGGCAAAGAGATTAAAGGATAATAAATAAATATAGTACGGTTCTGTACTGGACCGCAAGACAAAACAAAAAAAGACCGCAGTCTCCCGCCACGGTCTTTACCCTTTTATTCCCTTAACCCGCATCACCAGCCGCTTTTCACCTCCACCCACAGCCGTTCTATTTTGTTACTGCCTTATGTGCAGCATAATCTTATAGCGCATTCGGTGAGTCTTAATCCGCAATCGGCAGAGGAGTTATGGAAAAACATCTCTTCAAACGACAACTCGCTGCTCGACGGCGTTAAAGAGCTTTTCCAGACGGTTATAAATCTTATCAAGAGCAACGGCTATACGGTAGATACTGTCAGAAAATTAAATTCAGGCTGCTATGCTCGGAGAAATGAAGACATCCTTACGCTTATTGAGCCCATTTACAATTCGTATTGCCAATATTTAAATGAACACGATGAGATAGATTTTAACGATATGATAAATTCCGCGGCTGCTTTGGTCAGATCCAAAAAGTATGTAAATCCGTACAAATGCGTTATTGTAGACGAATATCAGGATATATCTAAATCGAGATTTTTGCTCCTGAAAAGTCTTCGAGAATCCTCGGATTACGACCTATTCTGCGTCGGAGACGACTGGCAGAGCATCTACAGATTTGCGGGGAGCGACATCGGATATATCGAGCACTTTAAAAAATACTGGGGTGCTACTGAAGAAAGCAAAATAGAAACTACATACCGTTTCCCGGGGCAGTTGATTGAAATAAGCAGCAGCTTTGTTATGCAAAATCCTTCGCAGAAAAGAAAAGATATGCACTGCAGCTTTCCAACAAGAGGCTGCGCTATCGGCGAGATAAACGGCTATACCGAAAAACTTGCAATCGAATTTACCGTTCAGAAGCTCGATGAGCTGCCCGAAAACAGCACTGTATATTTCATAGGAAGATACACTTTTGATGTAAAACTTCTGGAAGAAAACGGTTCGCTCGAATGTAGGTATAACAATGTCAGCAAAGAAATCGATGTTAAGTATGCAAAACGCCCGGACCTGAAAATGAGCTTTGTCACCGCTCATAGGTCGAAGGGCTTGCAGGCGGATTACGTCTTTATTATCAACAACAAGGATTCAAGAATGGGATTCCCAAGCAGGATACAGGACGATCCGATACTCGATCTTTTACTTGAAAACTGCGACCGGTATCCGTATGCAGAAGAGCGCAGGCTGTTTTATGTGGCGCTGACGCGAGCTAAAAAGAAAGCCATCATTGTGACGGTAAAAGGACACGAGTCGGAGTTTGCAAAGGAGCTCATCGGCAGATACGGCGAAGTGCTGAAATGTGAACGGTTTGAATGTCCTCTTTGCGGAGGCAAACTGGTAAAACGCTCAGGACCATACGGCGAATTTTTCGGCTGCTCCAACTACCGCACGACCGGGTGCAGGTTTAAAAGGAAGATATATAGGAAAGAGCAGATAACATAAAATCCAAGTGAATTCAATTCATCAAGAAAGACCGTCGCCCCTCGCTCCGGTCTTTTCTCATCTTATACCTATAGCCCCGCCTCACCAGCCGCTTTGCAGCTCTATCCACAGCCGTTCTATTTTGTTACTGCCATATGCCCGGACAGAAAGGAGGTCAAACGGGCCGCATAGCCGCCCCACTCATTGTTTCCGGCACCGTTATGGTGTTCGCTGCCGGATTCTGTGAAAGGAAATTTGAATGACGGAAGAAAAAAGAGAGATACAGGTAATACCGGAACTGAAAGCAGTCCCGGCAGAGGAACTGCTGGACACGACCTACGCCCCGTCCGGCACATTGATCGACGGCCTGATGGGTCATGGCATCTACATCCTCGCGGGCGCCCCCAAAGTGGGAAAGTCGTGGATGGTGCTCTGGCTGGCGAACGATTACGGCGTCCTGTACCGCTCCGGCAAGCGGGACGGCAAGGGGCGGCGCGTCTATCTCAGGGAGATTCATGGGGACTGTGTAGCTAATGTAGGTAATGAAGCTATTTCCGATGACGAAGCCGGCAGTGAAAATACCTACAATAGCTACAATACCGTCACTGACGGTCCGGAAGGAGCGTGACGGTATAGGCGTGAAAAAATCCGAGTATAGGAATGAGGAAGAACTGCTTTTGAGGCAGCTGATGTATTTTGACCGCTGTGTGGATTTCCTTGCCTTGATGATAGAGAAATACGGTGGCGAGATTGAACTACCCTTACCGGAGGCAATGAATCCACAAACCGACAGAGTAGTAGCAGATGCGGCTTAGTTCCGTTGGGGAGAGTGTTCTGAAGAAGGACGCTCTCCCCTTTTTCGGGAAAATCATCTTTGCATATTGACGACCGTATTTCTATCCGCTATAATGTAATTGGGACAAAAACGAAAATACTGTAATCTACCGCTTTGAGAGATGAAGAAAAATGAAAAAGCCCGTCGAAGAAGTAATTCATGCAAAAAGAATCGACATCGGAATTTACATTACAGATTTTGAAAACAAATATATCTCTCTGACTGACATTGCAAAATACCGTAATGATGATGTCACCGGTTGATTATTCAGAATTAGATGAGAAGTTCGGTATGAAAGGTAAGGAGATGTCCGTTTATGGCTAAAGATTTGACAGTATCCCGTCTTGACAGACAGAATATTCTTAATAATGACCTCGCTGTTGAAGAACTCCAAAACACTGTTGAAATAACAGCCGTTTTTTGGAATGACAAATATTATCTCACAAAAGAAATGCTGGCAGCGTATTTTGATGTTGACGTGAGAACAGTTGAACGATATATCAGTAACTTTACAGATGAATTGAAGGCAAATGGTTATGAACTGCTTAAAGGAAATCATCTACGTGATTTCATTGAAGCATATGATGCTACATTTGCGACCGACATTAATGTCGGTCACAAAATTCGCTCTATAAGTGTTTTTGATTTCAGAGCATTCCTTAATATGGCTATGCTTCTTGCTGAAAGTGATAAGGCACGTGCGTTACGTCAGATGATGCTGGATGTAGTGATTGACCTGATTAATCGGAAAACCGGTGGTGGTACGAAATATATTAATCAGCGTGATAAAGACTTTATATTTTCTTCTCTGCAGGAAGATAATTATCGCAGACAATTTACAGATGCTCTTCGCGATTGTGTGGCTGAAGACAGATATAAATATGCTCATTTTACGGACATGATTTATGTCAGTATATTCCGTGAAAAAGCCAAAGAATATAAAAAAATTCTTGATTTGAAGGCAACAGATAAGGTTCGAGATACGTTCTACAGTGAAATCCTCGATATTATTGCGGCATATGAAAGCGGTCTGGCTGACGGTATTCGTAAAGAATACAAAGAAATGGGGAGAATTCTTTCCATTTCAGAAGTCGAGGAGCTTTTTCATAAATTTGAAAACATGGCACTTTGGAGGCCATTAATTCAGCGTGGTAGGACTAAAATGGCAAGTCGAGATATGGCACTGAGAGATGCGTTTCATTATCAGCTTTCTGAATATATCCAACCTCTTGAAAAGGACGAGTACCAGAAATTTCTCGGTGCCGCTGGGGATGAGCTTGAACGCTTAATGGAAGAAAATCGAGATGTACTGAAACGACTAAAGGAGCGTGAGTAAATGGATGGCATTATTTACCTCACGCTTGAACAAGCAAAAGTGATTCATGCAAAAACAATTGAATATAGTGGCGGCGGCACATATGAACATTTCGATTTGGGCCGCTTAGACAGTGTTCTGCAAAACATTCAAAACGACGATTATTATCCTACGTTCGAAGACAAGCTGACACATTTGTTTTTCTGCGTATGTGAATTTCATTGCTTTGCTGACGGAAATAAACGTCTGGCAATAACACTTAGTGCGCAGTTTTTGCTGTTTAACGGTTATATGGCGGTAGCAAAATCGTTCTTTTCTATAATGGAAAATATCAGTTATCAGGTGGCCGCAGGAAAAATCAACAAAGAATTACTTCACCATATAGTTACTGCTGTTATGGATGGAACGTATGAAATAGATGAAGAATTAAAGCTTGATATTATTCATGCAATAGAATAGGTTGAAGACAAGCTGACACTAAGGTAATCTAAAACGGGTATATCATGATGAAAATTTGCAGTTTGCAATGCTCCGCAAAAGGAAATAATGTCAGATTCTAAAGTTCCAAAGCGCCGCAGATTTTGACACTTTGAATGACGCCCTGGTGCAAAAGATTCTGGAAGTGTTAAGATTTAAACTGGAAATTTTATAAGGCAAAAATGCAGAAGGAAGTGTAGCTATAAGACGAGTGATTTAAAAAGGATTCTTTTGAAAGACGTAGGACGTATTGAACGTATCGATTGCAAGTGTTAGGGTCCACCGGACAATCTGCAAACAAAACTCGCTAAACAGACATAGCAACAACTTTAAATGCTAAGCTGTTAAAATGGAAGAATAGATGGGAGATTAACAGAGAAGCCGGAGAAACAAAATGAAACCAAAGAAAAAGTGTTACATTTATACCCGTGTCTCCACCTCCATGCAGGTGGATGGCTACAGCTTGGACGCACAGAAAGACAAGCTACGCAAATATGCGGAGTTTCAGGAATTTGAGATTGCCTGGGAGTATTCCGATGAGGGTATAAAGCCAATTAGTGATTATCATTTTTACTTGATTTCTTTTCCTACACATGTTATAATACAAAAAAACAGAAAGCGAGGCTGAATATGATGCACAGTATTGCTGAAATTTCGACTATACTCGCGCCGGTTTTCCGCGACTACGGAATTGAAAAAGCTGTGCTTTTCGGCTCGCTTGCGAAGCATACGGCAACCGAAAAGAGCGACCTTGATTTGATGGTTGACAGTCATCTGAGAGGTCTCAGATTCGTTGGCTTTATGGAAGCGGTACACGAGGCAATTCGCATGCCTGTTGATATAATTGATGTCTCTCACATTGAAAAAGGGTCAAAAGTCGAGCAAGAGATCCACTCCAGCGGGGTAACGATTTATGAGAAATAATGTCATTGTCGTGAAAATGATTGCTTATTGTGATAAGCTGATGGATTATTGTAAAGGATATTCTTTTTCCGATTTTTCAGCGGATATGAAACTCGCTGAGGCGTGCGTGTTCAATTTAAGTCAACTTGGCGGCTTACAAAAGCAGTGGACGATGAGTTTGCAGCTTTGCATTCTGAGATTCCGTGGAAAGAAATGTACGGATTAAGAAACAGAATAGTGCATGACTATGAGGGCGTAAATCTCAGACTCGTTTGGGAAATTATAAGTGAAGACATACCTGAGCTTAAGGAGAAGCTGAGTACGATTGTTTGAAGACAAAGCGAATGAATGAAAAAGTTATGACGATGAAAGACCGCGCTCCCGCTCCGGTCTTTCCCATCTATTCCCCTTAAATCCGCATCACAAGTCGCTTTGCAGCATTACCCACAGCAGTTCTATTTTGTTACTGCCATATGCACCGTGCTTTTAGAAATTCCAAACTCGCTTGCCGCCTGCCTGACGGTCGCTCTGTGCTCGATTATGTATTCCCCCAGAATAACGGGACGTTCGCTGTCTTTAGGTATTGTGCTCAATGCGCTCACTCCCAAACGTTTTAGTAATGTATATGGGAGAAAGCGGGCTTTTATTCCGCAGTGCTGCGCTCGGCTGTGAGTTCTGTTGCATCAGGTGCGAAACCGCGCCCGACGGAACAGCTTACGCGAGGGCATTTTAGCTTTTCGCCATTACCAAGCCGACCGCGTGCTTTTCCGGTTCATCATATTGACTTTATCGCGGAATTTCGGTATAATAAGGTATATTATTCGCACTGCTGAGGATAAAAGGGGAGGCACCGTTATGAAGAAAATTATGTCCGTATTTACAGCTTGCGTTATTCTTATGACCCTGTTGGGAGGATGCGCCGAGTCGGTCAGGCAGCCCTCTGCCACTGAAAGCACGGCTGCGGCGCGGCAAGACGCCGTCGAAGCTCAGACCGAGCCGGTCTTGCCGCCATCGGTCGTCGAAAACGCAGATATGACTCCGTCGGACGTCATCGACGCTGCGGAGGAGATCGAGCTTACCCAAGCGGAGAGATTCGGTCTTCCGACCGAAAAAATCGGCCAGCGGACCATCTCCGGGCGGGAATTTATGGATCTCTCCGACGCATTCGTCGCTTTCGCCGCGCCGGAAAAGCTCGCCGAGTGGAAAAATGAATTCAAGGTCATGCGCGAGGTGGACGAGCCGATTTACCGCTATGACGCGATGGTCGTTATGTACCACGCCGGGCAGTTGGTCGGCGGAGGCTACGCCGAGGGCGGTGATATGGACGCGTGGACGGCTTATTATATGAACGCGTCGTATTTCGACCAGACCGATCAGAACACATCGCACTACCAATATCTTGAAAACTACGATGAATATCTCGGAATGATTATCAACGGCTACCATTACAGCCATGTCTCAAAGGTCAGCGGGCGGCACCCGTTCTCTTGCAACCCGGATAATTGTTCTTTTGAGATGACAGATTACCCGAGCTATGCCGACGGCGTTCTTGCGATTCTGCGCCTGATCGGCTCGGTTCAGCCCGAGCTTTTCGACCCCGACCTTTTCCCGTTCGATAAGCCCGACCCTGCTGTTTTTACAGATGAATTATATGATAAAATAGCACTCTATCCCGATATTACGCCGGAAAATATGCCGAGATGGACAGGCAAGGTTATAGGCATTCAGGACGAATATTATACCGGCGACGTTCAGGTCATAAGAGATATAAAGGAATGGGGCTTTAACGCCGTAAGAATTTGTCTTCTTCCTGACGCTTATGATGAAAATTATGAACGGCTTGAAAACAAAGGCTCCTTGCTTTTAATTGATCAGATGATCGCCGAAGCGGTTAAACTCGGGCTTCATGTCGAGCTATGGTGCAAAATGCAGCCCGGTAACTATTCAAAACTTGTCCCTGAGGGCGGCACCGCCACTATGTATCATTTCGACCATCTCTACGGCGATAAATATTATCAGGATCTTAACGACGAAATCTGGCAGCAGTTAGCCGAAAGATATAAGGCTCTTCCAAGCTCTTGCCTGACAATGCTGCCCTTACTTGAGAGTGTCTACGTTGACCATGGCAACACATGGCAAAACGAGGAAACTGTTGACTGGATCGAATATACGCCGCAAGATGTAGCAAATTATCAGGCTCATCTTGTCGATGTTATCCATGAAGTCGACCCGGATAGGATAGTCGTTTTCGAACCTGCGCCGGCCAATGATCTGATATTTGACAAAACCGGGCAGCCGATTATCGATGCAATGAAAGGAAAGCCTTACACGTCAATCTCCTACAATTATGCCGGCCCGGGAGTGTATACGCAGTATGCAATGAATTTCAACTACTCCGATCAGGACAATTTCCATCACAGCACGCCGGTATTTCGCTATCCGTTCCGTCTGTATGAAGCGCACGATCAGGTTACAAGGGAATATCCGATAAAAATAGGCGGTTTTTTGCCCGCCGGAACCAAGATCACTCTGAATATCCAAAGGGCAGAAATAGACGGCTACTTAAAGAGCTTAGGAATTGAAAGTGGAGCACTCAGGGTTGTTGCCGACGGCGAAGTTCTTTATTCGGAACAGATCTCCGACGCAGTATATAATGTCGGGGAATCCATTTCGGGGTGGTTGCCCTATGCCGAAAGTGAAAAACAGATAACCGTCACTCTGCCCAAAAAGACCGATGCCGTTGTAATTGATATAGGAAGCGACCTTGAGTACACTTGGCCGTACGAAGGCTATGACAACGGAATCAGATTCCATTGGTCTGGGTTAAAGGTTCATCTGCCGGAAGAATTCGCCACGAATAAGCTGTGGTATGCTACCCCATTTGACGTATATCTTGGGATTGCCGACGTAGATACGCCCGGAATATACTGGAAGCATACATCTGATGTACTTATAAGCCCTATAATGGGAGATCATTCCACATATAACGGGACTCACGATATCACGATTTATGACGACGTCTCATATACAACGCCGTATACCACAGGGGAAACCAACCCCGAAAAAATTAAGGAGCTTATAGATTTGACGGCAGAAAAATGCGACGGCTGGCAGGGTGCGGTCAGATCGGAAGGCGTCGGGGAAGGAAAATATTGGGAAGATGCAAAAGCATACATCAGCGACACTTATGCCGCGATAACTGCTGATGGGCTCGGAATCTGGGCAAACGACGGATTCTACGGCATTGAAAGTTCATTCGCGCAGATTGATTATTACGGCATTGAATACGAAGAAAATGGGCGCTACAAGTTCTTCTGTCCAGAGTGGCTCTCCCTCCTCCAACAGTACATGGCTCCCGGCTGGTGCGAATTCAGCGCCGAGGCGGACGGGAAGGGCAGCGTTTCGGGCTCGCAGATGATCATCGCCGGCAGCAGCGCGACTCTTACCGCTGTTCCCGACGACGGCGCGGAGTTTCTGGGATGGTACCTCGACGGAGAGCTTGTCTCGTCAGAGCCGAGTTATACCGTCGAGGTCGGAACCGATACAAAGCTTGTTGCAAAGTTCACTCCGAGCACTATGTCCGATGGCGCCGACAGTGCGGAAGAATAAAGCCAATATAAAATTTGAAAAGACCGGCGCTCCCACTCCGGTCTTTTTTATGTTCTGTCTTTTCTGCTCCGCCACAGGCGTTTATCTATTCCTTCCTTTCTTTCTCCAGCCTCTTGATTATCCCTCCCATCACCGCAATCGCCGCGGCCGCCAAAACTACCTCCGCCGTAAACTGCGCATAAGCGAGCCCGTAGAGCGGGAACAGCTTATTAAGCACCACCAGCGCAGGAATTTCAAGCACGATTTTCCTAAGAATTGCGAAGAGCAGCGCGTTTTTTCCGAGCCCGCAGGATTGAAAAACGCCGACCCCCAAAAAATCCATGCAAAGAAACGGCATCGCGAGGCAGAGTCCGCGCAGGAATCTCGTTCCGTATGCCACGACCGCCGGGTTCTCCATAAACAGCGCCGAGAGCCGCCCCGCGCCGATGTAATATCCGACAGTCACCGCCGCCATAAACGCGGCGATTATTTTTCCCGCAAAAAGAATAGTCTCCTTCATTCTGCCCACGTCGCCCGAGGCGTAGTTATACCCGGCGAGCGGCATAATTCCCTGCGAGAATCCGAGCGCTATCTGAACCGGTATCATATTGAGCTTTTGCGAGATGCCCATCGCCGCTACAGCGTCCGAGCCGAAAGCCGCGGTGAAGTTGTTTAAAACCGTCATTCCCGTTACGTTCAGGAGATTCTGTATCGAAGCGGGAATCCCGACAGCGCATATACCCAAAATAATTGACTTGCTGAACTTTAACTTTTTCGGACTTATGCAGACGTAAGTCCTGCCGCGCTTGACGTAAAGCAGGATAAAGAAATAGCAGCACGCCGCGCAGTTTGAGATAAATGTCGCGAGCCCCGCGCCCGCAGCGCCCATTCCGAGACCCCAGGGGAGAATGAATATCGGGTCGAGGATAATGTTTAAAATGCAGCCGCTCATCGTGCCGATGCTCGCGTGGAGCGAAGCGCCCTCGCTTCTTACAAGATAAGCGAGCACAACGTTTAATATCGACGGCACGGCGCCGCAGCTCACCGTCCATTTTAAGTATTCCGCAGTCGCGGCAGAGGTCGTAGAATCCGCGCCGAGAATCCCCAAAAACGGCGCGCGGAGCAGGGTATACACAACCGAAAAGACCGCCGCCGAGAAAAGCGCGCAGTAAAACCCGAGCGCCGAGCTTTGGTAAACGGTCTCGTAGTCTTTCCTGCCGAGGGCGCGGCTCATCATGCTCGAAGCGCCGACTCCGAAGAGGTTATTTATCGCATTGAACGCCAAGAGCACCGGAGCCGCAAGCGTTACTGCGGAATTCTGAATAGAATCGTTGAGCTGCGCGACAAAATAGGTATCCGCGAGGTTGTAGAGCACCATCACGAGCGAGCTCACTATCGTCGGAATTGCGAGCGTCATCACCGCTTTCGGTATCGGCGTGCGCTCAAAAAGCTGTGTTTTCTGCGTGTCTTCCAATCTGACCACTCTTTTTCGGGATTTTTAATCAATTATACTCTTAAGAATGGGAAAGTCAAGCATACTGCCGCTGAAAACCCCGCCCTGACGTGCAGACAGAGCGGGGTTAAATTCGGTTGTCATTCCCCGCAAACCACGTTCAGCAGCGGCGCGTTTACGCCGCTTTCCTTCGAGCAGACCGCTATCCGCTGCCCGCCTTCAGTTTCGCATATCGCGAACGCAACGGCTTTCGTCCCGGGTTCGAGCGATTTTATCAGCTTAGTAACGTCGATGTTTATTTCATACCCGAGGTCGGTGCTGAGCGCGGTCGCAAATTCCTCCGAAACGGCGGTAGTGCCGTCGATGTCGTTCGGGTCGTAGATGATCTCGGGCATACTGTTCCAACAGACGTCCTTCGCCGCCGCGACGTAGTCCTGTTCGCCGTTGGCGCCGCCTTCATACCAGTCGGTGCCTGCAAGAGCGACGGTTATGCGGTTGGTCTTGCTGTCGCCGCCGAAGTTGTCGTTGAAAATCAGCGACAGCGTTGCGCTCTCGACCTTTTCGGGGTCGAAGTCCGAGAGCTTATACATCAAATACCCGATGCTGCAATTTTCGCCGTTTTGGGTCAGCTTTTCGCCGAAAAGCCCGCCGTCCGAGCCCCGGTATCTTTGCAGCTCGATATACCTTCTTGAACCGAAATTCAGAGAGGCGTTATTGCCTCCGAGCGCCGCCATTGTGTCCTCGCGGGGAGTTTTGCCCTCGGCTTCGCTTGCGGGGACCTCGCGCTGTTCGTGCGCAAAGCGGTGGAGCTCCTCGCCGTCAAACGGCACGACTATGACCTTGCTGCCGTGGTCGTCGCCGCCGGTTTCCTGCTCTTTCGGAACGTCGATGACCGAAAACGTCATCGCTTTAACAACGCCGTCCTCGATATAAACGTTCGGGCGCTCGATTTTATTCCAGTGGTTTACTGTCCCGTCCTCATATCTCAGGAAATCCTCGTCGGGCTGATAGGCTGAGCCTTGGTTGAGCTTCCAGCCGTCGATCCCGTTTTCAGAGGTGAGATAGTAAGCGTTGCGCGAATCCCATTTGTTCACGGTGACGTGGTAGAGCCCGTCGCTGTACCACATTACCGCGTCCTCGATGCATTCCGTCGGCATACCCCTTACCTGACCCCATATGTTGCGGGTCTGAACCTCATAAACTCCGAGCAGGTCGTCAGAAATCGCAATGTCGCCGTTGCGGTTGATTATCTCATATTTTCCGTCGGGGCGGACTATAAGGCAGGTGTTCGACTGCCAGTAGCCCTCGTTGACCTGAAGCGAGCCGATGTTCTTCCAGGGACCGTCGAGGCTGTCCGAGACGAAAACGTCGCCGCCGCGGGTCTCGCTTACCACTATCGCGTATTTCCCGTTCGGGTCGTGCTTTTTGAGCTCCAAGGGCCATACGTTATGCCCCTTGCCGCCCTGATCATCTGCCCAAAGCAATCCCTTGTCGGTATAAGGACCGTAGAGGTTATCGCTCGTCGCATAGACGGCGTTCGAGCCGAACCAGCCGTAATGCCCTTCCGATTCGTTCCAGCGGCTCGCGAACATATAATATGTGCCGGTTTTTTTGTCCTTGAGGATCTTGCCGTCCCAGTAGCAGAAATAATTGTTGCTCCTGTCCTCAAGACCGTTAGACTGGTCCCTCGCGCCGACTACCGAGCCCCAGCAGTCGGTCGTGAGCTCGCCGACTATCGGCATCGGCTCGAAGCAGTCCATAAACTGACCGACCGAAGCCGGCTGAGTGTCCTTCGGCATATCCTTCGCCCCCCTTATCGCGAATGTTGCGGCAATCAAAACGACCGCCGCTAAAATTATGGCGGAGCTTACCGCCAATTTCTTCTTTGAAAAGGCTATTTTCATAATATCGCCCCCGAATGATCTGTTGCCGTAATTATACTACAGAGCTGCCGAAAATGCAATATAAAAGAGGAGATTCTTTAAATCTCCCATTGCGGTTTTTTGAAAAAATCCCTCCCGTTGTTGAAAAACTTTTTGACTTTTTCCCTTTGAAATCCTCGGCGGGAGGTGATATAATAATCACGTTGCAAACATACAGTTTGTTTTAGCCGCCCTTTTGCTCCTCGGCTTTGTCGGGACAGCAAAAAACGGCATATCATAGCAGTGAGTTTCCCTAAAAAGGTGTAAGTCCGGCTGCGGACTGCGCCTTTATTTTTTTGGAGGTAATTTTATGTCGGAAAACCGGAATTTCCTATCGGAAGAAAAAATCGGCAGGCTTATGGCGAAATACGCCGTTCCCTGCATCATTTCGCTCCTCGACGGTGCGCTTTACAACATCGTCGACCAGATTTTTATCGCCAACGCGTCATATCTCGGCTCGTTCGGCAACGCCGCCAATACGGTCGTCTTCCCGTTGACTGTCATAGCTCTTGCAGTCGCGGTTATGATAGGCGACGGCTGCTGCGCTTTTGTGAGCCTCAGCCTCGGCAGAAACGAGCCCGAAAGCGCGGGAAAAAGCGTCGGCAGCGCGGTCGTTCTTACGGTGGTTTCAAGCCTTGTTTTGACTGCAATCTACCTTATTTTCAGCGACGGGATAATTACGGTCTTCGGCGGGACAGTCAACGCCGAAACGTTCGCTTATTCCAAGGAATACTTTTTCTGGACAACCCTCGGCATACCTCTTTATATGTTCGGTCAGGCTATGAATCCCGTGATCAGGGCAGACGGCAGCCCGCGCTTTGCTATGCTCTCGACCGTCGCGGGGGCAGTTATAAACATAATCCTCGACCCCCTCTTTATTTTTGCATTCAAATGGGGGATGACGGGCGCCGCGCTCGCCACGGTTATCGGTCAGGCGGCGACTGCCGTTATGGCTGCCGCGTATCTTTTTAAAATGAAAACCGTGAAGCTTTCAAAACGCGATTTTAAGCTTAACGCCGAAATCGTCGGAAAAACGCTTACCCTCGGGATATGCAGCTTTCTTTCTCAAATCTCCCTCGTTGCGGCGATGGCAGCTATCAACAATATGATAAGAAAATACGGCGCGCTCGACGCCGTATTCGGTCAGGAGCAGTACGCTCAGATACCTATGGCAGTGGTCGGGATAGTAATGAAATTCTTCCAGATAGTTATATCCGTCGTCGTCGGAATGGCGGCGGGCTGCATTCCCATAGTCGGCTACAATATGGGCGCGGGGCGCAGTGAACGTGTAAAAAGCCTGTTCACAAGGCTTCTTGCCGCCGAGGCATGCGTCGGGCTCGCGGCGCTGATTATTGCCGAGCTCTTCCCGGGGCAGCTTATCGGAATTTTCGGCGCAAAAAACGAAAGCGCCTATTATACCGATTTTGCGCTCAGAGCGTTCAGAATTTACCTTTGTATGGTAATATTTGCCTGCATAAATAAGGCTGCGTTCATATTCCTTCAGGCGATGGGTAAAGCCGCCGCCTCGACTATGCTCTCTATGGTGCGGGAGATAGTATTCGGGGTGGGCTTTGCGTTGCTTCTTCCGCGATTCTTCGGGCTCGACGGCGTGCTCTGGTCGATGTCGGTGTCGGACATTCTTACTGCTGTTCTTTCGGCTGCCGTGATTCTTGCGACCTACAGGCAGCTCGGCGGCAGCCGCAGCGCCATCGGTAGAAGAACGGGGCATACCGCTCCTCTCAGCAAATTTTCATCTCAAACCTGACGCTCATTTCCGGCTTTTTCGCCTTTAGGTCGATGATATATATCCTCCGCCCGTCCTGCGGCTTCGGCGCTTTTACCGACGTTATCTCCGCGTAAAAAGCCTCGCCGTCAAAGGTCATTTCCGCGGTGCCGTTTTTACCTTTCAGCAGGATTTTTCCGCCCTCGGCAGTCGGCTCGCAAAAGCTCACAAATCTCTCGCAAACGCTCTCGGGGAAGCTTTTAAACTCGATGCGGTCCGAGAGCTCAAGCTCGCCCTTCGTATCAAAATTAACCGTTCTCACAAGGCTTCCGAGGTTTTCACTCCCGTAAGCGGGGGAGATGTCCGCGCGAAAGCTCCTCTCGCTTATTTCGACGTTTTTCGCCGCAAATTCGCGTCCCGCCTTCTGATATTTCCCGCCGATAATCGGCACGCTGTGACCCTGAGAGCCGCACTCGAACCGCTCATAGCGCCCTTCTCCGAAGTAGTCGCGGTCGTATACACCGCCGCCGTAATCTATGAGGACCTCGTCGCCGTTCAGGTAAAATTCTACCTGCCCGACGTCGTTGTGGTTGTGGCTCTCGCCGTTGTTTCCGCCCTTAACCGCTAAGCCCGAGCAGCGTTCGCCCGAGGCGATAAGCCATTCCGCGCTCGGGAAAATATATGATTTATTGTCAATCCTGCGCGGCTCGGGCTCGGCGCTCCAGACAAGGTCGCGGAATATACCCGCCCAGCGGTAGCAGGGATCGCAGTCAAAGCACGGCAGCAGCGGCTTCGGGAGGAATTCGGCTTCTCGGTACCGCGTTTTCAGATAGCTGCAAAGCCCCCACCAGCGCGACGAATCGCCCTCGGAGCAGTCCGCGAATTTTACCGCTCCTCCGAACGGAAAGTAAGCCTTTTGCTGAAACAGCGCGATGTTTTTAACCCTCGTATCCGAGAATAAATCAATTTTTCCTCGGCTCAGGCGGCAGAGCATTTCGGCATAAGCCGCAAAGAAGGTGAACCCGTAAGCCCAGTATGAGACCCCCTCTGTCCCCGCGCCGTCGTCCGGAAATCCGGAAATATAGCTTTCCATCGCCGTTTGCAGCTTGCAGACGGCTTTTGCGGCTTTTTCGGGCTTGCAGAGATACAGCGCCGCTATTCCGACAGCCCCGCCGCAGACCGCCACCCAGTTGTTTTTCAGGCGCTCCCAGCCGAATTCCTCCGACAAAAACCGCTCTATGACCCTCTTTTCGACCGCTTCCCTCGCCCTTTTCGTTACGGCAGGGGATAGCAGCTCCTCATTCAGCGCGCAAATTTCCGCGAGCGCCGATGCGGTCTCGGCGGCGAACAGGTCTACGGTCGGGCGGTTCTCCTCGTCGAATTCTCCCCAAATGTGCGCGGGCAGCGCCCAGGTGTATTCGTCGCAGACAGCCCAAATCGCGTCTTCTAGCGCGGAGGCGTCCTCCGGCTTTCGCCAAAGCCATACCGCGAGCGCGAGCGCGGCGAGCCTGCCCCGCCTGTCGAAATAGCTTTTTTGGTAGGTCTCGCGGTCGCCGGTCTCCGAGAAGAGCCGAAACTCCGAGAATTTCAGCGCCTCGATGGGCTTTTCGCGGTATTCCTCGGTCTTTTTCGCTATCTCGCCGAGGTATTTCTCATATCTCGGGTCGCCGAGAATTTCCCTGCGCTTCTCCGAGAGGGAACAGCCCGTTCCCGTGGGGAGCTTTGCGCCCGAAAATCCGCTCAAAATCTCGGCAATTTGCCGCTCGCCGTATTTCATAATTCGCGCTCCTTTAAAGGTTTTTCACTTTAATAATAGCATATTCCGCCCAAAAATCAAGATTTCTATTGAAAAGAGCCGCCCGTTGTGGTAAAATCAAGTCAGAACGGTTTTGGGGGCGATTTTACGGACAAAAATCATTGGCAGGAAGCTGCCGAAAAAATCTACAAAAAGGTTTGCCGAGTCGCGCGGAGCAGCGCCGGAAAGATACCTTATTCGACGGTCGGCGGCAGGTTCGACGACCGCTCCGAAGATATCTGCTGGTGGACAAACGGCTTCTGGGCAGGTGAGCTTTGGCAGCTCTGGGGCGCGTTCGGCGGCGACGAGCTTAAAAGCATTGCCGAGGAAATCGAGAAAAAGCTCGACAGCGTTTTCCTTAAGCCCTGGGGAATGGACCACGACAGCGGCTTTCGCTGGCTTATGACTGCAGGCGCAAGCTACCGTCTGACGGGCTCCGAGGAGTCGAAAAACCGCCTTATTCTTGCGGCGAACGACCTTGCGGGGCGCTTCAACCTTGCGGGGAGGTTTATCCGCGCCTGGAACGACTCGGGCGACGGCTCACGCGCGGGCTGGGCGATAATCGACTGTATGATGAACCTCCCGCTTTTATATACCGTCTCCGACCTTATTTGCGACCCGCGCTTTGCTCAAATCGCCGAAGCCCACGCCGACACCTCGGTTTCCGCTTTTCTGCGCCCCGACGGCTCGCTCTGCCATATAGTCGAGTTCGACCCGATAAGCGGCAGGCGGCTTAAAAGCCACGGCGGTCAGGGCTATGCCCACGGCTCCTCCTGGACGCGCGGACAGGCTTGGGGGCTCTACGGCTTCACGCTATCATATATCCACGCCAAAAAGCCGGAATATCTCGAAACGGCGGTTAAAATCGCGGACAGATTCATCTCCCGCATCCCCGAAAATAAGCTTATACCCGTCGATTTCGACCAACCCGTCGAGCCCTGGTATGAGGATTCTACCGCCTCCGCCATCGCCGCCTGCGGGCTCATCGAGCTCTCAAAATTCGCGGGGAGGAAGTATCTCGAAGCCGCCGAGAGTCTTCTTGAAGCGCTGACCGAAAGCCGCTGCCGCTTCGATTGCGGCTGCGACAATATCCTCGAAAAATGCACCGCAGCCTACCACGACTCCCAGCACGAGGGCGCGATAATCTACGGCGACTATTTCTACACCGAAGCGGTGCTTAAACTCTGCGGCAAGGAGACGTTTTTATGGTAAAAACCCGCGGCGATTGGCTTAACGCGATGCTTAAAACCGCCGACCCCGTTCTTTTGAATCTTCGCGATGAAAAGCTCCGCGAAAAAATGCCGGTCTGCAAGGAGGGCAGAGAGCCCTACACCTGCCTCGAGGCGTTTGGCAGAACGCTTATGGGCTTGGCTCCTTGGCTCGAACTCGAGGGCGGTTCGGAAGGGGAGGCGGGCCTGCGCGAAGAGTACCGCCTACTCGTGCGAAAATGCCTCGGGATTGCCGTCGACCCCGCTTCTCCCGACACGATGAATTTTTCCGAAGGCTACGGTCAGTCGCTTGTCGACGCCGCTTTTTTGGCAGACGCCGTTATCCGCGCGCCTACGGAGCTCTCCGAAAAGCTTGACTCGATAACCCGCGGGCGGCTTATCTCGGCGCTTATGTCTACAAGAAAATTTCAGGCGGACGGCTCCAACTGGGTGCTGTTTCCTGCGGCGGTCGAGGCGGGAATAAAAGTCCTCGGCGGGGAATACACGATAGAACCCGTGTTAAAGGCTGCCGACAGGTTCGAAAAATGGTATTTAGGCGACGAGTTTACGGCGACGGCGAGCTTCTGAGGAACGACTACTACAACAGCTTCGTTATCCAGCCGCTCTATATCGACGTCTTAAAGACTTTTTGCGGCTGCTCGGAGCTTTCGGGGCTGCTCGAAAAGGCTCTGAAGCGCGAAAGAAGATACGCCGCCGTTTTGGAGCGGTTTATCGCCCCCGACGGCACATATCCTATAATCGGAAGGTCGTCGGCATACCGTTACGGCGCATTTCACGCGCTCTCTCACGCCGCTTTATACGGCAATCTCCCCGACAGCCTCCCGCCGGAGCAGGTAAGGTGCGCGCTCTCGGCGGTGATTTCAAGAACGCTTTCGTGCGGTATCTTCGACGAAAACGGCTTTTTAAAGATTGGCATAAGCGGCGCCCAGCCGTCGCTCGGCGAATTTTACATCTCTACGGGGAGCCTCTACCTTTGCGAGACGGTATTTTTGCCGCTCGGTCTGCCCGAGAGCAGCCGCTTTTGGTCGGGCGGGGAGACGAGGTTCACCTCGCAGAAAATATGGACGGGCGAAGACGTTCCCGCCGATTTCGCCGAGGACTGAGTCACGCTGACCGTATATAAAACGGAAATGAGGTGTTTGTATGTTTGAATTTCTGAACAGGCTTTTTAATCCGAAGCCGCCCGAAAAGGCTCCCGCCTCAAAAGAAAGTCCCGCCCCGAAGGAGCCCGCGCAGCAGGAAAAGCCGAAGCCCGCTCGTTCCGACGAACCGACCTACGAGGAATGGCGGAGCAGATTCCCCGAGCTTATGCGGCTCGTTGCGGACGCGCTCGAAAAGGAGATACCCGGCGAAAGCATAACCGCTCCCGAACGCCACGTTTTCGTCAGCGCCGATGTTTACGGCAAGTATATCGACAAGATATATATCGATATATCGCAGTCGAAAGACGGAAAGCTCATCCTCAAGATAGATTCCGGCAGGCGCGGCAGCAGCGTCCTCGTCGGGGAGTATTTCTTTGAGGCGGGCAGCACCAAGGAAGAGATCTTTAATTTCCTCCGCTCTCCCGAAATGCCGGATATCCTCGACAAAACGATAACCGAGCTCGACGGGAAGTATAAAAACAGATAGGGCAGAATCTTTATAAGTTATTGACGCCGCCGCGCGTTGAGTTTATATTAAAATCATCGGGGTTCCGCCAGAACGCAACTGCGAAAGGAGAGTTATTATGGATCCAAACGGGAAAAAACTCAGGCTTGAGGAAATAGACAGAGTTATCGAAAAAGGTCCTTACAGCGCCGATTGGGACAGCCTCGCCGCTCATAAAGCACCGGAGTGGTTCTTAGACGGCAAGTTCGGGATATTCATTCACTGGGGCGTATACAGCGTTCCCGCGTTCGGTTCGGAATGGTATTCGCGGAATATGTATGTAAAGGATTCCGCCGAATTTAAGCACCACGCCGAGACCTACGGACCTCATAAGGATTTCGGCTATAAGGATTTCATTCCTATGTTCAGGGGCGAGAAATTTTCGGCAGAGGAGTGGCTCTCGCTCTTTGAAAAAGCGGGTGCAAAATACGTCGTTCCCGTCGCCGAGCATCACGACGGCTTTCAGATGTACCGCTCCGAGCTCTCCCGCTGGAACGCCTATGAGATGGGTCCGAAGCGCGACGTTTTGGGCGAGCTGTGCGAAGCCGCCAAGGCTCACGGAATAGTCAACTGCGCCTCCTCCCACAGAATAGAGCACTGGTTCTTTATGGGCCACGGCAGAGAATTCGAGAGCGACGTCTCCTCGGGTGAATACGAAGATTTTTACGGACCCGCGATGCCCGAGCCCGACCACTACGACATTCACAGCGAGCCCGCGCCCTCTAAGGAATTTCTTGACGACTGGCTCTTAAGGACCTGCGAGCTCATCGACAGGTATCATATTCATCAGCTCTATTTCGACTGGTGGATACTCCACAGCGCCGCGAAGCCCTATTTAAAAAAGATAGCCGCCTATTATTACAACCGCGCCGAGGAATGGGGCGAGGAGGTAATGATAGCCTATAAGCACGACGCCTTCGCCTTCGGCACCGCGGTCGTTGATATGGAGCGCGGAAAATTCGCCGATATAATGCCCTTCCCCTGGCAGACCGATACCGCCGTGGCAAAAAACTCCTGGGGCTATACTAATAACAACGACTTCAAGAACCCCGTCGATATCGTCCGCGACCTCGTCGATATCGTCTCGAAAAACGGCTGCCTGCTTTTAAATATCGGTCCGAAGCCCGACGGCAGCATAACCGACGAGGACAGAAATATTCTTTTGAGTATCGGAAACTGGCTCGGGGCGAACGGCGAAGCAATATACGGCTCGCGCTGCTATAAAATGGCCGCCGAAGGTCCGACAGAGATGCGCGGCGGAATGTTTACCGACGGCGACAGCTACGACTATACCCCCGAGGATATCCGCTTTACTCAAAAGGGCGGAAATATCTACGCCGCCGTGATGAAATACCCCGACGGCGGAAAGGTCTGTATAAGATCTCTCGGCTCAGGCGCGCTCAACGCCGATATCGAGAGCGTGGAGCTTCTCGGTTTTGGCGAAAAGCCGGATTGGAGCCGCGATTGGAACGGTCTGTATATCAAAACCGAAAGCGTAAAGAGCGATTATCCGGTCGTGTTCAGGGTAAAGCTGAAGTAAGAATAAATTAAGGAGCTCTCTTTTACTCCCTCTGTTATATTGTTCCCGAGGTGATATTATGCTCGGCGTTTACATTCACGTTCCGTTCTGCCTTTGGCGCTGCAATTACTGCGATTTTTGCTCGTCGATAGCCGACGGCGGCAGGGTGGAGGAATACGTTTCCGCGCTCGTTAGTAGCATCGGCAAATACGCTAGAAAAAATCTTCGCGCCGACACCGCCTACCTCGGCGGGGGAACGCCGTCGCTCCTTTCGGGCGAGCAGATGAAGAGAATCCTCGCCGCCGTAAATAAAACCTTCGACGTTTCCGACGCCGCCGAGATAACCGCCGAGGCGAATCCCGGGACCGTTACCCCCGAAAAGCTCCGCGCATACCGCGAGGCGGGAGTAAACCGGATTTCCTTCGGAATCCAGAGCTGTAAAGATAATGAGCTTTACAGGCTCGGCAGGCTCCACAGCTTTGCCGAAGCCGAGGAGTCGGTCAGAACGGCAAGGCTCGCGGGGATAAAAAACGTCTCCGCCGACATAATGCTCGGCATTCCCGAGCAGACTACGGCTACGCTTGCCGAAACGGTGGAGCGCGTTGCGGCACTCGGGGTAGATCACATCTCGGCTTATATGCTTAAAATCGAGGAGGGGACCCCCTTCGACTGCAACAGCGTTCGCCGCGCCGTTGCCGACGACGATACCGTCGCGGATATGTACCTTATGACCGTGGAAATGCTTTCGCAGCGCGGTTTTATGCAGTATGAGATATCTAATTTCGCAAAGCCGGGATTTGAATCCCGCCACAATCTTAAGTATTGGAACTGCGAGGAATACCTCGGCTTCGGTCCGTCGGCGCATTCCTATTTCGGCGGAAAGAGATTTTATTTCCCCGACGACATCTCGGGCTTCATAAATTCCCCCTGCGCCGAGCCCGAAACTGAGGACGCCTCCCCGAACCGCCTCGAGGAATACATAATGCTCGGGCTTCGGCTCTGTAAAGGTATATCGCTTGACAGAGTGACCGCTCTCGGCGGAAACGCGGAGCGGCTCTTAGGGGCGGCAAAGCCCTATGTCGGGGCGGGGCTGGCGGCTGTTTCGGGCAAAAGGCTATCCCTTACGCCGAAGGGATTTTTGGTCTCCAACGGGATAATCGCGCGGCTGCTGGAATCTGTTTTATAATTTTTTCAAAAAGGTATTGCGTTTTTGCGTGAAATATGTTACAATTTCACTAATTGGAAATCACGTTTCTGTCTTTTTTCTTGGAGGAATTATTTTGAAAAAGCTCTTAACAATTTTAACGGCGGCGGCGCTTTCCGCCGCGCTTCTCACTTCCTGCGGAGAGGTTTCCGCCGAAGATGAAATATTTATTCCCATCCGCGTCGGCAACACCGTAAATTACGAAACCGCGCGCGCAGTCGTCGGAACCATTCTCGAGCAGGTCACTCTTGACGGCTTCGTCACCACTCCGTATACTATGGACCTCGCCTTTACCCATATGGGCGGAAAGATAGTAGAGCTCAACGTCCGTCAGGATATGGAGGTCGAGGAGGGCGACGTTATCGCCGTTCTGAGCGACGAATCCCTTGAGGAAGACATTCAGGTCCAGAAGATAAAGCTCGATTCCGCGCAGTCGGTTTACGACAATCTCCGCGCTCAGCACGCGAGCGAGGACGACATCGAATTTGCGCGCATCGACCTTGAAATAGAGCAGTTCAATTACGACACTCTCGTCGGCAAGCGCGATTTCCTCACCCTTAAGGCGCCGTTCAGCGGCAGGATAACCTCTATGGGCAACTACCGCGTCGGCTCTACCATCAACGTCAATTCCACGCTCTGCACCATCTCCGATTCCTCCAAAGTCGCCCTGACTGTAAGCGACCGCAACGCCCAGCTCCACGACGTTTCGTTCGGCACAAGGGTTGACATAAAGCAGGGCGCTTTGGCCTCGACGACGGGCAGGGTAGTCGATATGATCACCGAGGAAAACCGCTGGGGAGCGCTCTTCGGCGGCAACGGTTGGGGCGGAGGCAACAATAACGCTCCCTCCGAGATTATGAACTACGTTATCCAGTGCGACGACGAAATAGAATTTTCCGAGCTCGGTGGCATCGAAGTCACCTTCACCACCTTCCGCCGCGACGACGCCGTTATAGTCCCCTCCGAGGCGGTGTTTGAATCCACCGACAGCGGCAACACCACCAGCAACTACGTCAACGTTCTTATGAAGGGCATAAAGGTCGAAACTCCGGTCACCGTCGGCGTTACCTCCGGCGGCAGGACCGAGATACTCAGCGGTCTTGACGGCGGCGAGACCCTTATCCTTCCCTCGCGCAAGAAGTCCGATTCCGACAATAATAACAACAACGCCGGCGCGGGCGCCAACCGGGGTTGGCCGCGGGAAGGCGAACAGGGCGAAGAGGAATAAAACCGATATAAAAATACCCGTCCGGTGCAGACCGGGCGGGCTTTTTGTTTTTATGTTCAGACGCAGTCGGCTATTCTCCAGCCGTCGGCGGTTTTGTTTATTACGAATGTGTGCGCGCATACGCGGTCGTCGTTTTCGCCCGTATACCCTCCGTATGAGACTACGGTAACGCTCTCATCGGAAAATTCGGCGACGGTGTAGCTCTTCAAAGGGCTTTCAAGCGTTATGTCCGCCTCAATCGGAGCGACGTAAAGCTCGCCGTCGGATTCGGTGTAATGTTTGTTCTTTTTCGCGGTCATCTCTTCAAGCGCGCCGCCGGTATAGGTCTGCCCGATAAAGGCGTCAAGCTTTTCTGCGTTCGAAAATACCACGTCAACTACCTTGCAGTATACTTCTCCGCTGTCGGCGGTCAGGATCGCGCCGGAGTCGACGCCTAAATACCCTCTCAGAACGGTGCCGTTAAAGACCTCGTCGCGCTTTAAAATCTCTTCGAGCTCAGAGGCAGTGACAGGCAGCCCCTCGGGGACGTTTATCCAACCTTTGCCGGTCGCGACTACGTTTCTGTCGGTATATGAGACCTTCCAGTTTCCCTCGTCGTCCTTTTCAAGCGATATCCAGTTGGCCTCTCTCAAGCCCAAAGCGGTGGGATTGGTGTATGCGGTCGCCCTGAACTCGCAGAAATACTGATCTTCTCCGTAGACGCCTTCCGAAAGCCAGGCTTCTTCAATGCTCACATACTGCGGAAAGCCGGTGTAGTCCTCGTCGGCTGCGCGGCAGTAGGTCTTGCCGTCAGAGAATTTAACGCCGCCCGCAGCATACCCCTGCTCGATAAACGAATCGGAGTAGTGCGCCTTCATCGACGCGTTGAAATGCTCCTCGGTGTCGAATCTTTCGTCGGTTACGCGGTAATAGGTCTCGCCGTCGGCTTCGATGCTGTCCGAAGCGTCGGTTTCAACGATCCCGTGCCGCAAAAATGCGTCGAATTCTTCGTCTTCTCTTAATATCTCGCTGAGCTCATCGCAGCTCATTTCGGTGTCGGTAAGACCTTTGCCCTCGGAATAGTTGAAATACCTGCCGTCGGCGACGTATGATACAACATAAAACGTTGCCCAGCTCGGGATATCGCTGCTTACCTCGCAGCCCTGCGGGTCTATCCTGTCTACGGTCTTTGTACCGAAGTCGTAGAGCCAAATCGCGCCGTTTTTCCAGCAGGTCTCGGGGTCGGTGATGTTTCCGTCTTCGTCGGCATAAGCGTTGCAGTAGTAGGCGAGCCGGAGCCCGTCGAGCGTGTCGCCGTTCAGAACGGGGCTGTCGCACCAGCAAAGATAGGCATAATCATTGGGTCCTCCGTGTTGGCGCTCGCCGTTCACCGATTCGTAATACTCTTCGTAAGTATGCCCGAAGAGTTCAGCAGGGAGCAGCCCCTCGGCGGTGCCGTCCGCGATATTTATAAGCCAGACCTGAGGCGGCACTTCCGCGCTCAACGACCGCGTATACAGAACGAGATACCCGTCGCTCAGAACTCCTACAAGCGAAGCGCCGCTGACGGTCTCTGCTGAGGATACGTTTCCGTAAAGGTCGTAATAAAGCTTTACCGTCGCCGATAACGAGTCGGAAAGCTTGTATTCCCTTTCCTCCGACTTGAATTCAAAGGTGTATGACGTTTTTTCGGCTTCCGTGACGCCCTCGGTTTCGCCCGCGGTCACGCCCTCGGTTTCGGAAGGATTTTTCCCACCGTCCTCCAAAGGCTCTCCGGCACAGGCGCAGAGGCTCATCGCAACAAGCCCCGCCAGAATAACTGCCAAGATTTTTTTCATATATTAACACTCCTTTCCGAACGCTTCCGTCCGTACACTAAGTATAATATTTTGCCGAAAAGGAGATGTCAATACCTTTTGATAAACTGTAAATAAATTGTAATCACTGTTAATGATTTGTAATAATTGCAATGAGTCCAAACGGTGAGCAGGTCAAATAAAAACGCCCCTCGCGTGGGAGAGGCATTTTCCTTAATAATTATCAATCCTCAAACGACGTGTTTACTATGCTCCAGAAGCAGGGCTTAAGCGTTAAATCTCTGTCGACTATGAGCGCGGCGTTTCTTCTCATCTTGCCGTCCATATTGTTGAGCCAGGAGTTCTCGTCGTCGGTTCCCCAGAAGAGTATCGCGTCGAGCTTGCCCTCGTCGGCAAAGTCGAGGAACATATTGAAGAGCTCGGCGTATTTATCCGCCTGCTGCTGATATTCCTCGTCGGTCCACTTGGTGAAGCCGTATTCGCCGGAATGTGCGCCGACATACATATTCATATCGAGCTCGGTTATCTGGACTCTGAAGTTGCCCTTATGCTCGGGGAAGCACTCGTCGTAGACATCGGAGAGGCTCGCTATCTTCTCGATGTTCTGGCGGAAGAGCTCGACGTTGCAGTCGAGACCGATATGAGATTGGAAGCCTACGCCGTCGATCCTTACGCCCTTGCGGAGCATTCTCTCGACCATATCGTACATAGCCTGAGTCTTGGAATTCTGCCATTCCATATTGAAGTCGTTTATCATAAGAACAAGGTCTTCGCCGCCGGCTTCGCGCGCGGCGTTGAAGGCTATTTCAACATAGTCGTCGCTATAGCCGTTGCCGTCGACGTCGCCGATAATCTCCGCCCAGTAGGAGTCGTCGTTGACGGTACGGATGCTGTCGGCGTTGAGGACTTCGTTGCAGACGTCCCAGTATTTAATGTCGTCCTTATATCTTGGAATGAGCTCGTTGATATAGGTTGTGAGGCGCTCGGTGAGCTGCTCGCGGGTAGCAAGGGTGCCGTTCTTATAGCAGTCGGCTACGGAAGAAGTGTCGTTCGGGTCTGCCTTGAACCACCACTGCGGGACCTGGGAATGCCAGACTATCGTATGTCCTCTGAGGTCGGCGTTCGCTGCCTTGCCGAATGCCACGAAATTGTCGGCGTCGGTGAAGTTATAGGTGTCGGGCGCGGGGTTGCAGTGGTCCGACTTCATCTCGTTGCCCAAAACATAAATATTGTAGTGCTTGAGTATCCCTTGGGTGATCTTCATATTGTTGTCGGGAGCGTCGTTCACGAGGCTTGCGCCGAGGTCAAGGAAGGGATTTATCTGGCTCGAGGTGAATGCGACGCCTATCTTTACCCTGCCCTCAAAATACTTGTAGAGCGCGGGAAGCATTTTGTCGTCGACGGTTATCCTCGATTCGCCGGATAAAAGCTCCGCTTCGTCTTTAGTATACTTCACGGTAGAGTCGGTGAGCTCCGCCTTGAAGTCGGGCATCTCGACCTGCTCGGGCTCGGCTTCGCCGCCGCAGCCCGCAAGACAGAGAAGCATAGAAAGCACCAAAAGAATGGATATAAGTTTTTTCATAGTTTACCTCCGAAAAAATAAAACTAATGATATTTTAGCACATTCCCGCGCTTTTTTGAAGTGGCAATTCAAACGATAAACTTTCATCGGCTTTGTGCAGATTGACAGGAACAGCAGATAAAAATTCCTCACAGCAGGAAGAATTTTTGTGTAAACAGACAAAACGGGCGATTTGTCTATTTACAATCGGGCAATCTTATTATATAATGAGTGCATATGGATCTCGGGGGGTGATGCCGTGAGCGAAGGCAAAAAAGCTGTCGGGGAATTTATGACCGTCATAGCGATAGGTCAGGCAGTATATACCGCCGCGGTATGCCTCGGATTTCTCATTGCGGGAAGGTTTTCGCTTTCCGTTCTTTTGGGCGCGCTCTACGGCTCGGCGGCGATGCTGCTTTATTACTTCCTCTTCGCCCGGGCGACCGCAAAAGCCGCCGACGAAAGCGACCCCGAAGCCGCAAAAAAGCGGATTCAGGCTTCTTACAGCTTAAGAATGCTCCTTCTGACGCTGCTTATAGGGGCGGGGCTGTTTCTTTCGACCGATTATTCGCAGATAAAGATATTCCACTGGCTGCCGGTAATAGCTTCGGTAATAATGCCGAGGATATCGATAGCCCTGTGGCAGATAATACACAGAAATTCGGAGCAAAAAAATACCGACGCATCAAAGAGAGGTGACGGTTCGGATGGAAATTGAAGTAACGGGCGCGAAGATACTGCTTGAGCTGCCCTTCGGGATAACCATAACCGAAACGCAGGTAAATATGTGGATAGTTATGGCGGCTATCGCGGGCGTATGTATATGGCTCACCCACGATTTAAAGGTCAGACCTACCTCAAAAAGGCAGATAATAGCGGAATTCTTAGTAAAGACCGCCGAGAAGTTCGTGACCGGAAATATGGGGCTCAAATGGAAGTGGTTCGTCCCCTACGTTGCGGCGCTTTTCTCGCTCGCGATGTTCTCGAGCCTTATCTCGCTCCTCGGAATGTTTGCCCCCACGGGAGACCTCAACACCACCCTCGGCTGGGCGATAATGACCTTTGTTCTGATAACGTTCTATAAAATCAAAACCAACGGCGTTTTCGGCTACGCTAAAAGCCTTACCGAGCCGATATTCGTGATGACGCCGATGAACATTCTCGGCGAATTCGCGACTCCTATTTCGATGGCGTTCCGTATGTTCGGAAACATAGCCTCGGGGTCGGTCGTTTCGGCGCTCATCTATGCCGCCCTCGCTGCGGCGAACAACGCCCTCTTCGGCTGGCTGCCGGGAATACTCGGCGAAATGGGAGAAAAGCTGCCTATCTTACAGCTCGGTCTCCCCGCAATACTCTCGCTCTATTTTGACGTTTTCAGCGGCGTTTTGCAGGCGTTCATATTCTGCATGCTCACTATGCTTTATATCGCCTCAGCCGCCGAGACCGATTCATAAAAATAGATTTCACTATGTTCATACTTGAAAGGAAGGTTACACTATGGAACTCTTGACAATGATGCTTGCCGCAGTTGCGGAAACCTCAGCCGCCGGCAACACCGAAGTGATGGCAAAGGCGCTCGTTCTTATGGGCTGCGCGATAGGCGCGGGTCTCGCGCTTATAGCCGGTATAGGTCCGGGTATAGGCGAAGGCTACGCAGTCGGCAAGGCCTGCGAGGCAATAGCCCGTCAGCCCGAGCAGAAGGGCAGCGTTACCACCACGATGCTGATGGGCTGCGCGGTCGCCGAGACCACCGGTCTTTACGGCTTTATCATCGGACTTTTGCTCATCTTCCTCGCTCCCGGTCTCTTCCTCAACAGACTCGGCTGATAAGAAAGGCAGTTAGTTATTATGGTGACAATGGCGGGAACACTCGATTTCCTCTCGATAAACGTCTGGCATATCCTTATGGCGATAGGGAACCTTTTGATACTCGTTCTTATCCTCAAGAAGTTTCTCTTTAAGCCGGTCCAGAATATAATCAGGCAGCGCGAAGAGGAGGTCGAAAAGGTCTATTCCGACGCGGATAAGGCTCTTTCAGACGCCAACGCCGAAAAGGAGCTTTATAAAAAGAAGCTCGACGACGCCAAGGCGGAAGCCGACAGCCTTATTAAAACCGCAAGCGACCGCGCAAAGGCGGAATCCTCGGAGATAATCTCGGGCGCGAAGGCAGAGGCCGAGCGCAAGCTCAGAGTCGCCGACGAGGACATTGAGCTTGCAAAGAAAAAGGCGGCGGACGAGATGCGCGATTCCATTTCGGAAATGGTCATTTCCCTCGCCGAAAAGGTAGTAGAGAAGGAAATAGACCCCTCTGCGCACGCCTCCCTTATAGACGAGGCGATAGACAGCCTCGGGGAGTAAACTATGTTAAAGGATTTTTCACGCGAATACGGCACCGCGCTCTATCAGCTGGCAGTCGAGGAGAACTGCTCAAAGGAGATCTTTGACGACTTTCAAAAGGTCACGGAGGTCTTTGGGCATAACCCCGAATTTATCCGACTGCTCTCCAATCCGAGGCTCAGCGCATCGGAACGCGCCGAGACCGTTGAAAAGGTATTCGGCGGGAGGATAAACAAAACGCTCCTCAACACCTTAAAGATACTCGCCGAAAAGCGCCGCTGCGACGCCGCGGGCAAATGCTGCGAGGTCTATAAGCGCCTTTACTGCGAAGACAACAATATCCTCCCCGTAACTGCGGTATCTGCCGTAGAGCTTTCGGAGGAGCAGAAGGCGCGGCTTTGCGAAAAGCTCCGCAAAAAGACCTCTTCGGAGATACTTCTGAGCTGTAAGGTCGATCCGGGCTGCATAGGCGGCATAAGGCTGGAATACGGCGGAAAGAGATACGACGCGAGCGTCAGGGGGAAGCTTTCCGACCTCGGGCGCGCGATCAGGACTTCGGAATGAATTATACGGAGATAAGCTATGAACATTGACGATATCAGCAGCCTTATAAAGGCTCAGATAAAAAACTACGATAAAAAGGCGGAGCTATCGGAGACCGGCAGCGTTATAACCGTCGGCGACGGCATAGCCTCGGTCTACGGGCTCGACAACTGCCTTTCAAACGAGCTCGTTGAGTTCTCAAACGGCACCTACGGAATGGCGCTCAACCTCGAGGAGGACTCGGTTTCGGTCGTTATGCTCGGCTCCGACGTCGGCATACGCGAGGGCGACACCGTTAAGCGCACCGGCTCGGTCGTTTCGGTGCCTGTCGGAAAAGGGCTTATAGGGCGCGTCGTGAACGCCCTCGGTCAGCCCATCGACGGAAAAGGCCCGATAGAGAGCGAGGCAATGCTCCCCATCGAGCAGAAGGCTACCGGAATTATAGAGAGAAAATCGGTAAGCGTGCCGCTCCAGACGGGCATAAAGGCTATCGACTCGATGATACCGATAGGCAGAGGTCAGCGCGAGCTTATTATCGGCGACCGCCAGACGGGTAAGACCGTTATCGCGACCGACACGATAATCAACCAGAAGGGCAAAAACTGCATCTGCATCTACGTCGCTATCGGTCAGAAAAACTCGACCGTCGCCCAGCTCGTCGAGACCCTCTCCCGCGCGGGAGCTATGGACTACACGATAGTAGTCAGCTCGACTGCTTCGGAGCTCGCGACGCTGCAATACATCGCGCCCTATGCCGGCTGCACTATGGGCGAATACTTTATGAAGCAGGGGCTCGACGCGCTCGTTATCTACGACGACCTCTCGAAGCACGCCGTCGCCTACAGAACGATGTCGCTTCTTATCCGGCGTCCGCCGGGAAGAGAGGCTTACCCCGGCGATGTTTTCTACCTCCATTCGAGGCTTTTGGAGCGCGCGGCGCGGCTCTCGCCAGAGGCGGGAGGCGGCTCTCTGACGGCACTTCCGATAATCGAGACCCAGGCGGGCGACGTTTCGGCATATATCCCGACAAACGTAATTTCGATAACCGACGGTCAGATATTCCTCGAGACCGAGATGTTCAACTCGGGCATTATGCCCGCCGTAAACCCCGGCATTTCGGTGTCGCGCGTCGGCGGCGCGGCTCAGCTCAAGGCTATGAAACAGGTCTCGGGAACGCTGAAGCTCCTCTACTCGCAGTACAGAGAGCTTCAGAGCTTTGCGCAGTTCGGCTCGGACCTCGATAAAGACACCAAGGAGCGCCTTGCGCAGGGCGAGCGGATCGTTGAAGTCCTCAAGCAGGACCGCAACTCCCCTGTAGACGTTGAGCTTCAGGTTTGCATCATCTTCGCGGTAGTAAACAACTACCTCCGCGACGTTGACGTTTCGAAGGTAAAGGAATACGAAAAGGGGCTTTACTTCGAGATGAACTCCTACCACCGCGACCTGCTCGACTACATTGCCGCGGGCGGCAGCCTCGACGACGAGCATAAGGCGAAGCTTGCGGAGGCTGTAGGGGCTTATACAGATAAATTCACGGGAAAATGATCCCTTTGAAAGGAGGCGGCTGATATGGCGTCTATGAAGGAAATAAACCTCAGAATAAAGAGCATTTCGGGCACGAGGCAGATAACCAAGGCTATGGAGCTCGTCGCCATTTCAAAGCTCAACAAGGCGCGCGAGCGGATCGACCGCACCCGCCCCTTTTACACCGAGCTCTACGCCGCTCTTTCCGATATTTCGTCGGCGGTCTCCCCTCTCGACAGCGGCTACTGCCGCACCGGAGAGGTAAAAAAGAGCTGCTTTGTGGTCATCGCGGGAGACAGAGGCCTCGCGGGGGGCTACAACTCAAACGTCTTTAAATTCGCCGAGGAGCTTATGAAGGGCAAAAACGCATGCGTTCTGCCGATAGGCAAGCGCTCGGTCGAGCACTTTGCCCGCCGCGGATACGAAATAGTCTCTGACGAATACCCCGAGGTCGAGGATATAGACGTAGGCGGCTGCTACGAGATATCGCGGCTGCTTTGCAGAATGTTCCTCGACGGAGAATTCGACGAGCTCGTCTGCGTTTACACCAACTTCGTGACGATGCTCGGTCAGGAGCCGGCTCAGCTCAGGCTCCTGCCGCTCGACAAGGAGCTTTTATCCGACGGCAGCGAGGCGAAATTCACCCTCGTTGAGCCCGGCGCGGGAGCGGTTTTCAACTCGGTAATACCAGACGCCGTCGCGGGGCTTATCTGGGGAGCGGTATGCGAAAGCTTCGCCTCGGAGCTCGCCTCGCGCAGGACCGCTATGGAGAGCGCGACCTCGAACGCCGACGAGATAATCGACGACCTAAAGCTGAAATACAACAAGGCGCGCAAGAGCACCATCACCCGCCAGATAACCGAGATAGTATCGGGCGCGCAGACCGAATAAGTTTTGAAAGGATTGATCAAAACTATGGCAAACAAGTCAAACAAAGGCGTCGTAACGCAGATAATCGGACCTGTTCTCGATATCCGCTTCGAGGATGGCTGCCTGCCCGACCTCAACAACGCCGTTGTTATCGAATATGAGGGCAGGAAGATAACGCTCGAAGTCGCTCAGCACATAGGCGACAGCGTTGCGCGCTGCATAGCTATGAGCTCGACCGACGGTCTGCCGAGGGGAATAGAAGCCGTCGACACCGGCGCGCCGATAAGCGTTCCCGTAGGGCGCGAGACCCTCGGGCGCATATTCAACCTTCTGGGCGAATGCGTCGACAATATGCCCACCCCCGAAACAAAGGAGCGCTGGCCTATCCACCGCCCCGCCCCCGCTTTTGACGAGCAGCAGTCAACGACCGAGATACTCGAGACCGGAATTAAGGTCGTCGACCTTATCTGCCCCTACGCCAAGGGCGGTAAGATCGGTCTGTTCGGCGGCGCGGGAGTCGGAAAAACCGTTCTCATTCAGGAGCTTATAAACAACGTTGCAAAAGAGCACGGCGGTCTTTCGGTATTCTCGGGAGTAGGAGAAAGGACCCGTGAAGGCAACGACCTTTACAATGAAATGAAGGAATCCGGCGTTCTCTCCAAGACCGCGCTTGTTTACGGTCAGATGAACGAGCCGCCGGGAGCGAGAATGAGAGTTGCGCTTACTGGGCTCACTATGGCGGAATACTTCCGCGACCGCGAAAATCAGGACGTTCTGCTGTTTATAGACAATATATTCCGCTTCACTCAGGCAGGCTCGGAGGTTTCGGCGCTTCTGGGGCGCATGCCCTCGGAGGTCGGATACCAGCCCACCCTCGCAACCGAAATGGGAGCTTTGCAGGAGCGCATAACCTCTACCCGCAACGGCTCGATAACTTCTGTTCAGGCGGTTTACGTCCCTGCGGACGACCTCACCGACCCCGCCCCCGCAACGACTTTCGCCCACCTCGACGCAACTACCGTTCTCTCGCGCTCCATCGCCTCTTTAGGCATTTACCCCGCAGTCGACCCGCTCGACTCGACCTCGCGCATACTCTCGCCGGATATAGTCGGCGAAGAGCACTACAGAGTCGCGAGGGACGTTCAGAGGATTCTCCAGAGATATAAGGAGCTCCAGGACATAATCGCGATAATGGGTATGGATGAGCTCTCGGACGAAGACAAGCTGACCGTTGCAAGGGCGAGAAAGGTCCAGCGCTTCCTCTCGCAGCCCTTCACCGTCGCCGAGCAGTTTACGGGATATATCGGCAAATACGTCCCGATAGCCGAGACGATACGCGGCTTCAAGGAGATAATCGAGGGCAAGCACGACGACCTGCCCGAATCGGCGTTCCTCTTTGTAGGGACCATCGACGAAGCCGTAGAGCGCGCAAAGGGCTCGAAATGATTCGAAAGGAGGAACCGCTGTGGCAGATTTCCACCTTAAAATAGTTTCGCCCGACGGCGTTTTCTTCGACGGCGAAGCGCATCAGCTTTCGCTCCGCTCAATAGACGGCGACGTTGCGGTAATGGCGGGGCATATCCCCTATCTCACCGCGGTGGGCATCGGAGAATGCAGAGTATACCTCGGCGATGGCGAGCCGAAAAGAGCCGCCTGCTGCGGCGGGCTGCTCAACGTTACGAAGGAGGGCGTATTCCTTGCGCCGACTACCTTTGAATGGGCAGAGGACATAGACCCCGACCGTGCCGAAGCCGCCAAGCAAAAGGCTCTTTCGAGGATAGAAGCCCCGAAGAGCGACGCGGCGCTGAGGCTCGCGCAGATAAAATTACAGCGCGCCGAGCTTAGATTAGCGGTTGCGCAAAGAGCGAAAAAGGCATAAAATCAGCCCCGTCTCCCGAAGCAGGGAAGCGGGGCTTTTTCGTGCTCAAAATTATGCCAGAAGCTCGGCAAGGAGCGCCTCTTTGGATTTGTATCCTATAGAGGTCGCGGCGGGCTCTCCGCCTTTGAAGCAAATGACTGTCGGGATAGCGGAGACGTTATAGCGGTTGGCGAGGTCGGGCTCGTCGTCGACGTTGAGCTTGCAGACCTTTATGTCGCTGCGCTCTTCGGCGATCTCTTCTATAACGGGCGCCATCATGCGGCAGGGACCGCACCATTCCGCCCAGAAGTCGACTATAACGGGGGTCTCGCAGCCGAGGACCTCGGCTTCAAAATTTTCGGAATTGAGTTCGATATGCATATTTACACGTCCTTTCGGGTATTTTATTTCGATTTTACCGATGCCGCAATATCAAGAGCAGTATTGATTATAAACAGCAATACCGTAAATCCTGCCGAATATGCAAAGCCGTTGAACAGCATTTCGACAGTCCAGCCGTTCTCGCCGTAGACCCACCGCGAGATCATATTGTAGATCAATAAGCCGTCCATATCCGGTCGCAGATTGACAAGGTAAACCGCGGTGAGGGAGAATGTGATAATAACGCTGATACATAAAACTATTTTGGTCAATACTCTGATTTTATTCAACATCGGCGATCCTCCATAGAAATCGGTACGTTGCATTATAATATTGCCGTTATTTTTCCTTGTAATACAGCATGCAGTGGCAATAGCCCTCAAAATCGGGGTCGGCAAGCTGCTCGCGGAATTCGCGGCACATGCACATGGTGTCTTCCGTCATTTCGCGGCGGCAGGGACAATGACCGTTCTTTTTGAGTATTCCCTCGCGTATCGCGGCGACGAGCTTTTCATCGGTGTTGTAGGTAATTTTCATAGCGTCCTCCGAAATCTGATATATGAATATTATATACCTGTGCGGCGGAAAAGTCAAGGAGGGTATGAAGCTCGGTATAGTTTTCTGGTTAGAGAAGCGGCGCCTATGATACTGATTACCGAAAACTTTTGCGTTTAATACCGCTTTATCGCTTTGACCCCTTGACATTTTCCTCGCATTGTGCTATATATAATGCAATACTGATAGAGGCGCGGTGCGTCATCAGTAAGCGGAGCCGAAGGTATGCCGATACGGGCTCCGCCGAAAGGGACCATCGCCGAGAACATTCCCGGCGGCAAAGGAATGATTCGGCGTAACGGATTAAGAGCCGTTGCGCTGTCGCACAAAGGTGCGGAGGGCTATCGCAATATATTGCAATATGCGATTTTGCGGCGGCTCTTTCGGTCGCCGCTGTTTTTTGACGGAGGAGAGTTATTATGAAAAAAACCGTATTCAAAGGCGCCGCAACAGCCATCATCACCCCTTTTAAGGGCGGAAAGGTCGATTACGAGGCGTTCGGAAGGCTCATAGACTGGCAGATAGCCGAGGGAATAAGCGCGATAGTCGCTGCGGGAACGACCGGCGAGGGCTCTACCCTTACCGACGCCGAGCACCGCGAGGTTATCCGCTTCTGCGTTGAGCGCGCCGCCGGCAGAGTTCCCGTTATCGCGGGGACCGGCTCTAACGACACCGCTTACGCCATAGACCTGACCAAATTCGCCTGCGACGCCGGTGCCGACGCCATGCTTTTGGTCACTCCCTATTACAACAAGGCGACTCAGAAGGGGCTTATCGAGAGCTTTACCGCCGTCGCGGACGTAAGCCGAAAGCCCGTCATACTCTATAATGTGCCCTCAAGAACCGGCTGCAACATAACCCCCGCGACCGCCAAGGAGCTCTCGAAGCACCCGAACATCGCGGGAATAAAAGAGGCGAGCGGCAACATTTCTCAGGTAGCCGAAATAGCCCAGCTCTGCGGCGGCGACCTCGATATCTACAGCGGCAACGACGACCAGATACTTCCCGTGCTCTCGCTCGGCGGAAAGGGCGTTATCTCGGTGCTTTCAAACCTTCTGCCGAAGCGCGCGGATATGATCTGCAAGAATTATTTCGCCGGAAATACTGCCGAGGCGCTCAAGGAGCAGCTCGAACTCCTGCCGCTTATCAACGCGCTCTTCTCCGAGGTCAACCCTATTCCCGTAAAGGCGGCTATGGCGGCTATGGGCTTCGGCGACAACGAGCTCAGGCTCCCGCTCACTCCCATCGAAAGGGAGCACGGCGAAAAGCTCTTCGCGCTTATGAAGGAGCAGGGCATCAAATTCAACTGATAACGGAGACAAAAATGCTTTACGACAACATTGAGATCAAAAACGGCAGGCTTTATTTTGCGGGAGCGGATACCGTTGAACTTGCCGAAAAATACGGCACGCCGCTCTATCTTATGGACGAAAACAGGATACGCGAGCGCTGCCGCGAATATAAATCCGCGCTCGATTCCTTCGCGCTCGAGGGCTCCTGCGCGATATACGCCTCGAAGGCTTGCAGCTTCGGCGGGATATACAGAATCATCGCCGAGGAAGGTCTCGGAGCCGACGTTGTTTCTGCGGGGGAGATCTTTACCGCGAAGTCGGCGGGCTTCCCGATGGAAAAGGCGTATTTTCAGGGCAACAACAAGACCGACGCCGATATCCGCTTCGCGCTCGACTGCGGCGTCGGGTATTTCGTCTGCGACAATTTCGAGGAGCTCGACGCGCTCGACAGGATAGCGGGCGAGAGGGGAGCCGTTCAGAAAATTCTCCTCAGAGTCACCCCGGGGATAGACCCCCATACCTACGACGAGGTCGCGACAGGCAAGGTCGACTCGAAGTTCGGTATCGCCGTCGAGACCGGTCAGGCGCTCGAAGCCGTTAAATCTGCGCTTTCTAAGAAGAATCTTTCCCTCGAGGGCATACACTGTCATGTCGGCTCGATGGTCTTTGATTCCGACGTATTTATCCGCGCGGCGGCGGTAATGCTCGGATTTGCAGCCGAAATAAAAAAAGTTTTCGGATTTGATATAAAAATCCTTGACCTCGGGGGAGGTTACGGAGTAAAATATTATGAGGGGCAGGGGAATATCGACATTCCCGCCAACATCAAGCAGGTCGCGGAATACGTCGCCGAAAAATCGGCCGAACTCGGAATTAAAACTCCGTCGCTCAGGTTAGAACCCGGCAGGAGCATCGTCGCCGACGCGGGCGTCACTCTTTACACCGTCGGCTCCGTAAAAAAGATAACCGGCTACAAGAATTACGTCTCCATTGACGGCGGAATGACCGACAACCCGCGCTATGCGCTCTATGAGTCGCGCTACACCGTTATCACTGCCAACAAAGCCGACGCAGAGCCTCGGCTGACCGCCGACCTCGTCGGAAGGTGCTGCGAGTCGGGCGACATTATCCAGCCGGCGGTAGGCTTTCCCGTCGACATCGGCAGGGGAGACATCGTCGCCGTCCTCACCACCGGCGCATATAACTACTCGATGGCTTCAAACTACAACCGCATACCCCGCCCGCCGATAGTTATTGTAAAAGACGGCGAGAGCCGCGTTGCGGTAAAGCGGGAGAGCCTCGAAAACCTCATTGAAAACGACGTTTTCTGAAAGGGGCAGCTTATGAGATTCACTAAAATGCACGGCATAGCCAACGACTATGTTTATATCGACTGCTTTAAAGAACGCGTAGACCGCCCCGAAGAGCTTGCGGTAAAGCTTTCCGACCGCAGGCGCTCTATAGGCGGCGACGGGATAATCTTGATATGCCCGTCGGAAAAAGCCGATTTTAAGATGAGAATGTTCAACGCCGACGGCAGCGAGGGAAAGATGTGCGGCAACGGCGCAAGGTGCGTCGGAAAATTCGTCTACGACAAGGGTCTGACAAAAAAGGAGACCGTAACCCTCGAGACCCTCGCGGGAATAAAAACCCTGCGGCTGCATGTAAAGGGCGGCTTGGTCGAAAGCGTCACCGTCGATATGGGAAAGGCCGAATTCGAGCCGAAGCTCGTGCCGGTAATTTACGGCGGCGACGAGATGGTGAACGCTCCGCTCGAAGTCGGCGGAAAGGCTTGGAACGCCACCGCGGTATCTATGGGCAACCCCCATTGCGTCGTCTTTACCGATGAGGATATATCAAAGCTTGACCTTGAAGCTATAGGTCCTCTGTTTGAGCATAATAAGATCTTCCCCGACAGGGTAAACACGGAATTTGTGAACGTTATCGACTCTCATACCCTCGGTATGCGCGTCTGGGAGCGCGGCAGCGGCGAGACTATGGCCTGCGGGACGGGAGCCTGCGCAGTGGCTGCAGCAGCGGTCAAAACCGGGATTTCCCCCGTCGGAGAAAAGATAACCGTAAAGCTTTTGGGCGGAGACCTCGAGATAATCTGCTCCGAAGATTTTTCTATAGAGATGACAGGCCCCGCAGAGACCGCCTTCGAGGGCGAGGTAAACGTATAGAAAGGAAAGAAATATGAAAATAAATCAAAACTACGCCAACGTAAAAAAGAGCTATCTCTTTATCGAGATAGCCCACCGCCTGCGCGAATATGTCGCTGCTCACCCCGATGCCGACATCATTAAAATGGGCATCGGCGACGTTACCCTGCCGCTCGCACCTGCGGTCGTCGAGGCGATGCGCAAAGCCGCCGACGAAATGGGCAAAAAAGAGACCTTCCGCGGCTACGTCGACGACAACGGCTACGATTTTCTCATCAACGCCGTAAAGAATTACTACGCGAATTTCGGCGTCGACCTCGACTACTGGGAGATATTTATTTCGGACGGCGCAAAGAGCGACCTCGGCAACATTTTGGACCTCTTCGACGCCGACAACACCGTCCTTGTGACCGATCCGGTTTACCCCGTTTACGTCGATACAAACGTAATGTCGGGGCGCAGGGTCATTTTTGCCGACGCTACCGAAGAAAACGGCTTCCTGCCGCTGCCCGACCCGTCGGTGAAGGCTGATATAATCTACCTCTGCACCCCGAACAACCCCACCGGCGCCGCCTATACGAGGGCTCAGCTAAAGCAGTGGGTCGACTATGCGAAGGCTCAGGGCGCGGTAATACTCTTCGATTCGGCTTATGAAGCCTTTATCACCGACCCCGACGTTCCTCATTCGGCTTACGAGATCGAGGGCGCGCGCGACTGCGTCATCGAGTTCTGCTCGCTCTCAAAGACCGCGGGCTTCACCGGTACGAGGTGCGGCTATACAATAGTCCCGAAGACCCTTAAAGCCGACGGCGACCTCAACGGAATGTGGCTCAGGCGCCAGACTACCAAGTTCAACGGCGTAGCCTACGTTATCCAGCGCGCGGCAGAGGCTGTATTTACGCCCGAGGGTCAGCGCCAGATAAAAGAGAACATCGCCTATTATCAGGAGAACGCGAAGATACTTATGGCGGGGCTCGACAGGTGCGGGATAAAATACTTCGGAGGCAAAAACTCGCCCTATATCTGGCTCAAATGCCCCGACGGCATGGGCTCGTGGGAGTTCTTCGACAAGCTTCTTTCCGAGGCTAACGTTGTCGGGACCCCGGGCGAGGGCTTCGGCAAAAACGGAAAGGGATATTTCAGGCTGACCTCCTTCTCGACCCACGAGAAGACCGCCGAGGCAGTCGAAAGAATATATAAAATGCTGAGAGGGTAAATTATGAAGACTTTAAAGGGCTTTTTCCCGCAGATTTTCGGAGGTATCGCCTCGGGGCTTATGATAGGCATAGGCGGGACGGTGCTTTTAAGCTGCGAGGACCGCTATATCGGCGCGATACTTTTCACGATAGCGCTCCTCACCATCTGTTTTATGGACTTCTATCTCTACACAGGAAAGATAGGCTTTGCTGCCGAGGGCTTCGAGAAGAAAACCGCCGTTCAGCTCGCTGTCGGGCTGGTATCTAACTTCGTCGGCGCCACGCTTATGGGGCTCATTATAAGATACGCTCGCCCCGCGCTTATCGAAAAAGCAGCGGCAAGCTGCGATTCAAAGCTCCAGAACGGCGTTTTAAGGGCATTCGTTCTCGGCTGTCTCTGCGGAGTGCTTATGTATGTCGCGGTCAAAACGTTCAGGCAGAACAAGACGGTTTTGGGCGTTATCTTCTGCATACCCGTTTTCATACTTGCGGGATTTGAACACTCCATAGCGGATATGTTCTATTTCGCACTCGCGGGAATGATTAACGTTCAGTACATAGGCTTCATCATAGCCGTTATCCTCGGCAACTCGGTCGGCGCGCTTATCATCGCGGCGCTGTTCAGATTGAAGAACGTGAACGAGGGCGAAAAGTGAGATATAAAGTGTATATTTGATTTGCCTCGCTCACCGCGAGGTAAATTGGGGAGACCCCCGGCGAGGGTCTCCCCAAGAAAAACTGTCCACCGGACAGTTTTTCTTCCCCGTCCTGCGCTTTGTTTGAAAAAGATTTCGCGCTCTGCGGAGCGCGACCAAGGGCGCTGCCCTTGGAACCTGCCACCCTTTTGAAAAAGGGTGGACCGAAAACTTTTATGTTTATTATCTTGACACAGTGTTACTTTCCGAAGGAGGAGATATTATGGCAACAAAAAAGCTTTATAAGTCCCGCAAAAACAAAATGATCTGCGGCGTATGCGGCGGAATAGGCGAGTATTTCCGCATCGACCCTACGATCATCAGGCTGATCTGGGCAGTGCTGGCGCTCTGCTTCGGCTCCGGCGTTGTCGCCTATATAATCGCAGCGCTGATAATCCCCGATATCCCCGACGGAACGACCATCGTCGAGGATTGAGCCCACATTATACAGAAAAAACCGCCGATATTCGACGGTTTTTATATTTGCGGATTTTTGCTTGTCAGTTCGCTTCGCCGTCAGAGCTTATCTCGCCGATCCTTATTCCGGTCACGTTATAGCCGGTGTCGGTCTCAACGACCGAGTAGATCATAGTCTTCTCAACCGTGTCGAGCGACTCTATCCAGTTGGTTATCGGGAGCCTGTAGCAAACGGTGAGTTCGAGCCCCGCGCCGGTGCGGTTCATAGCCGTTATCTCGGGATAATACGCGGGCGAGCGGGGATAGGCGGGGATATAATACATTCCCGCTTCTTCGTCGTATTCAAAGGTGAGCTCGGTGTCGCCGACGGATTTATGCGTATAGCTCAGCCCCGGACCGAACAGCTTCGTTATCCTTCTGTCTATATCGAGGTAGGAAACGCTGTAAACCCCGTTGGAGTATTCGTAATATACCGAAGGGTTAAAAACGATATCCCAGCAGGCGGCAGTAAGAATAACGTCCTCGTTGAGCGATGAAGCGCCGTCGAAAATCGGGGCGTCAGAGGCTACCAGCGGCATAAGGAAGTCCTCAAAATAAGCGCGCTGCGCCGAGGTGTCCTTCGAGGCTTTTACGACGTCCGAGATCTTGAAGCCCGTCGCAATAACGCCGATTATCGCGAATACGAGCAGGAACAGCCCGAACACCGCCTGAAGCGCCTGCTTCCAACCGATGCTCTTTATTTCGACCGGCTCGGGCTCGCTTTCATCCGGCTCCTCAAGCTCCGAAACGTCCTCGTCGAGGGCTTCGAGGAGGTGCTCCTCGAGCTCCCAGTCGAATTTGAACCGCTCGTGTATCTTCTTATTCTCCGAATCCGAGATCTTTCGCTCGGCGAATCCCTCTTTTCCCGCGCTTTCGGCGCTTTCGGGGCTCTCCGAGCTTTTATCCGGCTCCTGAGGTGCTTCCGAAGGCTCCTTAGCTTCTCCGAGCTTTTCCGCCGAGGTCTCCTCGGTCTGAGGCTCGGCAGCTGCAAGACCGTTTTTCTTTTTCCTATGCTTGCTCATATATATCTTTCCTCATCAGTTTATTGCCGTATCTGCCCGTTTCCGGTTATCAGATACTTTATCGTTGTGAGCTCCTTAAGCCCCATAGGTCCGCGCGCGTGGAGCTTTGCGGTAGAAATGCCTATCTCGGCGCCGAGACCAAGCTCGAAGCCGTCGGTAAACCTCGTCGAGGCGTTGACGTAAACCGCAGCGGCGTCTATCCTGCGCTGAAATTCCTGCGCGGCGGTGAAGCTCTCGGTTACTATGCATTCCGAATGCCCCGTAGAATACTTCCCGATGTGCTCCATAGCGTCGTAGATGTTGTCCACTACCTTCACCGCGAGGATATAGTCGAGATATTCCGTAGCCCAGTCTTCCTCGGTGGCGGGGACGACGCAGCTCCCGAGTATCATTTTAGTTATTTCGCAGCCGCGTATCTCGACGTTGTGCGCGTCGAGGCGCTTTTTGAGCTTCGGCAGAAAGTCCTCGGCGATGTCGCGGTGTACGAGCACCGTTTCGCAGGCGTTGCATACTCCCGGGCGCTGAGTTTTCGCGTTGTCAACGATGTCAAGCGCCATCGGTATGCTCGCCGAAGAATCGACGTAAATATGGCAGTTGCCCACGCCCGTCTCGATCACGGGAACGGTGGAATTTTCAACGCAGCTTCTTATAAGCCCCGCTCCGCCCCTCGGAATGAGAACGTCGATATATCCGTGGGCTTTCATCATAGCGTTTGCGGCTTCGCGCGAGGTGTCGGTCAGAAGCTGAACGCCGTTCCTCGGCAGCTCCGAGTCTTCAAGAGCCTTCCGCATTATCTCAGAGAGCAGGATATTCGTGTTCACCGCATCGCTTCCGCCCCTGAGCACGGCAGCGTTGCCCGCTTTTAAGCAGAGTACGGCAGCGTCGACTGTAACGTTCGGTCTCGACTCGTATATTATCCCGACTACCCCGAGCGGCACCCTCGTTTTTAAAACCCTCAGACCGTTCGGTCTTGTTTCTCCGTGATCTATCAGCCCGACGGGGTCCTCAAGGGTTATGACCTTATTTACGCCCTCGGCGACGCCCTCTATCCGCTTTTCGTTGAGATAGAGCCTGTCGACGAGCGAGCTTTTAACTCCCTTTGCCTCCGCAGCCTTAACGTCGGTGCGGTTGCGGTCGATTATCGCGCGCTTGTTTTTTATCAGCTCCTCCGCGATGATCTCAAGAGCCCTGTTCTTTTTTGCGGTATCGGCCTGCGCGAGCTCGCGCGCGGCTTCCTTTGCCCTTTGACCTATAGGTTCAAAATCAAACATTATCGCACCTCAATTCTCTGTCAGTAAGTCCGTATAAAAGCATTTCGACCTTGTCGCCGTAGGAGTCGGCGGTCATCATCGACCCTTCCCGCCTCATTCCGAGCTTTTTCATCAGCCCGACCGACCTGATCGGGTCGGTGGTCTCGGCGATGAATTTTTTGACCGAAAGCTCCCTGAATCCGTAATCTATTATCGCCGAAAGCGCTTCAAAGGCATAGCCTTTCCGCCAAAACGCGCGGTTGAACACCCACCCGAGCTCATAAGTCCCGGGCGAGGTCGGGTTAAAGAGGATATATCCGATCACCTTGCCGCCTTTGAGCTTTGCCGCGAGCGCGCCCTGCTTTTTGATGCAGAAATCTCTCAGAAATTCCACGGTCTGCTCTTTTGAAAACGGCGGTTCCAAAAATTTCATCGTCTCGGCGTCGCCGAGAATCTCATGAAGGTCTTCGGCGTCGCGCGGCTTAAACCGCCTGATTTCAAGCCGCTCGGTAGTGATAATCATATCAGTTTTTCGTTCCGGCGGCAAAAAGCGTTCCGATTATCTTTCCGTCGAATACGTCGTAGAGGTTTTCAGCCCTCGCGCCGTTTATTATGAGCATATCTATCCCGTGGGCGTTGGCGATTTTCGCCGCTCTTACCTTTGTCGCCATTCCGCCGGTCCCGAGCTGCGAGCCCGCCCCGGAAGCTGCCTTTTCTATCTCCTCCGAGATGTTCTCCACCCTCGAAATAAGCTTTGCGTCGGGATTCGAGCGCGGGTCGCTGTCGTAGAGCCCGTCTATGTCCGACATTATTATCAGAAGGTCCGCCTCGGTCAATACGGCGACCGTCGCCGCGAGGCTGTCGTTTTCGCCGACTTCGAGCTCGAGCTCGTCTATCGCGACTACGTCGTTTTCGTTTACTATCGGAACGGCTCCGGAGGCGATTATCCGCTCGAGAGCGTTTAAAACGTTCTCCTTCCGCTCGTCCGATATGACGTATTTTGTGAGCAAAACCTGCGCGACGGTTATGTTGTAGCTCCCGAACAGCCGGTCATACATATTCATCAGCTCGCATTGCCCTACGGCGGCGCAGGCCTGTTTTGTCGGCGTGTCCTTCGGGCGCTCTCTGAGCCCGAGCTTCGCCATTCCGAGACCTATAGCCCCCGAAGTAACGAGGATAATCTCCCTGCCGGAATTGCGTATATCCGAAAGGGTCTTAACAAGGCTTTCGATATGCCTTATGTTAAAGCTCCCAGAAGGGTGGGTCAGGGTCGACGTCCCGACCTTTACAACTACTCTTTTTTTATCCATAGCCATCACTTTACCACGTTGTTCTTAATATTACCCGAGAGATACCCCTCTAAATTCTCCTTTACGAGCCCCACGAGGCGTATCCTCGTTTCGAGCGGAGCCCAGGCAATATGCGGGGTTATGAAGCAGTTCTTCGCCCCCAAAAGCGGGCAGTCGCGGCTCATCGGCTCAACGGTCAGTACGTCGGCGCCGAAGGCGGCAATTTTACCCGAATCGAGCGCCTCTCTGAGCGCCTGCTCGTCTATTGTTCCTCCGCGCGACGTGTTTATAAGCATCGCCGAGGGCTTCATCAGCGCAAGAGTCCGCGAATTTATCAGCTTTTCGGTCTCGGGGGTAAGAGGGCAGTGAAGCGTTACTATATCCGAGCACTCAAGAAGCTCCTCGAGGCTCATAAGCTCTATCCCCGAAGCGTCCTTCGGAGGAGTACGGGTATATACCGCGACCTTCATATTGAACGCGTGGGCTATCTTCGCGACGGCTTTTCCTATCGAGCCGTAGCCGATGATCCCAACCGTCTTGCCCGAAAGCTCGAAGAGGGGAGGACCGAAATGCGTAAAGAGCTTTGAATAGCACCATTCTCCGCTCGAAGTATAGTCGGAATACTTAGCAACGCTCGAATAGTAGTGGAGAATAAGCGCAAAGGTGTGCTGCGCGACGGAATCGGTAGAATACCCCGGAACGTTCGAGACGACAGCTCCGCGCTCCTTTGCGGCGCCGATGTCGATATTGTTGTAGCCCGTCGCGAATATGCCGATGAATTTGAGATTCGGGCAGCGCTCAAAGACCTCTTTCGTTATCCTGCATTTATTGGTCAGGACTATTTCTGCGTTTCCTATCCTCTCGGCGACCTCGTCGGGAGCGGTAAGCGGGAACACCTCGGTGTCGCAGAGAGAGGTTATCGGCTCTAAGCTTACGTCGCCGTCGGTAACGGTCGAGGCGTCAAGTATAACCGCTTTTTTCATGGTCTGTCGTCCTCAAAGGCGTTCCCGATAATGTCGTTGCTGTTGTCGGCAAGCTTGCTTCTCTCGGTCTTTACGAGCTTTTCAATGTCCTTGAGCTCGTCGGGCTCGGGCTGAGAGTCTTCAGGCTCGGGATCCTTCTTTTCCGCTTCGGCTTTTTTGCTTGCGCGGTATTCCCCGAGCCATACCCAGAACAGTATCGCAAAGAGAATAACTTCGCAGATACCGACTGCAAGAGCGGTGCGGCGGTCGTTATAGAACTGAAGAATGACGGTCGCGTCGCAGATAAGAAGCCATATAAGCGACGATACCTTTTTGCGGCGGAAGTAGACCAAAAGCAGCACTACCGTTGCGAAAATGCAGAATCCGATATGAAGCCCCATAGGCATCGGAGTGAAGCGGCTCCTGAGCGCATTCATCTGCGCGGCTGTTATCATAAAAAGACATCCTTTCAAAACGTTTATCGTTAAAAAGCGGTCTTATTGACCGATGACATTCAAATCAGTATACCACAACGCCGCGGGAATTGCAAGAGAATTGAGAAATACTTATAGAAAAAGAAAGTTTTTTGACAAAATCATCAGATTTCGGCATTGATTTTTGGCATCGTCGGATTGACTTAAAGCGTTGACATTTAAAGGAAAGAGGTGTAATATATTAGTATGCTTTATTTTCGGGGGTTTTTTCTTTTTTCCGGAAAGCGGCATAAAAGTGCGGATTTGATTCACGCTCCGCGCAAAAAGAAAGGAATGACAACAAATGGAAAAAGTTTTCAAGCTTAAGGAAAACGGGACCACGGTGAGAACCGAGATCCTCGCGGGCTTGACCACGTTCATGACGATGGCTTACATCATCGCCCTCAACCCGAACCTCATCGTAGGCTTCGGACAGGGAGCCTTCGGCGGCTTCGGCGAAGACGGCGCCGCTGCCTGGAACGGCGTGTTCATGGCTACATGTCTTGCTTCCGCGATCGCTATGTTCTGCATGGCGTTCCTTGCCAACAAGCCCTTCGCGCTTGCCCCCGGTATGGGTCTTAACTCATACTTCGCGGTGGTGATCGCCCAGATAGCCGGCGCAGCAGGCTGCTCCTATCTCGCGGGTCTTCAGGCGGGTCTTTGCATCATACTCATCGAGGGTATCGTTTTCATTCTCCTGTCGGTATTCAACATCAGGCAGAAGATAGTAGAGGCTATCCCTCTGGGCGTCCGCCTCGGAATAGGTCCCGGCATCGGTCTTATGCTTATGAACATCGGCTTCGGCTCCAACGCCGGCGTAGGCGCTTCGAGCGAGCACTATGTCATGCGCGACTTCTTCGGCGCTCTTGCCGCAAGCTCCGCCAAGGAAGCTCTCGGCGATTACTGGCCGAATATGGTCCTCACCGTTATTACGATGTTTGTCGGTCTCTTCGCTATCATTATCCTTGCCCATTATAAGGTCAAGGGCGCCGTTCTTATCGGAATGCTCGCCGCCTCCGTTCTCAACTGGGCGGGTCAGTTCATTTTAGGCACCAACCCGTTCGCTTCTCTTGCGACCGCAAGCTGGCTGCCTCCGTTCGGCGATATGGCAAAGACGACCCTCTTCAAGTTCGACTTTGCAACGCTCTTCCAGATCGGCTGGGGAACCGTTATTATCCTCATCATCACCTTCTGCATCATTGATATGTTCGACACCATCGGCACCGTTATCGCCACCGCGAACCGCGCCAATATGGTCGACAAGGACGGCAATATGCCTCAGATGCGCGAGACTCTGCTCTCCGACGCCGTCGGCACCGTAGTCGGCGCCTGCACCGGTACCTCCACCGTTACCACCTTCGTCGAATCCGCTTCCGGCGTTGAGGCGGGCGGCAGAACCGGTCTTACCGCTCTGACCACCGGCATACTCTTCCTTGCATGCATGTTCATCAGCCCGATTGCGGCGATAATCCCCGCTGCGGCTACCTCCGCCGCTCTTATCTACGTCGGCATACTGATGCTCGGCGGTCTTAAGAGCATCGACCTCTCGGATATGTCCATCGCGGCTCCCGTGTTCATCATGCTGCTTGCGATGCCTATTTCCGGCTCTATCGGTCACGGCATCGGTCTCGGTCTCATCACCTACTCCGTCATCAAGCTCTGCACCGGCAGGGTAAAGGAAGTTTCCTGGCTGACCTGGGTCATCTCGGTCATCTTCCTCCTCAAGTTCTTCATCGCGATCTGACGTCAGTCCCGAGAACATAATAAAAGCTCCCCAGGTTGGGGAGCTTTTTTATGTACGGTTTTCTTTGCGGAGTTATTCTGATTCTCCGTCCTCGTTTTCGTCTTTTGATACGTTGCCGATTTCGCTCATATAACCCGCTGTAATTATTCCGGCGGGAAGCGCGATTATTGCAATCCCGAATATTGACGAAACCATAGTCACGATCCTGCCGGTCGTCGTAACGGGGTATATATCGCCGTAGCCCATTGTCGTTAGCGAGACGGTTGCCCAGTAAACGGCGTCAAAGAAACTACCGAATGAATCGGGCTCAACGTTGAAAACGATAAGAGCAGATATGATTATGTATCCTAATGCAAGCACCATGACATAGCTGAGCGCTTTCTTCTGACGCTTGAATACGTTCATAATGATTTCTGCATTTTTGGAGTAACGCAAAAACTTAAAAGCTCTCAGCACTCTCAGCGCGCGGAACATTCTCAGAATCCTCAAAAGCTTAAAGCCCTGATTGAGGACTGTGACGGAGGGCAAAATTGAGAGCAGGTCGATAATTGCCATCGGCGAGAACGGATATCTTATGAACGAAACGACCGAGCGGCTGCCGAATTTGATGTCTGCGGTCGCCCATCTCAGCAGATAATCAATAATAAAGACAGCGGCGCAAATTTTGTCTGTGACGATAAAGGCGGCATATTCCTGCTTAAATGCAAGCGGTATGATGCTCAGCGAAATAACTATGATCATCAAAGCGTCATAAACTGTACTCGCTTTATCGTTGTTGTTTGATGCGCTTATGATATCGAAAATCCGTTTTCTCATTTTTCTATCCCGAAGAACTTAGCCGCGTTTTTATAGCAAACGCCCTCGACTATCGCCCTGAGCGATTCCTCGTCGTCGGGGTATTCGCCCGCCTCGACCCATTCGCCGAGCAGGTTGCAGAATATCCTGCGGAAATACTCATGGCGGGTATAAGAGAGGAAGCTGCGGGAATCGGTCAGCATTCCGATAAAGCCGCCGAGAAGCGCGAGGTTGGCAAAGCTTTTAAGCTGAGCCTCCATTCCCGACTTGGTGTCGTTGAACCACCACGCCGCGCCGTGCTGGACTTTTTGCATACCGACCTCTCCCGGGAACGAGCCCGCGATAGTGTCGAGAAGCTCGTTGTCGACGGGGTTGAGCGAATAAAGAACCGTTTTCGGCAGGCAGCCGTTTCTGTCGAGCTCGTTTAGGAAGCCCGCGAGCTCCTCGCCGCAGCTTCGCGAGCGAATGCAGTCGAAGCCGGTGTCGGGTCCTATAAGGTCGAAATGCGCGGAATTTACGTTTCTCAGGCAGTTGAAGTGGAGCTGCATAACAACGCCTTTTTTCGCGTATTCCCTGCCGATATGAAGAAGTATCGCGGTCTTGTATTTGTCGGCTTCGGCGGCGGTAACTGCTTCGCCGTTCATCGCCCGCTCGAATATCCCGTTGACCTCGCTTATCGGGGCGGGGGAGAATACCGCAAAGTCGAGCCCGTGGTCGGCGGCACGGCAGCCGTGGGCGCAGAAGTGCTCGAGTCTGAGGCTCAGCGCCTTCATAACGTCCTCGGCAGTAGAGATCTTTACGCCCGAAGCCTCCGCGAGCTTCTCTATGTAGTCCTTAAAGCCCGCCTTGTCGATGTTCACGGCCTTGTCGGGGCGGAACGACGGCAATACGAGAGTGCCGAAATTCCCGTCGGCGGCGATTTTTTCGTGCCATTCAAGGCTGTCGATAGGGTCGTCGGTGGTGCCTATCATCTTAACGTTCGAGCACCCGATTATCCCTTTTGCAGACATCTCTGGGCGGCTGAGGACCTCGTTGCAGAGGTCGAAGATTTCGTCGGCGGTCGAGGGCTTGAGAATGAGGTCGCAGCCGAAATAGCGCTTGAGCTCAAGGTGGGTCCAATGATACATCGGGTTGCCTATCGCGAGCGGAAGCGCCTCGGCGAAGTGCCGGAATTTTACCCTCGGGTCGCAGTTTCCGGTTATTTCGCTCTCGGGAACGCCGAGCATTCTTATAAGCCGCCATTTATAGTGGTCTCCGCCGAGCCAAATCTCCGAAATGTCGGAGAACCGCTTGTCCTCCGCAATTTCGCGGGGGCTGATGTGGCAGTGGTAGTCGATAATGGGCTGATTTTCCGCGTAAGAGTGGTAAAGCCTCTTTGCGGTCCCGTTTTTAAGAAGGAAATCGTCGTTGATGAATGACATAAAAATTCTCCTTTCAATGGTTTCGTTACAATTATATACCGCCCCGCCCGAAAAATCAATAGCCCGCAGCTCTGCTTTACGGGGCGCGGAATTCCCGTATCGGAGCCATAAAACCTGAAAGTTTTGGTCTTTATTTTATAAAAATATCAGCCGGATAGGGGAGGCGCCTCAGTTCAGCCCGAAATACTTTTCCTTGAATTCCAAAATTCTGGTCACGCTCTCGTCGAGGCGTTCGGCGCTTATTTCTCCCGATTTCGCCGCCTCAAGGACCGCATTATAGGCTTCTTCGAGGTCGCCGGGTATCAGAAGAATATCGCAGCCTGCATTAAAAGCTGCGACTGCCGCGCCACCGCTGCCGTATTCTTCGGTGATCGCTCCCATTTCGAGGGCGTCGGTGATTATGAGCCCTTTAAATCCGAGAGTTCCTCTGAGAATGTCGGTCACTATTTTGTGCGAAAGCGACGCCGGAATCAAATCTTCGTCGAGCTCGGGAGCGGTTATATGCCCTACCATAATGCAGTCGGTGTCAAGGGCTTCCATAAAGGGCAGCCATTCGCAGCTCATCATTTCCTCCTCGGTTTTTCGGCTTACTGCTGTAGAAATGTGGCTGTCCTCCGAGGTGTCGCCATGCCCGGGAAAATGCTTGAACGTAGGGATAATTCCGTTTTCCCTCAGCCCTTCCGCCATAGACGACGCCATTTCAGCCGCAACCTTAGGGTCGGGCGAAAAAGACCTTGTTCCGATAACGGGGTTGTCGGGGTTTGTATTTACGTCGGCTACCGGCGCGAAGTCAAGATTAAAGCCGTATTCGCTCAGATATCCGCCTATCGTGCGCCCCATTTCGAGGGCGTCGGCAGGGTCGCCGCTTTCCGCTACCGCGGCGGGGCTTTCATAGCGTATAAGACCGAATGCGTCTTTGTTTGCGAGCCTCGCTACAGCTCCGCCCTCCTCGTCAACGGCGATGAACAGCGGAATACCGCTCGCCGACTGTAAATCTTTTATGAATTCCGTTATCTGCTCGGGCGAGGAAATGTTTGCGCCGAACATCGATATTCCTCCGACGGGGCAGAGCGACAGACCGTTTTTGATGGCGGGGGTCAGTTCTTCGGCGCTTCCTCCGGAATGCGACGCGTCGAGCCCGATCTCGCTGAGTGCTTCCGGGCGCACTATAAACAGCTGCCCGACCTTTTCCTCTAAAGTCATATCGGAAACAAGCTCTTCAACCGTAACGGGTTCTTCGGGCTTAGCGGCGTTCTGGCGGTAATACTTCAGCCCCAAGCCCGCGGCCGTCAGCACCGATATAGTTAGAAGAGTCGCCCCGACGAGCTTTATCTGCATAATGATCAACTCCTTTTAGGCTATGCGCGATTATTATATCATAATACCTCTGTAAATGCAACATTGCCCTCCGGCTTTTTCCGAAATACCGCTTGCAACTTCATAAAAAACGTAGTACAATATACCCGATTTCAAAAAGGAGAATCAAAATGAAAAAGGGTATTATTTTCGATCTCGACGGCACAATGTGGGATTCGTCCGAAAGCGTGACCGCGGCATATAACATCGCTCTCGAAAAAGGCGGGTATCCTCTGAGACTCACTCTTGCCGATGTCAGGGCGGCTATGGGAAAAACTATGGTCGAGATAGCGCATATGTATTTCGACGCGCTCGACCCCGACAACGCCGTCAATATAATGGAAAAATGCATCGAGGAGGAGAACGAATATCTCAAAACCTCGGGCGGAGTGCTCTACAGCGGTCTCGAGGAAGTCTTAAAGGAGCTCAGGGCGCGGGGCTATTTCGTCGCCTGCGTTTCAAACTGCCAGGCGGGGTATATCGAGGCGTTTTACGAAGCCTCGGGTCTCGGCAAATATTTCGACGATAAGGAATGCTGGGGCGGAACCGGGCTCGACAAGGCGGGGAATATAAGGCTCACCGCCGACAGAAACGGCTTAGTTTCGGTGATTTACGTCGGCGACACCGACGGCGACCGCATATCGTCCGAGAAAGCGGGGGTAAAGTTCGTTCACGCGGCATACGGCTACGGGAGCGTACCCGAGGGAACGCCAAAGATAAACTCTCTGCGCGAGCTTCCCGACCTTGCCGACGTAATGACGGAGCAGAACGTCGGCACCGTTCGCAATTTTGACGCAAAGATTTAAAAGTTTTCGTTTGAGCCTTTTCCGAAGTCTTGACATTTTCGGCAAAAATGTGGTAAAATTAATTTATCTTTTTCGGGGAGGCTTAAATATGAAACTGAACACCAAACAAACCGTTCTCATAGGGCTGTCGTTTGCCTCGATCCTCGCTTTCTGGCAGTTTTACGACCAGGTGATCCCCGTAATTCTCGAAAACCACTTCGGAAGGTCAACCTCGGTCACCAACGCCATAATGTCTATCGACAATATCCTCGCGGTGTTCCTGCTCCCCGTATTCGGCAAGCTTTCCGACGGCACCCGCACCCGTATGGGCAGAAGGACCCCTTATATCCTCTTCGGGACCGTCGCCGCAGTCGCGCTGATGGTCGTGCTCGCCGTTCTCACCGAGCATACGAGCTTCTGGGGCTTCTTTATTTTCCTTATGCTCCTTCTCGTCGTAATGAGCGTTTACCGCTCTCCGGCGGTAGCCTATATGCCCGACGTGACCCCCAAGCCGCTTCGCTCAAAGGGCAACGCCGTTATCAACCTTGTAGGATATATCGGCGGGATCTTCGCTATGGTAGCCGCTCAGCTCCTTTTAAAGAGCGACGTTCTCAGCGACGGCAGCATAGAATACCGCAGCTTTATCCCGATTTTTGCCGCTATCGCCGGTTTTATGCTGATAACCGTTCTTATAATGGTCTTTGCGCTCAACGAAAATAAAATCGTCCGCGAGGCGGGGATATTCGATTCCGATTCCGAGGAGGAGTCGAAATCCGGCGGCAAGCTCGACAAAGACGTTTTTAAGAGCCTCATATTTATCCTTTTGTCCATCTTCCTCTGGTTCACCGCCTATAACGGCGTCACGACTTCGCTCTCCCGCTATTTCGAGTCGGAATTCAAAATAGGCGCGGGCGAATCGGCAATCTACGTCACTGTCGCAACGGCGGCGGCGATCCTCTCGTTTGTCCCTCTCGGTATCCTCTCCTCGAAGTTAGGGCGCAAAACCACTATCCTCTTGGGCATCGTAATTATGACTGCCGGCTACGGCGCTATGTATCTTCTAAAGAGCGTAAGCGTTGTTATGTTCGTCATCTTCGCGCTCGTGGGAGTGGGCTGGGCGGCAATAAACGTCAACTCCTTCCCGATGGTCGTCGAAATGTGCCGCAGCGCCGACGTCGGCAAATACACCGGCTATTACTACGCCTTTTCGATGGCGGCTCAGATCTTCACCCCGCTCTTCTCGGGGTTCCTTATCGACAACCTCAACTTGGGCTATAAGATACTGTTCCCCTACGCCGTCGTGTTCTCGGTCCTGTCATTTATTACGATGTGCTTCGTAAGGCATGGCGACTCGAAGCCCGAAAGAAAAAAATCACTCTTGGAGCATTTCGACGTCGACGCCGACTGACCTTAAAATCCGCAGCCGCCTGTCTTTATCGGCAGGCGGTTTTTATTGCGGCGAATCCTTTTCGGCGCAAAATTCGACTTATATTTATATTTCAAAAAAATTTTTTCCGCATGCAATATTTTCGCTTCTCGGGTAGTATTACATATATAGAAATATATTTTCGGGCAAAACCGCTCCGCCTTTCGCGTTTTCTTAAGAAATGATTAAAATTTGATTACAGTTTTGATAATCTATTGAAAAATATGTGTATCGGTGATATAATCAATATGTTAAAGCGCAAGAAGTGGATTTTGCTCTTAAACGGAATAAATCACAGGAAAGGAGAAAGCAGCAGGAATGGCAGAAACAGTCGCGGCTCAGGCTAAAAAAGAGCCGATCATAAGCATTAAGGGTCTGACTAAGGTCTTCACCCTCGGCAAGGAGAAGGTTTATGCGCTGAACGGCATCGATCTTGACGTTCAGGAAAACGAGATCATCTGCCTGTTGGGAACATCCGGCTCCGGAAAATCAACGCTGCTCAATATGATGGCGGGTCTCGAAAAGCCTACCAAGGGTAGCATAACGATCTTCGGCGAAAGGGTCGATAAGATGAGCGAGCGAAAGCTTGCGATCTTCAGGCAGAAGAATATGGGCTTTGTTTTTCAGGCATACAATCTTCTCCCGAATCTCAACGCTATCGACAATGTGAGCCTGCCGCTCGCTTTTGCCGGAGTAAAGAAGAGGATCAGAGTAAAAAAGGCGAAAAAGATGCTCAAGCTCTGCGGTCTCGGCAAGCGAATGAAGCATAAGCCCACCCAGATGTCGGGCGGTCAGCAGCAAAGGGTAGGCATAGCGAGGGCATTTGTCGCAACGCCGAAGATAGTCTTTGCGGACGAGCCGACGGGCAACCTCGACACCCATACGACCATCGAAATTATGGAGATGATGGTAAGAATGTCGAGGGAAAACCACCAGACTCTTATAATCGTTACCCACGATACCGAGATAGCGGCGTATGCCGACACTATCTACCACATCATCGACGGCAGGATTTGCTCGGTCGAAGACAACAGAGAGCATCAGGCGCTGCCGCCCGAAGGGCATATCGGCGACCTCGCGGCAGACGAGCCCGAAGTCGGGAGCGAAGCGGGCGAGCCCGAGCTCGAAATGCCCGCCGCCGAAGCCGAGAGCTCTCCCCAAGAAGAGGAGATAGGCAGGATTCTTCAGAATTCGCAGATACCGAACACTTTAAGTACGGAGGAATGATACATATGAGAAAAATAGTTGTTTTAATAGTCAGCCTTGTTGTTATTATGAGCACGCTCAGCGTCACCGCGTTTGCGGCGCCGTCTACCTACTTTATGATATCAAATCTGACTGCTCCGAAGGCTGAGGCAGGCAAGACATTTGATTTAACTGTGGGCTTTGAAGCCGTACAGGTTCCCGGTTCGGTCTCCCTTACCGTTTCGGGCGACGTATTTACGCTTGACGGAAATCTCACCGATGTAGTTGTGGATATGAACAGCACTACCGAGACCGCAACCGTCAAGGTCAAAGTTGACGAAGGCGTTTTTGAAGGTCGTTATCCTCTGACAGTTACGGCAACCTATACGCCCAAGGAAGGCGAGACCTACCCCGTAACCAAGAGCAGGACCATAAACATTGATGTAGCGGGCGAGAAATATAACCCTCCCGTTACCGAAACGGCAAGTATTTCGGTTGTATCTCTTCCGTCTTACAGCTATGTATTGCCTAACGGAACCGTCAATATCCCGATAGGGCTTTCCGCTACTCCCGGGACAGGTTCCGCGACCGTCTCCGTAACAAGCGACAACTTTGTTTTGGCAAGCGCAAAAACGCTGTCTATGAACGGCAACGGAACATATACTTGGAACATAGCCGTCCGTTGCTTAGACGGCGTAAAGGCGGGGAATTATCCTCTGAAAATCGACATCAGCTATGTCAGCGGCAACGGCGCGACCGCTTCTTGCAGCGAAACCGTATATATCACCGTCGGCGAAATCAATTTGCCCGAGGTCGGCGACCCCTCCGTCACCCTCGATGTTACCGCCGCTCCCGAGACCGCCGTCAACGCGGGCGATACCTTTGACGTAGGCTTTACCTCTTTCGTCAATAACGCCTATAACTACTACGGCATAACCTACGCTCAGCGGGGCGCCGTTACCGTTTCGGGCAACGGCTTCACCCTCGCGGGGGCTCTCGCCGAAGAGGAGATCACGAGCGGTTCCTCGAGCGTAAGCATTCTCGCCGACCCGACGCTCACTACCGGTCGCTATCCCGTTACCCTGACCGTGACTTACGAGATCGACGGCAAGGAGTATTCCGATTCCAAGATCCTTAACATCGACGTTGCCGGTAAGGAAGAAGAGGAGCCCGACCCCGAGGTCAAAAGAACCGCTTCGTTCAGGCTAACAAGCGCCTCTATCCCCCAAAAGCGCGGGCGCTCAAACCTTTCCACCACCCTCAGCCTCGAATTCGAGAACTCTACCGATTTCCCCGCCGAGAACGTTAAAATTAAGCTCACCGGTCTCGGAGACATCATTTTAGACACCTATACCGACACCGTCGACGGCGGCGTTGTAAACGGCGGGCAGACTGTAAGCGCCTCCTTCCCGATAAAGTTCCCCGAATTCCCGAAAGCTCAGACGACCCTCACCGTCGAGCTCTCGTATGATACCGACGAAGGTCCGAAATCCGAGCCCTTTAATGTTTACCTCCAGGCGACCGAAAACAAGCAGGAGCAGGAGACCCCCGAATCCGCCTCGCTCACCCCGAAGGTAATCGTTTCGAGCTACGGCGTCGACGTTGACAACGTCACCTCGGGCGCCGAATTCACCTTCTCCTTCGTTTTAAAGAACACTTCTACCGAGAAGGACCTCAAGAATATGACCGTCAACGTAACTCCCCAGGGCTACACCTCGAGCACCGGCGGCACTTCGAGCGGACCTGTTTTCAGCTTCATCGACGGCACGAGCTCGTTCTATACCGACCTTCTCGAAAAGGATTCCGAGCTCGAATATTCCATCAGGCTCAAGTGCTCCGCCTCTGCCGGAGCCGGAAGCTATCCGATAAACATCTCGTTCAGCTTTGAATACGCCAACAACGGCGGCTATTCCGCGAGCACCGGTGATATGGACATCAACCTGCCCGTCTCTCAGCCTATAAAGTTCGAGCTCCTCGAATGGACGCCTCCGACCGAATGCCCTCAGAGCGGCGTTCCGCTGAGCTTCCAGTATTACAACAAATCGCGCAACCCGATGACCAGCCTTGTTATCAGCGCCGAGGGCGACTTTGAGATGCCCGTCCAGACGATAGGAACCCTTTCCGCCTCGAGCTACGACTTCTTCAACGGCACGGTAACTCCTTCGGCTGACCTCAGCGTCGGAGACACCGGCACCTGCACCCTCGTCTTCACCTTTGAAGACGCCGCGGGCGAAGAGCAGCGCATCGAAGAGACCTTTGAAATGACCGTTACCGAAGGCTCCGCCGACGGAATGATGGGCGGTATGGACGATATGGGCGGCTTCGGCGGTATGGGCGGCGACATCACTATTGACTACGGCGGAGTCGACCCCGGCTTTAATCCCGACGGTACCGTTCCCGCCGACGGCGATATGGTCGACGGCGAAGGCGCGGGGCTCCCGCTCTGGGCTAAGATAGCCATTCCCTGCGGCGCGGCTCTTATAGTTATAATAATAGTAGTGGTCGTGGTAAAGAAGGTCAAGGCGAAGAAGGAGCTCGACGAGGACGACGACGATTGAGCTTCGCCCGAGCGAGCATTTAACTGACGAGGTATATGTATGAAAACAATAGATATTTTCAGCTTTGCCCTGACCAACTTCCTCCGCCGAAAGGCAAGAAGCGCCCTCACTGTTCTCGGAGTTATCATCGGCACCGCGGCGGTAGTTATAATGCTGTCGATAGGTATCGGAATGAACAAGGGCTTCGAGGATCAGGTGAGCTCCTGGGGCGATCTTAAAACGATACGCGTTTACCCCTATACCGGTCAATTTAACGAAGAGACCGGCGAATACGAGATGCCCGACGAGACCGAGCCTCTCGACGATATAACCGTCCAGAGGTTCCGCGACGAGCTTGAGCATGTCAAGGCGGTGTCTCCTACCGACTGGGGCTGGAGCTATATGGTAAAAGACAATAAAGAGAGGAACGACGCCGGAAGCATAAGCCTTCTCGACGCCTCGGCTATGGCTGATATGGGCTACGAAGCCGTTTACGGAAGGCTCCTTGACGAGCGCGACGTCGGCACCACCAACTTCGTTATGGCTTATAACGTTCCGTTCAACTTCTATAACGTAAGAACGGAAGACCCGAAGTATGGCGAATACGCCAAAGCCGACGAAGAATTTCCCTTCGACCCTTTAAGCGATAAGGTGAAGTATGCCTTTACCTGGTATTACGGCTATCTTCGTCAGGCGGTCGACACCACAAAGCCGCGAATCGTCCCCGAAGAAGCGAAGTGCGTAGGCGTTCTTGTTCAGAACGAGACCAATATAAAGAACTACGGCTATGATAACGACTGCGATATCTATATGGATATCAACGGCTACTACGCTATGCAGGAGCGCCTCCAAAAGAATCAGAACAAGTATTACGGCACCGAGAATGAAGTCGGCATATCCATAGGCGGCTCGTCCTATTACGTCAACGGTCAGCAGGTAAACTTTGCCGACGGCAGAGAAAATAAATACAACTCCGTTATAGTAATAGTCGACGACGTAGACCATGTAAGAGACGTCTCTAAAACGCTTATAGATATGGGCTTTGAGACGAGCAGCGCTATGGACTCGCTCGACAGAATGCAGGAGCAGACCAAGTTCCTGCGCTCTATCCTCGGCGCGATAGGCGCTGTGGCGTTCTTCGTTGCGGCTATATCAATAGCCAACACGATGGTAATGTCGATCTACGAGCGCACCCGCGAGATAGGCATTATGAAGGTCATAGGCTGCAAGCTCAAGGATATAAGAGGAATGTTCCTCGTTGAGGCGGCTATAATAGGAATAGTCGGCGGAGCGCTGGGCGTTGCGTTCAGCTACGGGATATCGGCGCTCGTAAACAAGCTTGCCGCCGGCGGAGGAATGGAAGCCTTCGGAATTTACTCCTCCGATTCGGCGCTCTCGATAATCCCGCCCTGGCTCGACATTGCGGCGCTCGTCCTCGCAACTGCGGTCGGCGTTATATCGGGGCTCTATCCCGCTATAAGGGCGACAAGGCTCTCGGCTCTTGAAGCTATCAAGAACGAATAGAGCGGTTTAAACAGCTATCAGGGTTTTTCATTACTTTTTTCCTTTTCTTGAAAGCGCGGCTCCCTTTAAAAGGGGGCTGCGCTTTTTATAGAAAAACAAATGCGCCCGCCGAATTTTCCCCGCAGCAAGGCGGCAAGCGCTTTGAAAAAGTCAAATCAATATGAGCATATACCTAACGAATCGCCTAAAAGCTCCTTACCGCCTGTCATAACGCCCACTCGGCGGCAAAAACGGTGTTGAAAACTATTGAAATAAACCATTTCGCCGATTTTGCCCGCCTTTTCAAAAAAACCTCTTGACTTTACGGCTTTAACGGCGTACAATATAAAATAATAAATATTTGGGGTACTATGCGATGAAATCAAATAATTATTATTACTTTTACTATAAATCCCGAGCAGCCGAGAAGATATTTCTGTTTTTCTCCACTGCTTATTCGCTTTGAATATTCGGGTGGAGTATTTTTTTGAACGGAGCGGAGTATCATGAACAAGCTTGACGGCGCAAGGGAAAAAATCAACCGAATAGATAAAGAGATGGCAGAGCTTTGGACAAAGCGTATGGAGGCTGTCCGCGAGGTTTCGGAGTATAAGCGCGAAAACGGTCTTTCCGTTCTCGACAGCTCCCGAGAATCAGAGCTTTTGAGCCGCAACCTCGGCTATGTTCCCGAGGAGCTCAGGGGCTGCTATTCCGAATTCTTCGGCGGAACGCTCTCCTCATCAAAGAGGTATCAGCGCGAGCTCGAGGCGAAGCCCGACGGCACCCTGAGAATGGAGCTCGGCGACCGCAGCTACGATATCGTCATCAGGCGCGGCTCCCTTTCCGAAGCCGGAAAATATATGAAGCTCGACCGCAAGGTCCTCGTCGTCACCGACGACGGCGTACCCGCGGTTTATGCAAAAACCGTCGCCGCTCAGTGCCTCGGCGCCGAGGTCGTCACCCTTCCTCAGGGGGAGAAAACCAAGTGCCTCGAGAGCTTCAGGCTGCTTTTAAAGGCGATGCTCGAGCGCGGCTTCACGAGAAAAGACTGCGTCGTCGCCGTCGGCGGGGGAGTTATAGGCGATCTCGCGGGCTTCGCTGCGTCGGCATATATGCGCGGCGTCGACTTCTACAATATCCCGACCACCACTCTTTCCCAGATAGATTCCTCGATAGGCGGAAAGGTCGCCATCGACCTCGACGGCTATAAAAACACCGTCGGAGCCTTCTGGCAGCCGAAGCTCGTTCTTATAGACCCCGACACCCTTTCCACCCTCGACCGCAGGCAGTATTCGAGCGGACTTGCCGAGGCGGTAAAGATGTGCCTCACAAGCGACGCGGAGCTGTTTGAAATTTTCGAGAGCGGCGAAATAGATTCTCGTCTCGACGAAATTATCCGCCGCTCGCTGATGATAAAAAAGCGCGTCGTCGAGCAGGACGAGCGCGAATCGGGGCTCAGAAAAATTCTCAATTTCGGTCATACGGTAGGTCACGGTATCGAGACCGCCGAAAACGGCAGGCTGATGCACGGCGAATGCGTCGCCCTCGGAATGCTCCCGATGTGCTCCGAAAGCCTGAGAGAGCGCCTCAGAGCGGTACTTAAAAGCCTCGGGCTTCCCACCGAGATAACCGCCCCAATCGAAAAAATCAAAGAAGCCATGCTCCACGACAAAAAGTCCGACGAAGGCGGCGTTACGGTCGTCAGGGTCGACGAAGCGGGGAGCTTCAGGCTTGAAAAAATCGCTTTTAATAAGCTGTTTCGGCAGCTTGAAGAATATCTGACGGAGGTTCGGAAATGAAAAACACATTTGGCACAGGCATCGGCATTACGATTTTTGGCGAGAGCCACGGTCCCGCAATAGGCGCGGTACTCGACGGAATGGCTCCCGGGATCCCCGTCGACAGGGATTATATCGCCGCGCAGCTCAAAAAAAGGCGTCCGGTAGGAAAAATATCCACCGCAAGGGTCGAAAAAGACGATTTTGAGATCGTCTCGGGCGTGTTCAACGGCAAGACCACCGGCACCCCGATAACCGTAATCATCCCGAATAAAGACGTCAAGAGCGGCGACTATTCCGAAATAAGCCGCCTTGCAAGACCTGGTCATGCCGACTACACCGCTCAGCTCAAATACCACGGCTTCCAGGATTACCGCGGCGGCGGGCATTTCAGTGGCAGGGTAACGGCTGCGATAGTTGCGGCGGGAGCTATAGCCGCTACGGCTCTAAAAGCCAAGGGAATAAAGATAGGGACCCACATCAAGTCCTGCGCCGGTATCGACGACCGCGAATTTTCCGACGCCGAGGCGGATATCGACCGCCTCAACGCCCTGAACTTTGCCGTTCTCGACGGCGAGATAGCTCAGGCTATGATTAACGAGATCGAGGCTGCCGCAAAAGACGGCGACAGCGTAGGCGGAGTGCTCGAAACTGCGGTCTGCGGATTCCCCGCGGGGGTGGGCGAGCCCTTCTTCGACAGCGTCGAGAGCGTTATCTCCCACGCTATGTTCTCGATCCCCGCGGTAAAGGGCGTCCAGTTCGGCGACGGCTTTGCGCTCGCCAATATGCGCGGGAGCATCGCCAACGACCCTATCCAGGCTGTAAACGGCAGGGTCACTACCTGCACTAACCGCGCCGGAGGCGTGAACGGCGGCATCACCAACGGAATGCCTATCGTTTTCAGCTGCGCCGTAAAGCCCACGCCCTCTATCTATAAGACCCAGAACACCGTCGATTACATCAGCCTCGGCAACGCCGAGCTTTCGCTCAAGGGTCGCCACGACCCCGCGATAATCCACCGCGCGCGCGTCGTCGTCGACAGCTTAACGGCTATCGTCCTCTGCGATATGCTCGCCCAGCGCTTCGGCGTCGATTACCTTATGCCCGGCGATTCAAAATAACTATCGGAGGCGGAATTATGGACTACGGCTGTATCGCCCGCAAGCTGGGGCACAGCTTTTCCGCGGAAATACATAAGCTCATCGGCGATTACGACTACCGCCTTCGCGAGGTCCCCGATGAGGAGCTCGCAGGCTTTATGCTCCGCCGCGATTTCAAGGGCATAAACGTCACCATTCCCTATAAAAAAGACGTCATTCCCTACCTCGACGGCATAAGCGACACCGCCCGCGCGATAGGCTCGGTCAACACGGTCGTCAACCGCGGCGGAAAGCTCTTCGGCTACAACACCGACTTTGCCGGAATGAAGGCTCTTATCGCCCACGCCGGCATCTCTCCCGCCGGAAAGACGGTTCTCGTTCTCGGAACCGGCGGCACCTCGGCTACCGCTCAGGCAGTGGCTAAAAGCCTCGGCGCAAAAAAGGTCGTCGCCGTTTCGCGCAGACCCGCCACGGGAGTCATAACCTATGAGCAGGCTGCGGCAGAGTATTGCAACGCCGAAATTATCATCAACACCACCCCGGTCGGAATGTTCCCCGAAAACTACGCCTCGCCGATCGATTTGACGAAGTTCCCGAAGCTCGAGGGTCTTGCCGACGCCGTTTTCAATCCGCTTCGCACCGAGCTCGTGCTGAGCGCCCGAAAGCTCGGCATAAAAGTCGAAGGCGGGCTTTATATGCTCGTCGCTCAGGCGGTCTACGCCTCCGAAATCTTCAGAGACGTCGAAATACCGAAGTCCGAGATCGACCGCATTTACGCCGAGCTGCTGAAGCAGAAGGAGAACATCGCGCTCGTCGGAATGCCCGCGAGCGGAAAATCGACCTTGGGCAGGCTCGCCGCAGAGCGCCTCGGCAGGGAGTTTACAGACACCGATTCCGAAATAGTCGCCCGCGCGGGTATGGAGATACCCGAAATTTTTCGCACAAAGGGCGAAAAGGGCTTCCGCGACATCGAATCCGAGGTCTTAAAAGACGTCGTCCGCCGCAGCGGAATAGTCGTAGCAACGGGCGGAGGGGCAATCCTCAGGGAGGAGAACGTAAACGCCCTTCGGCAGAACTGTAAAGTATTCTTCCTTGACAGAGACCCCGACTGGCTCACGCCCACTTCAGACCGCCCGACTGCTTCGGACAGAGAGGCTATCCGCCGCCGCTACGCCGAGCGCTACGAAAAATATTGCGCCGCCGCCGACGCGGTGATAAAACCCGTTCAGGACAAGGCTGAAAACGCCGAAATCATCATCAGGGAGTTCTTAAAATGAAAATTCTGGTAATTAACGGACCGAATCTCAATATGCTCGGTATCCGCGAGCCCGACATCTACGGCAGGGAGACCTACAAGAGCCTCCTCGAAAAGATAGAAAGCTACTGTAAAGCTAAATCGCTTGACGTCGAATTTTTCCAGAGCAACCACGAGGGCTCGCTTGTCGACTGCATTCAGGAAGCCTACGGCAGGATTGACGGCATAGTAATCAACCCCGGGGCTTATACCCATACGAGCGTCGCGATTTTAGACGCGCTCAAGGCGGTGTCGATCCCCGCGGTCGAGGTCCATATCTCCGAGGTCGATAAGAGAGAGGAATTCCGTCAGGTCAGCTACGTCAGAGCCGCCTGTATAGCCACTGTAGCGGGTCACGGGACCGACGGCTATCTTGAGGCGATAGACATTCTTGCCGAAAACGGGGCGAAAAAATGACGGTAAAATTTGAAAAATCGGTCCTTTCGGGCGAGGTCTCAGCGCCGCCCTCAAAGAGCGTTGCGCATCGGCTCCTTATCCTTGCCGCGCTGACCGGCGGCAGGTGTAAAGTAGATAACCTTGACTACTCCGAGGACGTCCTCGCGATGCTCGACTGCCTTAAAGCTCTCGGAGCGTCCGTCAAAACCGACGGCAGCTCCGCCGAAATTGACGGCTCGGGCTTTCTTAGCGACCCCGCCTCCGACCTATACTGCCGCGAGAGCGGCAACACCCTGCGGTTTATGATACCCCTCTGCCTCACTGCCGGCAGAAGGATAACTCTTCACGGCTCCGAGCGGCTTATGGAGCGCCCGCAGTCGGTCTACGAGGACCTCTGCCGCGAAAACGGCTTCCTCTACGAAAAGGGGAGCGGCTGCGTTTCGGTTTGCGGAAGGCTTTCCGCGCCCGAGTACAAAATGAGCGGCTCAATTTCGAGCCAGTTTATAACCGGTATGATATTCGCGCTCCTCAGCCTCGAAGGCGAGCGTAAGATTCGCGTCTCCGAGCCTTTTGAGAGCCGCTCTTATGTCGAACTGACCGCCGCGGCCGTCGGTGAATTCGGCGGCAAAATCACGATTGAGCCCTCCGGCTCCGAAACGGTCATAACCGTCGCCGGAAAGAGCCTTTCCCCGCAAAATGTCTCGGTCGAAGGGGACTACTCCAACGCCGCCTTTTTGGAGGCCTTCAACTGCGTCGGAGGGTCTGTAAAGGTCAACGGCTTGTCGAGCCGCAGCGTTCAGGGCGACCGCGTCTACAGGGAATATTTCCCGAAGCTCGTCTCGGGCTGCCCGACTCTTGACATCGCCGACTGCCCCGACCTCGGACCTATACTTATGGCTCTCGGAGCCCTTCTCAACGGCTGCACCCTGACGGGTACCCGCCGCCTCGCTATGAAGGAAAGCGACCGCGGAAATGCTATGAGCGAGGAGCTGAAAAAATTCGGGCTCGGTATTCTTCTCGGCAAGAACGAAATAACCGTCCCGAAGCGGGCTCTTTCCCGCCCGTCGGTGCCGCTTGGCGGGCATAACGACCACCGTATAGTTATGGCGCTGTCGGTCATGTGTTGCGTTCTCGGCGGAGAGATAGAGGGCGCCGAAGCCGTCCGCAAGACCTATCCGCGCTTTTTTGAAGACATAAAATCGCTCGGCGCAAAAGTCGGGCTTATATAGAAAAGGAAGCAAAAAATGATAATCGACGTTAAAAAGAACATTCTCATTGTCGGTCTCGGGCTCATCGGAGGCAGCTACGCCGAGGCTCTCAAGCGCTACGGGTTCCGCGTTACTGCGATAACCCGCTCTCGGAAGACCATCGACTACGCTCTCGATAAGGGGCTTATCGACGAAGGCACGGCAGAGGTCGACCCGAGGCTCGTCTCCGAGGCGGATATAGTTGTTTTCGCCCTCTATCCCCACGTCTTTATCGAGTGGATAGAAAATAACCAGCAGCTATTCAAGCCCGGGGCGCTTATAACCGACGTCACCGGCGTAAAAGGCTCGGTCGTATATAAGGTCCAGGAGATTTTAAGACCCGACTGCGAGTTCATCGCCGCTCACCCGATGGCTGGGCGCGAGGTCTACGGCGTTGAAAACGCCACCTCGCGTATATTCAACGGCGCGAATTACATCGTCACCCCGACCGCAAGGAACACCCCCGAGGCGATAGAGACCTGCCGCGAGCTCGGGCTCCTGCTCGGATTCGCAAACGTCTGCGAGCTCAGCCCCGAGGAGCACGACGAGATGATAGGCTTCGTCTCCCAGCTGACCCACTGCATCGCCGTCAGCCTTATGACCTGCAACGACGCCGAGAATATCGAGCAGTTCACCGGCGACTCCTTCCGCGACCTCACGAGGATAGCCAAGATAAACGACCTTATGTGGAGCGAGCTGTTTATGTCCAACAAAAAAGCGCTCCTCGACCAGATGGACCTCTTCCTTAAGCAGTTCTGCCGGCTCCGCGATATGATAGAGACCGGCGACGTCGACGGTATGAGGGAAATGATGAAGTATTCGAGCGCCCGCAGGGCTAAATTCGACAAATAGCCTCAGGCTTTCTTTGAAAGGATTGATTTTTATATATGAATATGGTTTTTGAGCGCAAGCTCCCTATCCCGCAGGAGGTAAAGGAGATGTTCCCGCTTTCCGACGGGCTCCGCGCCGTCGTGAAGAAGCGCGCCGAAGAGCTTGCCGACATCTTTACGGGTAAGTCCGACAAATTTATTCTCGTCATCGGACCTTGCTCGGCAGATAATGCCGACAGCGTCCTCGATTACATTTCCCGTCTCCGCGAGGTCCAGGAAAAGGTAAAGGACAGAATATTCATCATTCCGAGGATCTACACCGGCAAGCCCCGCACCACCGGCGACGGCTACAAGGGTCTGCTCCACCAGCCCGACCCCAACGAAAAGCCGGATATGTTCAAGGGCATCGTCGCGATAAGAAACCTGCATATGCGCGCTTTGAGCGAAAGCGGCTTCTCCTGCGCCGATGAAATGCTCTACCCCGAGAACCACAGATACCTCAGCGACATTTTGGGTTATGTAGCCGTCGGAGCGCGTTCCGTCGAGGACCAGCACCACCGTTTAACGGCGAGCGGTCTCAATATCCCTGTCGGAATGAAGAACCCTATGAGCGGCGACATTTCGGTTATGATGAACGCCATACTCGCGGCTCAGCATAAACACACCTTCATCTACCGCGGCTGGGAGGTCCATTCCCAGGGCAACCCGCTTGCCCACGCTATCCTGCGCGGATACGTCAACAGGCACGGTCAGAATATGCCCAACTACCATTATGAAGACCTCCTTCACCTCAGCGAGACCTACGAGGCGAGCGGGCTGAAGAACCCCGCGGTCATCATCGACACCAACCATTCCAACTCAGGCAAGCAGGCGCTCCAGCAGCCGCGTATCTGCAAAGAGGTGCTCTACAGCTGCCGCCATTCCGACAGCATAAAGAAGCTCGTAAAGGGCTTTATGATAGAGAGCTACATCGAGGACGGCGCCCAGAAGATAGGCGAATGCGTCTACGGCAAGTCGATAACCGACCCCTGCCTCGGCTGGGAGAAGTCCGAGAGGCTTATCTACGATATCGCGGAGCTTGTATAAAGCAGTACATACTTTCGAGGTGCCCAAATACCCCTCCCCTCGAGGGGAGGGGTCGTGTCGTTCGCCGAACGGTGAACGACCGTGCTCAAAATTCCGGTCGAGAGCGAAGCGAACGACACAGCGACGCCGACTATATTTTCCTTTACTGCAAAGCTAAGGCGTCGCTTGTCCCCCTCGCCCTCTCTGAGGGAGAGGGGGCAGGGGGTATGGAAGTAAAAAAACGTGCGGCGTTCGCAAATATTTTCCCCGCCGACAAGCGGCAATCCATTTTGTTTGCCTCGCTCATCGCTCGGCAAAAAGGGGACCCCCGGCGAGGGTCCCCTACGTCAAAACAGTCCACCGGACTGTTTTGACTACCCTCCTGCGCTTCGCTGCGCAAGGGGTTCCGCGCTCTGCGGAGCGCGGCAAGGGGCTCCTCGCCCCTTGACCCGTCGCCACCCTTTTGAAAAAGGGTGGATCGAAAACTTTTATATTTTCTCAAAAAATCTTCGCTAAGCCCTTGACAAATCAAAATTATTGTTGCATAATATGCAGAAGCAAATTCAAAATAATGTATAAACGGAGGCTAATATGAATAAAGATTGCATAAAAAAGGTAGTTCTTGCATATTCGGGAGGTCTTGACACTTCCATCATAATCCCGTGGCTCAAGGAAAACTACAACAACTGCGAGGTGATCGCCGTTTCGGGCAACGTCGGTCAGGCGGACGAGCTCGAGGGTCTCGAAGAAAAAGCTCTCAAGACCGGCGCCTCGAAGCTCTATGTCCTCGACCTCACCGAGGAATACGTCGACGAATACATAATCCCGACTATGAAAGCGGGAGCCGTTTACGAGGAATACCTCCTCGGGACCTCTCACGCCCGCCCCTGCATCGCCAAGGGTCTTGTCGAGATCGCCCTTAAAGAGGGCGCCGACGCTATCGTTCATGGCTGCACCGGCAAGGGCAACGACCAGGTAAGGTTCGAGCTCGCGATAAAGCACTTCGCCCCGAATATGCCTATTATCGCCCCATGGCGCGAATGGAGCATAAAATCTCGCGACGAAGAAATTGACTATGCCGAGGCGCATAACGTCCCGCTCAAAATCAACCGCGAGACCAACTACTCCAAGGATAAGAACCTCTGGCACCTCTCCCACGAGGGTCTCGACCTCGAAGACACCGGCAACGAGCCGATGTATGAGAAGCCCGGCTTCCTCGAAATGGGTGTAAGCCCCGTTTTAGCGCCCGACAAGCCCGAGTATATCGAAATCGAATTTGAAAAGGGCGTTCCGGTTTCGCTCAACGGCGAAAAGCTCAAGGCTAAGGACATTATCCTAAAGCTCAACGAAATAGGCGGCAGGAACGGCATCGGTCTTTTAGACATCGTCGAAAACCGCCTTGTCGGAATGAAGTGCCGCGGCGTATACGAGACCCCCGGCGGAACTATCCTTTATAAAGCACACAGCGTCCTCGAATCCATATGCCTCGACAAGATGACCCTTCACGAAAAGCAGCGCCTTTCCATCACCTTTGCCGAGCTCGTTTATAACGGACAGTGGTTCACCCCGCTCCGCGAGGCTCTCTCGGCTTTTGTCGATAAAACTCAGGAGCGCGTGACCGGCAAGGTCCGCCTAAAGCTCTACAAGGGAAATATGATAAACGCGGGCGTTTGGAGCGACTACAGCCTCTACAGCGAAGAGATAGCCACCTTCGGCGAATCCGACTACGACCAGAAGGACAGCGCCGGCTTCATCAACCTCTACGGTCTGCCGATAAAGGTGCAGGCGATAGTCGACGCCAAGAACAGCGATAAAAACAAGTGATTTTTAAGGGGGAGAAGGAATGGCAAAGCTCTGGCAGGGCGTGACCGACGGCGTCACCTCCAAGGTGGCGGACGATTTCAATTCCTCGATATCCTTTGATTCGAGAATGTTCCGCGAAGACATCTCGGGGAGCGTCGCTCACGCGAAGATGCTCGCGAAGTGCGGAATAATCCCCGAAGAAGCCAAGAACGAGATCATCGCCGGTCTATTCGGAATCCTTGAAGACCTCGAATCAGGCAAGCTTAAAATCGACCTCTCCTGCGAAGACATTCATATGTTCGTCGAGCAGGTCCTGACCGAGAGGATAGGGGAGTCGGGGAAGATGCTCCATACGGCGCGCTCCCGCAACGACCAGGTCGCGCTCGATTTAAGGCTATATCTCCGCCGCGAAGCCGATTCGCTCATCGGAATGCTCAAAAGCGCCGCCGAAACGCTTGTCAAAAAAGCCGAGGAATACAAAACCGCGGTAATGCCGGGCTACACCCATCTTCAGCGCGCCCAGCCGATCCTCTTTTCCCACCACCTTTTGGCATACTGCATGATGCTCCTGCGCGACATCGGCAGGCTTTCCGACTGCCGCGAGAGGTTGAACGTCAGCCCGATAGGCAGCTGCGCCCTCGCCGGCACCACCTATAATACCGACCGCCGCTATGAAGCCGAGCTCCTCGGGTTTTCCGACATCTGCCGCAACTCCCTCGACGGCGTCTCCGACCGCGACTTTGCGCTCGAGCTTCTTAGCTGCATTTCGATAATCATGACCCACCTCTCCCGCTTCTGCGAAGAGCTTATACTCTGGTCGAGCTGGGAATTCAGGTTCGTCGAGCTTTCGGACAATTTCACGACGGGCTCCTCTATAATGCCCCAGAAGAAAAACCCCGATATGGCTGAGCTTATCCGCGGGAAGACGGGGCGGGTATTCGGCGATTTAACGTCGCTACTTACCGTTTTAAAGGGTCTGCCGCTCGCCTATAACAAGGATATGCAGGAGGACAAGGAAGCCGTTTTCGACGCCGTCGACGCCGTAAAAGCCTGCCTCACGGTGTTTATCCCGATGATATCCGAGATGAAGGCGCGTCCCGACAATATGCTCAAAGCCGCTCAGACCGGCTTTATCAACGCCACCGACCTCGCCGACTATCTCGTCCGAAAGGGGCTGCCGTTCCGCTCGGCATATAAGCTCGCGGGGCAGGCGGTCGCGAAGTGCCAGAGCCTCGGCTGCGTTCTCGAAACGCTCCCGATCGGCGAATACAAAACCATCAGCGAGCTCTTCGAGCCCGACCTCTACGCCGATATCGACCTCAAAACCTGCGTTGAAAAGCGCATATCCGAAGGCGGAACGTCTTTAAAGTCGGTCGAGGAGCAGATAGAATACGTCAAAGAAAAACTTTCCGAAACGGAGGACAACTTATGATATCTCTCAAAGGCAGGAGCTTTTTAAAGCTTCTCGATTTCACCCCCGAGGAGATAGAGGGGCTTTTAAACGCCGCCGCCGAGCTCAAATCCCTCAAAAAGGCGGGGATACCCCATAAATATCTCGAGGGCAAGAACGTCGCCCTCGTCTTTGAAAAGACCTCTACCCGCACCCGCTGCTCGTTCGAAGTCGCCGCTGCCGACCTCGGCATGCACGCCGTCTACCTCGACCCCAAGAGCTCCCAGATCGGCAAGAAGGAGTCTATTCCCGACACCGCGCGCGTCCTCGGCAGAATGTTCGACGGCATCGAATACCGCGGCTACGGTCAGGAGCTTGCCGACAGCCTCGCTAAATATTCCGGCGTTCCGGTCTGGAACGGTCTCACCAACGAGTTCCACCCGACCCAGATCCTTGCAGATTTTCTCACTATCCGCGAACATCTCGGCGGCTTAAAGGGCGTAAAGCTCGTTTATGCCGGCGACGCGAGGTACAATATGGGCAACTCGCTTATGGTTGGCTGCGCAAAAATGGGCATGCACTTCGTCGCCTGTTCCCCAAAGGGCTATTTCCCCGACGGCGAGCTCGTAGCCGAGTGTCAGCGGATAGCAAAGACCACCGGCGCGACCCTTGAATTTATAGAAGATATACCGACCGCCGTCTCGGGCGCCGACGTCATTTATACCGACGTTTGGGTATCTATGGGCGAGCCCGACGAGGTATGGGCAGAGAGGATAAAAGACCTCATGCCCTATCAGGTCAATTCAAAGATGATGGCGCTTACCGGCAGAAAGACCCTCTTTATGCACTGCCTGCCCGCATTCCACGACCTCAAGACCGAGATCGGCAGGGAGATGTATGAAAAGTTCGGCTATGACTGCCTTGAAGTCACCGACGAGGTGTTCGAGTCGGAGGCTTCGGTGGTGTTTGACGAAGCCGAGAACAGGCTCCACACAATAAAAGCCGTAATGGCGACTACCTTGATTTAAATTTTTACATCGCTTCGCAAGAGGCGATGTATTTTTGTGCATAACATAGAATTTGAAAAACTTGAAGTCTTAAGGTTGAACTTATTCCGACTTTATGTTATACTTATCAGTTGACAAGGCGGTGCGAGTCGCCGCTTAAAATAAAGGAAGGACGGAAATAATGTATGAACGGGATTCACATTTCTAAACGCGCTTATCTTGTGCTTTCCAACGGAGCCGTATTCGAGGGCAGAAGAATAGGAGCCGAAGGGGAGAGCGTCGGCGAGCTCGTATTCACAACGGGTATGACCGGCTATCTCGAAACCCTTACCGACCCGAGCTACTGCGGGCAGATAGTTATGCAGACCTTCCCCCTCATCGGCAACTACGGCGTCATCACTCCCGATTTCGAGGGCGAGACCGCCGTTAAGGGCTATGTCGTGAGGGAGCTCTGCGATTACCCCTCGAATTTCAGGTCGGAGTATGAGCTCGAAAAGTTCTTAAAAGACCGCGGCATCCCCGGCATTGTCGGAGTCGACACAAGAGAGATAACGAGAATGATACGCGAAGAGGGCGTTATGAACGCGATGATCTGCGACGAGCCGCCCGCCTCGCTCGAAGAAATAGCGGCATACAGCGTTAAAAACGCCGTCGCTTCGGTGAGCTGCCGCGAACCCGAGGTGTTCCCCGCCGAGGGCGAGCTTAGGTTCCGCGTCGCTCTTATGGATTACGGCGCAAAGCGGAATATCGTCCGCAGCCTCCAGAAGCGCGGCTGCGAGGTAACGGCTTTCCCTCAGAACGCCAAAGCCGAGGACGTCCTCGCGATAAATCCCGACGGAATAATGCTCTCCAACGGTCCCGGCGACCCCGAGGAGAACGTCGCCGCGATAGCCGAGCTCAAAAAGCTCATCGGAAAAGTACCGATATTCGGCATCTGCCTCGGTCATCAGCTCACCGCGCTCGCTATGGGCGGCAAGACTGTAAAGCTCAAATACGGTCACAGAGGCGCCAACCAGCCGGTAAAAGACCTTATCGGCGGCAGGACCTACATCACCAGCCAAAACCACGGCTACGCGGTCGTCTCGGAGAGCCTTAAGGGGATAGGCACCGAAACCTTCATCAACGCCAACGACCAGAGCTGCGAGGGAATGGAATACCCCGGCAAAAACTGCTTCACCGTCCAGTTCCACCCCGAGGCGTGCGGCGGACCCCGCGACACCGGTTTTCTCTTCGACAGATTCATTTCAATGATGGGAGGCGAGCATAATGCCTAAGGACTTGAGCATAAAAAAGGTCCTCGTCATCGGCTCGGGGCCTATAATCATAGGGCAGGCAGCCGAGTTCGACTATGCCGGAGCGCAGGCGTGCAGAGTTCTCCGCGCCGAGGGCATAAACGTAGTGCTCGTCAACTCCAACCCCGCGACGATAATGACCGACAAAAACCTCGCCGACGAAATATATCTCGAGCCGCTCAACGCCGAAACGGTAGCAAGGATCATCGCAAAAGAGCGCCCCGACGGGCTTCTTGCGGGTCTCGGCGGGCAGACGGGTCTGACTATAGCTATGCAGCTCTCGCGGGCGGGAGTCCTCGAAAAATACAACGTCCGCCTCCTCGGGTCCGACATCGACGCCATTGATAAGGCTGAGGACCGCGAGCTCTTCCGCGACACTATGAAGGCGATAGGTCAGCCCGTAGTCCCTTCCGACATCACTCAGACGGTCGAGGGCGCGCTCGAGATTGCCGAAAAGATAGGCTACCCCGTTATAGTCCGCCCCGCGTTCACTCTCGGCGGCTCGGGCGGAGGGATCGCCGCCGACGCCGAGGAGCTCAAGATCATCGCCAAAACCGGTCTCGACGCCTCTCCGATAACCCAGATACTCGTGGAAAAGTGCATCTCGGGCTGGAAGGAGATCGAGTTCGAGACGATGCGCGACAGCCTCGGCAACGTCATCGCGGTCTGCTCTATGGAGAACATCGACCCGGTCGGCGTCCATACCGGCGACTCGATCGTCGTCGCCCCCGCGCTCACCCTCGCCGATAAGGAGTATCAGATGCTCCGCTCGGCTTCTTTGGATATAATCTCCTCTATCGGGATAGTCGGCGGCTGCAACTGCCAGTTCGCCTTAAACCCCGAGAGCTTTGAATACGCCGTCATTGAGGTCAACCCGAGAGTTTCGCGCTCGTCGGCGCTCGCCTCAAAGGCGACCGGCTACCCGATAGCCAAGATAACCACCAAGATCGCCCTCGGCTATACCCTCGACGAAATCAAGAACGAAATAACAGACAAGACCTGCGCCTGCTTCGAGCCCACTCTCGACTACGTCGTCGTCAAGTTCCCGAAGTGGCCGTTCGACAAGTTCAGCGGCTCAAACCGCAGCCTCGGCACACAGATGAAGGCGACCGGCGAGGTAATGTCTATCGCTCCGAGCTTTGAAATGGCGCTGTTAAAGGCTGTCAGGGGAGCCGAGATATCGCTCGACACCTTAAACGCCGCTCCTCTTTCCGATAAGCCGGTTCTGGAGCGCCTTCACGAGCAGAACGACCGCCGTATCTTCACCGTCTTTGAAGCGCTGAAAAAGGGCGTATCTATTGAAGAAATACATAGGATAACTATGATAGACGAGTGGTTCCTCGCGAAGCTGAAGGGTCTTGCCGAATTTGAGAACCGCATAGCTAACGGTCTTAAAGAAGGGGACTACCTCACCGCGAAGAAGTTCGGCTATACCGATGTCGCGATAAAGCGCCTCAGCGGCGAAACGACCCTCCCCGGAATCGACTTCTCCTATAAAATGGTCGATACCTGCGGCGCCGAGTTCGACGCCGTAACGCCCTATTTCTACTCCTGCTGCGAAGCCTCCTGCGAGGCTCGGACCTTCTCGCGCTCCGGAAAGCCGGTGGTTATGGTCCTCGGCTCGGGTCCGATAAGAATAGGTCAGGGAATAGAATTCGACTACAGCTCGGTCCACTGCGTCTGGACTCTGCGCGAGCTCGGCTACGACGTCGTTATCGTCAACAACAACCCCGAGACCGTCTCGACCGACTACGATACCGCCGACAGGCTCTATTTCGAGCCCCTCAGCCCCGAAGACGTTATGAACATAATCAAGGTCGAGAAGCCGGTCGGCGTGGTCGTTGCGTTCGGCGGGCAGACCGCCATTAAGCTCACCAAATTCCTCGACGGGCAGGGTATTCGCATTCTCGGGACCTCCGCCGAGAGCATCGACATAGCCGAAGACAGAGCCCGCTTCGACGGACTGCTCGAATCCCTCGGTATCCTGCGCCCGAAGGGAATGGGCGTTCTGACCGAACAGGAGGCGCTCGACGCCGCCGAAAGCCTCGGCTACCCCGTTCTTTTAAGACCCTCCTACGTCATCGGCGGGCAGAATATGACCATCTCCCGCACCCCCGCGCACACCTCGAAGTATATGCAGGCGATACTCGCTCAGGGTATCGAGAATCCCGTCCTCGTCGATAAATATATGCCCGGTATCGAGCTCGAGGTCGACGTTATCTCCGACGGCGAAGACGTCCTTATCCCCGGCATTATGGAGCACATCGAGCGCGCGGGCATCCATTCCGGCGACTCGATAGCGGTATATCCCCCCTATAACCTCAGCGACCGCTTCTTGAAAATCATCTGCGACTGCTCCGAAAAGCTCGCCCTCGGTCTCAAAACTCAGGGTCTTGTGAACATTCAGTATCTCATATACGACGACAAGCTCTATGTAATAGAGGTCAACCCCCGCGCTTCGAGAACTGTCCCCTATATCAGCAAGGTCACAAACGTACCTATGGTCGACCTCGCCTCAAAGGTAATGCTCGGCGCAAGGCTCCGCGACCTCGGCTTCGGTACGGGGCTCCACAAGTCGCCGCCCTATTACGCCGTAAAGGTCCCCGTGTTCTCGTTTGAGAAGCTCTCCGACGCCAACTCGATCTTAGGTCCCGAAATGAAGTCGACCGGCGAAGTTTTAGGCATAGGAAAAACTATGGCGGAGGCGCTCTTCAAGGGTCTGACCGCGGCGGGGTTCTCAGTCCAGCCCGCAAAAACCCGCGAAAAGGGAGTTCTCATAAGCGTCGAGGAAAACGACTACGACGAAACCATTTCGCTTGCAAAGCGCTTCTACGACCTCGGCATCGAAATTTACGCCACCGGCGGCACCGCCCGCGACATCGAGCAGCTCGGAATTCCCGTCCGCTCAGTCGCCGACGCAGGCGAGAGCAGCGAGCTCTCAGAGCTTATGGAGAGCGGCAGAATAGGCTATATAATCTATACCGGCTCCGTCCGCGACCGCTCTATCGGCGACTACATAGCTCTGCACCGCAGGGCAATGCAGCTCGGCATTCCCTGCCTTACCTCGCTCGACACTGCCAACGCCCTTGCCGACATCATCGCCTCGCGCTTCAACAATCTCAACACCGAGCTTGTCGACATCAACAATATGCGCACCGAGCGCCGCCGCATCAAGTTCACAAAGATGCATTCCTGCGGCAACGACTACATATTCATTCCCAACTTCGACGGCTCTATTACATGCCCCGAATCCCTCTGCGTAAGCCTCTGCCCCGAGCACTACGGCATAGGCGGCAGCGGCATAGTCCTGATTGAGAAGTCCGACGTCGCCGACGCGAGAATGCTCACCTTCAACAAAGACGGCTCGGAGGGTCAGATGGCGGGCAACAATATCCGCTGCGTCGCGAAGTATCTCTACGACAACGGCTACGTCGATTCCGAAGAGGTGACCGTCGAGACCCGCAGCGGCGTCCACAGAATGAAGCTCTATATCCGCGACGGCTTCGTAAGCTCGGTCTCGGTAGATATGGGAAAAGCTGAGCTTCACGCCGAAAAGCTCCCCGCCGTAGCCGACGAGGATATCCTCATCGACTACCCGATACAGGTCCACGGGAAGACCTACCGCGCCACCTGCGTCGGAATAGGCAACCCGCACTGCGTGGTCTTCTCAAAGAATATCGACCGCCTCGACCTCGAAAACCTCGGACCTAAATTCGAGTATCACGAGATGTTCCCCGAGAGGATAAACACCGAATTTGTCCGCGTCGTCAACCGCTCCACTTTAAGAATGAGGGTCTGGGAGCGCGGCAACGGCGAGACCCTCGCCTGCGGCACAGGCGCCTGCGCGGCGGCTATAGCGGCAGTCGAAAACGGCTTCTGCGACAAGGGCAGGGATATAACCGTAAAGGTCCTCGGCGGCGATCTCGTGGTCAACTACACCGACGAAAAGGTCACCCTCACCGGCAGCGCGGTAAGGGTGTTTGAAGGCGAATTCGAGTATTAAAAAGGAGAAATCAGCCGTGAAAAAAGCGCTTATAATACTTGCAATCGGCGTTCTTATGCTCGTTATCGGAGCCGTGGTATTTGTTGCAGCGCTCTCATCGCCGACTGCCACGGGACCCGCGTTTATGCGCGTCGTCTGGGATATCTGGGTGGCTGTCGGGCTTATCGTTGTCGGCTTCGCCATCGGAACGGCGGTCGTAAAGCTTGTCAAAAGAAAGTGACCAAAACATAAAAATCCCCTGACGCCCGTCAGGGGATTTTTTCGCCTTCAAACGGCGGAACGTAGCAGCCGTTCGCGGAATCCCGCTCCTGCGAGTAGCCCTCGAAGCCGTATTTTTCCGCCTCGCCGAGAACGTAATTATATTCAAATGTAGATATCCTGCGGTTTATCTCGGGGTAGTCCTTCGCGCGGTTCATCGGCGTATACTGGCTCATCACGCTTAAAAGAATATCGTCGGGATCGAAGCTTTCGCCCAAAAACCGTATGACCTCCGCCGAGTCGTGCCGAAGCGTCGGCAGCAGCAGATGCCGCATCAAAACGCCCTTTTTCAGCAGCCCGTCCTCGCCGAATACCGGCTTACCGACCTGCTTTTGCATCTGCTTTACCGCCCTCGAAGCGACTTCAAAGTAGTCCTCCGCCAGCGAATATCTCTTTGAAGCCTCGGGCGAAAAATACTTGAGGTCGGGCAGCCATATGTTAACGTATCCGTCCAGCATTTTGACTGTCTCGACCCGCTCATAGCCCCCGCAGTTGCAGACGACGGGTATCTTAAGCCTCGGCTTTGCGATGTCGAGCGCCTTTATCATCGAAGGAACAAACTGCGTAGGCGACACGAGGTTTAGGTTGTGCGCGCCCTGCTCCTGCAAATCGAGAAAGATGTCGGCGAGCTCGTCAACGCTGATGTTATAGCCCTTGTTTTCCTGCGATATCTCGTAATTCTGGCAGAAGCAGCACCTGAGCGTGCACCCGCTGAAAAACACCGTCCCCGAGCCTCTTATACCGCTTATGCAGGGCTCCTCCCAGAGATGAAGCCCCGCCCGCGCTATCCTGAGAGCGTCGGTCTGCCCGCAGAAGCCCTTTTTAACGCTTCTGTCTACTCCGCAGCGCCTCGGGCAGAGCTCGCAATTCAGATAGTCCCGCATAGGCATACAAACGGGTACTTTCCCGCAAGCGCGAGCTTCGCGGCCTCGGCGGTCTCTTTGTTTTCAAACAGCCCGAACACGCAGGAGCCGCTCCCGCTCATTAGCGAAGCCTCCGCGCCGAGCCCGATAAGCTCCCTGCGGATCTTTTCTATCCTTTGGTCGTCAGCCGATTTTTCGAGGTCGTTCGACAGCATAAGATACGGGTTCCCGCCGCTTTTCAGCGCTTTCAGGAATCCCGCGGTACCTCTTTGCGAGAGCGTTCCCTTTTCGTCGAAGCTCCTGTAAGCCTCGGGGGTCGATACTCCGAAATCCGGCTTCACGAGCAGTACCTCCCGCTTCGGAAGCTTCGGCAGCGGCTCGATGTTTTCGCCTATCCCTCGGCATACCGCCGCCTCTCCGCGAATGAAAAACGCCGCGTCTGCGCCGACCTTTGCGGCTATCCTTTCGAGCTCGCCGTCGCTGAGGCATACCCCATAGATGAGATTTAACAGCTTTATGACCGTTGCCGCGTCCGATGAGCCCCCGCCGAGCCCCGCCTGCGAGGGGATGCGCTTTTCTATATGTATCTTCGCGCCGCCGGCTATCATCGTGTGCTCAAAAAAGAGCCGCGCAGCCTTATGGCAGGTGTTTTCCGGTCCGGTCGGAACGTCGGGCGCCGAGCAGGACACCTCTATTCCGTTATACGGCTCAACGCTCACGGTGTCGCAGAGCGATACCGTCTGCATAACGGTTTCGAGCAGGTGATATCCGTCGTGGCGCTTTCCGACTATGTCGAGCGTCAGGTTAATTTTCGCATAAGCGTTATCTGTCGGCATTTCTGAGCTCCTCTAAAAACTCCGCAATTTTTTCGGCTGCTTCTTTAAGGTGCTTCCGCGAATATGCGTAAGAGACCCTAATATACCCCTCGCCGCATTCTCCGAACGCAGTCCCGGGAATTACCGCAACGCGCTTTGAATAAAGCAGCTTTTCGCAGAATTCGTCGCTCGTAAGACCGGTAGATTTAATGCTCGGGAAGACGTAAAACGCGCCCTCCGGCATAAAGCAGCCGAGCCCCATTTTGTTGAAGGCGTCAACGAGGAATCTTCGGCGCATATCGTATTCCTCGACCATATTCTTAACGTCCTCTGAGCAGCTTTTCAGCGCTTCAATGGCGGCGTACTGGCTCACCGTCGGCGACGACATTATCCCGAACTGGTGTATCTTGAGCGCGTGTTTAAGTATCTCCCTCGGACCGCACATATACCCGAGCCTCCAGCCCGTCATCGCGAACGCCTTCGAGAAGCCGTTTATATAAATGGTGCGCTCGCGCATATCCTCGAGCGACACTATCGAGCAGTGACCCTCTGGGGTATATGTGAGCTCGGCGTAAATTTCGTCGGTGAGGACCATAATATCGGTCCCTTTTAAAAGCTCCGCTATGGGTTCGAGGTCTTCGCGGGTCATTACCGCTCCCGTCGGGTTGTTGGGGTAGGGGAGTATCAAAAGCTTCGTGCGCTCGGTTATCTTCTCTTTTAGAGCCTCCGCGCGGAGCTTGAATCGGTCCTCCTCGCGGGTGTTGATTATAACCGGCACCCCGCCCATAAGCTCAACTATAGGTCTGTAGCAGACAAACGAAGGCTCGGGGATTATCACCTCGTCGCCCGGCTCGACTATCGCTCTCACCGCGAGGTCGATAGCCTCCGAGCCGCCAACGGTAACGATAATTTCGCCGTCGGGGTCGTATTCAACGCCGGTTTTCCGGGCGGTGTAGTCCGAAATCGCCTTTCTCAGCGGCATAAGCCCCGAGTTTGCGGTATAAAAGGTCTTGCCGCGCTCAAGCGTGCGGATAGCCTCGCGCCTTATCACCCAAGGCGTGTGAAAATCCGGCTCGCCGACTCCGAGCGATATGACGTTCCCGAGCTTTTCGGCTATGTCAAAGTATTTTCTTATGCCCGAGGGCTTTATGTCGCGGGCTTTTTTGCTGATTATCTTCGAGTAATCCATAACCTTACTGCATAGTCCTCTCGTCTTCGTCTTCGCTTATGAGCATAATTCCGCTCTCCTTGTATTTCTGGAGGAAGAAGTGCGTCGTCGTCGAAATGACGCCGTCGATAGTCGCGAGCCTCTGAGCGACGTAGTCCGAGACCTCTTTTAAGCTGTGGCACCGAAGCGTGACCGAGAGGTCGTATCCTCCCGAAACGAGATAAACGCTCTCGACCTCGGGGTACTGCGCAATATGCCGCGCTATCTCGTCGTAGCCGACCTGCGCCTTCGGGGTGACCTTAAGCTCAATAAGCGCCCTCACATAGTCCTTCGAGACGACTTCCTCGTCGAATACCGTGCTGTAGCCCTTTATTATGCCCTGCTTTTCGAGGCTGCTTATCCTCGAAGCTATCTCCTCCTCGGTCGAGTCGAGCATAACCGCTAACTCGGCGTTGGAAAGGCGTGCGTTTGTCCTCAGCAGTTTAAATAGCTTATCCAATTTGAAGCGCTCCTTAAAAATATTTTCTAACAGTATAGCACTTTGAGCGCCGCAAGTCAACAATTTGTTAGAAATAAACAAAAAATTGCGTTCAAACTATAAGAAATAAATAACATTTTTTTTACAAAAAACTATTGACAACTCCGCGAAATCGTCTTATAATAGCTAAAGCTTGCGGAACACAATATTTGGTATACAGGAAAGGAGCAGCGACAATGCGTAACGCACTATATTTAGACAACAGAATACGAATGCGCATCACAGCCGCCGATGTTCCGTCCTGCGACGAATCGGTAATCGAATTAGGTTAATTTTCGCTCTTGATGCCGTTTTGGTATCGGGAGCGCTTTTTGTAGGAGTGATCATTAAACCGAAAACAGCGCATCTCACACAGCCAGTACAACAAGTTCCGAAAGGAGATGTTACCGAAAATGAAATATTTTGACGTGCTGCCCGAACTCGTAAAGCAAAGGCTCGGGGAGCGCGGGGTAAACGTCGACGAGCTTCTTTACTGCGTAAAGGCCGACCTCGACGGCGAGGGCTGCTATTACGACGTATACGCCGCCTTTTCCGCCGAAAAGCTCTGCGTCATCAGCGGCTACGAGGAATACGCCGAGCGCCGCGACGAGAGCAAGGCGTGGTCGAAGAAGTATAAGGTCCCCGAGATGATAACCTATAAGGTTGCGGAGTATAACGAATACCCCATCTCGAAGATCAAAAAAGCCTACGTCGACCGCCATCAGAATACCGCCCGCCTCGTTATAGCCCTGTTCAACGAGGGCGAAGAGCGCGAGACCTTAGCCCCTTCGGCAGAGGGCGAGGGCGGCGAAGAGAATTTCTTCGCGGGATTTCACGGCTTCGGCAGCTCTTACGACAGCTCCCGTCCGAATATCCCGATAGCGAGATTCTCTATCGGCTTCACCGAGAAGTTCGAGAAATTCGTCGAGAGGCTCAATAACACCTGCAACAACGAGCCTATAGACGATTCTCTCCTCGACGCGGTACAGCTCAACTGCCCGATCTGCCACCAGCCATATCCCGACCCCAACCGACCGGTATGTCCCCGCTGCATCGACAGGCGAAGCATCTTCGACCGCCTTGTCGGAATGTTCAGCGAATTCAAGCTCGAGATTTGCCTCATATTCTTAACTATCATTCTCACCAATGTATTCGCCGTTATTTCGCCTTGGTTCGGTTCGAAAATGCTCTACGACGACGTTCTCGCCACCGACGGCAGATACTACGGCAGAGTTCTGTTCGTGGTAATGCTTATGGTTCTGACAAACGTCCTCGGCAAGCTCACCGGCATAATCTCGGGCGTAATAACCGCGAAGGTAGTCCCGTTCGTCACCCACAAGCTCAGAACGAGGATCTACGCCTCAATGCAGAACCTCTCGCTCTCGTTCTTCACGAATAAGCAGACCGGTTCGCTTATGTCGAGAGTAGACCGCGACAGCCAGAACGTCTACAACTTCTTCGTCGATATCGTTCCCTACGGCGTGGCGAATATAATCAAGCTCGTCGGCGTTGCCGCAATAATGTTCGCGCTCAGCCCGCTCATTTCAATAGCGGTAATAGTCATAATAATCGTTATTATGACCGTCGACAACTACATTTACAAATCCGAGCGCAAGCTCTACCGCAAGCTCGACGTTGCGATGCGCAGCCTCAACTCGGTCCTTTCCGACGTTATGAACGGTCAGCGAGTCGTAAAGTCGTTCGCCAAGGAAGAGAAAGAAATAAAGCGCTACCGCCGCAAGAATCTTGACGCCTACGCTGTCAACACAAGGATAAACAACCGCATCACCTCGACGGTCCCGTTCGTCTGGAGCTTTTATAACCTCGTTTCTATCGGGCTCTTCTGCTTCGGCTGCTTCCTTGTAATAAAGGGCTACTTCAAATACGGCGTTTTAACCGCTCTGCTCTCATATACGAATATGATCTACGACCCTATCGACTTCTTTATGTGGATAGGCGACCGCTGGGCAAGGTGCATCGACGCCGCCTCGAGAATGTTCGAGATACTCGACGCCAAGCCGACCGTTGCCGAGCCCGAGGGCGAGCCCCAGGATATCTCGGTCGTCGGCACGGAGGAATACGATCCTTCCCGCCCCGTTCATATCGAGAACATGAAGGGCGACATCGAGTTCAAGAACGTCTCCTTTGAATACGAGGCCGGCAGGCAGATACTCAAAAACCTCAGCTTCAAGGTAAAGGGCGGGCAGATGTTCGGAATCGTCGGAAAGACCGGCGCCGGAAAGTCCACCATAATCAATCTTATGGCGAGAATGTACGACGTAACCGGCGGCGAAATAACCATCGACGGCGTCCCGATAAAAAAGATACCTTCCGCCGATCTCAGGCGCAACATAGGCATCGTTTCTCAGGAGACCTACCTGTTTATGGGTACCGTAGCCGACAATATCCGCTACGCCAAGCCCGACGCCACGATCGAGGAGGTAGTTGAGGCGGCTAAATCCGCCAACGCCCACGAATTCATCACCAAGCTCCCCGACGGCTACGACACAAAGATAGGCTCGGGCGGAGTCGCGCTTTCGGGCGGCGAGCGCCAGAGAATTTCCATCGCCCGCGCGATAATCCAGGACCCTAACATACTCATTCTCGACGAGGCGACCGCCTCTATGGATACGAGGACCGAGCGCAAGATACAGGTTGCAATCGACGCCCTGAAGGAGGGCAGGACGATAATCGCCATCGCCCACAGGCTCTCGACTCTGCGCGACGCCGATATGCTCTGCGTTATCGAGCACGGCGAGCTTAAGGAACTCGGGACCCACGACAAGCTCATTCGCCAGAAGGGAAAATACTTCGAGCTTTACCGGCTTCAGGCTGACGCTCTCAAATTCATAGAGGACGACTGATGCCGCTTTACAAGGAGGAATATTATGGATAACAACACCCTGACGGAAGAAAAATTTGAAATAGACCGCCTTACTATCCTCGACTGCTCAAAGCTCCGCTTTTACAAAGACGAGGGAAACTTCATCTCGCTCGAATACGACGGGAACACATATTTTAACGTCCGCCTCACAAGGCTGATACCTTTCTATTCCGACACGACCTATATCAGCGTCGCCTACGACAACGAAGACGGCGAGTTCACCGAAATAGGCGTTATAAAGGATATGGCAGAGCTCTCCGAGGAGCAGTTCAAGCTTTTGGACGAATATCTGAAATACAAATACTATATGCCCGAGATAAAAAAGGTCTACTCGATAAAAGACAACTCCCGCGGATTCATCTTTGTCGATATCGATACGACCTCAGGCAGAAAGACTATCTGCATCCGCGACTGGTATTCCAATTTCAGAATGCTTTCGGAAAAGCTGCTCTACGCGGTCGATGTCGACGGCAACAAATACGCCTGCCACGATATCGACACCCTCGACCGCAAGAGCCTCGCCATACTCGAGATCTACGTTTGATCTCCGCCTCTGCGAAAGGAGTGTGATTTAATTGAATCTACTGCTCTCCGCGCCCCGCGGACACGACCTCTCGGAATTTCTGTTCTCGCTTCCCTTTAATCTCTACGGGAAGGCGAAGAAGGTAGACGGTCATCTCTGCGTGACCCGCGACGGCTTGGAAGTTTTCATCGACGGCGAAAAGGTCGACTCCTACCGCTTCTCCGATTTCGAGGAATATGCCTGCGAGCAGCTTATCGGCTGTTCGATGATGGTGGGAAGGATAGACGACGCCGACCGCAAATGCATCTGCGCATTCACCAACGACAGCTTTATCGCCTTTGCCGAGCTCTGCAAGATAATCAACCATTATCTCACGACCGGCGTTATGGTCGAGCAGTCCGACCTTGAGGAGCCGAAATGCCCGAAATGCGGTCTTCCGCTCGACGGCTACTCCGAATGCCCCTACTGCGCTTCAAAGATAAAGACCTTCTCGAAGCTGTTTTCAAGGGTCAAGCCTTATAAGGGCGTATTTGCGATAGCCATTCTCTGCACCGTCCTCGGCGAGGTCCTAAACGTCGTTTCGCCGAAGATAAACCAGATACTCATCGACGACTACGTTCAGCCTCAGAACACCTCTCACTGGCTCGGCTTTGCGGCGCTATGCGCGGCGATGTTCCTTATCGTCCTCATCAACACTGTGCTCAACTGGGCGAATATGAAGGCGAGCTATTATGTTTCGCTTAACCTCGGTCAGGACCTGAGGCAGGACGTCTTCAACAAGACCCTCGAGCTCTCGATGAACTCGATTTCAAAGAAGACCGCCGGCGACCTTATCAACCGCGTTTCGAACGACGCCAACAAGCTCCAGAGCTTTCTTACGGATAACGGCAAGAACGCCGTCGTAAGAATACTCTCGCTGATAATCGTTATGGTCATCATCTTCGTGATGAACTGGAAGCTCGCGCTTTTGGCTATCATTCCGATACCTATCGTGCTCGTAGTCGTAAAGAGGCTTTACAACGTGATACATATGTATTACAGCCGCGTCTGGAGATTTTCCAACGCCCATTCAAAGCTCCTTCACGACGCCCTCAACGGTATCCGCGTAATAAAGACCTGCGGCACCGAAAAGGCGGAGATAGAGAAATACCGCGCTGCCTCCGAAAAATGGGCTAAGGCGGCTTCAAAGGCAGAGATAGTCTGGAACCTGATCTGGCCCTTCTGCGACTTTATGCTCACAGTAGGAAACTACTTCGTGATCTACTTCGGCTCGCTGATGATCCTTCAGCGCATACCCGCCTTCGGGACTCTTACCCTCGGCGAGCTCATTCAGTTCACGACCTACGTTTCGATGCTCTACACGCCTCTGCGCTGGCTTATGCAACTCCCGAGGCAGCTTGCCGACGTTTCGGTCTCCGCCTCGAAGGTATTCGAGATACTCGAGGAAAAGACCGACGTCCGCGACGACGCAAACTGCGTAGACCTCGACATTCAGGGCGACATCGATTTCGACCACGTTTTCTTCGGCTACAAGGTCTATAACCCCGTTCTTAAGGACATCACCTGCAAAATCGAGAAGGGGAAGATGTACGGCATAGTCGGTCATTCCGGCGTCGGAAAATCGACTATGATAAACCTGATATTAAGGCTCTACGACGTGACCCAGGGCTCGGTCTCGATAGACGGCGTGGATATAAGAAAGATATCCCAGAAGAGCCTAAGATCGCAAGTCGGCGTTGTTTTGCAGGAGACCTATCTCTTTGAGGGAACCGTCCTTGAAAACATCACCTATGCCAAGCCCGACGCCACCTTTGAGGAGGTAGTTCAGGCGGCGAAGATAGCCCACGCCCACGAGTTCGTAACAAAGCTCCCCGACGGCTACAACACCCGCGTCGGAAACAAGGGCTACACCCTTTCGGGCGGCGAGCGCCAGCGCATAGCGATAGCCCGCGCGATTCTCCACGACCCGAAGATAATAATCCTCGACGAGGCGACCGCTTCGCTCGATACCGAGACAGAAAAGCAGATCCAGGAGGGCTTGAACGAGCTCTGCAAGGGCAGGACTACTATCGCGATTGCCCACCGCCTTTCTACTCTTTCAAACGCCGACTGCCTTATCGTTTTAGACAAGGGGCGCCTTGCCGAAATGGGAACGCACGACGAGCTTATGCGCCGCAAGGGAGTTTATTTCAACCTTGTTATGGCTCAGCGCAAGACCACGAAGATGCGCGCCGCGAACACGAATATGAGTCCGCGACCGGCAAAAGCATAGTTTTCACGGGACCGCAAAAGCGGTCCTGTGATTTTTACACGATCGCGGGAAAACTTAAAAGTTTTCGGTCAAGCCTTTTCCAAAAGGCTTGCGAGAGTCCAGAGGCGAGAAGCCTCTGGACGCAGCCCGCAGGCTGCGAAATCTTTTACATACAAAGCGCAGGAAGGGGAATAAAAACTGTCCAGTGGACAGTTTTTATTGGGGAGACCCTCGCCGGGGGTCTCCCCATTTGCCGAGCAGGGCGAGGCAAATAAAACTGCAAATATAGTCATTCCGTTTTTCCCTTCCCCGAATTTGTCCCCTCACCGAATCATAGTATTTACCAAAAAACAAAAGGGTGATACTATGTTAAAACGCCTTCTTTCGCTCCTTGCGGCTTTTGCCGTTGCAGCTTCGCTCTGCCTTCCGCTCGCCGCCGAGGATACCTCTCCCGTTTATTCCTACGTCCTTATGGAGGGCGGGACCGCTTCGCTCCTCTATTCCGAAAACGGCAGCGCGGTCGTGCCGGCTCATCATTCCGCCAAGCTTATGACCCTCCTTCTCGTTATGGAGGCTATGGACAGGGGAGAACTCTCGTTCGATACCGTCCTCAAGACATCGCCTTATGCAAATTCAATGCAGGGCGCTCAGATATGGCTTATGCCCGGCGAGGAGATAACCGTAAACGAACTGATTGCCGCAATAACCGTCGGCAACGCCAACGACGCCTGCGTTGTGCTCGCCGAGGCGGTCGGAAAGACCGAGCCCGATTTTGTCGCGCTTATGAACAGCCGCGCCGCGGAGCTCGGAATGTTCGGCACCCGCTACGCAGATTCAACCGGAATCTCCCCCGAGAGCGTCACCACTGCCTGCGACGCCGCAGTTTTGGCTTCTGCTCTTACTAAATACGACAGCCTGCGGGAATACTTCACCACCTGGGTCACCTCCGTCCGCGGCGGAAAGACCGAGCTCGCCTCAACAAACCGCCTTATCCTTACCTACGAAGGCATCACCGGAATGAAGGCATATTACAGCGAAGCCCTCGGCAACTGCCTTATAGCGACCGCCGAGCGAAACGGTCTTACGATGGTCTGCGTTATATTCGGCGAAAAAGACGAATTTGCGCGGTTCGCAACCGCCAAGGAGAAGCTCAACGCAGGCTTCAACGCCTATATGCTCTATCAGCCGAAGCGAAGCGACGTTTACACCGAGCCGGTAAAGGTCTCGGGAGGCGAGAAGACCGAGGTCGGAACGAAGCTCGGCGCGCTTAAGCCTTTTATAATAAGAAAGAGCGCCGAGGAGAAAATAGAGGTATCTTTGGAATATTTCGAGGGCGTAGAGGCTCCGCTCGAAGCGGGGGACAGGGTAGGGCGCGCGGTCTGGTCGATAGACGGCGAAGAGGTTTATTCCTGCCCGATAGCCGCCGAGGAGAGGGTCAGAAAGCTCGGATTTTTCCTCTCGCTCATAAGGGTGTTGAGAAGCATTATAAAAATGTAACAGATTCGTGGCGATATTTTTTTCGGCTTGTCACTATTTTTTCATAAAAATTCCTTGCATTATCGTTTGAGTCGTGATAAAATAGAATCATAAATCAGAAAAGAGGGATTTTTTATGTCACTTAAGCTGGTAACAAAATACACCGAAAAATTTATAGCTCCGCACGAGCTTGAAGCCTGCCGCGCTCAGCTTACCGCCGCCCACGAAACCTTAAAGAACCGTTCCGGTCTCGGCAACGACTTCTTGGGCTGGGTCGATCTTCCCGTCGATTACGACAAAGAGGAATTCGCGCGGATAAAAGCCGCCGCCCAAAGGATCCGCGAAAAGGCGGACATACTTATAGTAATAGGAATAGGCGGCTCATATCTCGGCGCCCGCGCCGCAATAGAGCTCCTCAGAAGCCCCTATTACAACAGCCTTAAAAAAGACACGCCGGATATTTACTTTGTCGGCAACACGATAAGCCCCACCTACCTCAACGAAATTCTCTCGATCTGCGAGGGCAAGGATATCTGCGTAAACGTCATCTCCAAGTCCGGCACAACGACGGAGCCCGCGCTCGCGTTCAGAATTTTCAAGAAGCTCGTTGAAGAAAAATACGGCAAGGAAGAGGCCAAAAACCGCATCTTCGCCACCACCGACAAGGCGAGGGGGACCCTTAAGGAGCTCTCCGACGCCGAGGGCTACGAGACCTTTGTCATCGCCGACGATATCGGGGGCAGATATTCCGTCCTTACCGCCGTAGGTCTTCTGCCGATAGCCGTCGCCGGCTGCGATATCGATGCCATAATGGCGGGCGCAGCCTCCGCGAGAGAGCAGTATAAGAACGACGACCTCAACGACTGCGAAAAGTATGCCGCCATAAGAAATATCCTCTACCGCAAGGGCAAGTCGGTCGAAATGCTCGTTAGCTACGAGCCCTGCTTCGTTATGATGGCGGAGTGGTTCAAGCAGCTCTTCGGCGAGAGCGAGGGCAAAGACCAAAAGGGCATTTACCCCTCAAGTGCCACCTTCTCTACCGACCTTCATTCCCTCGGTCAGTTCGTTCAGGACGGCTCGCGCATTATGTTCGAGACCGTAGTCGACGTAAAGCATCCGAAGAAAGATTTCTTCCTCGAGAGCGACCCCGAGAACCTCGACGGTCTCAACTTCCTCACCAACCAGAATATGTCGGTCGTCAACCGCAAGGCGATGGAAGGCACCGTTCTGGCGCATACCGAGGGCGGCGTTCCCAACATCATACTCGAAGTCGATAAGCTCGACGAATTCAACTTCGGCGAAATGGTATACTTCTTCGAGAAAGCCTGCGCGCTTTCGGGCTATATGCTCGGGGTCAACCCGTTCAACCAGCCCGGCGTCGAGAGCTACAAAAAGAATATGTTCGCGCTCTTGGGCAAGCCCGGCTACGAGGCTCAGCGCGAAGAGCTCGAGGCAAAGCTCGCCGAATAACTGCGGCTCCAACGGCTTTAAGCCGTTAAGGATAAAATAAGTAAGCCCGAAAGGGCGGAAACGGAGTATTCATATGATTAAGTTGATCACAGGCAAAAAAGGTACCGGCAAGACCAAGATTTTGGTCGACCTCATCAAGCAGGCGGCGCAGAGCACCCGCGGCAACGTTGTCTGCATCGAAAAGGCTATGCAGCTCACCTATGATATCCCCTACAGTGTACGCCTTGTCGACGTTGACAGCTATTCCATCGACAGCTATGATAAAATCTACGGCTTCATCAGCGGTATGATTGCCGGCAATTACGACATCTCAGAGGTGTTCGTCGACGGTATTTTAAAGATCGGCGGGCGCGATTACGAGGCTCTCGGAAGCTTCCTCGCCGCCGTCGAAAAGATAACCTCCGAGATCGAGATAGTCTTTACCGTGTCCGAAGACCTTGAAAACCTCCCCGAATCGGTCACAAAATACACCGCATAACGAAAAAACGCAAAAAAATGGGTTGACAATTCCGATTCCCGAATGTATAATATAACCTGATATTCTGAGGTGTAACGTGATTTTGCAGCTAAAACGCATCTTCGAGCGCATCGGAGACGGAATCGACATCTGCGGCGAGATCCCTTTAGAGGAATTGAGGGAGCTCGGCGGCTGCGAGTCTTTTGTAACGCCGGTTTCGCTCAAGGGCAGAGCCGTCAACCGCGCCGGTATGGTTTCACTCGACTATACCGCCGGAGTCACGGTCCGCCATCTGTGCGACAGATGTCTTGACGAATTTGATCGGGAATACAGCTTCGGCTTTTCTCACATTTTAACAAGAAGCGAAGCCCCCGAGGGCAGCGACGATGTTTACTGTGAGGGCGGCGTTCTCGATATGAATGAGTTGGCAATATCAGATCTGCTGGTCGAATTTCCGACAAAGGTTGTCTGCCATGAAGACTGTAAGGGGCTCTGCCCGGTCTGCGGCTGCAATCTCAACCGCGAGCAGTGCGGCTGCGCCGAAAATCCCGATCGGTAAGCTTATAACGAATCCCAAAAGAGGAGGTGCTGAAAATGGCAGTACCGAAGAGAAAAGTCTCCAAATCCCGCAGAGACAAAAGGCGCTCCGCCGTCTGGAAGCTCGAAGCCCCCGCGCTTTCGAGGTGCTCCAACTGCGGTTCCCTTACCTCACCCCATAAAGTCTGCTCCAACTGCGGCTATTATAAGGGCGTAGAGGTCATTCACAAAGAAGCCTGATCTTCTTCAAAATTCAGAGAAGGAGCCTTTCCTTCTCTGTTTTTTTGAAAGACCGATAATCAAGGAGGAAAGAAAATGGCTTTACCGGTTGTCGCGGTGGTCGGAAGACCCAACGTCGGCAAATCCACCCTTTTCAACAGACTCATAGGTCAGCGTCTTTCCATTGTTGACGATACCCCCGGCGTCACCCGCGACAGAATTTATTCAAAGTGCGAGTGGGCGGGAAGGGAATTTATGCTCGTCGATACCGGCGGAATAGAGCCCGCCTCCGACGATAAAATACTCGTTCAGATGCGCCGCCAGGCACAGGTCGCGATCGACAGCGCATCCGTAATAATCCTCGTGACCGACCTTCGCTGCGGAGTAACCGCGAGCGACTACGACGTCGCCTCTATGCTCCAGAAGTGCGGCAAGCCGATAGTCCTCTGCGTGAATAAATGCGACCGAGTAGGCGACACCGATCCGGATTTCTACGAATTCTATAATCTCGGTCTCGGCGACCCGATCGAGGTGAGCTCGGTCCACGGCTACGGGACCGGCGACCTTTTGGATAAGGTCGTCGAAAGTCTACCCGAGGCAGTCCCGGGAGAGGGCGAGGACGACACCGTAAAGGTTGCCGTCATCGGAAAGCCCAACGTCGGGAAATCCTCGATAATCAACGCCGTTTCGGGGCAGGAGAGGGCGATAGTGACCGACATCGCCGGAACCACCCGCGATTCCACCGATACCCTCGTCGAAAATTCCTACGGCAGATACACCTTTATCGATACCGCCGGAATCAGGCGGAAGTCGAAGGTATATGAAAACATCGAGCATTACAGCGTTCTGCGCTCATATATGGCGGTCGACAGAGCCGACGTAGCCGTTATAGTCATCGACGCGACGGTAGGCTTCACCGAGCAGGATTCCAAAGTCGCGGGCTATGCCCACGAGCAGGGTAAGGGCTGCGTAGTCGCGGTGAATAAGTGGGACGTCGTCGAGAAAGACACCGACACGATGAACAAATTCACCGAGGAGCTCAAAAAGAATCTCGGCTTTATGGATTACGTCCCGTTCGTGTTTATATCGGCAAAAACCGGTCAGCGGCTCAATAAGCTCTTCGAGCTCGTGAACACCGTCCACGCCAACAACTGCCTGAGAATTTCCACCGGCAAACTCAACGACATTCTCTCCTACGCCACCGAGCGCGTTCAGCCGCCTTCCGACAAGGGCAGGAGGCTCAAGATCTACTATATGACCCAGCCGTCGACAAGTCCGCCGACCTTTGTGGTATTCGTCAATTCTTCGGAGCTGTTTCATTTCAGCTACCGCCGCTATCTCGAGAATCAGATACGCGAGGTGTTCGGCGGTCTCGAAGGAACTCCGATAAGGTTTATAGTTCGCGAGCGCGACAGCTCCGACACCAAGTAGCGAAAGGGATGCGTCATCACGGTTTATGTTGTATTGCTTGCGGTATTTGCCGCGTCATATCTCGTCGGAAGCCTGAATTCCGCAATAATAGTGACCTACCTTTTAAAGCGCAAGGATATTCGCGAATACGGCAGCTTTAACGCGGGTCTCACGAACGTCTACCGCTGCTTCGGAGCGTTCACCGCCGCCGTGACCCTTGTTATGGACCTGATGAAGGGCGTCGTCGTTATTTTCGGGACAAAAGCGGTATATTCGCTGCCGCTTTTCGGCGATTTCCCGCTCGATTCCCTTTCGGTATGCATGATAAGCGCGCTCTTTGCGGTCCTCGGGCATTGTTTTCCGGTGTTCTACCGCTTCAAGGGCGGAAAGGGGATACTCCTTGCCGCGGTCTGTATGCTCCTTACCGACCCTGTGGTGTTCCTCTGCGTCGCGGTGCTGTTTGCGGTTATGGTTGCGACGACTAAATACATTTCCGTCGGCTCGCTCTCTGCCTGCATCGGCTACCCGACATTCACTCTTATCTGGCAGTACCTTTCAAACGCATTCTTCGGCGGGAGCTATGAAAATATCTGGCTCCACCTTTTAATAATCCTGCCGATGTTCCTTTTATGCTATCTTCGGCATTTTTCAAATATCCGCCACCTCTGGAGCGGCGACGAAAAGAAGTTTTATCTTCACAAAAAGGGCGAAAACGAGTAGCCCCGAAAGGAGTAAGCTATGAACAGCATTGTTATCCTCGGCTCGGGGGGCTGGGGGCTCGCGCTCGCCTGCACCTGCGCGCGTCTCGGTCATAAGGTTACCGTCTGGAGCGCCTTTTCCGATGAGATCGACGCCATAAAGCGCACAGGCGAGCTCAAGGCAAAGCTCCCCGGCGTTCAGATACCCAAGTCTGTCGGTCTCACGACGGATATCTCCTGCGTTGCCGGCGCCGATATAGTCCTCGTCGGGATCCCTTCGGCGTTTGTCCGCTCGGTCTGCGAGCAGGCTAAGCCGTTCGTAAGCCCCGAGAGCATTCTCGTCAGCACCGCTAAGGGTCTCGAGAGCCCTTCATTAAAGAGAATGAGCGAGATAATCTCCGAAACATTCCCCGAGCACCGAATAGTCGTTATGAGCGGTCCTTCCCACGCCGAAGAGCTCGGTCTCGGAATACCCACCGCCGTCGCCGTCGCCTCTGAAGACATAAAGGCAGCCGAATTCATTCAGCGCGCCTTCTCCGACAACACTCTCAGGCTCTACGTCAACGGCGACGTCATCGGCTGCGAGATAGGCGGCGCGGTAAAGAACGTAATAGCGCTCTGCTGCGGCGTTACCGACGGTCTCGGTCTCGGCGACAACACCAAAGCCGCCCTTATAACCCGCGGCTTAAGCGAGATAACCCGCCTCGGAGTCGCTTTAGGCGGCAAAAAGGAGACGTTTTCGGGTCTTGCGGGTCTCGGGGACCTCGTAGTCACCTGCACAAGCATTCATTCCCGCAACTACCGCGCCGGCGTTCTTATCGGAAAGGGAACCGCCCCCGAAGAGGCTGTCCGCCAGGTCGGAACCGTCGAGGGCTACGCCTGCGCAAAAGCCACTCTCGCTCTCGCCGAAAAATACGGCGTAAAAATGCCGATAACCGAAGAGATCAACCAGATACTGTTCAACGGTCAGCCCGCGCTCAACGGAATATCCGATCTTATGAGCCGCCCGATGGGCGCCGAATGATAATAAATGCGTCCTGCCCGGCGGTTTTTTCCGTTCGGGCAATTTTTTTAAAAACCGTCTTTACATTTTGCAGTTTTTAGTGTATTATATCTATGTAGGGAAAACCTTATGAAAGGAAATGTGATATTATGGCTCCGACTTATAAAAGGGTCCTTTTAAAGCTCAGCGGCGAATCGCTCGCGGGCAGCAAGGGGACCGGTCTCGATTTCGAGGAGATAACCAAGATCTGCAAGGGCATCAAGAAGGCTTACGACGCCGGCGTCCAGATAGGAATAGTCGTCGGCGGAGGCAACTTCTGGCGCGGACGTTCGAGCGGCTCTATGGACCGCACCCGCGCCGACCACATAGGAATGCTCGCCACAGCTATGAACGCTCTTGCAGTAGCCGATGTTCTGGAATCTATGGGGATAGACGTCAGAGTCCAGACCTCTATCTTTATGCAGCAGGTCGCCGAGCCTTATATCAGGGCGAGGGCGGTAAGGCACCTCGAAAAGGGCAGAATAGTTATCTTCGGCTGCGGAACCGGCAACCCCTTCTTCTCGACCGATACAGCTTCCTCTCTGCGCGCCGCGGAAATCGAGGCTGACGTTATGCTCAAGGCGACTATGGTCGACGGCGTTTACGACAAAGACCCGCATAAATATGACGACGCCGTCAGGTATTCCACCCTTACCCTCGAAGAGGTCCTTGCCCAGCATCTCGGCGTTATGGACAGCACCGCCGCCGCCATGTGCGCCGACAATTCGATTCCGATAATCGTGTTCTCCATCGCCGACCCCGACAATATCTACCGCGCCTGCATGGGAGAAGACGTCGGAACTCTCGTAAAATAATTCAAGAAACATATTTTAATATCTGAAAGGAGCATTTAAAATGAAAGACGTACTGAATAACGCCAAGGAAAGAATGGAAAAGACAATGAAGGTCCTCGCATCGGACTTTGCGGCAATAAGGGCAGGAAGAGCCAATCCCGCCGTTTTGGACCGCATTATGGTCGACTATTACGGGACTCCCACGCCTATCCAGCAGATGGCAGCCGTCTCGGTCTCCGACGCCCGCGTGCTCGTTATCCAGCCGTGGGACAAATCCTCCCTCAAGTCCATCGAGAAGGCTATCCAGGCTTCCGACCTCGGCATCAACCCCTCTAACGACGGCTCGGTAATCCGCCTTACCTTCCCCCAGCTCACCGAGGAGCGCCGCAAGGAGCTTTCTAAGGAGATAAAGAAGCTCGGCGAGGAATCCAAGGTCGCAGTCCGCGCGATCCGCCGCGACTCCAACGAAAAAATCAAAAGTATGAAGAAAAACGGCGACCTCACCGAGGACGACGTTAAGGAATTCGACAAGGATATCCAGAAGCTGACCGACAAGTATGTCGCCAATATCGACGACGCAGTCGCCGTAAAGGAAAAGGAGATCATGACCGTCTGACGCTATGACCGTTTTGCGGTCGGTCCCAAGGCTTCAGGCAGCCCCGGAAGGGGCTGTTTTGAAGTATGCTTTAACTCGCAAATTTTTTGAAGGAGCCTTTCTATGTCTTTGAAAAACGACGGCAATGCCGTTCTCCCGCGCCATATAGCCTTTATAATGGACGGCAACGGAAGGTGGGCGAAAAAGCGCGGTCTGCCTCGGACCGCCGGTCACCGCGAGGGCGCGAAAGCCCTCCGCCGCCTCATACGCGACCTCGACAATATGGGCATCGAATACGCTACCTTCTATGCCTTTTCCACCGAAAACTGGAAGCGCTCCGAAGAAGAGGTCTCGGCGCTTATGAAGCTTTTGGAGGAAAACCTCGACGACCTCGTCAACTACGAGAACGAGAATATCCGCCTGCGGTTCATCGGCGGCAGAGAGCGCCTCTCTCAGGTCCTGCGCGACAAAATGGAGGAAGCCGAGCGCCGCTCCCGCGACAAAACGGGGCTTACCGTGACTCTCGCGATAAATTACGGCGGCAGGGACGACATAGTAAGAGCCGCAAAAAAGGCTTCCGAGCTTATAAGAGACGGCTTTATGAAGCCCGACGACCTCACCGAGGAAACCTTTGAATCCCTTTTGCAGACCGAGGATATTCCTCCGGTCGACCTTATGGTGCGCACAGGCGGCGAGCTGAGGCTTTCAAACTTCCTCACATGGCAGACAACCTATGCCGAGCTGTATTTTTGCGATACTCTTTGGTGCGACTTCGGCAGAAAAGACCTTGAAAAGGCAGTAGGCGAGTTCTCAAAGCGGAACCGCAGATTCGGAGATGCAAAATGAAGACAAGAATAATATCCGGAGCGGTCGGGATAGCGCTTTTGGCGGTATTGCTCCTTTTAAGAACGACCGTTGTATTCAACATAGCGCTCGCGCTCGTCGGAGTGCTTATGACTTATGAACTCCTTCGCGCCGAAAAGTTGGAGAAGGAATACGCGCTTTTGGCTGCGGGAGCCCTTTATTCCGCCGCCTGCGCGCTTTTTGCCTTATCCGAGGAGCACGGCGGCATAATTCCGTATATTGCCGCAACTTTTGCATATATTGTTATCTGTCAGACCGTCCTGCTCGTCAGGCATAAGAGCATTCCCGCGGGCAAGTTCTTTATCTTTGAGGGATATAGCGCGATGTCGGTCGGCTGCCTCGCTTCTCTTGCCCAGATGGTCAGGCTCGCAGGTCCGAACAGCCTCGCGCCGATAATTATGACCTGCCTCGGAGCCTGGGTCGCCGACAGCGGAGCTTATTTCGCGGGGACCTTCTTAGGAAAGCATAAGCTCTGCCCCGAGATAAGCCCGAAAAAGACGGTTGAGGGGCTTATAGGCGGAGTTTTGGCAAACGCCGTGGTCTTTGCGGTAATTCCTCTTTTCCTCGACGTGAATCTGAGCGTACTGACGTTCGCCGCCTTTGCGCTTTTGGGCGTCTGCTGCTGCCTTCTGGGGCTTTTGGGCGACCTCACCGCTTCGCTCATAAAGCGCGACGCCGGAATAAAAGACTTCGGGAACATAATGCCGGGTCACGGCGGTGCGGTCGACAGGTTCGACAGCCTTATTTACATAGCGCCGCTAATGCTTTTCATCACATATATGGGTATGATTTGAGGTGAAGCTTTGAAAACCGTTTCGATTTTAGGCTCTACCGGAGCCATAGGCGTTCAGGCGCTCGACGTCGTAAAAATGCACGGCTATAAAGTCGCCGCGCTCGCCGCAAAATCAAATATACATAAGCTCGCCGAGCAGATACGCGGGTTTATGCCGGAATACGCCTGCATCTACGACGAAAGTAAAGCCGACGAGCTCTATTCGCTCGTAAAGGATACCGGCGTAAAGCTCCTCACCGGAATGGACGGGCTCTGTAAAGCCGCTTCGCTTGACAGCGCCGATCTCGTCCTTAACGGAGTTGTCGGAACGATAGGCTTAAAGCCTACTTTGGCGGCAATAGAGGCGGGAAAAGACCTCGCTCTCGCCAATAAAGAGGCTCTCGTCGCGGGCGGAGAACTCGTTATGGATTTCGTCAGGCGTAAAGGCATTAACCTTTACCCCGTCGACAGCGAACATTCCGCGATATTCCAGTGCCTTCAGGGCTCAAGAAGGCAGGACGTCAAAAAGATCCTCCTTACCGCCTCGGGCGGACCTTTCTTCGGCAAGGGCAGGGAGGATATGCGCGGCGTTACCGTTGAGCAGGCGCTCGCCCACCCGACTTGGAAGATGGGCAAAAAGATAACCGTCGACTCCGCGACCCTTATGAACAAGGGTCTTGAATATATAGAAGCTATGAGGCTCTTCGGGGTCTCGGCAGATGAGATTGAAATAGTCATCCACCGCGAGAGCGTTATCCATTCCGCCGTCGAGTTCCGCGACGGAGCCGTTATAGCTCAGCTCGGCGTGCCGGATATGCGCATACCTATCCAGTATGCTCTGACGTATCCCGAGCGCCTCGAAAGCCCGACCGCGAGCCTTTCGCTCTCTGATTACGGCAAGCTCACCTTTTATAAGCCCGACTTCGAGGCGTTCGACTGCATAAAAACCGCTTTAAAGGCGGCTGCCTTGGGCGGGACCGCTCCCGCAGCTGTCAGCGGAGCCGACGAAGTCGCCGTAGGGCTGTTCTTAGAGGGTAAAATCGGCTTTTTGGATATAGGCAAGCTCGTCAGCGGAGCGCTCGAACAGGCAGAGGTAAAGGAGATACGCTCTGTCTCCGACGTTTTGGAAGCCGTCGGAGCGGCAGGGGAATACGTCCTCGAAGCATACAAAAACGGTCTTTGATTTATGGAAATGTGGTGATCGCTTGACTGTTCTTTATATCATTGTGGCAATTTTAGTCTTCGGCGTGATAATTATTATCCACGAGGCGGGGCATTTCGCCGCTGCAAAAGCCTGCGGCGTAAGGGTGAACGAATTCGCCATCGGAATGGGTCCCAAGCTCATAAGCTGGGGCAAAGGGGAGACCAAATACGCCCTTCGGCTTCTGCCTATAGGCGGCTTCGTCTCGATGGAGGGCGAAGACTCCGATTCCGGCGACCCGCGCGCCTTCGGCAAAAAGCCTGTCTGGAAGCGGCTGATAATCGTCTGCGCCGGGGCGGTCATGAACCTCGTTCTCGGCTTCGTGATACTTCTTATCGTCACCTCCTGCGGCGACGCCGTTACCTCTACCCGAGTTGCCGGCTTTTATGCCGACGATTCGCCCTCTCATCTCAGCGGGCTCGAGGAGGGGGACAGGATAGTCAGGGTAAACGGTCTGCGCGTTTTCTGCGACACCGATATCTCCTACCAGTTCCAGCTCGACGCCGACCGCACCTTTGAAATGGAGGTTATCCGAGGCGGTCAGCGCGTAACGCTCCCTGCGGTGCATTTTGACGGAACCGACACCGACGACGGCACCTCCGGTCTTGTCATCGACTTTTACGTCGTCGGCGAAAAGGTCACCCCGCTGTCGGTAATAAGTTACTCGGGAAGAAAATTCGTCTCGGTCGCGAGAATGATCTGGCTCACGCTCTTCGACCTTCTGCGCGGAAGATACACGATAAACGACCTCTCGGGTCCCGTCGGGATAGTCGGCGCAATAGGCGACGTCGTTGGCTCTACCTCTCAGGGAGTAGCCGTCGGCGAGATGATAATGAACCTTATGTCGCTCGTCGTTTTCATAACGATAAACGTCGGAATATTCAACCTTCTGCCCATTCCCGCCCTCGACGGCGCGCGCGCGTTCTTCCTTATAATCGAGCTTATCCGCCGCAAGCCGATGAGAGCCGAGGTCGAGGGAACTATCCATTTCGTCGGGCTTATGCTCCTCTTCGGGCTGATGATAGTCGTAACCGTGCTCGATATTATGAAGCTGCTGTGAGGTAATATAAATGCGAAAAGTAAAACCTGTAAAGCTGAAAAACCTTACGCTCGACGGCAAACATATCTACGTCCAGTCGATGCTCAACGTCCCCTCGGGAGACGTTTCGGGGAACGTAAGGCAGGCTAAGGCGCTCGAAGCCGCCGGATGCGAGATAATCCGCGTATCGATTCCCGATACAGCCGCCTTAGAGCTTATCCCCGCGATAAAAAACGAAATATCCGTCCCCCTCGTCGCCGATATTCACTTCGACTACAGGCTCGCTCTCGGAGCCGCCGAGCGGGGGATAGACAAAATAAGGATCAACCCCGGGAACATCGGCTCGCCCGAGCGGGTAAAGGCGGTTGCCGACGCCTGCAAAAAGCGCGGCATACCTATCCGCATAGGCGTGAACAGCGGCTCGCTCGAAAAAGCCCTCCTCAAAAAATACGGCTCTCCCACCGCCGAAGCCCTCTGCGAGAGCGCGATGGGGGAGATAAGAGAGCTCGAGCGCTGCGATTTTGACGACATAGTGGTGTCGCTCAAGTCCTCCGACGTCCGCCGCACGATAGAAGCCTACCGCCTCATTTCCGAAATGACCGACCACCCGCTCCACCTCGGCGTCACCGAAGCGGGTACATATAAGTCGGGGCTGATAAAGTCCGCAATAGGCATAGGCTCCCTTTTAGCCGACGGAATCGGCGAGACTATCCGCGTCTCCCTTACCGACGACCCCGTCAAAGAGGTCGAAGCGGGCTACGACATACTTAAAGCCATCGGGCTCAAAAGGGGAGTAAAAATCGTCTCCTGCCCGACCTGCGGGCGCACCCGTATCGACCTTATCTCCCTTGCGCATAAGGTCGAGGACGCCGTTAAAGACCTCAATAAAAACATCACCGTGGCGGTAATGGGCTGCGTCGTGAACGGTCCCGGAGAGGCTCGCGAAGCCGATATAGGGCTCGCGGGCGGCGACGGCTGCGCGGTCATCTTCAAAAAGGGAGAAATAATCGGAAAATTCGCCGAGGATGAGGCTCTCGGAGCTCTTCTCGGAGAGATTGAAAAACTCTGACGTAATTCAAAGGCTGGTAAAACAATGGAAAAAAGAGTAGCCGACTTTTTTGCCGCATATCTTGAGCAGATGCCGGAATCGGTCCGCGAAGGGACTATCCGCCGCATGGCTTTCTCGCGCGACAGGACCTCGCTCGCGGTCGAGGTCGATTTTTCGCGCCTGGTCCCGTTCGGCGACATAAGGGCGTTCGCCGAGGTCTTAAAGGCGAATCTCGGTCTTAAAGAGGCTTATGTCGTGCCGAAATACCCGAGCGGGCTTTTCTCGGCGTCGGCAATGCCCGATATAATCGAAGAGCTCAAGCGCCGCGTCCCCGTAAACGGCTTTTTAGACAACGCCGATTATGAAATATCCGGCGGCGAGCTGAAAATAGACCTCAAAAACGGCGGCGAATCGTTACTTCGCTCCGCCGGCTTCGAGGACGCTCTCTCAAAGATAATCTACAGCCATTTCGCAGTTCGTGTGACCGTAACGCTTTCCGGCAATTTGAGCGTCGACAGCAGCGAGCACCTGCGCCTCCACGACGAAATGCTCGAAAAGCTCACTCCGCCCCCGCCGCCCCCTCAGACCTTCTCTTCGCAGCGAAGCGACGACCGACCGCCGATGCTCGAATACAGCGTAAATATCCCGGGAGTAGAGCTCGAAGGCGGCGCGACCGCCGTTATGGGCAGAGAAATACGCACCGACGAGCCCCCGGCCGACCTTTCGCTGATTAACGACAAGAGCGGCAGGGTAACCGCTGTCGGCGACATATTCAGCATAGATTTCCGCACCACCCGCGACTCAAAGAGAATGATAATAACGGTCCTGATCACCGACTACAGGGGCTCGGCGACCGTTAAAATAATCGAGCTCACCAAAAAAGCCGAGGCTATCCTCGACGCCCTCAAGGTCGGGCAGACAATAGCCGTGAGCGGCGAGGTAGTGTTCGATTCTTACGACAACGATATAAACATCAAGCCGCGCGACATAAGCATCGTGAACAGGATAAAGAAGACCGACAGTGCCGAAGTAAAGCGCGTCGAGCTCCACTGCCACACCAATATGTCGATGATGGACGGCATCTCGCCGGTTGCCGATATCGTCCGCCGCGCCTACGAATGGGGAATGCCGGCTATCGCCATCACCGACCACGGCGTCGTCCAGAGCTTCCCCGAAGCGATGTACGAGACCGATTCCATCCGCAAAAAGGGCGGGGAGTTTAAGATAATCTACGGAATCGAGGCTTATCAGGTCAACGACGAGGTCTCGGTCACCGTCGGACCAGATACAAGAAAGCTCTCCGACGAATTTGTCGTTTTCGACCTCGAAACGACGGGTCTTTCGGCGGCGAACGAGAAGATAATCGAGATCGGCGCCGTAAAGGTAAAAGACTTTACGGTGGTAGACCGAATGAATATCTTCGTCGACCCCGAGCGCCTCATTCCCGGGCGGATAATCGAACTCACGAATATCCGCGACGATATGGTAAAGGGCGCTCCCAAAGAGCCCGAGGCTCTTGCTCAATTTATGGAATTCTGCGGCGAAAATCCCGTTTTGGTCGCCCATAACGCCTCGTTCGACACATCGTTTATTAAAGCGGCAGCCGAGCGCTGCGGCAAGGCTTTTGACTTTACATATATCGACACCGTCCCGTTCTCGCGGGCTATGCTTCCGAACAGCTCGAAGCATACCCTCGACGCCGTAGCCAAGGCTTTGGGACTCGGAAACTTCAATCACCACCGCGCCTGCGACGACGCCGAGATGAACGCGAGCATATTCATTGTTCTCTCTCAGCGCCTTCTGGAGCGCGAGCCTTCGGCAAACGTCGGAAACCTCAACGCGCTTCTGGCGAACGGCGATATCAACCACCTTCCTACATATCACCAGATAATCATCGCGAAGAACAAGGTCGGGCTCAAGAACCTCTACAAGCTCGTCTCCTATTCCAACCTCAACTACTACTATAAATACCCGCGTATCCCGAAATCCGAGCTTATAAAGCACCGCGACGGGCTCATCGTCGGCAGCGCCTGCGAAGCGGGGGAGCTCTTCAGAGCCGTATTTCAGGGCAAGCCCTGGGACGATCTCCTTGAAATAGCGCGGTTCTACGACTATCTCGAAATTCAGCCCATAGGCAACAATATGTTTATGCTCCGCAACGGGAGCGTAAGCAGCGTCGAGCAGCTTCAGGACTTTAACCGAACGATAGTTAAGCTCGGCGAGGAGCTCGGTATCCCCGTTGTCGCGACCGGCGACGTTCATTTCCTCAATAAAGAGGACGGCATCTTCCGCAGCATTCTTACATCGGTCATGTATACCGATTCCGATACTCAGGCGCCTCTTTATTTAAAGACCACCGACGAAATGCTCGAGGAATTCTCGTATTTAGGGAAGGAAAAGGCGTATGAAGTGGTCGTGACTAATTCCAACCTCATCGCCGATATGACCGACCCCGAGCTTCGCGCCTTCCCGAAGGGGACCTTTACGCCCCATATCGACGGCGCCGACGAGGAGCTCACCGAGATATGCTGGCGCAGGGCTAAGGAGATCTACGGCGACCCTCTGCCCGATATAGTTTATAAGCGCCTCGACAAGGAGCTCACCTCGATAATCGAGCACGGCTTCGCTGTCCTTTACGTCATCGCGAAGCGCCTTGTCGCCGATTCCGTTGCCCACGGCTACCAGGTAGGCTCGCGAGGCTCCGTCGGTTCGAGCTTCGTCGCCTCAATGTGCGGAATTTCCGAGGTAAACCCGCTCGTTCCGCATTACGTCTGCCCCAAGTGCCACCACTCCGAATTCTTCACCGACGGCTCCTACGGCTCTGGCTTCGACCTTCCGCCCAAGAGCTGCCCCGACTGCGGAACGGACATGCACCGCGACGGGCACGATATCCCGTTCGAGACCTTCCTCGGCTTCCACGGCGACAAATCGCCGGATATCGACCTCAACTTCTCGGGCGACTATCAGTCGTCGGCTCATAAATTCACCGAAGTCCTCTTCGGCGCCGAAAACGTCTTCAAGGCGGGAACAATCTCCACCGTCGCCGATAAGACCGCCTACGGCTATGTTATGAAATACCTCGAGGAGCACGGCAAAACCGTAAGCAACGCCGAAATAACGCGCCTGACGAACGGCTGCACCGGCATCAAGCGGACCACCGGTCAGCACCCGGGCGGAATGGTCGTCATTCCCTCCGAATACGAGGTCTATGACTTCACGCCCGTCCAGCACCCCGCCGAAAAGTCCGATTCCGACATCGTAACGACTCACTTCGACTTCAACTCCCTTCATGACACCATTCTCAAACTCGACGAGCTCGGTCACGATGTCCCGACGATATATAAATATCTCGAAGACCTCACCGGCTTAAAGATAACCGACACCCCGATGAGCGACGACAAGGTTTATTCGCTGTTCACCTCTCCCGAGGCTCTCGGCGTTACCGAGGAGGAGCTCGGCTGGTCCAACGGTACCCTTGCCATCCCCGAAATGGGAACCCCCAACACCCGCGATATGCTCAGAGAGACAAAGCCGAAGCGCTTTGCCGACCTCTTGCAGATATCCGGTCTTTCCCACGGCACCGACGTTTGGCAGGGCAACGCCCGCGACCTCATCAACAGCGGCACCTGCACGATAGACCAGGTCATCGGCACGCGCGACAGCATAATGACATACCTTATCTACCACGGGGTAGAGGAGAGCCTCTCCTTCAAGATAATGGAGATAGTCAGAAAGGGCAACGCTCCTAAGCTTTTGACCGACGAAATGAAGCAGACGATGCGCGACCACGGCGTCCCCGAGTGGTATATCGAGAGCTGTATGAAGATAAAATACATGTTCCCGAAGGCCCACGCCGCCGCTTATGTCATCGCGGCAATAAGGCTCGCCTGGTTCAAGGTCTACCGCCCGCTCGAATTCTACGCCGCGATATTTACCGTCCGAGGCGAGGATTTCGACGCCGAAACAGCTATCCGCGGAAAGCTCGCCGCGAGGTATAAGATCGACGAGCTCCAGCAGATGGGCAAGGAGCGCTCCGCTAAGGACACCGGCACGATGGAAACTCTGCTCATAATCAACGAGATGCTCTGTCGCGGCTACGAATTCCTGCCGATCGACATTTATAAGTCCCACGCAACTATATATAAAATCGAAGACGGCAAGCTCAGGCTGCCGTTCATATCCCTCTCCGGCGTAGGAGATAAGGCTGCGCAGGCGCTCTATGCCGCCGCCCAGAAGGGCAGCTTCGTATCGATAGAAGAGTTCGCCCTCGAATCCGGCGTTTCAAAGTCGGTCATCGAGCGGCTTGCCACTCTCGGCGCATTCGGGGATATGCCCGAGACCTCACAGATGACTCTGTTCTGATTTTAAGCGGGGTCTGCCTGTCACTAATTCCGGTTTTTCTGAATACTATGTATCGAAGTCACCGTACTTTAATACTTATTCAGGAGGATCTATATGGCAGAATTTGCTAACAATCCCTACGGCTTCAAAGAAGCGGTAACGGTTCAGGCAGAGCGAGTTTTCGACAGCTGTTCCGACCGCGATTGCCTTGAGGATCTCGAAGTAGTGTTTCCCGATTTCGAGTCGAATCAGCTCGTAAACGAAGCCGCGTATGCAAAAGCGCGCTGCTGCGAAGTAACGAGCGCCTATTTCTCGATCGAGCCCATACAGTTCAACAAGGGCTTCTATTCGGTGGATATTACTTACACCTTTAACATCGAGGTCGAGCTTTCTTCGGCGACCTCGACCAACGCGCCTACTAACGTTGTAAACGGCACCGCCGCATTCACCAAAAAGGTGATACTCTACGGCAGCGAGGGCGGAACAAAGCTCTTCACTTCCGACGAAAACGGCGCAGTTTCGCAGAACGGCTGCTGCTACACGAGCGTCCCGAGGGCGACCGTTGCCGTCGCCGACCCTATAGTTCTCGGGCTTAGGCTCGTGACCATTCCCGCATACAGCGCCTGCACCGACGCCACCTGCGATTCGGCGGTAACCGTCCCTTCCCGCAAGATGATCTGCGTAACCCTCGGAATGTTCTCTATCGTCTCGCTCTCAAGGAGCGTTCCCGTAATGGTTCCCGCGTTCGGCAGCGAAGTCCCTTCCAAGGAATGCACCTCGTCTACCGAGAGCCCCTGCGAGCTCTTCGATAAGATCGGCTTCCCGACGAACGAGTTCTTCCCCAAAAGCCTTGAAGACGCCGCGTGCGGCTGCGGCTCTGGCAGCGGCGATTCCAAATAAAGCCCCCGCTCATTTATAAAAGCCGTCGCCCCGTCATATAATTTGACGGGGTGATAATTATGCAGTGTACTCTTTCCGACCTGCGCAGAAAAGAGATAGTCGACACAAAAACCGGAGCCATTCTCGGCAGGGCAGACGACATAAGCTTCGATACCGAGACCGCCGAAATAAGCTCGATGATAGTTTACGGCAGACCGAAGCTCTTCGGCTTTTTGGGGCGCGACAGCGACCTTTCGGTGAAATTTGAGGACATAAGCCTCATCGGGAAGGACGCGATTTTGGTAACGGCTTCGGAATTTCTCCCGCGCGATGACCAAAGCGGCAGAGAAAAGGAAGAAAAATTCGGTTTTTGATAAAAATTTCCGAAAAAGGCTTGCATTTTTTACAAACCTGTGTTATAATACTTCGGTAATTCGCACGCATGCTCTTTTGCAGAGGTCGCCGTTTACGGCGTGTATGCAAGTCAAGGGCGGCGGAGGATAACAATAAAAAACCAAACAGGAGGTTACTGCAATGTCAGTAGTATCAATGAAGCAGCTTCTCGAAGCGGGCGTCCATTTCGGACACCAGACGAGAAGATGGAACCCGAAGATGGCGCCTTACATCTTCACCGAAAGAAACGGCATCTATATCATCGACCTTCAGAAGACGGTCCGCAAGCTTGAGGAAGCTTACATGTTCGTCCGCGACCTCTCGGCAGAGGGCGGCGAGATCCTCTTTGTCGGAACCAAGAAGCAGGCAGGCGATTCAATCCGCGAGGAAGCCCTCAGAGCCAATGCGCATTATGTAAACGCCCGCTGGCTCGGCGGTATGATGACCAACTTCAAGACAATCCAGACAAGGATTAAGAGGCTCGAGCAGCTCCATAAAATGGAGACCGACGGCACCTTCGACCTTCTTCCCAAGAAGGAAGTCGTAAAGCTCCAGCTCGAGATCGAAAAGCTCGAAAAATATCTCGGCGGCATCAAGAACATGCAGAAGCTCCCCGCAGCTCTGTTCATCGTTGACCCCAAGAGGGAAAAGATCGCCGTATCCGAGGCAAGAAAGCTCGGTATCCCCGTTGTAGCCATCGTCGATACCAACTGCGACCCCGATGAGGTCGATTACGTTATCCCCGGCAACGACGACGCTATCCGCGCCGTTAAGCTCATCTCCGGCGCTATCGCCGACGCCATCATCGAAGGGCGCCAGGGCGAAACTTCGGCTCCCGCCGAAGAGGAAGCCGCTCCCGCAGAGACCGAGGAATAATCAGCAGCTTATGGGGCAGGGCAACACCTGCCCCGTATCGGAATAAAACAAAATTTCAATATCTGAAAGGAATGTAAATAATATGGCAAATATTACCGCTAAGGACGTATCCGCTCTCCGCGAGAGGACCGGCGTCGGAATGATGGACTGCAAAAAGGCTCTCGTCGAGGCTGACGGCGATTTTGAAAAGGCTATAGTCATTCTCCGCGAAAAGGGTCTTGCCACTCAGGCAAAGAAGGCGGGCAGAGTTGCCGCCGAAGGTCTTGTTATCGCGGCTGTCGAAGGAAACGTCGGCGCTATCGTCGAGGTCAACTCCGAGACCGACTTCGTCGCCAATACCGACGACTTCAAGAATTTCGTAAACACCGTCGTAAAGACCGTTATCGAGGTCAACCCCGCCGACGTCGAGGCGCTTAAGTCCGCCAAGGCTTCCGGCTCCGAGATGACCGTAAACGAGGAGCTTCAGGAGCTCTTCCTCAAGATCAGAGAAAACATTCAGATCCGCAGATTTGCCCGCCTCGAGGGAACTCTCGTTTCCTACGTTCACGGCGGCGGCAGAATCGGCGTTCTCGTCAAGCTCGACACCGACCTCGGCGATAAGGCTCTTGTCTGCGGAAAAGACGTTGCCCTCCAGGTTGCCTCTATGAACGCCTCCTACCTCGACCGCGACCACGTTCCCGCCGACGTTCTCGAAGGTGAGAAGAAAATAATGCTCGCTCAGATGGCTGAGGACCCCAAGATGAAGAACAAGCCCGAGCAGGTCCTCGCGAAGATAGTCGAGGGCAAGATCGGCAAGTATTATACCGAGAACTGCCTTGTTGACCAGGAATTCATCAAGGACGGCGACCTCACCGTCGGCAAGTATGTCGAGAAGTGCGCCAAGGAGCTCGGCGGCTCGATCAAGGTTGCCGATTACGTCCGCTATGAGCGCGGCGAAGGCATCGCCAAGAGAGAAGACAACTTCGCAGATGAAGTTGCCTCGATGATAAAGTAAGTTTTTTCGGCATAAGCATAACGGCGGATAGGTGAGAGCCTGTTCGCCGTTTTGAATAAGCGGGAGGCATTCATGGACTATCAGAACATAAATTCCGAGACGGTAGACCGCTGGGTCGAGGAGGGCTGGGAGTGGGGGATTCCGATAACCCACGAGACCTATCTTAAGGCTCTCGGCGGCGATTGGGACGTGCTCCTCACGCCGACTAAGCCCGTCCCGCATTGCTGGCTCGGCGATATTTCGGGCAAAAAGCTCTTGGGGCTCGCCTCGGGCGGAGGTCAGCAGATGCCGATTTTTGCGGCTTTGGGCGCCGACTGCACCGTCCTCGATTATTCCGACCGCCAGCTCGATTCCGAGCGAAAGGTTTCTGCCCGCGAAGGCTATGAAATAAAGATAATAAAGGCTGATATGACAAAGCTCCTGCCTTTTTCCGACTGCGAATTCGACATAATATTCCACCCCGTCTCGAACTGCTACATCGAGAAGGTCGAGCCGGTTTTTAAAGAATGTTACCGCATATTAAAGCCGGGCGGCAGGCTTCTTTCTGGGCTCGACAACGGCGTAAACTTCTTTGTTGAAGACGACGAATCGAAAATCGTAAATACATTGCCTGTCAACCCGCTTAAAGACCCCGATAGACTCAAATCTTTTTTAGACGGCGACTGCGGAGTGCAGTTTTCCCACACGCTTGAGGAGCAGATAGGCGGGCAGTTGAGAGCGGGATTTGTCTTAAAGGACATCTATGAGGACACAAACGGCTCGGGCTATCTCCACGAGCACAATATCCCGTGTTTTTTGGCAACATTATCAATAAAACCGGAGGAAAAATGATGTTTTACCACGTCGGATAGAGCGCACCGTCCGTGAGGAATATTCCGTCGCGGCGCCGGATTACAGGTTCTTTTTAAAGGCGAAATTTCCGGAAATACTTAAAGATACAAAGTGAGTGTGAAAAATGCAGAATCTACATGACCCCGCCGTTATAAAGGAAATACTTTCCCGCCGCGGGTTCACGTTTTCAAAAAAGCTCGGGCAGAATTTCCTGATAAATCCTACGGTCTGCCCGCGAATCGCCGAGCTCGGCGGAGCCCGAGAGGGGAGCGGCATAATCGAGATAGGTCCCGGCATAGGCGTTTTAACTAACGAGCTCTGCAAGCGCGCCGAAAAGGTCGTCGCAATAGAGCTCGACGGCAGGCTTATCCCTATCCTCGGCGAAACGCTCGCGGAGCATAAAAACCTTAAGGTCGTCAACGCCGACGTCCTTGACCTCGACCTTAAAGAGCTCATAGAGAGCGAATTTAAAGGGCTCGATGTTTACGTCTGCGCAAACCTGCCCTATTACATCACCTCGCCGATAATCATGAAGCTTTTGCAGGACAGGCTGCCGATTAAAGCGGTAACGACTATGGTCCAGCGCGAGGCCGCCGACCGCCTCTGCGCGCCTCTCGGAAGCAGGGAATCGGGCGCGGTCACGGTCGCCGTCGAGTATTACTGCGAGGCAAAAAAGCTGTTCAACGTCCCGCGGGGGAGCTTTATGCCCCAGCCGAAAGTTGACAGCTCTGTCATACAGCTGAGCATTCGCGAAAACACGCCGGAGGTTTATGACGAAGCGCTGTTTTTCCGCATCGTGAGAGGAATATTCACGCTAAGGCGCAAGACCGTTTTAAACGCGCTGAGCGGCTCTATGGGGATCGAAAAAGCCTCGGCTCAGCGCATTTTGGAGCGCGCGGGGATAGAACCCTCTCGCCGCCCCGAGGAGCTCGATATGCAGAGCCTTGCGGTGCTCTGTCGGGCTTATGGGGAGGAGAGCGCGGGCTAAAGGCTTAGGCAGAGGTCTGCGCCTTGGTGCGGCGAAGCCCGCCGCGCTTCGCGCGGTCCCCGCGCGGCTCCGCCGCGCGGGGCAGCCGCCCTGCGGGCGGCTCGGGCTTCGCCCTCGGAGCGGCTGCGGCTGGCTGCTAAGCCGAGGACGATTTTATTTGCCCCGCTCGCTGCTTGGCAAACAGGGGACCAATGCGGCGTCCGAGTTTGTGCAAACCGTACTGCCTGCACGCCGCATAAGTCGTTCGCTTCGCTCTCGACCCCGATTTGTACTGCTCCTTGGTCGTTTTATTGACGGTGTACTTGAGCTTTTTCGGGCGCGAATGCGCATCGCCGCGCCGTTTCCCTCTGTGATCCATTCGGCAAAAGCCTTTAGCAGGCGCGGCTGCCGTAAGCGTTTCAAGGGGAGAGCCCCGAGAGGGGGAAATCGCAATCCCCCTCTTGGGCGTGTCTTTTCGCATCACTTTTCTGCACGAGCAGAAAAGTGATGGAGCCCTCCCCCTTTGGGGGAGGGAGGAGAGGGAGGGGGCAATACTGCGGCGAGACAAATGCGTCTGTCGATGCCTTCAAAATTTCCTTGAACTGCTCTTTATCCCCTCCTCCCCTTGACATTTTCGCATTAACGCACTATAATATTTCCTGTATTTTTTTGAAAGGAGCGTCTCAAATGAAATATTTGATCGACGAAATCTATAAAAGCGTCCGCGGGCTCGAACCCAAGCCCGAGCTTTGCAGCGGCGCCGAGGTCACCCTCGAGGGCTGGATAAGGACCAACCGCTCCTCAAATAAGATAGGCTTCATCTCTTTGAGCGACGGTTCCTGCTTCTCCTGCTGCCAGATAGTCTATGAGGAGGACAGGCTCGGCAACTACGCCGAAGTTTCAAAGCTCCTTACGGGCTGCTCGGTTAAAGTTACCGGCAGGCTCGTTATAACCGAGGGCGCAAAGCAGCCCTTCGAGCTCAACGCCGACAGCGTCGAGCTCCTCGGCTCCTGCGACGCCTCCTACCCGATGCAGAAAAAGCGCCACAGCCTTGAATTCCTCCGCGAGATTCCTCATCTCAGGCCCCGCACAAATACCTTTATGGCGGTATTCAAGGTTCGCTCGGTGGTCTCCCAGTCGCTTCACGAATTTTTCCGCAAAAACGGCTTCACCTATATCCACACCCCGATAATCACCGGCAACGACGCCGAGGGCGCGGGCGAGTGCTTCACTGTGACCACCCGCGACGACGGCAACTATCAGGAAGACTTCTTCGGCAAACACGCCTGCCTGACAGTTTCGGGTCAGCTCCATGTCGAGCCTTTCGCGCTCTCGTTCGGCAAGGTCTACACCTTCGGTCCTACCTTCCGCGCCGAGAATTCCAACACCCCTTACCACGCCTCCGAGTTCTGGATGATAGAGCCCGAAATGGCTTTCTGCGACCTCAAGGGCGATATGGCGGTTATGGAGGCTATGCTCAAATACGTTATCAACGACGTTTTGACGAGCTGCCCCGACGAGCTCGAATTCCTCAATAACTTCGTCGCCGAAAAGCACGACCTCATCGAGAAGCTTAAGAGCGTCGTAAGCTCCGACTTCAAGGTGATAACTTATACCGAGGCGGTCGACGCGCTCATCGCGAGCGGCGAGAAGTTCGAGAACCCCGTCTCCTGGGGAATGGACTTCAATAAAGAGCACGAGGTCTATATATGCGAGAAGATAGCCAAGGGTCCCGTATTCCTTATCGACTTCCCGAAGGACATCAAGGCGTTTTATATGAAGCTCAACCCCGACGGAAAGACCGTCGCCGCCTGCGACCTTCTGGTCCCCGGCGTAGGGGAACTCATAGGCGGCTCACAGCGCGAAGAGAGCTATGAAAAGCTCTCGGCGCGTATGGACGAGCTAAAAATGGAGCGCGAGCCTCTCGAATGGTACCTCGACCTTCGGCGCTACGGCGGAGTCGTCCATTCCGGCTTCGGTCTCGGTCTCGAAAGGCTGCTGATGTACGTCACCGGCGTCGCCAATATCCGCGACGTTCAGGCGTATTCGAGAACGCCGAAGAATCTCAAATTCTGAGACGGCAATAAATCCGACCCGAGCGACCCTCGGGTCTTTTTTTTACCGAACCTTTCCGCTTTCTGCGCGACTATACCTGTGAATATTCATTCGGGAGCTCTCAAAAATGACAATGGACGACCTTTTGCAGTACTACGACTACCTCAACCGCCTTGCCGGCTCAAAGCTCGGCTCTCAGGACGGCGCCGACGACCTCGTGGCCGACGTCTATCTTGCCGCATTTGCGCATCTTAAGCGCGGAGGAAAGATAGAACACCCCAAAACGTGGCTCGTGAGCGTACTTATGAACAAGCTCAACAGCCGTCTTCGCAAAAAATACAGCCGCTCCTTCGTCTCGATTGACCTTTTCGGCGACTCTCTTTCGTCCGACGAAGACTTCGAGCGCGAGCTCATTCAGAGCGAAGAGGCAAGCGAACTCCGCCGCGAACTGCTTATGCTCTCTCGGCTCCACCGTGAGGTGCTCATCAGGTATTACTTCAACGGCGAGGATATAGCTTCGATATCCGAAGCCCTCGGTGTTCCGGAGGGAACCGTTAAAAGGCGGCTTTTTGACGGCAGGCAGACCTTAAAGAAAGGACTTGAACAGATGAATACGCAGGAGAATAAGATACCCCGCAGGCTCAATATATGGAACAGCGGCGATTTTCCGACTTTTCCGAACGGCAACGACCTTATCGCTCATATCGAAGTCAACTTTTTGGAGCAGAACATTTTATACGAGGCTTATGAAAAGCCGCTGAAGCCCTCCGAGATCGCCCGCGCGCTCGGCGTTCCCGCGCCCTATGTCGAGAGCGAGCTTGATTTTTTGGCAGATAACGAGGTTATGGCAAAGACCCCCGACGGAAAATACTACACCGATTTCCTTATCAAAAAAGCGGAATTCAACAACAACTCCGCACTTTGGCAGAACGAATTTGTAAAGCGCAATTTCGACGTCTTCTGGAAAGCGATGAGCGGGCTTATGAGCGACGTCGAAAAGACAGATATCGCGAAAAAGCTGAATCCGCGTCAGCTCAAAAAGCTTCAGCGCTGGGCGGTTATGAGGCTTTTGCAGAAATTCCGGCAAGACCTCCTCGACCTCGGGGACAACTTCGAATGTCCGCTCAGAAATGACGGCAGGCGCTGGTTCATTGGCGGCTCAGAAAGCGAATTCTTTAACGACCAAAGCCTGAAAATAGGAAAATATCATATAGGCTCCTACGGATATTCGGGGCTCAGGAACGCCTGCTTTACTGCGCCCGACGGCACGCTTCTCTGGACGCACGAGTTCGACACCGACCTTTACGACAACCCTCACCGCTGGTGTCACATCGGCGATTACGATTCGCTTGCAAACCTGCTCTGGGGACTTTTTAACGGCATACCCGTCGAGGAGTGCAACATTTCCACTATTTTTCTTGAAAAGACAGAAAGCCTGATAATATGGGGAATATTGGCGCGCGAAAACGGCAAAATTATTGCCGATATACCTATCCTCTCCGAAAGCGAATACGCCGTTATCTTAAAGCTCATCGAGCCTTGGCATAAGCTTCTGACCGAAAAGCTCGGAAAAGAACTCAGTGAGTATCTCAGCACCGCGCTCGAGCCCATTCCGCCGCATTTAAAAAGCGTTCCCGACTGGCTCAGAAGGCCGTTCGATTACACCGCTATGAGCGCCGTGCGCGAGGCGTTCGACCGCGGGCTCTGGCTCAGCGATATAGACTACTGCTGCCCTCCGATGGTGATGCGATACCGCGAAAAATAGTCGAAAATAGCAAAAAGCCGGACCTCAACAGTCCGGCTTTCTTATGTACTTCGGTTTTATTTTTTCTCGGGACGCTCCTCTAAGAAGCTCGACGCCTCGCAGTCGGCTATCATAAGCGCGAGCGCAAGGGGATACATATGCAGCGCGTTCCCGACGAGCTTCTGGTCCTCAGTCCCCGAAAAGCCCATATGCCAGCGGATAGCCATAGCCTCGTCGCGGGTGAGCCTCATAAACCCGCTGATTATGTAAACCGATTTTTCCCCGTGTCCATAGGGGAGCGTGTCGTTATACTCGTAATAGGGGACTTTCGACCAAACGCCGGTCTTGTCGTCTTTGACGTTTCGGCTCGAGACCTTGTAGGTGTTGATTTTGCAGAGGTCGTGGAGCAGCGCGACGATTGCGACCGATTCCTCCGAAAATTCCAGCCCGAAGGTCTGTTTTGCGCGTTCGGTTGCGAGATAGGACTTTAAGCAGTCGTAGACGTTAAGGCTGTGCTCGCAGAGCCCGCCCTCGTAGGAGCAGTGAAACCTCGTTGAGGCAGGGGCGGTGAAGAAGTCGCAGGCGTCGGAAGAAAGGTAATCTAAGAGCTTATCCGAGCCCGCGCGCCTGATGTTTTCCTTGTATATCTTTATAAATTTCTCTTTGAATTCGTTAGCCATATCTGCACCTCACGGATTTTTTATCATTATAGCAGAATTTGAATCGAAAGTAAAGAGCGAGGAGGCGTGGGAGGAATAAAACTTAAAAGTTTTCGGGATAGTTTTGCTCAAACGTGTTTTCGAGGAGTCCAAATACCCCTCCCCTTGAGGGGAGGGGTCGGTCGTTCGCCGAACGGTGAACGACCGGGTGACAGGGTGATGCCCCCCTCTTCCTCTATGAGGGAGAGGGGGGTCAGGGGGTGTGGAAGCAAAAACAGATGGCGTCTGCCGATATTCTTCCCGCCGACAGGCGGCGAGCTTTAAATTTGTTTCGCTGCTGTTATTCACAACCGTTTCCCATTCCCGAATATAATTATGAATTTTTACAAAAACCTTGCTTTATTTTTCCGACTGTGCTATACTATACTGTGATTATGGATTACTATGCTATGAAAGGACTGTATATATGCCGAGAAGCATGACAGGATACGGCAGAGCCGTTAAAATCTTCGATTCGAGAGAGATAACCGTCGAGCTCAAAGCCGTCAACCACAGGTTCTTTGAATTCACCGCTCGCACCCCGAGGCAGTATGTATTTTTGGAGGAGCGCCTAAAAAAGCTTTTCGCCGCCGAAATCAACCGCGGAAAGGTCGAGGCGTATGTTTCGATATCCGCTTCGGCTGACCCTTCCGAGACCGTCGAGCCGAATGTTTCGGTCATCAGGAGCTATGTCGACGCTCTTCGGGGTCTTAAAGACGAGCTAAATGTCGCCGACGATCTTTCGCTCTCTCATCTCCTTCGCATTCCCGACGCCTTTAACGTCACCAAATCCGAGGAGGACGAAGAGGAGATATGGGCTGAGGTAAAGGAAGCCGCGCAGGAGGCTCTCAGCGGATTCATAGAGATGCGCAAAACCGAGGGCAAAAAGCTCGCGGGCGACGTTTCGCTCAAGCTCGACGAGATCGAAAGCGGCGTAGCCGGCGTCTCCGCGCGCTCCGAAGGTTCCGTAAAAGCCTACCGCGAGCGCCTTTACGCCAAGCTCCGCGAGGTTTTGGAGGATAAAAACATCGACGAGCAGCGCATACTCACCGAAGCCGCGATTTTTGCCGACAAAATCGCCGTCGACGAAGAAACCGTCAGGCTCCGCAGCCATATTTCGCAGTGCCGCGGGCTTCTTGAACTCGACGAGCCCGTCGGAAAGCGCCTCGATTTTCTCATTCAGGAGTTCAACCGCGAGGTGAACACGATAGGCTCGAAGTGCAGCGACCTTGAAATAACAAAGCTCGTTCTGAATATGAAGGCAGCCGTCGAGAAGATTCGCGAGCAGATTCAGAATATCGAATAGCGGGTGAAAAAATGGAAGACGTTATAAATATCGGATATTCCTGCTATGTTCTCAGAGGAAGGATAATCGCCGTAGTCGAGCCCTCGAGCTCGCCTATAAAGCGGCTCATTCAGGATTCCCGCGATAAGGGCAGCCTTATCGACGCCACCTACGGCAAAAAGACCAAATCGGTGATAGTCACCGACAGCGACCACGTTATTCTTTCGGCGCGTTCGCCGGAATACATTTTAAAGAACGGGGAGGCGCCCGAAGGTGAATAGAGGAACGCTCTTCATAATTTCCGCGCCCTCGGGGACTGGAAAGGGGACCATAGTCTCAGAGATACTCAAAAGCGACCCGAATATTTACTTTTCCGTCTCGGCGACTACCCGCGCTCCCCGCGAGGGCGAAAAAGACGGCGTAAATTACTTTTTCATCACCCGCGAGGAATTTCTCGGACTGATAGAAACCGGCGGAATGCTCGAACATACCGAGTTCTGCGGCAACCTCTACGGGACCCCTAAAAAGGCGGTATACGATAAGCTCGATTCCGGGCGCGACGTCCTTTTGGAGATAGAGACGGTAGGCGCTATGAATGTAAAAGCCGCCTGCCCCGAAGCCGTGAGCATATTCATTCTCCCGCCGTCGCTCTATGAACTCAGGCGCCGCCTCGAAAAGCGCGGCACCGATCCCGAAGAGGTCATCGCCCGAAGAATATCCGAGGCGAGAGCCGAAATCGAAAAATCTCGGCTCTACGACTTCGTCGTTATGAACGACGACCTCGAGTCGGCAATAAACGACGTCAAAAGCGTTATGTCCGCGTCAAAAAAGCTTTCAAAATTAAATCACGATATTATAGAAGGAGTGCTTAAAAAATGTTAAGACCGTCAAGCGCACAGATACTCAAGAACGGCGAGAGCAACTATTCGCTCGTAATAGCGGTTGCGCGCCGCGCCCGCCAGATCCTCGACGAGGCTTTTGAGGAAAAGGTCATAATCGACGAAAAGCCGGTAAAGACCGCCGTCGAGCAGTTTGCAAGAGGCGAATACAGGATCATCGAGGACCCGTCGCTCAAGAAGAAATGATAACCGCCGCAAAGGTCGCGCTTTCCGGAACAGCCTACGGCTACGACATCGAATATACCTATCGCTGTCCGTCGGTGCTGTGCGGAGTGCTTCGCGCGGGAATGAGGGTGCTCGTGCCGTTCGGCAGGGGAAACTCGAAGCGCGTCGGGTTGGTCATGCGGGTCTATGAGCGCGACGACGAGGAGGGCATAAAGCCTATCCTCTCGCTTATCGACAGCCGCCCGCTCATCTCCGACGAGCATATGAAGCTGATCTATTGGCTCAAGGAACACACCTTCTGTACCTATTTCGAGGCTTTTCGGACTATGGTGCCGTCGGGGTATTCCGTTTCCGTCGGAACTTCATACAGCCTTTCTCCCCAGCGCCCCACCGACGACGACCCGCTCACAGAAGCCGAGGAAGAGCTCTATTCCGCGCTCTCAAAGGCAAAAACCGCGAAGGAATTTTCCGCGCTGATATCCTCGGCAGACGGCGCTATGCTTAAAAGCCTTGCAGAAAAGGGTCTTTTGGAGCAGAGCGACGAATTCCACCGCCGCGTGGGCGACGAAACGGTAACGATGCTCCGCCTATCCGACGGCTACCTTTCGGGCGACATTCGCTGCAACTTCACCCCGAAGCAGCGCCTTGTCGAGGAATTTTTGTCCGAAAACGAGGCGGCTTCGCTCAAAGAAGTAATGTATTACGTCGGCGTTACCCGGACCGTGATACAGGGCTTAGAGAGGTCGGGAGTAGTCGAGGAGTATAAATACGAAGTTTTCCGCACGCCGAAGGTTTCAAAGCGCGAGCAGACGAGCCCCGAGAGCATCGTCCTATCGGACGAGCAGCAGGCGGCTTACGAGGGCGTGGTAAAGCTTATAGACGCCGAAAAGCCCGCCGGAGCGCTTCTCCACGGCGTAACCGGCAGCGGAAAGACCGCGGTTTTTATGCGCCTTATCGCCTATGTTCTTTCAAAAGGAAAGACCGCCGTGCTCCTCGTTCCCGAAATATCGCTCACGCCCCAGCTCGTCGGCAGGTTCGTCTCGGCTTTCGGCGATACCGTCGCGGTCATACATTCCGCGCTTTCCCTCGGTCAGCGGCTCGACGAGTTCAAAAGGCTCAGGAGCGGCTCAGCCAAAATAGCAATAGGCACCCGCAGCGCAGTCTTCGCCCCGCTAAAAAACATCGGAATTATAATTATGGACGAGGAGGGCGAAGGAACCTATAAGTCCGAATCCTCCCCGAGATACCACGCCCGCGACGTTGCCGTTCAGCGCTGCGGATATCATTCCTGCGTGCTCTTAATGGCTTCGGCGACCCCGTCGCTCGAAAGCTATTACTACGCCAAAACCGGCAGATACAGCCTTTTCGAGCTCAACAGGCGCTATAACGACGCCCCACTCCCTCAGGTAGTCGTCGCCGATATGGCTCAGGAGGCGGATAACGGCAACACCTCGCTCTTTTGCGAGGACCTTATCCGCGCGGTAAACGAAAACGTAAAAAACGGCAGGCAGTCGATACTTCTTCTCAACCGCCGCGGGTATAATACCTTCGCGGTCTGCGGAAGCTGCCGCAGCGCGATAAAGTGCCCCAACTGCCTTCTGCCGCTGACATACCACAAGCAGAACGGCAGGCTTATGTGCCACCTCTGCGGCTACAGCGTCAAATTCGACGGCAGATGCCCTCAGTGCCGAAGCGACAATGTGCGCACTTCCGGTGCGGGTACCCAGCTCGTCGAGGAGGAGCTCTCAAAGCTTTTCCCGGGCGCGCGAATCTTAAGAATGGACGCCGATACCGCCTCGTCGAGGCTCAGCTACGACGAAAAGTTCCGCGACTTTGAAGATGGTAAATACGACATAATGGTCGGCACCCAGATGATAGCCAAGGGGCTCGACTTCCCGAAGGTAACGCTTGTGGGCGTCATCTCGCTCGACAGCTCGCTCTTTGCGGGTAGCTATAAAAGCTACGAGCGGACCTTCTCGCTTCTTACCCAAGTCGTCGGCAGGGGAGGCAGAGGCGGCGAAAAGGGCGTCGCCTATATCCAGACCTTCCTTCCCGACCACCACATAATTTCGCTCGCCTCTCAGCAGGACTACAAGGGCTTTTTCGAGCAGGAGATTGCGCTTCGCCGCGAGCTCATTTATCCGCCTTTCTGCGATATATGCTCGATAACGTTCAGCGCTCTCCTCGAGTCCGACGCTATCCGCTCGGCAAACGCTTTCGTCGAGCTTATGAAGGAGCGCCTCGAAGCTCTTTCCGAAAAATTCCCGCTTCGCGTCTTAGGACCGGCAAAGTCGGGTCAGGGCAGAGCCAACGGCAGATACCGCACCGCGCTTACCGTCAAATGCCGCAATACAAAGGCTTTCCGCGCCTTTATCTCCGAGCTTCTGATCGCGGTCTCTAAGGACAGGCGGTTTGCAAATATCCGCGTCACCGCGGACATAGACCCCGAAAACATCTGATTTGAAAGGACAGTAAATATATGGCACTGAGAAAAATCGTAACCGACGGCGACCCCGTGCTCTTAAAGCACTGCAAGCCCGTCGAAAAGTTTGATTCCCGCCTCGCCGAGCTCTTGGACGATATGGCGGAGACGATGTATAACGCCGAAGGGCTCGGTCTCGCGGCGCCGCAGGTAGGAATAATCCGCCGCGCCGTTGTAATCGACGTTTCGGAAGACCGCAGCGGGCTTATCGAGCTTATCAACCCCGAGATAATCGAGCGCTCCGAAGAAACGCAGTACGGGACCGAGGGCTGCCTCTCTTACCCCGAGCTCTACGGCTACGTCACCCGCCCTAAGACGGTTAAATTCCGCGCTCAGGACCGCAACGGCGAATTCTACGAAAAAGAGGTAAGCGACCTCTTTGCGCGCGCCGTCTGTCACGAGCTCGACCACCTCGACGGCAGAGTCCTGCCCGACAATATCGAGGAGCCCTACGACCCCGACGACGAGAAATAGTATATTTTACAGGAAAGCTTGATATCATATGAATACAGTTTTTATGGGAACGCCGGATTTCGCGGTGCCGTCGCTCAGAGCGCTTATAGAAGGCGGTCATACTGTGAGCGCGGTCTTCACCCAGCCCGACAAGCCGAAGGGCAGGGGAATGAAGCTGACGCCTCCGCCGGTAAAGGAATACGCCCTCTCTCAGGGGATAGAGGTTTACCAGCCTCAGTCGCTCAAGCGCGAGACCGAAACCGTCACCCCGCTTATAAAGAGCCTTGCGCCCGACTGCATCGTGGTCGCAGCCTACGGAAAGCTCCTCCCGCCCGAAATTCTCGAAATACCCCGCTTCGGCTGCGTAAACGTCCACGGCTCCCTGCTTCCGAAATACCGCGGAGCCGCGCCGATACAGTGGACTGTCCTGAACGGCGACGAATACGGCGGCGTCACTACTATGCTTATGGCGGAGGGAATGGACACCGGCGATATCCTGCTTCAGACCTCCGTTAAGGTCGGAGCCTCCGAGACCTCGGCAGAGCTTTACGACAGGCTTTCCTTTGTCGGAGCCGAGCTTCTTATAAAGACCCTTTCGGCGCTCTCTGTCGGCAGCATTACGCCCATTCCGCAGAACCCCGCCGAAGCCACCCTCGCGCCGATGCTTTCAAAGGAGATGTCTCCCACCGATTTCTCGCGGACTGCGGCAGAGGTCCGCGCCCATATAAACGGGCTTTGCGACTGGCCCTGCGCCACCGCTGTCCTCGACGGCAAAAAGCTCAGGCTATGCCGCTGCGAGGTCGTTTCTATGAACGGTTTTCACACCGCCGGAGAGGTCCTCGATGAAAAAGACTTCACCGTGGGCTGCGGCGAAGGCTCGGTCAGGCTTTTAGAGGTCCAGCCAGAGGGCTCGCGCAGAATGCCCGCAAAGGATTACCTCCGCGGTCACCCCGTTTCAAGGGGAGCTATTCTCAGCCCCGAATGATTGAAAGGAGCATAATATGCCTTTTGGTTTTTATTATCTTGATTACACATATCTTCTTCTGATACCCGCGATGCTCTTCGCGCTCTATGCGCAGTTCAAGGTCAATTCGACCTACAACAAGTTCTCCAAGGTCAGGAATTCGAGGGGGATAACCGGCGCCGAAGTCGCCCGCCGTATCCTCGACGCAAACGGCCTTTGGAACGTAAAGGTGGTCCATATCGCGGGCAGTCTGACCGACAACTTCAACCCCCAGACCAACACCGTCTCGCTTTCCGACAGCACCTATTCCTCCGACTCCGTCGCGGCGATAGGCGTTGCGGCTCACGAATGCGGTCACGCCGTTCAGCACGCGACCGGCTACGCTCCGATAAAGATACGCAGCGCTATAATCCCGATAACCAACATCGGCTCCAGCCTCGGAATGATACTCCTTCTTGTCGGTCTGATCTTTTCGAGCCATTCCCTCGCTATTTTCGGAGTTTTGCTCTATTCCGCCGTCACCGTCTTTCAGGCCGTGACCCTTCCCGTCGAATTCAACGCCTCTTCGCGCGCGCTTAAAACCCTCCGCGACGACTTCATTTTAGACGAAGACGAGCTCCCGATGGCAAGAAAGGTCCTTTCCGCCGCCGCGCTTACCTACGTCGCGGCGCTGATTTCCTCGATAGCGACCGTTCTTAGGCTGCTTCTCATCGCCAACAACCGCACGAGGAGAAGATAATGCAGACCCCGAGGGAGATTTGTCTTAAGCTTCTTGTTTCTACCGAGCGCGGTCAGGAATATTCCAACCTCGCGCTCGATTCCGCGCTCAGGCGTTACCCCGATTTAAGGGATATCGACAGGCGGTTCGTCTCGGCGCTCTATTACTCGGTTTTGGAGCGAAAGCTTGCTCTCGACGCCGTGATAGACAGCCTTTGCAGCCGTCCGGCGGACAGGCTTTCGCCCGAGCTTCGCCAAATTCTCAGAATGGGCGTCTGCCAGATACTTTATATGGACTCCGTCCCCGAGAGCGCCGCCGTAAATGAGAGCGTAAAGCTCGCTTCAAAGCTTAAAAACAAGGGCGCGGCAGGGTTTGTAAACGCCCTTCTGCGAAGCTTTATAAGAGGCGGCTGCAAGCTCCCGAAAAGCGGTGTAAAGCTTAAAGACTTGTCGGCGGAATATTCCTGCCCCGAGTGGATAGTCCGTTCGTTCATCAATGACTACGGCGAAGATACCGCGCTCGAAATCCTGAAAAGCTCGCTGGGGCGCGCTCCGATGACCGCTCGGCTCAACACCTGCAAATTCCGTTACGACGATATCATCGCCGAGCTTTCCGCAGAAAACGTGTCTGTAAAGGACATTCCCTTTGCAGGCAGCTGCGCCGAACTCATCGGCTGCGGCTCTGTTGAAAGCCTCTCGGCATACAAAAAAGGAATGCTCCATATACAGGACCTCTCCTGCCAGCTTTGCTGCCGCGAGCTCGACCCGAAGCCCGGCGAAACTGTTTTAGACCTCTGCGCGGCGCCGGGCGGCAAAACCTTTACTATTGCCGAGCTTATGGGCGACAGCGGCAGGGTTTACGCCTACGACCTTCACCCCAACCGCGTCGGGCTGATTTCCTCGGGAGCCGCCCGCCTCGGGCTCGGCTCCGTTACTGCGGGCGTAAATAACGCAAAGATCTTCAGCGAATCTGTCCCGAAAGCCGACAGGATACTCTGCGACGTTCCCTGCTCGGGTCTCGGAGTTATCCGCCGCAAGCCCGACATAAAATACCGTCCCGAGTCGGAGCTCTCAGCGCTCGCAAACACGCAGTACGAAATACTTTCGACCTCCTCACGGTACTTAAAAGCGGGCGGCACTCTGATTTATTCCACCTGCACTCTCAGGCGCTGCGAAAACGAGGATATAGTCGAAAAATTCCTCTCCGAAAATCCCGATTTCGTGCCTGTAAAGCTAAACGGCTTTACGGATTATCATACAACTATCCTGCCGCAGACGTTCGGCAGCGACGGCTTTTTCATCGCAAAACTTCAAAGAAAGCGGTGAGTCCGATTACCGACATAATGTCACTTACCCTCGGCGAGCTCAAGGACTTCGCCGAATCTATAGGCGAAAAGCCCTTCCGCGCGGCTCAGATTTTTAAATGGCTCCACCAAAAGCGAGCCGGCGATTTCGACGCCATGACCGACCTCCCGCTGCAGCTCCGCGAGCGCCTCAAAGCCGAGTTTTCTTTCGGGCATATCAAGCCCGTTAAGATACTCACCTCGGCTTCCGACGGCACCGTAAAGCTCCTTTTCGAGCTCTGCGACGGAAACCACGTCGAAACGGTGCTTATGCGCTACGAGCACGGCGATTCGCTCTGCGTTTCAACTCAGGCGGGCTGCAAAATGGGCTGCCGCTTCTGCGCGTCGACTATAGCCGGCTTCAAGCGCAACCTCGAGCCCTGCGAGATACTCGGGCAGCTCTACGAGACCGAGCGCGCGACCGGAAGAAAGGTCTCGAGCATAGTTTTAATGGGCATCGGCGAGCCGCTCGACAATTTCGATAACGTAGTGAAATTCCTTCAAATTCTTTCGACTCCCGAGGGAACGGATATGAGCCTTAGGCACGTTTCGCTCTCTACCTGCGGGCTTGTCGACAGGATATACGACCTCGCCGCGCTCGATCTCGGGCTCACTCTCTCAATATCGCTCCACAGCCCATATGACAAAAAGCGCTCCGAGCTTATGCCGATAAACAACCGCTACCATATTCCCGAGCTTATGAAAGCCTGCCGCGACTATTTCGGCAGAACGGGCAGGAGGATATCCTTTGAATACGCGCTTATCGAGGGCGAAAACGACTCTTATGACGACGCAAAAGCTCTCGTAGGGCTTATGAAGGGAATGCCTGCGCATATAAACGTGATTCCGGTAAATAAGATAAAAGAGCGCAGCTACCGCTCTGACAGAGGCTCCGCTCAGCGCTTTTGCAGGCTTTTATGCAGCCTCGGCGCAAACGCGACCGTCCGCAGGACCCTCGGGGCGGACATAAATGCCGCCTGTGGGCAGCTCAGGCGAGAATATGAGGAAAATTAACAAAAATCGGAGGTGTAAGGCGAAATGATACTGACAGCAAAGTCCGATATCGGCAAGACCCGCGCCGAAAATCAGGACCGTTTCAGGCTCTGCGAGCTCGACGACTTCACTGCCGCCGTCGTCGTGTGCGACGGTATGGGCGGAACCAACGGCGGAGGTCTTGCGAGCGACATCGCCTCGAACGCGGTCTACGACCGTATCTGTCTCAGCTACCGCAGCGAAATGGAGCCGAGGTCGATAAAATCGATGCTTATATCGGCTGTCACCGCCGCCAACACTATAGTTTACGGAAAGAGCTGCGAAAGCGAGGAAAACCGAGGAATGGGTACCACCTGCGTCGCCGCGCTGGTACATAACGGGTTGGTGGCGATAGCGAGCGTCGGGGATTCAAGAGCTTATCTTCTCGACTCCTCGGGAATACGACAGATAACCAACGACCACACTGTAGTGGAATACTTAAAGGCTCACGGCGTAGACGAGAACGACTCGAAGCTCACAAGAATGAAAAACGTCATAACCCGCGCCGTCGGGGTGGAGCCGACGGTCGACGTCGACTATTTCGAGCTTGACGCCGAAAAGGGAGCCGTCCTGCTGATATGCACCGACGGGCTCACCAACTACTGCTCCGACGAGTTCCTGTATACAGCGGTATATAAGGCGCCGCTCGAGCAGGCGGCAAACAGGCTTATAGACTATGCCAACCAAAAGGGCGGCAAAGACAACATAACGGTCGCTCTTGCGGCGATTTAGGCGATGCTTAAAGGAAAGAGAGGTTTATATGGACAGATATATCGGACTTAAGCTTGACGGCAGATACGAAATAACCGAGCTTATAGGCGTAGGCGGAATGGCTAACGTCTACCGCGGGCGCGACATTATGGAGAACCGCGTAGTCGCGGTCAAGATCCTCAAGAGCGAATACTCCGAAAACGAGGAATTTGTTAGGCGCTTCCGCAACGAGAGCAAGGCGATAGCCGTTCTCTCACACCCGAATATTGTAAAAATTTACGATGTCGGCTACGAAAACGATATGCAGTACATCGTAATGGAATATATCGACGGCATAACGCTTCGCGAATACATCGAGCAGCAGGGAATGCTCAAATGGCGCGACTGCGTTCATTTCACCATTCAGATACTCAGAGCCCTCCAGCTTGCGCACGACAGGGGAATAGTCCACCGCGACATAAAGCCGCAGAACGTAATGCTCCTTTCCGACGGCAGCATAAAGGTGATGGACTTCGGAATTGCGAGGTTCAGCCGCGAGGTCGAAAACACCGATTCCGAGAAGACTATGGGCTCGGTGCATTACGTTTCGCCCGAGCAGGCGAGCGGCGGGCGCACCGACGAGCGGAGCGACATATATTCCGTCGGAGTCATGATGTATGAAATGCTCACCGGCAGAAAACCCTTCAACGGCGACACTCCGGTTGCCGTCGCCCTCAAGCATATGCACGACGCCCCCGTCCCGCCTACTCAGTATGTCTCCTCGATTTATCCCGGGCTCGAGGAGATAATCCTCCACGCTATGGAGAAGGACCCCTCAAAGCGCTACCAGTCCGCCTCGGGAATGATACGCGACATCGAGGCTTTTAAGCTCGACCAGAGCATAACCTTCGGGTATCTCGATAAAAACTCCGACGGCTCAAAGGAGCAGAACCAATCAGGAGCAAAGGAAAAGCTTGCGGCAGCTCTTTCGGCGATAAAGCCTGCCAAAAAGGAGAAGTCGAAGAAAGAAAAGCGCGTCAAAGCCGAAGAGCCCGAGCCCGTCCGCGAGGCGGAATATTACGAGGAAGAGTATTATGACGACGACGAAATAGTCGTCCGCCATAACTACGCCCTGCCGATACTCGCCGCCGTTACGGTAACGGTAATAATCGTCGCGACGCTCTTTGTTGCCAACGTTATCCTCGGCGCGTTCAAGACCGCTCCCTCCAACTCAAACGAATACCCGATGCCCCAGCTCATAGGCCTGAATTTCTACGACGCGAGAGCGCAGTATACCGATATCCAGCTCGTTGCTACCGAGGAATATAACAACGATTACCCCTCGGGAGTCATCTTCTACCAGGAAAAGGCAGAGGGCAGAATGGTCACTATAGGCGACACCATAAGGGTGACCGTCAGCAAAGGCACGCGAATGGTGTCTATCCCCGACCTCAAGAATTACCACATCAGCTCGGCAATAAAAGCCCTTGAAGACGTCGGTCTCGGCTATGTTCAGGTCCAGCAGGAGAGCGACGACATCGCCGCAGATTACGTCGTAAGGACGGATCCCGCAGCAAACACCTCCGTCGAAGAGGGGACGATTGTTAAAATCTTCATCAGCCTCGGTCCTATGACCGAAGACACCATAGTCCCTTACGTCGTCGGTAAAGATATAAACGCAGCCTCCGCCGAGATAGAAGCCGCTCATTTGACCGTAAAGCCGCAGTATATCACGAGCAGCGAGCCGCGCGACACCGTTGTTTCTCAGAATATCGAGGGCGGCTCAAACGTCGCGAGGGATAGCGTTATCACAATAATGGTCTCAGACGGCTCGGGAGAAGTTCCCGAAGAAAACTACGATTTCCCCGAATATGGCGACGAGCCGGTAGAAAACTTCCCGAGCGAAAGCGAAACCGAAGAGCCGGGCTATGTTCCCGACGATACTCCATATGTGCCGCCCGTCGAGCATACCGTCACCGTTTACGTCGATATCCCCGCCGATGCCGGCAGCACATATTTCCTCTATCTTTGCTATCAGGATACGCATGAGCAGATAGGAGAGGCGAGCATCGTCAGCGCGTCAGACTGGGCGGGAAGAAGCGTGCCTATCGAAGTAACGGGCTCAGGAACGGTCAGGTTAGACGCATATATCCGATACGGCGTAACGCTCCGTGTGGCGACTTATGTGGTCGACTTTGACAGCGAAACCTATGTCTGCGAGGATTATAACGAAACCGCCTTCCGCACCGTAGACAATTTCGCCAATTTCTGATATGCAGGGAGTTATAATCAGCTCGTTCGGAGACAGCTTCAAGGTCCTTACCGACAGCGGCGAATACACCTGCCGCGCAAGGGGAGTCCTGCGCCAAAAAGACCTCTGCCCTATATGCGGAGACCGCGTTTCTGTTGAGCTTGAAGGCGGCGAGGCGGTAATTTCCGATATATTTCCTCGGAAAAACGAGATAGTCCGCCCTCCGCTCGCCAATTTGGACAGGCTCGTGTTCGTCCTTTCAACCGTCGACCCCGTCCCGAATCTCAGAATGCTTGATAAATTCACGGCCGTGTCGGTATATAAGGGCATCGCGCCCGTTATAGTATTCACCAAGACCGACAGGTGCGGCAGCGAAAAATACGAAGACATCTACCGCGGTATCTTTCCTGTGTTTTCGGTCAACAACATAACCGGCGAGGGAACGGACGAGCTTTTTAACGAGCTCGTCGGGAGCTTTTCCGCCTTGACCGGCAACTCCGGCGTCGGGAAGTCGTCGCTTTTAAACCGCCTCTGCCCAGAAGCGGGAGCCGAGACCGGCGAGATAAGCCGCAAGCTCAGGCGCGGAAGGAACACCACCCGCCGAACCGAAATCTACCCGCTCAAGGGCGGGGGATATATCGCCGACACCCCTGGCTTTGCCGCCTTTTCTACCGACCGCTACGACATCATCTTCAAAGACGAGCTCGCCGACTGCTTCCCCGAATTCGGCGATTTTATCGGCGGCTGCCGCTTCCCCGACTGCTCGCATACAAAAGAGCAGGGCTGCGCCGTCCTCGAAGCCGTAAAGAGCGGAAAGATACGCCAATCACGCCATTTGAGCTACTGCGAAATGTATGAGGAAGCCCGGAAAATACGCCCCTGGGAGATCAGAGACAGCCGCAGGTAACACAAAAACGCCTCCTCTGAATATTATGTATTGAGCGAGCAAATCGTTTAGTTTACATATTCCGGAGGGTAGCGTATGAAGGTAATCGTAAAAAAGCCGGGCAAAATTTTAGCCGGAATACTCAGGCTGATTTTCGGCGTTTCAAAAGACCCGACTGCCGACTGAGGATTTTGCGGACGCTTCGGCGTCCGCATTTTTTCCGCCACTCGCGAATATAATCCTGTATGATCACTTTTGCGCCCCGAAAGCTCAGGATAAGCTTTACCTTCGGATTTTTCTTCATAATCGCCTTAACATCTCTCCGCGACGGCTCCCTCGGGGCTCAGCCGCTTCTTTTCTGCCTGCTCCACGAGTTAGGACACCTCGCCGCGATGAAGCTCTTCGGAGCCTCGGTCTCTGAGATAAAATTCTACGGCGCGGGTATCTGTATCCTCTCCGAAGGAGTGGAAAGCCTTTCAAAGCCGAGGCGCGCGCTCGTCTACCTTGCTGGACCAGCAGTTAATCTTATCTTAGCCGCGCTGTCGGGCGGGAGCGCCGCGCTCATAAATCTTTCGCTTGCGGTTTTCAATCTTCTTCCCGTGGCTTACTTCGACGGCGGAAGGCTCGCCGCGCTGATATTCGGCGAAAGCTCGCGGGTATGCTTTATTCTCAGTGCGCTGTCCTGCCTGCTGATAGGTGCGGCTGCGCTGTCGGCGCTGATTTTATACGGCAAAACCCTCAGCCCTTCCTCGCTTATGACGCTGTTTTTTATAGCCTTTTCGCGCCTGCTCGACGGATAATATGAATAATACCCAAATCCACGTCCGAAATCTCCCGATAATTTTGCATAATGCACTATTGATTCCGCACGGCGCCTGTGATATAATATTAAGGCATTTGAGTCTGCCGTTTTTCGGTAGGGTTTAGTTGCGATACTAAAGCGGATAGTCCTCTGGCTTCGTTATAATGCGGCTCCGATGAAGCCGGCTGAAGCGTATGAACATCTGAAATTTTAAGGAGGATTTTCAACAATGGATGCTTTGAAAATCATTTCGGAATCCAGTCTCAAAAAGGAAACTCCCGAATTCAACGTCGGCGACACCGTTCGTGTCTCCGTCAGGATCCAGGAGGGCGACAAGTCGAGAATTCAGGCTTTTGAGGGAACCGTAATCGCCCGCAAGCACGGCGGCGTAAACGAGACCTTTACGGTCCGCAGAGTTGCCCACGGCTGCGGCTGCGAGCGCGTTTTCCCGCTCCATTCTCCCGTTGTCGAGAAGGTCGAAGTCATCAGGCGCGGCAAGGTCAGAAGAGCCAAGCTCTACTATATCCGCGATCGCGTCGGCAAGGCTGCCAAGACAAAAGACGCTCTCAGATAATTATCGCCGAAAAGCGCAGGGGTTTCGCCTCTGCGTTTTTTCATTTTCAAAATTCCCGCGATTATTTTCCCGTACATCTTGCATTTTCGGAAAACTTTTGATACAATAAATATGTATGCAATCTCAAATAAAGGTGAGTGGACATTATGAAGAAAAAAGAAACAGCCGAAGAGGCTTCCGAAAAGAAAAAGTTTTCGCTTATAGACGAGATACTCGACTGGCTTATCCCTATATGCAAGACCTTTACGATCGTTATTCTTACCTTCACTTTCGTTATAAGGACAGCGAGCGTTCAGGGTCAGTCGATGGAGACCACGCTCCACGAAGGCGACCGACTTATCCTCTGGTCGTTCTTATACACTCCGAAGCAGGGCGACATAATCGCCGCCAACTGCGAGGGTCTCGGAAAGATAATCGTAAAGAGGATAGTCGCCGTAGGCGGGCAGGAGGTCAATATCGACTTCAACGCCGGAAAGGTCTATGTCGACGGCGAGCTGTTCGAGGTCGACGGGATCGAGAACGTAACCACCGACCCCGAATCGAATTACGCTTATCCCGTTACCGTACCCGAGGGGAAATACTTCGTTATGGGAGACAACCGCCAGCATTCCACCGACTCGCGCAGCAGCTACGTCGGCTTTGTCGACCGCGAGGATATTCTCGGAAAGGCGGTCCTGCGTAATTACCCGTTCAGCAGATTCGGCTCGCTCTATAAGAAGAAATAACACCTTTTAAGGACTGATAATAATAGAAAGAGAAATAAATATCCAGTGGTTCCCGGGGCATATGGCAAAGACCCGCCGCCTTATTTCGGAGAATCTTAAGCTCGTCGACGCCGTTATCGAGGTCGCCGACGCGCGCATTCCGTTTTCGAGCCGCAACCCCGAGATATCCCGGCTCCTCGGCTCTAAGCCGCGCGTTCTGCTCCTCAATAAGTGCGACGCCGCCGACGATGCCGTCACCTCGCGCTGGCTCGATTATTACCGCTCAAAGGGCGTCTTCGCCGCCGCGACCGACTGCAAATCGGGCAAAAACGTAAATCGGGTTCTCCCGCTCGTGAGAAATCTGCTCTCGGAAGACATAAAAAAGTGGGAGCAGAAGGGAATGACCGGCAGACCTGTAAGGATAATGGCGGTCGGGATACCCAACGTCGGCAAAAGCGCGCTGATAAACCGCTTAGCGGGCTCGAAGCGCGCCAAGGTAGAGGACAGACCCGGCGTTACCCGGGGCAAGCAGTGGATAAAGTTAGACCTCGGCTTCGAGCTTTTGGACACCCCCGGCGTTCTGGCGCCCAAGCTCGAAAATCAGGACGCGGCGCTCAGCCTTGCCTTCACCGGCGCCATAAAGGACGACATCTTAGATACCGAGACCCTTGCGGTCATCTTTATAAGAAAGCTCCGCGAGCTCGGCGGCGAGCCGCTCAAGCTCCGCTACGGAATAGAAATCTCAGATGGAATGACCGACGGCGAGGTCCTCGAAGCGATAGGCAGGCGGCGCGGGTTCCTTGTTTCGGGCGGCGAGATAAACACCGAGCGCACCGCGCTTATCCTGCTCGACGAATTCCGGAGCGGCAAGCTCGGAAGAATATCCCTCGAAGCTCCGGAGGCTACGGTATGACCCTTTACGATTACGATTTTGCGCTCACGGAAAAATACGGCGTTATCGCCGGAGTCGACGAAGCGGGCAGAGGACCTTTGGCGGGCGACGTATACGCCGCCGCGGTGATCCTTCCGCGAGGCTGCGTCATCGAGTGCGTGAACGACTCTAAAAAGCTCAGTGCAAAAAGGCGCGAGGCACTCTTCGACGAAATAATCTCCCGCGCCTCGGCATATTGCGTCGCGACGGCTTCCGTCGCCGAGATAGAGGAGCTCAATATCCTGAACGCCGCGATGCTCGCTATGAAACGCGCCGTCGAGGGCTTAAATACAGCCTGCGGGCTCGTTATCGTCGACGGCAACAAAAAGCCGGATATCCCGTTCGAGTGTATTCCCGTCGTCAAAGGCGACTCGACCTCGCAGTCGATAGCCGCCGCCTCGATCCTCGCTAAAGTTTCGAGAGACAGATATATGGAGGAGCTCGACAGGCTCTACCCCGAGTATATGTTTTCAAAGCACAAGGGCTACGGGACTAAGCTCCATTACGAAATGCTCCGTAAATACGGACCGAGTCCGGTCCACAGACCGAGCTTTCTGAAAAAGATGCACTGAAAGGGTGAGCGCCTTGACTTCACGCGATATAGGAAACATCGGCGAGGAATACACCGCCTCGTTCCTGCGCGAAAAGGGCTGCGATATCCTTGCAAGAAACTACTGCATACGCGGCGGCGAGCTCGATATCGTCGCCCAAAAGGGGAGCCTTATCCACGTCGTCGAGGTCAAGACCCGCAAGTGCGGCGCGCTCTCGGGCGGCGGCGAGGCTATAACGCCTAAGAAAATTTCGCGGATAGTAAAAGCCGCAAACGCCTTTTTAACCGCGAACGACCTTGATTTGAGCGTCGTTTTCGACGCCGCGATAGTAGAGTTAGAGGGCGAAAGGGTCGTAAAATTCGAGTATATTCAGCGGGCGTTCACCGCCTGACTAAAAATAAAGAGGTATTTGTATGTATTACGAAAGCACAAGAAACAGCACTTTGAAGATAGCTTCTGCCGAGGCGATAGTTCAGGGCATAAGCGCCGAGGGCGGTCTGTTCGTCCCCGAAAAGCTCCCGTCTCTTTCAATCGAAGACCTCCGCGAATTCGGAAAGCTCAGATATCCCGAGATCGCCGAGCGGGTATTTTCGCTTTATCTCACCGATTTTTCGGCGGACGAGATCAAAAACTGCGTAAAAAGCGCATACTGCACCGGAAGCTTCGATACGGATAACGTGGACGAGCTAAAGACCCTCCGCAAAGGGCTCAATATTTTGGAACTCTGGCACGGTCCGACCTGCGCCTTCAAGGATATGGCGCTGCAAATCCTGCCCCATCTTTTGACTGCTTCAGTCCGCAAGACCGGCACCGACAAAAAGGTCTGCGTTTTGGTCGCGACCTCGGGCGATACCGGAAAAGCCGCCTTAGAGGGCTTTAAAGACGCCCCCGGGACCAATATCCTCGTATTCTACCCCGAGAACGGCGTCAGTGCGATGCAGAAGCTCCAGATGACCACTCAGGACGGCTCTAACGTCGGCGTCTGCGCGATAAAGGGCAACTTCGACGACGCTCAGACAGGCGTCAAGAAGATCTTCACCGATCCCGAAGTCGCCGAAAAGCTCTCGGAAAACGGGATAATGTTCTCGAGCGCCAACTCCATAAACTGGGGCAGGCTCGCGCCTCAGATAGTCTATTACGTCGCGGCATACGCAAAGCTTGCCGAAGCAGGGGAGCTCAGGCTCGGCGAAAAGCTCAACGTCGTTGTTCCGACAGGCAACTTCGGCAACATTCTCGCGGCATACTACGCGAAGTGCATGGGCGTCCCGATAGGAAAGCTTATATGCGCCTCAAATTCCAACAACGTCCTCACCGACTTCCTGCGCACCGGCGTCTACGACCGCAACCGCAGATTCTACACCACTATTTCCCCCTCGATGGATATTCTCGTCTCCTCTAATCTCGAAAGGCTGCTCTACCACCTCAGCGGCGGCGATTCCGATTACATCTCCGGGCTCTTTGCCGAGCTCTCCTCAAAGGGGCGCTTCGAGGTCTCCGACGAAATTAAAAACAGCCTTCGCGAGCTGTTTTGGGCTGATTTCTGCACCGACAGCGAAACAAAATCCGCCATTTCCGACACTTATAAGAGCTTCGGCTACACCGTCGACACTCATACCGGCGTTGCGGTAGGGGTCTATAATAAATACCTCGCCGAATCGGGCGACGATACCTGCACGGTCATCGCCTCAACCGCGAGCCCTTATAAGTTCCCCGACTCGGTGCTCTCGGCGCTCGGGGCTTCCTGCGGGGGCGACGAATTCGAGAAAGCCGAAACGCTCTGCAAGATCAGCGGACTGCCTATCCCGAAGGCTCTTTCGGGGCTCAGGGGCAAAAAGCCGAGGTTCACGGGCTCGGTCGGGCGCGGCGAAATGCTCGGATATGTATACGAAGTCTTGGGAATAAAATGATCCCTCCGATTTTCGGAGGGACCGCGGTCAGTGCTTCGGCTTGAAGGTTTTGCATTCGGTCTGGGCGCTGCATTCGGGGCTTTGGCAGCCGCAGCAGCATACGTCGATTTTTCCTGCAACGCATTCGCGGTCGTCGCGGTTGTATTCGCAGCTCGAAACGCCGCATTTGATTCCGTAGATCTTTTCTTTTTCCATAGTGATCTCCATCTTTGCATAAATTCTGCAATCGCTTGCCGTAATATTATTAGCCGAACGGCGGGCATTATACGGAGGTGAAGCCTTGTCATTATTTGTGATCGCCGACCTGCATCTTTCGCTGTCGTCGGATAAGCCGATGGACGTTTTTTCGGGCTGGGACGACCACGTCTCGCGCCTCGAAAAAAACTGGCAGGAGCGCGTAAAGCCCGAGGACACCGTTGTTATCCCCGGCGATATTTCGTGGGCGATGAGCTTAAAGGGCGCGCTCGAGGATTTCAGATTCATCGACAGGCTCAACGGCGTTAAGATAATCTCAAAGGGCAACCACGATTACTGGTGGTCGACCGTTACGAAAGCCGAAAAATTCTTTTCCGAAAACGGTATCTCAACAATAAAGATACTCCACAACAACTTTTACGGATATGAAGGCTCGGGAATCTGCGGGACCCGCGGCTGGATAAACGACGGCAGCGAGCCGCAGGACAAAAAGGTGATACTCCGCGAAGCTCAGCGCCTCGAGCGCTCTATCCGAGGAGCCGTTGAAGCAGGGCTCGAGCCGATAGTTTTTCTGCATTATCCTCCTATCTTCTGCGGCGACCGCAACGGCGACATTATGGAGGTGCTCCAAAGGTTCGGGATAAAATACTGCTTTTACGGTCATCTTCACGGCTACGCCCATAAAAACGCCGTTATAGGCGAGCGCGAAGGAATCGAATTTCGGCTTATATCAAGTGATTTTTTACATTTTTCACCGTTTGATATTACGAATATTGTTAAAAAGCACGAAAAATAAAAAATCAAAATTTTTGTGTGGAAATAATCCCGCGCTTATGATATACTTATTAAACGTGCAATAATTTGAAATTTATTTGGCAAATAAATACAGGAGGCAACAATATGCTGAAGTCAAAAAACCAAGTCGAGACCAACAAATATGAGCTGGAGATAGAGGTATCTCCCGAAGTCTTCGAGGAAGCCGTACAGAAGGTTTATCTCAAGAACAAGTCTAAGATCAACGTGGCGGGCTTCCGCCCCGGCAAGGCGCCGAGAAAGATAATCGAGCGCGAATACGGCGAAGCCGTTTTCTATGAAGACGCCGTCAACTCCCTCTACGGCGATACCGTCGAAGAAGCCGTCAACGAGGCAGGGCTCACTCTTGTGGCTCCTCCCGAGGTCGAAGTAACCGATGTCGGAAAGGACGTCGGCGTAAAGTTCAAGGCTGTATGCATCACCAAGCCTGTCGTCAAGGTAGGCGACTGCAAGGGAATAAAGGTAACGAAAACCGTCAATGCTGTTACCGACGAAATGGTCGACCACGAAATAGAGCATATGCGTGAGCGCCAGGCGAGGAGCATAAACGTCGACGACCGCCCCGCTCAGAACGGCGACGACGTCGTCATCGACTTCGACGGATATAAAGACGGCGTTCCCTTCGAGGGCGGCAAGGCGGAAAAATACAGCTTAAAGCTCGGTTCGGGTCAGTTTATCCCCGGCTTTGAAGATCAGGTGGTAGGTCACAGCATCGGCGACGAGTTCGATATCAACGTCACCTTCCCCGAGGATTATCAGGCTAAGGAGCTCGCGGGAGCCGCCGTTGTTTTCAAAATCAAGCTCCACGAGATAAGAATGACCGAAGTTCCCGAGCTCGACGACGATTTCGTCAAGGACACCACCGATTTCAACACCGTAGACGAGCTTAAGGCAGACGTGAGAAAGCACCTTGAGGAGCACGCCGAAGAGCACGCCAACGCCGATGTTGAGGGCGCTATTATGGACGCCGTGATTTCTAAGCTCGAAGGCGAGATCCCCGAGGTTATGTACGAAAACAAGGTCAACGAAATGATAGACGACCTTTCCCACCGCCTCTCCCATCAGGGTATCGAGCTCAAGATGTATCTTCAGTTCACGGGTATGACTATGGAGAGCCTCCGCGAGACCTATAAGGAGCAGGCAGAAAAGCAGGTAAAGCTCCGCCTCGCGCTCGAGCAGTATGCCGCCGACGAGAAGATAGAGGTCACCGCCGAGGAGCTCGAAGAGGAATACAAGAAGATAGGCGAGCAGTATAATATGCCCGTCGAAACAGTAAAGCAGTATATCCGCGAGGACGATCTCAGGCTCGACGTTGCAGTCGGCAAGGCTGTCGACGAGATAAAGGCGGCTGCCGTTATCGAAAACGCCTGAGAATATCCGCGTAATTCCAAGGAGGAGTTTATATGGCATTAGTTCCAAACGTAATTGAGCAGACGGGTCACGGAGAGAGATTCTACGATATCTTTTCGCGGCTCCTCAACGACAGGATTATCGTTCTGTCCGACGAGGTAAACGACGCTACGGCTTCGGTAGTCGTCGCTCAGCTTCTGTTCTTAGACAGTCAGGATTCCGAGAAAGACATCTTCCTTTACATCAACAGCCCCGGCGGCTCCATAACCTCCGGAATGGCTATTTACGACACTATGCAGTATGTCAAGGCCGATGTCTCGACCATTTGCGTCGGTATGGCTGCTTCTATGGCGGCAGTCCTTCTTTCGGGCGGCGCCAAGGGCAAGAGGATATGCCTGCCCCACAGTGAGGTGCTTATCCATCAGCCTCTCATCGGCGGCGGTCTCTCGGGTCAGTGCACCGACATAAAGATACATTCCGACCATATGGTCCGCACCCGCAGGATGCTCAACGAGCTTCTGGCTCAGAACACCGGCAAGCCGATTGAAGACATCGAGCGCGACACCGAGCGCGACTACTATATGACCGCAGAAGAAGCCGTAGCCTACGGTCTTGCGGACAAGATAATCACAAAGTAAGCCATTAAGAAAAGGAGTGGTCTTATGGCAGGAAACGAATCCGCGCTCAAGCGCTGCAATTTCTGCGGAAAGCCCGAGAACCGCGTTAGCAATATGTTCTCTGCGGGCGACGTCAATATCTGCGACGAGTGCGTTTTATTCTGCTACGACCTTTTGGAAGAAAAAGGATACTTCACCGGCAAGAGGAGCAAAAGCGCCCCCTCCGGAGAAATATCGCTGACCAAGCCCGCCGAGATAAAAAAGGTCCTCGACGAATACGTCATCGGTCAGGAAGACGCAAAAATAGCTCTTTCCGTCGCGGTATACAACCACTATAAAAGAATAACCGCGCCCGAGGGCAGCGGCGACGGTCAGGTCGAGATACAAAAGTCAAACGTCCTTCTTTTGGGTCCTACCGGCGTCGGAAAGACCCATCTCGCCCAGACCCTTGCTAAGATACTGAACGTTCCCTTCGCCATCGCCGACGCCACAACCCTCACCGAAGCGGGCTATGTCGGCGACGACGTTGAAAACGTGCTCTTAAGGCTGATTCAGGCCGCGGATTACGATGTTGAAGCCGCCGAGCATGGCATCATTTACATCGACGAGATCGATAAAATTTCGCGCAAGTCGGAAAACGTCTCGATAACCCGCGACGTAAGCGGCGAGGGCGTTCAGCAGGCTCTTTTAAAGATAATCGAGGGGACGGTCTCAAACGTTCCCCCTCAGGGCGGGCGCAAGCACCCGACTCAGGAGTTCATTCAGATAGATACCAAGAATATCCTCTTTATCTGCGGCGGCGCCTTCGACGGTCTTGAGGATATAATCCGCCGCAGGACCGACACCTCGACGGTAGGCTTCGGCGGCAACAGCAAAAAAGCCGAGCATACCTCCGACGAGATACTCCGCAAGGTCGTCCCGCAGGACCTCGTCCGCTACGGGATAATCCCCGAGCTAATAGGTCGTCTGCCCGTAATAACCGTGCTTTCCCCGCTCGACGAGGAGGCGCTGATATCGATACTTACCGAGCCGAAAAATTCCCTCGAAAAGCAGTATAAGGCGCTCTTCGACTACGACGGTATCGAACTCGAAATAACCGACGACGCCAAGCGCGAGATCGCTAAAAAGGCTCTTTCCCGCAAGACGGGGGCAAGAGGTCTGCGCTCTATCGTCGAGGGCGCGCTCTTAAAGCCGATGTTCGAGACCCCTTCGCAGGAAGACGTTTCAAAGGTCATAGTCACCGCCGAGACGATTCGCGACGGAGCCGACGTTACCCTTGAAAGGAACGGCAGAAAAGCAAAAAAATAACGCTTTGAGGGGCAGTCCGCTGCTCCTCAATTTGCATAGGACAGTAAAGGAGGAATCGGAATGCAGGTCCCGCTGGCAGATAAAATACGCCCGAAGACCCTCGACGACGTTGTCGGGCAGTCCCATATTCTCGGCAGGGGCAGACCTCTGCGCCGCATAATCGAGAGCGGAAGGATCCCGAATATGATCTTTTACGGCGCTTCCGGCGTCGGAAAAACCACCGTCGCAAGGATAATCGCCGATAACACCAACCTGAAGATGTGTAAATTAAACGGCACCTCCGCTTCGGTGCAGGATATAAAAGACGTCATCGCCGACACCGATACCTTAGAGGGCTATAACGGCATACTCCTTTACCTCGACGAGATACAGTATCTCAACAAAAAGCAGCAGCAGTCGCTTTTGGAGCATATCGAAAACGGCAGGATAACGCTTATCTCCTCTACCACAGAAAACCCCTATTTTTACGTCTACAACGCGATAATAAGCCGCTCAACCGTGTTTGAATTCAAGCCGGTGTCCGCCGAAGAGGTCGTTCCCGCCGTAAACAGAGCTTTTAAGCTCGCCGCCGAGGAATTCGGTCTGAGTATTGACGTTGAAGACGGCGTATCTGAGCATATTGCGCGGGGCTGCGGGGGAGACGTCAGAAAGGCGATAAATACCGTCGAGCTCTGCGTCCTCTCGTCGCAGACGGGCAGTGGCGCGAGCGTAACCCTTGAGACCGCGAAGCTTCTGACCCAGCGCTCTAATATGCGCTACGACCGCGCCGGCGACGAGCATTACGACACGCTCTCGGCGCTGCAAAAGTCTATCCGCGGCTCCGACGAAAACGCCGCGCTCCATTACGCCGCCCGACTTTTGGAATCTGGCGATATAATTTCCCTCTGCCGCAGGCTTTTGGTAATAGCCGCCGAGGATATAGGTCTTGCATATCCCCAGGCTATCCCGATAGTAAAAGCCTGCGTCGATAGCGCGCTCCAGCTCGGAATGCCCGAGGCAAGGCTTCCTCTCGGCGACGCGGTAATTCTTTTGGCGACCGCTCCTAAATCCAACAGCGGAATTATGGCTATCGACGCCGCTTTAGCCGACCTAAAGGAATACGGCGGCGAGGAATTTCCGCGGCAGCTCCAGAACAAGCATTTCGACGGCGAGGGCGCGAGGGTAAAGGGTCAGAATTACCTCTATCCCCACGATTTCCCGAACCATTGGGTCGAGCAGCAATACCTCCCCGACGCGATAAAAGACAGGGTTTACTACGTCTACGGCGACAACCGCGCCGAGCAGGCTGCAAAGGCTTACTGGGAGCCGATAAAAAAGAAAAAGCAATAAATTACCGCTCTCCTTGAAATTTAAGGAGAGCGGCTTTTTCAGAATACCGATTCTATTACCTTTTCGCAGGCGGCGGGGGAATACCTCCAGCGCTTTATAACTCCGCCGGTGATGAAATATTCGCAGCCCTGCTCGGGCTCGCCGTCGTAAGCGTCTACGATTATAAGCTTTATCTTCATTTTTTCGGGGTTTATCGACTTTATATAAACGCTCGCCGTCTGACCCGCATATACGTCCGCCCGCGGCTCGGCGAGCCCCGCAAGATTCGGCGCGAGCTCAATAAATATCCCGTAAGGCTCGATGCTCCTTACCGTTCCTTTAACTGTTTCTCCCGCGCAGAATTTTCGCGCGTTTTCCTCCCAAGTTCCCAGAAGCTCCTTATGCGAAAGATAGAATTTCTCGCCGTCCCAACCTTTTAGAACGGCTTTTATCCTGTCTCCGACCGCAAATCTGTCCGAAGGGTGACCTATCCGCGAGACCGAGATCGCGTCTATCGGTATCATCGAGCTTATCCCGCAGCCTATATCGACAAAGCAGCCGAACTGCTCTATATGCGTAACGGCGGCGTCGATAACGCTCCCGTATTCAAGCTTTAAAAGATAGTTTTCAAGGCAGAGATTCTGGGCTTCGGTCCGCGAGAGGATAGCCGTGGTCTCGCCGTCCTCCTCGGTTATGTCCTTTACCGTAAAGGCGACGGGTTTTCCTACCCGAGAGATTATCGCTATGTCCTTTGTCCTTCCCTCGGCTATCCCGAGCGCGCATTCCTCCCTCGGGATTACCGCCCGACAGGCGGGCAGGTTCAGCGCAAGGTCGTGAGCCGAGGAGCAGCTTTCCGCCCTCGCTTCAAGGATAATTCCTCTGCTTTTTGCCTCATACAGCCCCGATATGCTCGATATGTATCCCAAATTTTCATCGTTATTTATAATCCCGCCCTCGGGCATATAGCTTCTCATCTGATATCTTTCCTTTCGTTTCGGGAATTTGTATATACTATGTTCAGAAAAAAGGCTATATGCCCGCCCCGCAAAAAACTTCGCAAAACAGTTGCTTTTATATAAAATCGGTGATATAATATATCGGATAATAACAGATGATATGGCGGTGCCGTATGGATATTCAAAAGGGAGACATTCTCACTATGAAAAAGAAGCACCCCTGCGGGTCCGACAGAATGCTCGTTCTGCGCTCGGGTATGGATTTCAAGCTTCGCTGCTGCGGATGCGGCAGGGAGTTTATGATACCGCGCTCAAAAGCCGAAAAGAACGTCCGCGCGGTAGATTCTGCGGGGCGTGAGCCCAACGAAAACTGAACTGACAGGTGTTAATGATGTTTGAAAAGCTAAAGGCACTTTCCGAAAAATACAGCGAGATAAACGAGCGGCTTATGCAGCCCGAAACCGTGAACGACCCTTCTCTTTACCGCGATCTTATGAAGGAATATTCCTCGCTTACCCCGCTTATCGAAAAATATCGGGAATACGAGGCAGCAGAGGAGTCGCTTAAAGAGGCGGAGGAACTCAGGCGCGAAGAGACCGACCGCGAATTCCTCAAAGTCATAGACGAGCAGTATGAGACCGCGAAGGCAGATATTTCCCGCCTCTCCGAAGAGCTCAAAATAATGCTCCTCCCGAAAGACCCCAACGACAACCGCAGCGTTATTATGGAGATAAGAGCGGGCGCGGGCGGCGAGGAAGCCGCGCTCTTTGCCCATTCGCTTATGAGAATGTATACTATGTACGCCGATTCCAAGCGCTGGAAGGTCGAGATACTTAACCTCAACGAAACCGAGCTCGGCGGCGTTAAAGAAGCCGAATTTTCCGTCGAGGGCGAGGGCGCTTATTCAAGGCTGAAATACGAAAGCGGTGTCCATAGGGTCCAGCGCGTCCCCGAGACCGAGTCTCAGGGCAGGATTCAGACCTCAACGGCTACCGTAGCCGTTCTCCCCGAAGCCGAAAACGCCGAGCTCCAGATAGACGACAAAGAGCTTAAAATCGACGTTTTCCGTTCGTCGGGCGCGGGCGGTCAGCATATAAACAAAACCGAGTCCGCCGTCAGGATAACCCACCTTCCTACGGGGCTCGTAGTGGAGTGTCAGGACGAGCGCAGCCAGCAGAAAAACCGCGAGCGCGCTATGAAGGTCCTTTGCTCCCGCCTTTTGGAGATGAAGCAGGCCGAGCTCGACAAAGCTTATGCCAGCGAGCGCCGCTCCCAGATAGGGACCGGCGACCGCTCCGAAAGAATCCGCACCTACAACTTCCCCGAGAGCAGGGTCTCTGACCACAGAATAGGTCTTACTCTCTATAAGCTCGACTATATTTTAAACGGCGGGCTCGACGAGGTCATCGACGCCCTCGCGACCGCCGATCAGGCCGCGAAGCTCGCAAAAGAGGCGGAGTCATGATAACCGAGATGCTCGACTGCTCCGAGGAGTCGCTTATAAAGGCGAGCGGGCTTATAAAGCGCGGCGAGGTCGTGGGGATTCCTACCGAAACGGTCTACGGTCTTGCGGCGAACGCTTTTGACGCCTCGGCTGTTGAAAAGATATTCAAAGCCAAGGGCAGACCTTCCGACAACCCGCTTATAGTCCACGTCTCGGATTTCGATATGATAAAAGAAGCCGCCTCCGAGGTGCCGGAGCTTGCATATAAGCTCGCCGAGCGCTTTTGGCCCGGACCTCTTACTATGATAATGCCTAAGTCCGATAAAGTCCCTTATGTTACGAGCGGCGGGCTCGATACCGTGGGCATCCGCTTTCCGTCCCACCCCGCGGCTCATCGGCTCATAGAGCTCTGCGGAGTGCCTCTTGCAGCTCCTTCGGCAAATCTCTCGGGCAGCCCGAGCCCCACTACCGCAAAGCGCGTCCTCGACGATATGAACGGCAGGATACCCGCGATAATCGACGGCGGCGAGTCGCTCGTCGGAGTTGAATCAACGGTCATCTCCTTCGAGAACGGCGGCGTAAGAATTCTAAGACCGGGCGGAGTTACCCGCGAAATGCTCCTTGAGGTCTGCCCCGCCGAGGTCGACAGGGGAGTCCTCTCCGAGGTCGAAAGCGGAGCGGTCGTCCGCTCCCCGGGAATGAAATACCGCCATTATGCGCCGAAGGCTTCGGTGAAGCTTATAAAAGGAAGCGCCGAAAAATACCGCGAATACGTTTTGAATCACGCTTCGTCGGGCGATTTCTGCCTTCTGTTTGAAGAATCCGAGGCTGTCGGGGGCGTTCCTTACTTATGCTACGGCGGCAGCGCCGAGGAGCAGGCGCACGCCCTGTTTGAAAAGCTCCGCCTGCTCGACGAAATGGGCGCAAAAACCGTTTACGCGCGCTGTCCGAGCGCCGAGGGCGTAGGGCTTGCGGTCTATAACAGGATACTTCGCGCTGCGGGCTTCTGCGTGATAGATTTGGAGGAAAAATGAAAACTCTTGACGGAATTGCCGTGATAGGTCTCACGGGGCAGAGCGGCGCTGGAAAATCCGCCGCGTCAAAGATTTTTTCCGCATGCGGCATTCCGGTCATCGACTGCGACGCCGTGGCGCGCCGCGTTTCTGCTCTCCCCGAATTTCTTGAAAAAATATCCGTCGCGTTCCCGGGCTGCGTCGGCGAAAGCGGTCTTTTGAGGAGAAAATTAGGCAGTCTCGTTTTCAACGACCGCGAAAAGCTCCGCGAATACGGCAATATCATCTTCCCCTACATAACCGAAAGCATTATGAGCGAAATAGAGTCGCTTAAAATCGGCGGAGCAAAGCTCGTTATCCTCGACGCGCCCACTCTTTTCGAGAGCGGAATGAACTCTGTCTGCGCCGAAATAATAAGCGTTATCGCGCCTTTTGACTTAAAACTCCGCCGCGTCCTCGAACGCGACAATATCCCCGTTGAATTCGCGCAGTCGCGGCTTTCGAGCCAGTTTTCCGAGAAGTATTTTTACGACCGCTCCGACGCCGTTATAGTAAACGACGGCTCCCTTGAAGACCTCGAAGAAAAGGTCAGGGCGATAGCCGCCGATTTAAAGGAGCGTTTCAATGCGTAGGCGGCGTTTGCGGGCGGCGGCAATACTCCTTATATTCGCGGCGGTTCTGGCTGTAACGTTCTTTAAGGTCCTGCCCGAAATCGTAAAGTCGCGAATCTACCGCGAGGAGTACACTGCCGAGGTCGAGCGCTACAGCGCTTTGTTCAATGTTGACCCCGCGCTCGTATATTCCGTTATAAAGGTCGAATCTAATTTCGACCCCTCTGCGAAGTCCGACGCAGGAGCAATAGGTCTTATGCAGATAATCGAGGAGTCGTTCGACTGGGTCGCCTGGCGGCTCGGCAGAGAAGACCTTCGCTTTGAAGATATGTATACCCCCGAATACAGCATAATGTTCGGCTGCTATATGCTCGGCTTTCTTATGGAGAGATATAATAGCGTCGAGCTCGCCGCGGCGGCGTATCACTCCGGAATGGGAACCGTCGACGGCTGGATAGAGAGCGGCAGAGTCGACCCCGATAACGTCGATATCGAGAGCATCGAGGGCTCGAGCATCCGCCACTACGTCGGAAAAATAATGCGCACATACAAAAATTATTCAAATAGATGATTTCAGGAAAGGATCGATTCAAAATGTCAAACGAAGAAAAATCTGTCGGAAAGCAGCTTGAGGAAAAGCTTCTCATCAAGCGCAAAAACGGAATTCTGAGAGCCGAAGAGGACGAGCTCGCCCTTGCCGACGCATTCTGCGAGGGCTATATGAAGTTCCTCGACGACGCCAAGACCGAGCGCGAAGCTGTTACCGCTTCCATCGCCCTTGCCGAGGCGAACGGCTTTATGCCCTACGACCCGAACAAGAAGTATTCCGCAGGCGAAAAGGTCTACCGCAATATCCGCGGAAAGAGCCTTATCCTCTGCGTTTTCGGGCGCAATTCGCTTGAAAACGGCGTAAGGCTCCTTGCCGCTCATATCGACTCGCCCCGCCTCGACCTCAAGCAGCACCCCGTTTATGAGAGCTCCGATTTCGCCCTCTTAAAGACCCACTACTACGGCGGCATCCGCAAATATCAGTGGGCGACTATCCCGCTGTCGCTCCATGGCGTTATCTTCAAGGCGGACGGCTCCTGCGTGACCGTAAATATCGGCGAAGACGAGAGCGACCCCGTTTTCACCGTCACCGACCTTCTGCCCCACCTCGCACAGGAGCAGTCTAAGCGCACCCTTGCCGAGGGAATAAAGGGCGAAGAACTCAATGTTCTGATCGGCAGCCGCCCCTTTAAGGACGACGACGTCTCCGAGAAGATAAAGCTCAACGTCCTCAAGCTTCTCAACGAGAAATACGGCATAATCGAGGAGGACTTCGTTTCGGCTGAGCTCGAGGTAGTTCCCGCGTTCAAGGCTAAAAACGTCGGTCTCGACTGCGGTCTCATCGGCGCCTACGGTCAGGACGACCGCGTTTGCGCCTATCCCGCCCTCGAAGCGATTTTAGACTGCGACTGCCCCGATTACACCGCCATAGCCGTTTTGACCGATAAGGAGGAGATAGGCAGCGTAGGTCCTACCGGTCTCAACAGCGACTATCTCAGGCACTTTATCGAATCCATCGCCGACGGCGAGGGCGTTCCCGCCTACGACGTTATCCGCAATTCAAAGTGCCTCTCTGCCGACGTCACCGCCGCCTTCGACCCGACCTTCAGCGACGTTTTGGACCCCCGCAACGCGAGCTACTGCAACTACGGTCTTGCCATGTGCAAGTTCACCGGCTCCCGCGGAAAGAGCGGCTGCAACGACGCGAGCGCGGAGTTCGTCGCTTATGTCAGAAAGGTATTTGAAGAGAACAACGTTATCTGGCAGACCACCGAGCTCGGCAGAGTAGACCTCGGCGGAGGAGGAACCGTCGCCGCCTATATCGGCAATATGGATATCGAGGTCGTCGACGTCGGCGTTCCCGTCCTCTGCATGCATTCTCCGTTTGAGCTCACCTCAAAGCTCGACGTCTATATGGCATATAAGGGCTTCTCGGCGTTCATCAGATAAAATCAAAGCTTTCAAGTCCCGCTGTGTGATATGCACGGCGGGATTTTTCTTTTTTGTCTCCTCAAACCGACAGATTCCCCGCAGCGTTGGGGGTAAAATCGTTTTCGGTGATGGTCGTGGAGATTTACCTTGACGTTTTGGTCGTCCTGAATACATATATCGCTTGGATACTCTTAAGCCTCGTTTCCGCGCTGAGCCATACCCGCTCTAAGCCGCTCCAAAGAGCCGCCGCATCATTCTTGGGAGGGCTCTCTTCGCTCGCGTTACTTATTCCGCAGTCCGGCAAGCTCTTAAGCTTTACAGTAGTGGCAATTAAAATCGCCGCCTGTGTATTCATCCCCGCGGTCGCATTTTGGCGGCAGTCATTAAGAAAATGCCTGACCCTTTCGGCAGCATACCTCGCCGCGAATATGCTTTTATATTCCGCGCTCGAGCTTATTCAAAGGCTGTTGGGGATAGGCAAAACCGTTGTTATAAGCGGCTTTGTCTATATCGGGATATCTCCCGCCGCGCTTATAATCCTTACCGCCGCTATCTACCTTCTGACCTGCATTGCCTCGAAGATATTTTCGCGCAGGCTCGGAAAGTCCGGCTCATACCGAGTTGAGTTCAGAGTAGGCTGTAAAGGCTATTCGCTTGACGGCTTTGCCGACACCGGCAACACCGCCCGCGACCTCTTCTCGGGGCTGCCTGTTATAATCTGCACCGGTGTCGAAATTAAAAGCGAGGGCTTTATCAGGGCGGTCCCCTATAAAACGATATCCGGCGAGGGGATACTCTACGCTGTGAACGCCGAGGATATAAAGGTCACCGACGAAAACGGAGTTTCAAAGGAAGTGACCGCGCTTGTGGCAGGAATAGCCGGCGGCGAGCGCCGAGCGATCTTTGATCCGAAAATACTAACTGTTTAAGAAAGGAAAAGGATATGTTCAACGGGCTTTTTAACGCGCTTAAAATTCTTTTGAGGAGGGTAGCCGGAAGCGACGGCGTCGATTATATCAACGGTCCCGACACTCTTCCGCCGCCCCTCGGTCCCGAGGAGGAAAAGCGGGTGTTTGCGCTTCTTTCCACCGAGCCGAAAAAGGCGAGGGAAATTCTCATTACCCATAATCTCAGGCTCGTGGTCTACATATCCAAGAAATTCGAGTCAACCGGCATCGGCGCCGAGGACCTCGTTTCAATAGGCACCATCGGGCTTATAAAGGCTGTGAACACCTTTAACCCCGACAAAAACATAAAGCTCGCGACGTATGCCTCCCGCTGCATCGAAAACGAGATACTTATGTATATCCGCAAGACGAGCCAGCAGCGCAACGAGATATCCATCGACGAGCCGCTCAACATCGATTGGGACGGCAACGAGCTGCTTCTTTCCGACGTCATCGGCACCGACGGCGACGAGGTCGGCAGCCGCCTCGAAAGCGAGACCGAAAAGCGTCTGCTTATCGAAGCTGTAGAAAAGCTCGACGGCAGGGAGCGCTTTATAATGCAGATGCGTTTTGGGCTGTTGGGCGGCAAGGAGATGACCCAGAAAGAGGTCGCGGATATAATCGGGATATCGCAGTCATATATCTCGCGCCTCGAAAAGCGCATATTAAAGGAGCTGAAAAAAGAGCTCGAGGCTATCTGCTGAAAGGTAAATAATACCTTCGCTTCGGCTGAATAGGGGGAGCCCGCGCAGGCAATAATTATCTCAAAACTTCTGTTTGGGAGATTATTGCAGATGCAGTATAATAAAGTCGAAATAAGCGGGGTAAACACCTCTAAACTCAGGCTTCTGACGGAAGACGAAAAAACCGAGCTTCTTAAAAAGGCGCGTTCGGGCGATAAAAAAGCCCGCGAGGAGCTCATCGAGGGGAATTTAAGGCTGGTTCTGAGCGTTATCCAAAAGTTTATGAACCGCGGAGCCCAGCCCGACGACCTCTTTCAGGTTGGCGTTGTCGGACTGATAAAGGCGATAGACAACTTCGACCTCTCGCTCGACGTAAAATTCTCGACCTACGCCGTTCCGATGATAAGCGGCGAGCTGAGGCGCTATCTGAGGGACAACAACTCGATCCGCGTGAGCCGCTCCACCCGCGACCTCGCCTACAGAGCGATGCAGGCTAAAGAATCGCTCTCGGCGGGAAAGGACCGCGAGCCCACCGCCGCCGAAATTGCCAAGGCTCTCGGAGTACCGAAATCCGAGGTAGTATTCGCGCTCGAGTCGATAAGCGAGCCGATATCTATTTACGAGCCGGTCTATTCAAATTCCGGCGACGTTCTCTATATGCTCGACCAGCTCGGCGACAGCTCGAGCGACGAGGGCTGGATCGACGAAATAATGCTCCGCGAGGCGATACTTATGCTCACCGAGCGCGAAAAAAACATTCTCTATCTCAGGTTTTATCAAGGAAAGACCCAGGTCGAAGTCGCGCAGGAGATAGGTATTTCTCAGGCGCAGGTCTCGCGGCTCGAAAAGAGCGCACTCACAAGGATAAAATCAAAGGTATGAGCCTAAAGCGAAGACTCCGCGCGGTCTTCGCTTTTGTATTGACATTTTGCGGCGGCGGTGATAAAATTAAGAAAAAACAGGAGTGATGAATATGAAAAAGCTTTCCTTACTTATAGCCGCGATAATGCTCCTTTTATGCCTCTGCGCATGCGGAGGAACCGATAAGCTGCCGGTAATCGAAGACAACACCGACGATGCAGTGCTGAACGAAGCCGAAGCCAAGGAGCCGCCCACGCGCGAAACCGTTGCCGGAACGTTCAGCGGCGACGTCTACGAAAACGGCTATATGTCCTATAAATTCACAAAGCCCTCGGATTGGGAATACAGCTCCGAGGAGGATATAGCCGAACTGTTTGACGGCGCAGGTCTCGACGACTCCTCCTTCTGCGATATGATGGTCATCGACAGCGCCACAGGCAACAACATCAACATTATCTATACCCTGACCGACGAAAGCGATATCGACGATTACCTCGACCGCAGCGAAGAGGAGATAAAGCAGCTCGGCGACAGCCTCGGTATGACGTCGGAGTTCTCGGCTCACGAAAATGTCAAGCTCGGAAGCGTCGAATGCACAAGGTTGGAGATCACCTCAGACTATCAGGGGATAGCGATGTATCAGGCCTGCTACGCCGCATACTTAGACGGCGTGCTTATGAACATAACCGTTACGATAAACGACGGCACCCCGATAGAATACTTCGAGGAGATGTTTGAATAACGCAAAATCGGGTCTTGACAACCCCGAAAATTTGTGATAATATATCCGCCAGTATATCAAATCGACTGTGACGGGAGCAAGTAGCCCCGGCGTGTCCGCTTAAGAGAGCTTTCGGAAGGTGCGAGAAAGCGCGGCAGCCCCGTGTGAATACGTCCCCGAGTCCGTGTCCCGAACCTTAGGCAGTAGGGATATGCGGGTGCGCCCGTTAAAGCGCCCAAGAGGCAGGCTTAGGCCTGTAAACTGAGGTGGTACCGCGGTATTTATCGCCCTCTGACCGTTAAAGGTCGGAGGGCGTTTTGATTATGAAAAAATTATAAGGAGAATAAATATGGGAATTTACGAAGAACTCAAAGAAAGAGGACTTATCGCTCAGGTGACCGACGAGCCGCTTATCCGCGAGCTTGTCAACAGCGGAAAGGCGACCTTTTACATCGGCTTCGACTGCACCGCCGACAGCCTGACCGCGGGGCATTTTATGGCGTTAACGCTTATGAAGCGCCTACAGATGGCGGGAAACAAGCCTATAGCGCTCATCGGCGGCGGAACGACGATGATAGGCGACCCTTCGGGCAGAAGCGATATGCGCAAAATGCTCACCCGCGAGGATATCGACCACAACGCCGAGTGCTTTAAAAAGCAGATGTCCCGCTTTATAGAATTCGGCGAGGGCAAGGCGGTCATGGTAAACAACGCCGACTGGCTCTTAAATCTCAATTATGTCGACCTGCTCAGAGAGGTCGGAGCCTGCTTCTCAGTCAACAATATGCTCAGAGCAGAGTGCTATAAGCAGAGAATGGAAAAGGGTCTATCGTTCCTCGAATTCAACTATATGATAATGCAGTCCTACGACTTCTATTATCTGTTCAAAAATTACGGCTGCAATCTCCAGTTCGGCGGCGACGACCAGTGGTCAAATATGCTCGGAGGAACCGAGCTTATCCGACGCAAGCTCGGCAAGGACGCCAGCGCGATGACCATAACCCTTTTAACCGACTCGAACGGAATGAAGATGGGCAAGACCGCCGGCAACGCCGTCTGGCTCGACGCCGAGAAGACCCCGCCCTACGATTTCTTCCAGTATTGGAGAAACGTAGCCGACGCCGACGTTATAAAGTGCATCAAGATGCTCACCTTCCTGCCTCTCGACGAGATCCGCGAAATGGAAAAGTGGGAGGGCAGTCAACTCAATAAAGCCAAGGAGATCCTTGCCTATGAGCTCACAAAGCTCGTTCACGGCGAGGAGGAGGCTCAAAAAGCCCTCGAAGCCGCGCGCGCAGTCTTCGGCGGCTCGGGCTCGAGCGAGAATATGCCCACCGTCGAGTTCGAGACCTCTGAGGTAAGCGTTATCGACGCGCTCGTCGCGGCGAAGCTCGCCCCCTCAAGAGCCGAGGCAAGAAGGCTTATCCAGCAGGGCGGCGTAAGCGTAAACGACGAAAAAGTCACCGATATTTCTAAGACCGTCGATATTTCGGGCGGAGCCGTTCTCAAAAAGGGCAAGAAGCAGTTTGTAAAGCTCATTGTGAAATAAATATTAAATTTTTCCCAAGCCCGCCGATATTGCCGTTTTGCACTTGAATTGCTCCCCGAAATGTGTTATACTGTAACAGTTACAGTAAATGTTGGGGGAGGTGCCTTATGAACAGGTTCAGTCGAGTAATATGCGTGATACTCTGCGCGCTTATGCTGAGCTCCTGCGCGCGGCGCGACAACGAACCCGTCGCAGCAACCTCTTCCCCGACTGTCGGGATAGAGACCTTCGGGACGATAGCTTCTCCGGAAGCTACTACCGCCCCCGAAACGCTCGACACCGCAAGCCTCACGGAACCCACCGACGACCTAACTACAACCGCCGAGAGAACAGCACCTGCCGCGACTACGGCTCCCCAAGAAACAACTGCGCCTTCAGAGCCCGTTTCGGCGGCTTCTCCCGCTTCGGAAGAGGAGCAGAGCGGCTATGAAATCGAGCCCGCCTCGGGAATTATGTATGCTGATTCCGACGTAAACGTCCGCGAGCTCCCCGACGCCGACAGCGACCGCATAGGTCATCTCAACAAGGGCGACGGCGTTAATATCACGGGCATCGCGTCTAACGGCTGGGTCAGGGTAGAGTTCAAAAACGGCGAGTATTTCGTCAACGGAAGGTATCTTTCCGCGGAACCCGAACCCGAGGCCGTCACCGAGCCTCCTGCGGAAACCGAGCCGCCTACTACACTTACCGAGCCCGAGACGACCGCTCCTACAACGCCCGCGCCCGAGGTCACGACGACCATAACGACGGTCACGACCCCCGAGCCGACGGAATTTTCGCCCCCGCCCGAGACCATCAACGAGGACCTCGATATCCTTACGGGCTCGAACGGCTATACGGCGCTCAATTATCCCGTCCAAAAGGCGGTATGGTTTGCCTATCTCGATATCGACCCGATGCTCAACGGTGCTTCCGAGTCGGCGTTTGCCGAAGCGGTAGGCAAAGCCTTCGACGATGTCGTAAGCCTCGGCTGCAACACCGTTTACGTCCACGTCAGGGCGTTCGGCGACGCCTATTACTTCTCGCAGTATTACCCCTTTACCGACGCTTACGGCGGGTCTGTCGGCGACGCTCCGCCCTACGACCCTCTCTATATAATGATAAACGAGGCTCACAGCCGCGGGCTTTCCTTCCACGCCTGGGTCAACCCGATGCGCGTCGAAAATAAAGAGCAGTTCAGCGAGATGGACGGCTCTTACGCCCTTAAGCAGTGGTACGATTCCTCCTCGACCAACGGGACCTTCGTCGTTTACGACAAGGATTCCGGATATTACTGGCTCAGTCCGGCATATCCCGCCGTAAGGCAGCTTATCTGCAACGGCATAGCCGAGATTGTCTCACGTTACAACGTCGACGCCGTTCATATCGACGACTATTTCTACCCGACCACCTCGTCCTCCTTTGACAAAGCCGCTTTTGAAGCCTCCGGCGCTTCCGACAGAGCTTCTTGGCGCCGAAGCGTCGTCAGCACACTTGTCGGCGAGATATACCGCACGATTAAGTCCTGCAACCCGAGCGTTCTGTTCGGCGTTTCCCCGCAGGGAAATGTCGACAACAACCTCGACCATATGTATGCCGACGTAGTTACCTGGTGCTCGACCGCCGGCTACCTCGATTACATCGTCCCCCAAATATACTACGGCTTTAAGGATAAGCTTTCTTTCGATTCCGCCGCCGAGCGCTGGGAAGAGCTCGTAACCCTGCCTTATGTCTCGCTCGTATGCGGTATAGCCGCCTATAAGGTCGGGCTCAATTCCGAATGGTCGGGCGGAGACATACTCTCGCGGCAGACCGCCTATATCTCCGAGTCGGATTCGTTCGACGGAATAGCCTATTACCGCCACGGCTCCCTGTTCGGCTCGGCAAACTCGTCGGATAAGTGTATGAAAAAGGAGCTTCCCGCTCTTAAGACCGCAATTTCAGATTTTCAGTAGTTTTGAGGATAGTTATGAAGAAGTTTGTTTCGCTGCTTCTGGCATTTGTGATATTCCTTGCGCCTTTTACCGAGGCGGGTATCGCCGCGCCCGTTTTTGCCGATAACTCCGAAAGCGAGCCCGCAGATACCCCTGCCGAGGGCTATATCTCCCTGCCCGACAGCATGCGCGCTTCGATAATAACGATAGGCTCCGACTTCTTTACCGACCCGAATCAGTCCGCCGAAACGACTCAGTCCGAAATAGACTCAATACTCGACGACTTCGAGAGCTACAGCTTTAATTCAATAATCATCGAAACCTCATACGACGGCGTTATCTACTACGAAATAGGGGAGCAGGTATTTACCCACGGCTCTCCGCTTTCTATGCTTATAGATTCCGCCGTCTCCCGCAATTTCTATATTTACATCACCTTCGACATCAACGCCGCGCTTCGCTCCGAAGAGAGCGACGATCTCGGCGACAAAATAAACTATCTCAGCTACTGCGTCCACAGGCTCACAAACCGCTATCTTATCGACGGCATAATCCTCACCGATTACTACGCCGAAAAGGGAGCCGAGAGCTATTCCGAATACCGCCGCAACGGCGCGGGTATAGGCTATGAGCAGTGGCTCTTAGACAACCGGGCTTACCTCTTCGGGCTCGTCAGCAATGCTATAAAGGCGACCAACAGCTCTATGGCCGTTGGTATCGGGATCGACAACGCCTGGCTCAACGATTCGACCGACCCGCGCGGCTCAGATACAAAGGACGACTTTGAAGCCCTTGCCGACGGCTATTCCGACACGAGGGAGTATATCTTAGACGGTCTTGCCGACTTTATGGTGGTATACTGCTACGGCGGTCTCGAGAGCGTCGAGCTCAAGTTCAAGAGCGTCGTTTCGTGGTGGAGCGACCTCGCCGCCGAGGCGGGAATACCGATGATAGTCAAGCACGCCAACGAGCGCACCAGCTCCACCGATTCCCGCTGGGACGTCTCTCAGATTATCAAGCAGATAGACGAGTGCAACAAATACGACGGCTACCGCGGCAGCGTTTTCGAGTCTTATGAGCAGCTCAAGTCGAACGAGGTCAGCACCGACGCGCTCGTCCGCTACTATGCCGGTCAGATAAACGTGAGCGACCTCTACAGCCGCCTTAAAATGGTCCTTCCCACCAAGACCGAGTTCACCACCTACGAGCCCACCGTCAAATTCCAGGGCTCCTTCGACTCTAACTTCGACGTTTACTTCAACGGCTCTCCGATAACCCTCAACGAAGCGGGCAACTTCTACTTCGAGGAGGAGCTCGACGTAGGAATGAACACCTTCACCTTCAAGAACAAGGCGGATACCGTAAGGTACCGCATTACAAGAAAGGTCAAGGTCCTACAGAGCATCGAGCCCGCCGAGGGCGCAACGATGTATGTCGAGGGCGAAACGAGGATAGGCGTCAATGTAGTCGCATACAGCGGCTCTAAAGTCACCGCCACCCTGAACGGCAAGACCATAACCCTTACCGAAGAGGAGATCCGCTCCGACGACCTCGATTCCAACACCAACTACACCCACTTCACCGGCTACTTCACGGCTCCCGAGGGAATTGTCGGCGAGGAGCAGGACCTCGGCGTCATAAAGATAAAGGGCAGCTACGGCGACTACAGCAGCGAGAGCGCCGACGGCTCTAAGGTAATAGTAAACGCCATTTCCCGCTTTGCCGAATCCGCTCAGGTAATAAGGATAAAGCGCGACAACACCCTTACCTACGACTACTACACCACCGACAGTATTCCCAACCCGACCTCTCCGAGGCTCCCTGCCGGAACCATAGACTTCCTCGTAAATGCCGTCACCTACAACACCACCTTCGAGGGCGTAAAGCAGAGCATCGATTACTACCTCACCGCCTCGGGTCTAAGAATAAAGGCCTCCGACTGCGATCTGACCGACGGCTATACCGTCGTCAACAACACCGCCGTATTCAGCGGAGCCTACAGCTCGGGCGGCGACACCGTGCTCAATTTCAGACTCGACACTCAGACCCCGTTCACGGTCTCATTCTCGCCGCTCAGCTACGACAATCCCAACAAGGGCTCATACCTTGTAAGCAACTTCAACCCCGACTATGTTTTGATAACCTTTGATTATCTCTCGAACGTTTCGGGCGTTCCCGCCTTCTCGGGCGACAGCCTGTTCAGCTCGGGCGAGTGGCAGACGGTAAGCGTAAACGGCGAGCAGAAGTATCAGCTCAAGCTGAGGCTCCGCAGACCCGGCGTTTATATCGGCTACTCCGCAAAATACGACGGCTCGGGCGGACTTACGATAACCTTCAACGGCTATAACACGAGCATGTACGGGACCGTGATCGTAGTCGACCCGGGTCATGGCTACAATACCAGCGCCTCAAGCGTCGACCCGGGCGCAGTAGGTCACGTCGTTGAAAACAAGATAAACCTTGCTATCGCCAAGGAGCTCACCGAGCAGCTCAAAAACGCCGGCGCGACAGTTTATATGCTCCCGAGCGACCGCGAATACATCAGCGTTTACGACCGCTCTGAATACGCGCGGCGCTACAGCCCCGATATCTATATCTCGGTCCACTGCAACTCAGTCGAAAACGGCGAAGGGGTCAGGGGCGTCGAAGCCTATTACTTCACCCCGTTCAGTCAGCCGCTTGCGTCGCTCGTGAGTGAAAAGATGGCAAGCTACTACAGAAATAACGTCTACGGCGACGGCAAAAACCGTAACCGCGGCGCTAAATACAACTATTTTGCGGTAACTCTTGAGCAGGAATTCGCTTCGATACTCGTCGAGTGCGGATTTGTCACCGACTACAGCGAAGCTATGGCGCTCAACGACCCCGAACATCAGTCGGGTCTCGCTGGGGCAATAGTAGACGCCGTGTCCGAGTATCTCGCAAGAGCAAGATAAGGAGGAAACAACTTGTTTAAAATTCTCGCAAAGCGCGAATTGAACGCGCAGGTCACCCTTATGGAAATCGAAGCGCCGCTCATCGCGAAAAAGGTCCGCGCAGGGCAGTTCATCATCTTTAGAATAGATGAATTCGGCGAGCGCGTTCCGCTTACGGTTGCCGACCGCGACGCCGAAAAGGGGAGCATCACCATTATCTTCCAGAAGGTCGGGCGCTCTACCATTATGCTCGGAAATCTCAACGAGGGCGATTTCATTCTCGACGTTGTCGGACCTTTGGGCGTCCCGACGGAGATACCCGAGGGCGCGAAAAGAGTCGCCGTTATAGGCGGAGGCGTCGGCTGCGCGATAGCCTATCCTCAGGCAAAATCGCTCTTTAACTCCGGCGTTGAGGTCGACGTAATCGCGGGCTTCCGCAATAAGGATATCGTAATCTTAGAGGACGAAATGCGCGCCGTAAGCAATAATTACTACATCACCACCGACGACGGCAGCTACGGAACCAAGGGCTTCGTAACGAATAAGCTCCAAGAGCTTATCGACGCAGGAAATCATTACGACGCCGTTATCGCGATAGGACCTGTTCCGATGATGAAATTCGTCTGCGCGGTCACTAAGCCCTACGGAATAAAAACAATAGTCTCGCTCAACCCGATAATGATAGACGGCACCGGAATGTGCGGCGGATGCAGAGTAAGGGTCGGCGGAAAGATAAAATACGCCTGCGTCGACGGACCCGATTTCGACGGTCACGAAGTCGATTTCGACGAGCTTATGAAGCGCAATTCCGCCTATCGAGACATTGAGCAGCACGACCGCGAACATATATGCAGATTAACGGGAGGTGTCGTAAATGCCTAATATGCAAGCCGAAAAGACCCCTGTCAGAGAGCAGGAGCCGAAGGTAAGAGCACGCAATTTCGAGGAGGTCTCCTCCTGCTATACCGACGCCGAGGCGCTCAACGAGGCTCAGCGCTGCCTTAACTGCAAGAATAAGCCCTGCGTGAGCGGCTGCCCCGTCGGCGTGAGGATTCCCGAATTCATCGAAAAAATACGCGAGGGCGATATCCCCGCCGCTTACGAAATCATCAAGTCTACCAACGGTCTTCCCGCCGTCTGCGGAAGAGTCTGCCCCCAGGAGTCGCAGTGCGAGTCGAAGTGCGTAAGGGGTATAAAGTGCGAGCCGGTCGGGATCGGCAGGCTCGAGCGCTACTGCGCCGATTATATGGCGGATAAGGCTCCGAAGCCCGAAAAGCCCGTCTCCAACGGTCATAAGGTCGCCATAGTCGGCTCGGGTCCTTCGGGACTAAGCTGCGCCTCGGACCTTGCCAAGCTCGGCTACGAGGTCACCGTTTTCGAGGCGTTCCACACCGCCGGAGGAGTCCTTATGTACGGCATACCCGAGTTCAGGCTCCCGAAAGCTACCGTTCAGCGCGAGGTCGAGGGGCTCAGGGCTCTCGGCGTCGAAATTAAAACCGATATGGTAATAGGCAAGATACTCTCGGTCGACGAGCTCTTTGAGAGCGGCTATGAAGCCGTGTTTATCGGCACTGGCGCGGGGTTGCCCAACTTTATGGGAATCGACGGCGAATCGCTCGTGGGCGTTTACTCCGCCAACGAATATCTGACCCGCACAAACCTTATGAAAGCCTATCTTGACGACTACGACACTCCGATAAACCGCGAAAAGAGAATAGCCGTCGTCGGCGGCGGAAACGTAGCTATGGACGCCGCGCGCTCGGCTTTGAGGCTCGGAGCGGATAAAGTCTACATTGTATACCGCCGTTCTGCCGACGAAATGCCCGCAAGGCGCGAAGAGGTCTGCCACGCCGTCGAGGAGGGCATCGAATTCAGATACCTCACTAACCCCGTTGAGATTCTCGGCGACGAAAACGGCAAGGTCAGAGCGCTTAAATGCGTTAAAATGGAGCTCACCGAGCCCGACCAGAGCGGCAGGCGCGGCGTAAAACCGATAGGGGGCTCCGAGTTCGAGCTCGAGACCGACGCCGTGATTATGGCGATAGGTACTTCTCCCAACCCGCTTATCCGCTCGACCACAAAGGGTCTCGAGACCAACCGCCGAGGCTGCTTTGTCGTCGACGAGAATATGCTGACCACCCGCGAAGGGGTCTATGCCGGCGGCGACGCAGTAACCGGCGCGGCAACTGTAATTTTAGCGATGGGCGCGGGAAAGAGCGCGGCAAAATCGATAGACGAATACATAAAATCGAAAAATAACCGTTGAAATTTTTCCCTATCCGTGCTATACTTAAATAAATCTGAAAATTGGAGGACTTAAAAATGTTTTCATATCTGATTTCAATGACAGCCGAAGCGCCTGCGGGAGTATCCGCGGCAGGTTCAATCTACACTCTCGGATTTATGATCCTGATGCTCGTGGTTCTCTACTTCATCATGATCCGCCCCCAGCGCAAGAAGGAAAAGGCTGACGCCGAAATGCGCAAGAACGTCCAGGTCGGCGACGAGATCGAGACCATCGGCGGCATCGTCGGAATAATCACCAAAATCGAAGAAAAGACGGTAGTCATCGAGACCAGCAGCGACCGCTGCAAAATGAGGATCAAAAAATGGGCTATCGCCACTAACGTCTCTGCCGACGAGGAGGCAAAGAGCAAGTCTGAAGCTGCCAAGGCGGAAAAAGCCGAAAAGAAGGGCAAAAAAGACAAGGAAGACGACAAGCCGATTGAAAAAGACTGATCGTATTCTAAAGAGCGCGTCCCCCGAATATCGTTTAACAAAACGGTGTTCGGGGGTTTTTATGTCCGAAATGAAAAACAGCCTTATTCGCGGGCTCGCGTTTTCGCTCGGGGTCCTGCTTGCGGTCAGCGCCGCTGTCGGGACAGTCGCGCTGCTCGCCGATATCTCCGATGAGCTTCTCGGCATTCTCTCAATAGGCATTCTCGCGCTCGCGGCGTATTCCGCTGCGTATGCGTCAACCCAGCTCTGCCGCTCTAAAGGGCTTATTCAGGGGCTGATCTGCGGCGCAGCGGTATATATGGCGGCGTTTTCGGCGGGGCTTCTGTTTTTCGGAGCCGAGCTCAGCGAAGCCGCCGCAATAAAGGCTCTTGCCTGCATTTTGGCGGGAGCCGCAGGCGGGATAAAGGGCGTGAACACCAAAAAAACCGGTCTCAGACATTAAACGGACATCCTCGGCATAGAATTGTAAAAAGGACAGGGAGGGTGAAAAATGAGCATAAAATACGCGCTTGAGCTTCTGAGCGGAAAGCCCCTCGAGGCGCTGAACGCCTTGAGCCCGTCGGAGCTTTTAAAGATAGACGAGATACGCCTGAGGGTAAACAGACCGCTCTCGCTTTCCGTCGGCGGAAATGATATCGTTATGAGCGGCGTTACGGCGCTTCCCGAGGATATAGAGCACACCTTCAAGGCGGCGTTTTCTTACTCGATGCACAGCTATTCAAAGGAGCTCTCGCTCGGCTACATAACCGCTGCCGGAGGCAACCGAGTAGGTATCTGCGGAACTGCGGTCTCTGCCTCGGACAGGTTTTCGGTCGATACGGTAAAATACATCTCCTCGGTAAATATCAGAATAGCCCGCGAAATAAAGGGCTGCGCCGACGGGATTATGAAAAACTGCTTTTCGGGCGGTCTCTGCGGGCTTTTGGTCGTCGGTCCGCCCTCGAGCGGAAAAACCACCGTTTTGCGCGATATTGCACGACAGCTCGGCTCAAAATACAAGCTCTCGCTCATCGACGAGCTCAACGAGATATCCGCTACCCACCGCAACGCCGCGCAGAACGATGTCGGCTGCCTTACCGACGTTTTCGTAGGCTATCCGAAGCATATCGGCGTCTCTACGGCGGTGAGGGTCATGTCTCCTCGGGCGATAATCGCCGACGAAATAGGCTCTGAGGAGGACTGCCGAGCGCTCGAATTTGCGCTACATTCCGGTGTGAAGCTTATAACGGCGGTTCACGGCGAGAGCCTCGAAGACGCCCGAAAAAAGCCCGCCGTCGCGAGGCTTATCGGCGAGGAAGCTTTTAAATACGCCGCCGAGCTCACTCCGAGCCGCGAAATAAGGGTAGTCGGGATTGATTAAGTTAATGCTTTGCGCCGCGCTCTGCGCCTGCACTTTAATGTCGTCGTTCGAGCTCTGCGCCGAAAGGCTTAAGAGCGCGCGAGCGGTTGCCGAGCTCGCCGAAGCAGTCGAGAGGATAACCGCGCTGCTGCGCTTCGAGTCGGCAGACGTTTACGAGATATGCCGCAGGGCTTTTGAGGGCTTCGAGTCGGTCGACTTAACGGAGTTCTCGAAAATCGAGAGCGGAGATTTCGGCGCTCAGTGGGAAAAAGCCTGCGAAGCCCTTGAAGCCGACGCCGAGGCAAAGCGGCTTTTTGCGCGGGTCGGGCGTGTCCTCGGGACCTGCGACGCCGAATCACAGGAAGCAGTCCTTAGCGGGATTTCAAGAGAGCTTTACGAGCGCTCAAGGGCTATGAAGGATTCAGCCGAGAAATCGAAAAGGCTTTATCTTACTTTCGGCGCGGCAGTAGGTCTCGGAATTTCCGTTATTGTTTTATGAGGTGGATATGGACGTAACACTTGTTTTTCAGATTGCCGGTCTCGGGATAATAGTAGCGGTGCTCAGCCAGCTTTTAAAGCGCGCCGAGAGGGACGAGCAGGCGCTTATGATAACTATAGCCGGTCTCGTGATAGTTATGCTTATGCTCGTAAATGAGATATCCGAGCTGTTTGACACCGTAAAAAGCACCTTCGGCTTCTGATGGACATACTTAAAATTGCCGTGATATGCCTTGTCGCGGCGGTGATGGCAAAGGTGATCCAGCCGACCAACCGCGACCTCGCGGCGCTCCTTTCAATCTCGGCGGTGATATTTTCCGCGTTTATCGCCGTCGACGGCATAACGCAGGTCTTTTCGGGTATGGATTCCGTTTTCGCGGGAACTGGTCTCGGCTCGGGGTATTTAAAGCTCGCATTCCGCGCCCTCGGGATCTGCTATATAAGCGAGCTCTGCTCGTCCTCCTGCCGCGACTGCGGAGAAACCGCCCTCGGAAGCGTTCTCGACATTTCGGGGCGAGTTGCCGTCGCGCTGATATGCCTGCCGCTTCTGAGAGAATTCACCGAGGCTGTAAAAAGCGTTCTGGAGAGATAAATGAAAAGTTTTTCAATGATTCTTGCCGCGCTCCTTGCCGCGGTTTTAATGAATATTACCGCCTGTGCAGAAGCTTCTGATTTCGAGGGCGAGGTCCGCTCACGCCTTTCTGAGGCTGACACCGCCGATATTGCCGACGGTCTCGAAAGGGTTGGGATAGAGCCCGACGACCCCGAGAGCGTGAATAATCTTACCGCCGAGGGGATCCTCGGATATATCGCCGACATAGTTAAAGAGGCGCTCGGGCGCCCGCTGAGGATAATACTCATTTTCACCGTCATAGCCGCAGTAAGCCGAGTGGCTTCCGCGCTTTCAACAAAGGCGGGGCTTTACGGCGAGCTGTTTGTGATCATCTGCTTTCTGTCGGTCTCGCCATACGTTATTGAAACGTTTTCTTCGCTTTTAAGCTCGATGCTCGGCTGCCAAGCCTTTATGGCGTCATACATACCGGTTTTCGCTGCGGTTACCGCTGCTTCCGGAAACGTAGCCGCAGCGGCTTCTTATAATGCAATCGTACTCTATTTCTGCGAGTTAGCAGCAGCCGCGGCGACTGCCGTTCTTCGCCCGATACTTGCCTGTATGCTCGTTATGTCGGTCACCCAGGCTGTAAACCCCGATCTCAGCGGCTTAACTGCGGCTGTAAGGAACGCCCTGACAGTTATAATCGGCTTTATTATGACCGTTTTTCTCGGAGTCATTGGGCTTCAGACGCTTGCCGGCAGGGGAGCCGAGGGGATAGCAGTAAAAGCCGGAAAATACGCGGTTTCAAGCTTCGTACCGGTTATAGGCTATTCGCTTTCGGAATCTTATAAGGCGGTAAGCGTCAGTCTCAGCGCGATAAGAACGACCGTCGGGACGTTCGGAATAGTTATCCTCTGCGTTTTTATGCTCTCGCCGATAATAACCGCCTCGGTATATAAGATGTCCTTTTCGGTCTGCTCCTGGCTTTGCAGGCTCTCTGGCGCCGACGGGATAGCTTCGCTCGCGGGCGGTCTTGCCGATGTCTTCGGCTTTGCGTCTACTGTCCTGACGGTATTTATGCTGATGCTCACCGTCGCTACGGGAATGCTTATAATCCTCGGAGGGGATATGCTGTTATGAGCTTTTTGCGCAGCGCCGCCTTAACGGTTTGCCTTCTTTCGGTGATATGCACCCTCTTTATGATGCTCGTTCCCGACAGATACCGCCGCGATATCCGCTCCGTCATTTCCCTTATTGCCGCCGTTGCGGTCATATCCCTTATCCTCGGCGCGGATTTTTCCGATATAAGCTCCGGCTTTGAAAGCCCCGACTTTCAGAGCGGCGCCGAAGCCCGAAATCAGCTTATTCAGCGCGAGCTCGAAAGCAGGGTCGGGGATTATATAGCCTCTTTTCTCGGCGAAGAGGGGATAAACTGCAAAAATATCTCGGTGAGGACTACTATTGACGGGCAGAACAGCATATTTATTACTGATGTCGGGCTTTGGCTTGATCCCTCCGATAAAGAGCGCGAGCCGCTTGTCAGGAGTCTGATTGCGAAAAAGATCGGCACCGCGGAAGTAAGTATAAGTTATGAGGATAGCTGAATGTGGATAGCAAAAGTAAAAGAGAGATTCATAGAAGCCGTAAAGAAGTCGCCGAAGCTTACGGTCTATCTCTGCGCTGCGGCGGTATGCACTGCTGCGCTCCTTCTGATGAGGGCTCCGCCCAAAGCCGAGGAGAAGCCCGCCCAAACCTCCGCGCCCGCCGAGATAACCGAGCTAAGCTATGAGCGCTGCCTCGAAGCCGAGCTCGAGGAGATAATCTCGAAGATACAAGGCGTTTCCGACGTATCGGTGATGCTTACCCTCGAGGGCAGCGACAGAAGGATATACGCTTCCGACATATCGGAGTCAGACTCGAAGACCGAGAGCAAGACCGTCGTAATCGGCTCAAAGGAGGCGCTTTTGCAGTCTACCGAATACCCGAAGGTTATGGGCGTGCTCGTTGTTTGCAGAGGGGGCGGCAGCGCTTCAATAAGAGAAAAGGTGGTAAACGCGGTATCTACCGTGTTGAATATACCCGCAGCCAAGGTTTATGTAACAAACGCAAAATAACATTCTCAAGGAGGACAACAATGAGAAAATTCAACAGAAGCTTCAGCTTAAAGGTAAACAAAAAACACATCATTCTTGCGTGCCTCACCCTGTTTTTGGGGATAACGGTTTACGCAAACTACAGGCTTTCAAAGCTCGAGATACCCGCAACCGACGTCGTCGACGGCGTAGACTTAACGGGCACCTACGGCGAGGTCCAGTATGTAAACGGAACGGATATTTCGGATTATTCGAGCGACGATTACTTCGCCCAGGCGAGGCTCGATAAGCTCACCTCGCGCGACGAGGCGGTAGAAACGCTCAAAATGGTCCTCGACGGTCAGGACATCACCGACGAAGAGATGGCTGCCTACACAATGAATGCCGTAACCCTTTCCTCGCTTATCGAGAGCGAAACCACGGTCGAAAATCTTATACTTGCCTCGGGCTACGACGACTGCGTTGTGTATCTCGACGGCACTAACGCGAGCATCGTGGTCAAATCGGATGGGCTGAGCGCGTCTCAGGCAGCCGAGATTAAGGACATTTTGCTGTCCGAGGTAGATGTTCCGAATGAAAATATTAGAATTTTTGAAGTAAAGTAGTTGTTTTCTCTGAAAATAAATGCTATACTATACAGTGTATATGCAAAGAGAAAAATGTATAAGGTCAAAAGCCGTATGCAGGATGTATAAAAGGAGGGCATAAGCCTATGGAAAAAACCCAAAGCTCCAAAAAAGGCACGCTCAGGGTCTCGGAGAACGTTATCGTAACGATAGTAAAGAATACCGCCTCCGAGATAGACGGCATCTTTAAGATAGCCGCAAAGCCGCTGAGCATAAAAGGACTGCTTCAGGGCAGCGCCGACCCGAGCGACATAAAGGTGTCGATGCTCGACGGCGTTTGCAGAATTTCGATGTCGGTGATCGCAAAAAGCGGCTTCAACATCGTCTCGATCTGCGAGGAAGTCCAGGAAAAGGTCAAGTCGGCAGTCCAGTCGATGACCGGCGTAACGGTCTCAAAGGTCGATATTTCCGTCGTCGACGTAAGCTTCGAGGCGGAGCCGGAAACAGTATAATCAGCACAGCCGAGCGGTTTAAAAGGGCCGCTTGGCTGCCGCGCGTTTAAAAAATGGAGAGAAAAATGAATTTTACAAGACATGAAGTCCGCGAAGCAGAATTTTTGCTTTTATACGAAAAGATGTTCCGCGAGGAATCCGTCAGCGAGATAATAACCGTCCACGAGACCGATTACGAGTATAAATGCGACGAGGAAATCGAAGCTACGGTAAACGAGGTCGTCGAAAAAACCGCCGAGCTCGACGCCGTTATCTCGAGATTCAGCACAAAGCGCTCTATCGACAGGATCCCGAAGGTAAACCTCGCGATTCTTCGTCTCGCGATTTTCGAGATACTTTACCGCGCGGACAAGGTTCCGCAGAACGCAGTCGTAAACGAAGCGGTAGGTCTTGCAAGGACCTACGCCCTCGAGCCCGACGTAAAGTTCGTCAACGGAGTTCTCGGGGCGTTCACCCGCAGCCTGAAAGAAAATGGCTGATTATCTCGGTATCGACACCTCAAACTACACCACCTCAGCCGCAGTCCTTAACGAAGGCGGCGATATCCGCCAGCTAAAGCGGCTCCTTCCGGTAAAGGAGGGCGAGAGGGGTCTGAGGCAGTCCGACGCGCTATTTCACCACACGAAGATCCTCCCCGAGCTTTTGGAGGAGCTTCTTTCCGACGCCGAGCTCAAAGCCGTAGGGGTATCAACTCGCCCGAGAAACATCGAGGGCTCATATATGCCCTGTTTTCTCGCGGGCGAGAGCGCCGCTCGCGCGATAGCCGCCGCCGGAAAGCTCCCGATTTATCGGACTTCTCATCAGGTCGGTCATATCTTGGCAGCGCTTTTCTCCTGCGGCAGGCTTGATTTGGCTCTCGGGAACAGTCCGTTCATAGCCTTTCATTTCAGCGGCGGGACTACCGACTGCCTTCTTGTAACGCCCGACCCCGACGAAGTGATAACCTGCCGCGAAATAACCTCCTCTTCGGATTTAAAGGCGGGTCAGGCGATAGACCGCGTGGGCGTTATGCTCGGGCTTAAGTTTCCCTGCGGCGCCGAGCTCGAAAAGCTCGCCCTTCAATCTACCCGCGAATTCAAGGCAAAAGCCTCTTTCAAAGACGGTCGCTGCTCGCTCTCCGGTGTCGAAAATATCTGCCGAAGAATGTTTGAGCAGGGCGAAGACAGCCGCGACATCGCCCTTTGCTGCATAAAGCATATAGAAGGCGCCGCAGCCGCTATGACCGAATACGCGATAAAAGAGGTCGGGAGGCTCCCGCTCGTATATGCGGGCGGCGTTATGTCCGACGGCATCATAAGAGAGGCGCTGCAAAGCCGCTTCGACTGCTGTTTTGCCGAGCCTGCGTTTTCTGCCGACAATGCCTGCGGCACAGCCGTTTACGCCGCTGTAAAGGACGGTTTTATAAAGTGAGTTCAATACTTTCGGTTTCACAGATCAACACATATATCGCTCTTAAGCTCCAAAACGACCAGAAGCTGCGCGGAATAGCCGTTAAGGGCGAAATATCCAACCTTTCGCGCAACTCCGCTTCGGGGCATATCTTCTTCTCGCTCCGCGACTCGGGTTCCGTGATAAAAGCCGTTATGTTCAGCCGCCAGGCGGAAAAGCTCCGCTTTATGCCGTTCGACGGAATGTCGGTCATAGCCTACGGAAATATCGACGTCTACGAGGCGGGAGGGGTATATCAGATAAACGTCTCGCAGCTTTTACCCGACGGCGAGGGCAGCGCCTATCTCGCGCTCCTCAAGCTCAAGGAAAAGCTCGACTCCCTCGGAGTTTTCAGCGCGCCCAAGCGCCCGATACCGCGCTATCCCGAGAAAATAGCGCTCGTGACCTCAGCCGGAGGAGCAGCCGTCGGAGACGTTAAGAGCATAGTTGCCCGCAGATATCCCGCGGCGAAGCTCGAGCTTTTTCCGACTCTCGTTCAGGGCGCGGAAGCCCCTCAGAACATCGTAAAAGCCCTTGAACAGGCGGATTCGAGCGGTGCGGACACGATTATCCTTACCCGCGGCGGCGGTTCCGCCGAGGACCTTTCGGCGTTCAACGTCGAGGCGGTCGTGATGGCGGTATACGGCTGCAAAACGCCGATAATCTCAGCAGTAGGTCACGAGATCAACTGGACTCTCTGCGACCTTGCCGCCGACCTTCGTGCTCCTACGCCCTCGGGCGCAGCCGAGCTTGCAACGCCCGACATTGCCGATATGCGCCGTGAGCTTTCGTCGCTCCGCGATATGCTCAAAAGCAGCGCGGCAGCAAAAGTAAGCTCTTTCCGCGATGTTTTAAGAAGATACGAATACGCGCTTTCTGCGTTTTCTGTAAAAGAAAAGCTTGCGTCAAGGCAGAAGGAGTTAGCCGCCCTCAGAGACGCCATCGAGCAGCATATGCGGCACCGCCTCGGAGTTGAAGCGGTAGCCCTTTCGGGGCTCAGGGATATGCTTTCGAGCCTCGACCCAAAGAACGTTATCTCGCGCGGATACGCGCTTGTATATAAAGATGGGGAGATAGTTCCCGACGCTGCCGGACTTGCGGTCGGCGACGGCGTAAAGCTCCTTATGCGCGGCGGCTCAGTCGGCGCGGAAATCAAAAATATCAAACTTGGTGATAGAGATGAAGTATGAAGAAGCAGTAAAAAGATTGCGCGAAATTTGCGACAGGCTCCGCGACGAAAACACCACCCTCGAGGAGACCGCGAAGCTCTATAAAGAGGGGACAGCCCTCGCCGACGAATGCAAAAAGATGCTCGACGGCTTGGGAGAAATGCTCAGCGAGGAAAAGCGCGATGAATAAGGAATACGAAGCCGTTATATCCTCCGAGACCGCGAAAATAAACGCTTTTTTAGGCTCCTGCGCTCAGCTTGAATCCTCGGGCGGCTCCCCTTGGGAGACAGTCCTCGAAGCCGAAAAATACGCCCTCTCGGCAGGCGGCAAGCGGATAAGACCGCTCCTTGCCGTAGAATTCTACAAGCTTTTCAGCGGAGCCGACTCCGCGCCCGACTTCGTATACGAAGCCGCCGTGACCCTCGAAATGACCCACACCTTCTCGCTGATTCACGACGATATGCCCGAGATGGACGACGACGACCTAAGGCGCGGCAAACCCGCGACCCACGTCAAATTCGGAACCGCGACGGGGCTCCTTGCCGGCGACGGGCTCGCGATCCTTCCCTACGAAATTCTCGCGGATATGGCTCTCGGCGGCAGGCTCGACCCGCTGACCGCCGTAAAGCTTACTAAGCTTCTTTCGGCTAACGCAGGCAACTGCGGTATGATAGCCGGTCAGATGCTCGATCTATGGTCGGAGGAGCGCGCCGACGCAGTAAACGGCGAATTTCTAAGGGAGATGTCGGGGCTCAAAACGGGCTGCCTTTTAACCGCCTCCTGCCTCTTCGGAGCAGTTCTTGCCGGAGCCGACGATGAGCGCTGCCGCTCTGCGGAAATTTACGCGAAAAAAGTCGGGCTTGCGTTCCAGATAGTCGACGACGTTTTGGACGTAACCTCGAGCCCAGAAGAGCTCGGCAAACCCACCGGCAGCGATTCGGACCGCGAAAAGCCGACGTTTTACGATATCCTCGGCGAAGAGGGCGCCCTCCGCGAGGCTGAGCGCCTCAGCGCCGAAGCCGCCTCCGAGCTCGAAAAATACCCGGGCAGCGGGCTCCTGCGCGAGTTTGCGCTCTCGCTTGCAAAGAGAAAGAAATAAAGGAAAGTGATCTAATGGTTTACAAGCTCCTCTCGCGGCTCGACCTGCCGCGCGATTTAAAGAAGCTCTCGCTCCGCCAGGAGGAGGAGCTCTGCGCCGAGATTAGAGCCAAGATTATCGAGACCGTGTCGAAAAATGGCGGGCATCTGAGCTCAAACCTCGGGGTCGTCGAGCTGAGCGTCGCCATACATAAGGTCTTCGACTCGCCGAAGGATAAAATTATATTCGACGTCGGTCATCAGAGCTACGCCCATAAGCTTCTGACGGGGCGCTTCAAGAGCTTCGATACGCTCCGCAAAAAGGGCGGAATATCGGGCTTTACCCGTCCCTCCGAGTCGGTCCACGACGCCTGCGTGAGCGGTCACAGCTCGAATTCGATATCCGTTGCCCTCGGGATCGCCGAAGCGATGAAGCTTTCGGGCGACAATCACCACGCTATAGCCGTTATCGGCGACGGAGCGCTTACCGGCGGTCTCGCTTTCGAGGGGCTTAACAACGCGGGAAGGAGCGGCACCAACATCATCGTTATCCTGAATTACAACGAGATGTCTATTTCCAAAAATATCGGAGGAATTGCGACGTATCTTTCCGAGCTTCGTACACAGGATAGTTATAAAAAGCTGAAATCGGGTGCAAAAAAGTTCCTCTCCTCGATTCCTGTAATCGGCGGAGGCATAAAGAACGCCATAAGCGCCTCAAAGGACAGCATCAAGGAAATGCTACTTCACAGCACTATCTTCGAGGATTTCGGCTTTGAATTCATAGGACCGGTCGACGGTCACAACCTCGAAAAGCTCGAAGCCGCGCTCAGAAGCGCAAAATCCGTGAACGGACCCGTGCTTATTCAGGTCAACACCGTAAAGGGCAAGGGCTACGTTCCCGCCGAGGAAAACCCCGGCGAATACCACGGCGTCAGCTCGTTCGACATCGACAGCGGAGACAAGCCTCAGTCGGGCGACACATATACCGACATTTTCGGCAGAGAGCTTGCCCGCATCGCGACTGCCGACGAAAGAATAGTCGCGATAACCGCCGCTATGAAATACGGCACGGGTCTGAACCACTTCAAAGGCAGCCTGAAGCCCCGCCTCTTCGACGTCGGTATCGCCGAGGAGCACGCCGTTTCCTTCGCCGCGGGGCTCGCCTCTATGGGAAAGCTTCCGGTGTTCTCGGTCTATTCCTCCTTCCTCCAGCGCTCCTATGACGAGCTCATTCACGATATCTCAATCGACGGGCTCCACGCCGTTATAACAGTCTGCAACGCCGGAATCGTCGGCGAAGACGGCGAGACCCATCAGGGGCTCTACGACATTCCTTTCTTGACTACAATTCCCAACGTTACGATATATTCACCCGCAAGCGCTGCGGAGCTCAAAATGTGCCTAAACAAAGCCCTTTATGAGGACGGCGGGCTTGTATGCATAAGGCTTCCGAAGGGCGGCGAGCCCGAAGACCCCTTCCCGCCGACCGTCAACTATTCCTATAAAGCAACAGGGTCGGATACGCTTATCGTCACCTACGGAAGGATATCCGAAGCGGCGCGCTCGGCGTCGGACAAGCTCGGCTGCGACCTCTTAAGGCTGACAAGGATTTATCCTTTACAGCCTGAGGCAATCGAAATAATGAAGTCACACAGACGAGTATATGTCTTTGAGGAATGCTCGCGGAGCGGCTCCTTGGGCGAAAAAATCAAAGCCGAGGTGCCGCAGGCGGAGTGCAGGGCGATAGAGGGCTTTATTCCCGCAATGACTCAGTGTGAAGCTTTAGAGCTTTACGGGCTTACCGAAGAAAAAATCGTCGAGACCGTAAGAGGCGAAAATGGCTCAGCGACTTGACTACGAACTCGTGAGGCGCGGGCTCGCCCAAAGCCGTGAGCGTGCGAAGGAATATATCGGGCGCGGCATTGTCGAGGTAAACGGCTCAGCCGCGAATAAGCCATCGCTGAGCGTTTCGGAGAGCGATGAGATCGTCATCAAGGGGCAGACGCTTAAATATGTCGGACGCGGAGGGCTTAAGCTCGAAGGCGCGCTGAAAGCCTTTAAAATCGACGTTCGCGGGAGAACCTGCCTCGATATCGGCGCTTCGACGGGCGGTTTTACCGACTGCCTTTTGCAGAGCGGTACCTCAAAAGTCTACGCCGTTGACGTCGGTCACGGGCAGCTCGCCGAAAAGCTCTTAAACGACCCCCGCGTAGTGAGCCGAGAAGGTGTAAATGTAAAAGACTTTACACTTGATATGCTCCCCGAACGCCCCGATTTCGTCTGCGCCGATCTCTCCTTTATCTCCTGCAAATACGCCGCTGCTGCCGCGGCCGAAATTCTCGCCGCCGGAGGCGAAGCAGTTCTTCTGATAAAGCCGCAGTTTGAGGCGGGAAGGCAGCATATTTCCAAAGGCGGCATCGTTAAGGACAAAAAGATCCACGCGAAGGTAATCGAGGAGCTCTGCAGCTTCTTTACTTCGCTGAATTTCGAGGTCAAAGGCGTTATCCCGTCTCCGATAAAAGGCGGCGACGGCAACACCGAATACCTTGCATACCTTGTAAAGCGCGACAGATTTACGCCTTCCTTCATCGACGCATACGGCGTCTGCGTGATTTTAAGATGACATAAAGGGGTGAGAGCAATAAATATATTCATCTATCCCAATTTTGAAAAGACCCATTCGCTTTCCACCACCTCGGAAGCGTATGAAATTCTCTCGTCTTTGGGCTGCGAGATCTCTATGCCGCTCGGCTGCCGCGAGCTTTTCGACCGCGCTGGCGTGAACTATACCGACGTCGATTCCGGCGTTTCTGGCTGCGACGTTATGATCTCGGTCGGCGGCGACGGGACCATTCTGAAATGCGCGAGATTCGCCTCGAAATACTCGAAGGAGCTTCTCGGAATCAACTGCGGTCGGCTCGGGTTTATGGCTACCCTCGAGAGGGGCGAGCTAAGCCTTCTTGAGAGGCTTACTTCGGGCGATTACGGCGTCGACGAGCGAATGATGCTCGAAGCGCGGATAATCTCGGAAGACGGCTCGGAAAAGCGGCTTACTGCGCTCAACGAAGCGGTGATATCGGGCGGACACGACAGCGGTATCCGCGATTTTACCGTCCTTGCCGACGGTCTTACGGTCTCATCTCTTCGCGCCGACGGGCTAATCTTCTCTACCCCTACGGGCGCCTCGGCTTATTCGCTCTCGGCGGGCGGACCGCTTATAGAGCCTACGCTCGACTGCATCGAGTTCACACAGATCTGCCCTCATTCGCTGTTCGCGCGAACTATGATTTTCTCGCCCGAAAAGCTTATCGAAGTGAGGTTCAAAACCGATAAGTCGGCAAGAGCCGCGCTCAGCGTCGACGGCAGGCAGCCCGTAAGTCTCAGCGAAAACGGCAGGCTTTATATAAGCCGCTCTGAGCAGCGCCTGCGGCTGATAGACATTCGCGGCGGAAGCTATTTCGGCGCGGTGAGCCGCAAGCTTATGCAGCCCGTCAAGCAAAACGATTCCCTTTGAAAATGGAGCATGGATATGAAAAACGACAGAAAAAAAGCAATTTTGGACATTATCGGTCACTACGAGGTCGACACTCAGGAGACTCTTCAGGCGCTCCTGCTCGAGCGCGGGTTTTCGGTCACTCAGGCGACTGTCTCGCGCGACATAAAGCAGCTTTCGCTCGTAAAAACTATGAGTGAAAACGGCAGCTATAAATATTCCCTCCCGAGGAGCGACTACGACGGCAGCTCCAAATCGGGGCTGATGAGGTTCTTCTCCGACGCCGTTTACGGGGTCGACAGAGCGCTCAACACGGTAGTCGTAAAATGCCACTCGGGGATGGCGAACGCCGTCTGCACAAGGATAGACACCGCGGGCTACCCCAACGTTGTGGGAACGCTCGCCGGCGACGACACTATCTTTATTCTTATGCGCACCGAGGACGACGCCGTATCTATGCTCAAGGAGCTTGAGGGGCTTCTGTGATCCGACAAAGGGGTGACGACAATGCTCAGAGAACTGCATATTGAAAATCTCGCCGTTATCGAGAACGCAACCGTCGCTCTCGGTCCGAATCTAAACGTATTCACAGGCGAGACAGGCGCGGGAAAATCGATTCTCATCGGCGGGATAAACGCCGTTTTGGGGCAGAGGGTATCCCGCGATATGGTGCGTTCGGGAGCCGAAAAAGCCTATGTAAGCGCCGTTTTCGACGCAGTTCCCGATGAGGTCTCCGCGCTCCTTAAAGACGCGGGAATCGACCCCGAAGATGACCTGATAATTTCTCGGGAAATCTCCGCCGACGGCAGGAGCACCGCAAGGATAAATTCGAGGGCGGTAAGCGTTTCGGTAATACGGAGCGTCGGCGACCTTCTTATCAACATTCACGGTCAGCACGACAGCCAGGTCCTCTTGGACCCCTCCAAACACCTCGGCATACTCGACGGTTTTGCCCGCGACGAAGCGGTTTTAGAGGACTACCGCGCGTCGTTTCGCGAGCTCCAGTCGGTCGCTCGTGAGATTTCGCGGCTAAAGCAGTCGGAGCGCGAAAAGTCCCGCCGAAGCGCTTATCTGCAATCCGTCGTCGACGATATCCGCCCGCTTGGAATCGAAAAGGGCGAGGACGACGCCGTCGAAGAGCGCTTTAAAATCATCGACAACGCCGTTGAGCTTTCGCAGGCTGTGCGCGCGGCAGTTACTCTCCTTTCGGGAGGCGACGATTCCGACGGCGCAGGCGGACTTATCGACAGCGCCTTTTCCGAGCTCTCCGAAAACGAGGAGTTAATGCCGAAGCTGAAGCCGCTTTGCGAGCGCCTCGGCTCGGTGAGCATCGAGGTCGGAGACATCTCCGACGAGCTCTCAAAGCTCCTCGATTCCCTCGATATAGATTCCTCGGAATACGCTCGGCTCTCAGCCCGCCGCGACGACCTCAACCGCATTAAAAGGCGCTACGGACCTACTCTCGACGATGTTATAAGGCTCTATGAGGATTCTGCCGCAGAGCTCGAATTGCTCGAAGGTTCAGAGGCTGAGCTCGAGGAGCTCTCAAAAAAGCGGGATTCGCTGCTCGCTTCGGTATCGAAAAAGGCTGAGGCGCTGAGCGCTTTAAGAAAAGAAGCCGCCGAACGCTTCCGCAGAGAGGTCGAGGGCGAGCTGAAATTCCTGAATATGCCCGACGTTAAAATCGAGACCCGCTTCGAGCGCGGAAAGCTCACGAGCAGCGGAATGGATGGCGTTGAATTCCTTATATCCGCCAACCGCGGCGAAGAGCCGAAGCCGATGGCAAGAATCGCCTCGGGCGGCGAGCTTTCGAGGATAATGCTCGCGTTAAAATGCGTTCTTGCCGACCGTGACGGTATTCCCACCCTTATATTCGACGAAATAGATTCCGGCGTGAGCGGGCGGGCGGCACAGAAGATAGGAATTAAGCTTCGCGAGATATCCCGCGGCAGGCAGGTAATTTGCGTCACCCACCTCGCTCAGATAGCGATAGCCGGCGACGACCACATACTTATTGAAAAACACAGCGAAGGCGACAGGACTTCGACCGAGATAAAGCGCCTCGATTTCGAGGGCAGAAAGTTAGAGATCGCGCGCATTCTCGGCGGCGACAACATCACCGAAACGGTCCTTCGCGACGCCGAAGAGCAGCTTTTATCGGCAAAAGGAAAGGAGTAGCTTATATGGTACTGGTATTTTTGGCAAACGGTTTTGAAGAGATCGAGGCACTGACCCCTGTCGACTGCCTCAGAAGGTGCGGCGTTGAGGTCAAAACAGTAGGAGTCGGCGGCAAGGTCATAACCGGTTCCCACGGAATAAAGGTTTTCTCCGACGTTGAAGATTCCGAAATAAATCTCGACGGAACGGTTGAAATGATTATTCTGCCGGGCGGAAAGGCGGGTACCCAGAACCTCGAGGCGAGCGAAGCCGTTTCAAAGGCGATAGATCATTGCGCCGAGAATTCCGTTCCAATAGCCGCAATATGCGCGGCTCCTTCGATTCTCGGGCATAAGGGACTGCTCAAGGGCAAAAAGGCGGTATGCTATCCCGGGTTTGAGGGCGAGCTCGAGGGCGCCGAAGTCCTCGGCGACGTTCCCGCCGTCACCGACGGCAACATCATCACCGGCTGCGGAATGGGCGCCGCGCTCGAATTCTCCTGCGAGATAATCAAAAAGCTTTTATCCGAGGAGCGCGCCGCACAGCTTCTGAAATCGGTAAACAAGAAGTAAATACGGGAGTTTGTTCTATGAGAGACGATATATTTGACGAATATCTTTCGTCGATTTTAAACGATAAACCGGCAGAGAAAAATCCGGAGGACGGCTCGGCGCTGATGACCGAGGAGCCGGAAAAGCAGTCAGAAGCCGATTCCGCCGAGGATATTGCCGACTTCGCCGAAAAGACGATACGCCTTTCCGACAGCGAGACCAAAAAGCTCGCCGGAAGCCTTCCCTCAGAGCCGAAACCGACCAAGTTTATCCACAGAAAGATAATCCGCAAGGCGAATTATTCGGCTTACGGAGGGATAGTTATGGCGACGCTCGTGCTTTGCAGCTCGATCGTGATATCGCTGTTTATAATAGTCGTCGGCAGGGATTTTCTCGGCATCGACACCAATAACAACGTGACCACGCTCTATGTCCCGACGGGCTCAACTCTTGCCGATATTTCCCATCTTCTTGCCGACAGCGGGATAATAGAATATCCCGAGGTGTTCGAGAAGTTCGCGAGGCTAAGAATAGGCTCCGACGGAGTTATCTACCCCGGAGACATAAGCGTTATGCCCTCTATGAGCTACGACGACATCATCGAAATGCTTACCGTTTCGCGCGAGGCTCACGCCACAGTCACCGTAACTATCATCGAGGGAATGACTATAGACGAGGCGGCGAAGGTCCTTGAAGACAACGGCGTATGCTCTGCGAGCGACTTTATCTTTGAATTCAATAACGACATATTCGGCTTTGACTTCGAGACCTATGTAAGCTCCTCGAGCTTAAAGTTCTATAAATACGAGGGCTATCTCTTCCCCGACACTTATGAATTTTACGTCGGAGATTCTGTCTACAACATCGTAAAGCGCATAAAGGAGCGCACCGCCGAGATCCTCAACGAGAGCGTTATAAGGCGCTGCGGCGAGCTTGGATATACTCTCGACCAGGTAGTAACGATGGCGTCGCTGCTGCAGTTGGAATCAGGAAGGCTTGAAGATATGGAGGAAATAGCGGGCGTATTCTACAACCGCCTTAAAAACCCCGCGGAATACCCGAAGCTCCAGTCCGACACGACATACCGCTATATTGAGAACGTAATAAAAGCGAATACTTCTATTGATTATCAGGAGATGTACGACGCATACGACACTTACGTCTGCAACGGGCTTCCCGTCGGGGCGATATGCAACCCCGGCGCCGACGCTATCCACGCGGCGCTCTATCCGAATGAAAACTCCTACTACTATTTCTGCTCCGACGCCGAAACAGGGGAGTTCTACTACGCCGAGACCTACGACGAGCACCTTGCCAACGTCGAGCTTGCGGGGCTGAGCGTCTGATGAGCAAGGAGATCGTAAAGCCCGAGGTCCTCTCTCCGGCGGGCGATTCCGAATGCCTCGACGCCGCGCTTATGTACGGCGCCGACGCGGTATATCTTGCGAAAAAAGGCTTCGGAATGAGAGCCGCGCCTAAGAATTTTACTCAGGAGGAGCTCGCCGAAGCCTGCAAAAAGGCTCATTCCCTCGGCAGGCGGATATATCTCACCTGCAACACCCTTCCTCATAACCGCGAGCTTTCGGCTCTGCCGGATTTCGCCCGCGAAGCCTCCGAAGCCGGAGTCGACGCCTTTATCGTCAGCGACATAGGCGTTATGTCGGTCCTCAAGGAATACGCGCCGAGCGTCGATATTCATATCTCTACCCAGGCGGGGATCGTCAACTATGCCTCGGCGGGGGAGCTTTATAAAATGGGCGCTTCGAGAGTGGTCCTCGCGCGCGAGCTTTCGCTCGACGAGATAAAGCAGATACGCGACAATACCCCGCCCGAGCTCGAAATAGAAACGTTCGTCCACGGCGCGATGTGCGTTTCGTTCTCGGGCAGATGCCTGCTCTCGCAGTATCTTACCGGACGCGACGCCAACAGGGGAGAATGCGCCCAGCCCTGCCGCTGGAGCTTCGCGCTTATGGAGCAGACCCGCGAGGGAACTTATTTCCCGATAGAGGAGTCTGACTGCGGTACATATATTCTCAATGCCAAGGACCTCTGTATGATAAACCACATCGACAGCCTTGCGCGGGCGGGTGTAACGAGCTTTAAGATCGAGGGCAGGGCGAAGTCGTCGTATTATGTTGCAGTTATAACAAACGCCTACCGCGCCGCGGTCGACGAGCTTATGAAGGACCCCGACAGCTATAATCCTCCCAAGTGGATAACCGACGAGGTAAATAAGGTCTCCCACCGCGAGTATTCCTGCGGATTCTTCTTCGGTCAGCCCGAGAATTCCCAGAACACCCGCGACGGCGGCTATATCCGAAGCTGCGACGTCGCCGCGATAGTCGAGGGCTGCGCCGACGGTTATATCTCGGTAGTCCAGCGCAACAGGTTCTTCAAAGGCGACCGCCTCGAGGTCGTTCTGCCGAATACCGAGCCGTTCGAGCTTGAAGCCTTCGAAATCATCGACAAAAACGGCGACCCCGTTGAAGCCGCAAACAAGGCTGCCGAGCCCTATAAGCTGCGCTCAGAGCTCGAGCTTCCCGCGGGAACGATACTTCGGATAAAAAACTCCTGAGATTTAAAGCAAAAAATTTTCATTTTCCTATTGATTTTTTTGTCGGCATATGTTATAATACACTTCGCGTTCTGAGGAGCGCGATACGGTGGATATAGCGTAGTTGGTTAACGCGTCAGATTGTGGTTCTGAAGATCGTCGGTTCGAGTCCGACTATCCACCCCATTTTTTATATCTGTTTTACATTTTAAGGGGGAAACGCAAATGTTTTGTACCAAATGCGGAGCCAAAAACGACGACAGCGCGCGTTTCTGCGTAAGCTGCGGAGCTCCTATGAGCCAGCCTCAGACTGCTGCGCCCCAGCCCGACGTACAGCCTAATGTCCAACCAAATGTTCAGCCCAACGTACAGCCGAATTATCAGCAGAACGTTCAGCCCGGCTATCAGCCCAACGCTCAGATGACCGCAAACACCTCTGCTCCCGCTCCTAAGAGGGCGAGCTTCTGGTCTTTGATTCTTATGATCTACCTCGGCGGCACAATCGTATTCAACCTTGTCTTCGGCTTTTCGAGCCTCACGGGTTCAGCCTACGGCGAGTATAAGGATATGATCTACAGCGTTTACGGAGCCCTTAAGTTCTTCGACGTTCTGTTCGGTCTCGCCCTTGTTGCGATATCCGTCCTCGAAGTAGTGATTATTGTAACCGTCGAAAAGCATAAGGCTATAGCGCCGCTTCTCGTGATTATTTTCAATATAGCCTGCATAGCCGCTCCGGTGATCTACCTCCTTGCCGCAACCGTAATAACCGGTCTTCCGATAAGCCAGCTCATCGGTTGGTACACCGCGCTTCTCCCTCTTTCCTCGCTTGTTCTCCTTATTGTCGACGCTCTCTATCTCTCAAAGCATAAAGGCGACTTCAATAAGTAACAGCAAAACCGCACAAAACACCCGCCCGCAGCCTTTGCCGCGAGCGGGTTTAAATTTTTTCAGGCGAAGATTCCCTTTCGGCGCTTTATCTGCCTTATGTCCTCTCCGATGAATCTTAAGGTCATAAACATTCCCGTGAGCCTCGAAATTATCCTGTCGTCGTATTTAGCGCTGAGCTCGTCGAGAGTGAGATTAGAGCTCACTATCGTCGGCTTGCCCATATTCAGCCGCGAATTTATGATGTTATAAATCGCCGAGGCGGTGAAGCTTGAAGAAAATTCGCTCCCGAGGTCGTCGAGTATAACCAAGTCTGCGTTTAGGAGCGTTTGCAGCGTGTCGCCCTCGGAGCGCCCGAAGTGCTCGTTCTCGATTTCTCGGAGGTAATTCTGTATCGAGTCAAAAGCTACGCTCACGCCCTTTCCGAGGAGCTCCGCGGCTATGCAGCCAGAGAGAAATGTCTTCCCGAGACCTGTCTGACCGTATAAAAACAGCGACGGCGAATTTTCCGAAAATTTATCGGCGTATTCCCTGCAAAATCTGAGGTCGCCCTCCATAAGCTCCCGCGCGTTTACGTCGGTCCCTTTATAGCTGTAATTTTCGGGGTAATATGAGAGGTCGAAATCCGCAAAGCTCCCGAGCTTGATTTTACACATCTCGTTGAGCTTCTCGACCGCAAACCTGTCTAAAAGCGCGGTCACACATTCGCAGCGGTTGCCGTTTTTCACTCCTGTATCGGAGCAGAGCGGACAGGAATAGCGAATTTCGAGGTAATCCTCGGGAAAGCCGAACTGCCTGAGCCGCTCCTTGAGCGCCGCCTGATTTTTAAGGTTGGCGTCGCGTATCTTAGCTATTTTCTCCCTGATATTGCCGCTTTTCGAGAGGATAGCGTCGGCAAGACGGTCCTTTGTCGAGGTGATTTCGGAGTATATCCCGTATATCTCGGGGTATTTTATTCTGATTTCGTCTACCCGCGAGCTATGTATCGCAGCGGCTGTCTCGCGGCGGCGGTCGAGCTCTTCATAAGCGAGCCTTATGACTTCCGATGTGTAGTTCATTTTTTCTCCTTTCCCGAATTGCGGAGCGTAAACATATCGAATTCGTCGAGGTCGTAGGAATGGCTCCCGTCATTCTGTTTCTGGGGCTTAGCCTCGCTCTCGGCGGCTTCCGGGGTGAATATTCCCTTTTCCTTCCAAGAGGCGAGGACTTTGTTGATATACGGAAACGAGAGCTTATTTGTGTTGTCGACGCAGCGCTCCCTTGCGAGCGATATCATATCAACGTCAAAGCCCATTTCTCTCCACGACTCTATAAACCTTTTCTGCTGAGGGGTGAGCCTTGATTCGAGCCCGAAATCGCTTCGTATCTTCGCTTCAAATGTGTTCAGCTCGCGCAAACGCTCAAATTCCGTCTCAATCGAATGAAAATCGGTTATTCCGCGCTCAAAAAGGCTCTGGGCGACTGTCTCGCAGTATCTTGCCGAGGTCTTTTCGCGCTCCGCGCAATATCCGAGTATCAGAACTATCGACTGCTCGCTGAAGCCGTAGTAGTCCCTGAGGCTTATCAGCATTTCATGGTCGGAATGCCTGAGTATCCGCCCGAGGGTCGATTCCGCCTCCGAAAAGAGCTCCTTCAGCTCTGCGCTGCATTTGAGCATTTCGGCTATGTCCTTCGGGGAATACTGCGAATGAACAACCTTTCTTACCGGCTCAGCCTGAGCGGGAGAAACCGTCTGCGCGGGAGCCCGAGTCGGGGCTTCGCCGTCGACCGAGATAACTCCCATCTCCCTCCAGAACGAAACCGCCTCGTCGAAGGCTTCGCGGGTTATCCCCGCCGAGGATACGACCGAATCGGCGTCTGGCGGGCTTTCGCTCGAAAGGAGATATAAAAGAACCTTCAGCGCCGGACCGTCGGCGAGCTTAAGATAATTGTCCACAATGGCGCAGGGGACTTGGAAAAACCTCTTCCAGCCGGCGCCGTTGACCGTGAGCGTCATAAAATCACATCCGTGTATGTATTCACCGTCATTATATCACATATCGCGTTTTTTTTCAACAGTTTTATTTTACCTGTAATTTCCTCAATATTTAGAAAAAATAGTATTGTAATTCTCAATAATTTGTGGTATACTGTTTTTAACTATAAAATTGCCTTAAGGCGAAGGAGAAATTATCATGAACGTAATCGAAATCACCCGCGAACTCGGAAAAGCGATACAGGCCGACCCAAGGTATTCGGCATATCTTGCGGCGCGCGAGAAAAACGACTCCGACGAAGAGCTCCAGAGGCTCATCGGCGAATTCAATATGGGCAGAATGCAGCTCAACCGCGAAATGTCGAAGACCGATAAGGACCAAGACAAGATAAACGAGCTCAACCAAAAGGTCCGCGGCATTTATGCCGACATTATGCGCAACGAGAATATGGCCGCCTATAACAACGCGAAGTCTGAATTCGACGATATGATCCTTGAAGTGAACCGCATAATCCAGCTCTGCGCCAACGGCGAAGACCCGGCTACCTGCGACCCGAAATCGGGCTGCACCGGAAGCTGCGAGACCTGCGGCGGCTGCCACTGATTTTTTGACGATACGGAGTGATGAGCGTGGCTCTTTCATTAAAAGATGTCGACATATCCCGCCTTTCTCAGGGAATGAGGCAGTATGCCGAATTCAAGCTGAAAAATCCGGATAAAATCGTTTTCTTCCGCCTCGGAGACTTCTATGAGATGTTCTTCGACGACGCGATATTGGCTTCTAAGGTCCTCGACCTTGCCCTTACGGGTAAGGACTGCGGTCTTGACGAGCGCGCGCCGATGTGCGGCGTGCCGTTCCACGCCTGCGACGCCTATATCAAAAGGCTTATAGAAAACGGCTACAACGTCGTTATCTGCGAGCAGATGGAAGACCCCGCTCTTGCAAAGGGATTGGTAAAGAGGGATATAATCAGGATAGTCACGCCCGGAACTCTTATCGATAGCAGCATGCTCGACGAGGGCGCAAACAACTGGCTCTGCTCCGTCTGCCTCGAGGGCGGAAGCGCATATATCTGCCTTGCGGATATGTCAACAGGTGAAGCTCATCTTTTCAGGACTTCCGGCAAAGAGACCGAGCAGGAGATAATCAACGTTATCTCAAGATTCAACCCCGCCGAGATAATCTGTCAGCCGAGATTTCAGACCCTCGAAACCGTTATCGCCTTCATAAAAGACCGCCTCAGAGCTGGTGTGAACGCCCTCCCCGAGAAGGATTTCGACCCTCTCTACCGTCGGGAAGACATTTTGAAGCAGTTTTCCGCCGAAAACATCGAAAGCATCGGCATAAGCGAGAGCGACCCTGCTCTCGGCGCAGTCGCGGCGCTCTGCGGATATATCTGCGACACTCAGCGCGTAGGCGTCGGACGGTTCTCAAAGCTCGAACTCCACGACGGCGAGCAGATAATGAAGCTCGGCTACACCGCGAGGGCTAATCTCGAGATAGTAAAAACCCTGCGCGGCGGCGAAAAGAAGGGCTCGCTGCTCTGGGTAATAGATAAGACCAAGACCTCTATGGGCAGAAGAATGCTCCGCTCGTTCGTTGAGCAGCCGCTCATAAGCCCGTTTCGGATAATGCAGCGCCTCGACGCCGTCGAGGAGCTTACAAAGTGCGGCTCCGAGCTCGGTGAGCTTTCCGACTGCCTCGGCGGAGTATACGACCTCGAGCGCCTTATGACCCGAGTTATGTATAAAACCGCCTCTCCGAACGACCTTAAATCGCTGTCGGCGACCGCGCTTAAAATACCTAAAATCAAAGAGCTGCTCTCGGGCTTCAAATCGGGGCTGCTCGTTGAACTCAATTCCGAAATGTCTGCCCTTACCGATATATCGAATCTCATCGAGAGCGCGATAGTTGATTCTCCGCCGGTTTCATACAAAGAGGGCGGCGTTATCCGCGACGGCTTCAACGATGAGCTGGACAAGCTCCGCGACGTTAAGAACAACGGCGAGGGGATAATAGATTCAATAGTTGAGCGCGAGCGTGAGCGCACCGGCATACGCAATCTCAAAGCCGGATACAACCGCGTTTTCGGGTATTATCTCGAGGTCACCCGCTCGTTCTACGACCTCATTCCCAACGATTACATAAGAAAGCAGACCCTTGCCAACTGCGAGAGGTTCATAACCGAGGAGCTAAAGAACGCCGAGGAGCAGATACTCGGCGCCTCGGAAAAAATCACCTCTCTCGAAGCCGATATTTTCGCGGAGATACGCGATTTCTGCGGCGAAAGGCTATCGGAGGTCCAGCGGACCGCCGTCGCCCTCGCAACGCTCGACGTTCTTGTATCGTTCGCCTCCGTTGCTCTTTCCAACAATTACGTCAAGCCGGATATCGCCATCGACGGCATAATCAACATCAAGAACGGCAGGCACCCCGTCGTCGAGCTCACGCTGAAGGACGAGATGTTCGTCCCGAACGACACTTATCTCGACCTCAGCGACAACAGAATGTCGATAATTACCGGTCCGAATATGTCGGGCAAGTCTACATATATGAGGCAGGTCGCGCTGATAGTCCTTATGGCTCAGATAGGCTGCTTCGTTCCCGCCGACTATGCAAAAATCTCGGTGGTCGACCAGATATTCACCCGCGTCGGCGCCTCTGACGACCTTGCCGCAGGGCAGTCCACCTTTATGGTAGAGATGAGCGAAGTCGCCGAGATAGTAAAGCACGCCACCCGCAACAGCCTCGTCATACTCGACGAGGTCGGCAGAGGGACCTCGACCTTCGACGGAATAAGCATCGCCCGAAGCGTCGCGGAATATATCGCCGACCCGAAGCTGATAGGCTGCAAGACCCTCTTCGCCACCCATTACCACGAGCTTATCGAGCTCGAAGGGCAGGTCGGCGGGGTATTGAATTACAGCGTAGCCGTAAAACGCACCTCTGACGGCGTAAGATTCTTAAGAAAGATAGTCCGCGGCGGGGTAGACGAGAGCTACGGAATAGAAGTCGCGAAGCTTGCGGGTCTGCCCCAGAAGCTTATAAACCGCGCAAAAAGCATACTTTCCACCCTCGAGACAAAGCCTTCGGAGTCGAAAAACGGCGACGAAACCGAGCAGGTCTCGTTTGACAGGATAAACGAGAGCTACGTCATCAACAGGCTGCGCAAGACCAACCCCGACGAGCTCACCGACAGCGAGCTGAGAGAGCTTTTCAACGAGATAATCAGGGAACTATAAGGAGAAAACGATGGCAGTTATCCATTTGCTGGACAAATCGGTGTATGAGCTTATCGCGGCGGGCGAGGTAATCGAGCGCCCGTCGAGCGTCGTAAAGGAGCTTTTGGAGAATTCCATCGACGCTGGAGCTTCCAACATCACCGTTGAAATAAAAAACGGCGGGCGGACGTATATCCGCGTCACCGACAACGGCTGCGGCATCGCCCCCGAGGACATACCTCTTGCTTTTATGCGCCACGCCACCTCGAAGATACGGTATAAAGACGACCTTTCGGCTATCTACACCCTCGGGTTCAGAGGCGAGGCTTTAGCCTCGGTCTGCGCCGTTTCGAGGATAGATATCCTCACAAAGTGCAAGCCCGACGAATTCGGGATACACTGCTCGCTCGAGGGCGGCGAGGAGACATGCTATGAGCAGAGCGGCTGCCCCGACGGGACCACCATCACCGTCCGAGACCTTTTCTTCAACGTCCCCGCAAGGCTGAAATTCCTCAAAAAGGACGTCAGCGAGGGAAATTCCGTCGCGAATATAGTTTCAAAGATAGCCCTTTCCCACCCCGAAATTTCCTTTAAATTCATACGCGACAATAAGAGCGAGCTCGTAACCTCGGGCGACGGCAGGCTTATTTCGGCGATATATTCCGTCCTCGGGAGGGAGTTTCACGGCTCCGTGATACCGGTAGATTATTCCCTCAACGGCGTAAGCGTAAGGGGATACGTCACAAAGCCGCTGATGGCGAAGGCAAACCGCGCTTTCCAGAATTTCTTTGTGAACAGCCGCTATGTCAAATCGGTGACCTGTATGGTCGCCCTTGAGGAAGCCTACCGCAACGAGATTATGACCGGCAAATTCCCGGGCTGCGTTCTGATGATAACCCTCGACCCCGCTAATTTAGACGTAAACGTCCACCCCGCAAAGGTCGAAATAAGGTTCAGCGACGAAAAGCCGGTATACGACGCCGTCTATTTCGCGGTCAAGAACTCGCTTATGACCTTCGACGCCCCTATGGAGGCAGAAATTTCGCTTAAGAGCGATGCTCCGAAGAAAAAGCAGCTTTCGCTCGAAGAGATATATAAAAAGCCCGAGAAGCCTATTGAGCAGCTCAGCTTTTCTTCGAGCCCTGCGATTTTCGAGACTGCGCCGATGCTCAAAAACACGGTCGATATTTACGGGACCCCTCCGCCGCGCAAGCCCCTGCCGGTTTCGGATATCGTCGGCAGCACCTCACGCGACGACGCTAAGCTCAGATATAAATACATTCCCGCAGAAAAGACCGAAAAGACTCCCAAGGAGTTTGTAAAGCCGCCCGAGGAACCCGCTGCGGCTCCCGAAGCACCGGTCATCTCGGTTGTCGGCGAGGTTTTCAAGACCTATATAGTCGCTCAGCGCGGCGACGAGATGTATCTTATCGACAAGCACGCCGCCCACGAAAGATACAATTTTGAGCGCTTAAGAAGCGGCTCCGCAAGCGTCGATTCACAGATAGTCATAACCCCCTTCAAAGTCAGGCTCTCGTATGACGGACACACCGCAGTCTCCGACAACACCGACCTCCTTGAGCGTTTCGGCTTTAAGCTCGACCCGGGCGACGTCCCCGAGGTGACCGTATACGGCGTGCCTATTCTTCTCACCGACGAGGACCCCGCCGACCTTCTGACCCGAATCGCCGACAGCCTTGCCGAGGGCAAAAAGAGCGGCGGCTCCGAAATCTACGACGACCTCTATCATTCCGTCGCCTGCAAGGCTTCGATAAAGGCAAACTCCGACAGCTCCTCCGAGGAGCTTCTGAGGCTCGCCGAGCTCGTCCTGAACGACAACATCAAATACTGCCCCCACGGCAGACCCGCGCTCGTAAAGTTCACAAAAGCCGAGCTTGAAAAGCTCTTTAAAAGAACGGTATGAAAAAGATACCTCTTATAGCGGTTGCCGGACCAACCGCCTCGGGAAAGACTTCTCTTGCGGTTGAACTCTGCATTCGCCTCGGCGGGGAAGTCGTCTCGGCTGACTCGATGCAGCTTTACCGCGGAATGGACATTGCCACCGCAAAGCCCACCCCCGAAGAAATGCGCGGCGTTCCGCATCATCTTGTCGATTTTCTCGACATCGGAAGTGAATTTTCGGTTGCGGATTACGTCGCCGCCGCCCACGAAGCAATAGGCGATATTTCCAACAGGGGAAAGCTCCCCGTCGTCTGCGGCGGAACGGGGCTTTATATCGACTCGCTCATCGAAAATATCCGCTTTGAAAAGACAGTTTCTTCAACTCCGCTGCGCGCCGAGCTTAAAAAGCTCGCCGAGGAAAAGGGCGGCGGGTATCTTTTGGAAATGCTGAGAAATATCGACCCCGAGACCGCCTCGCGCCTCCACGAAAATAACCTCAACCGCATAATCCGCGCGCTTGAAGTCTATAAGACCACCGGCGAAACGATGAGCGAGCAGATTAAAAACAGCCGCTCCGAGGAAAGCCCTTATGACGCCTGCGTGATAGGATTAGACTATAAAGACAGGCAGGTTCTCTATGAGCGCATCGGCAGAAGGGTGGATATGATGCTCGAAGCCGGTCTTTTAGAGGAGGCAGAGCGGGTCGTCTCAGACCCTCGGCTTAAAACCGCGCGCCAGGCGATAGGCTATAAAGAGCTCGCGCCGTATTTTGAAGGAACCGCGCCGCTCGAAGAGTGCATAGAAAATCTCAAGCAGGCTACAAGAAGATATGCAAAGCGCCAGCTTACCTGGTTCAGAAGAAACAAGAGCATACATTGGCTTTACCCCGACGAAGCCGAATCTTTTGAAGCGCTCGCCGACTCCGCCGAAGGGATATGTCGGGAATTTTTGAAAGGAAGAACAGAATGATATACAACAGAATACGCGACGGTCTTCTTATGGCGCTTATTTTCATCTGCATTTTCGCGCTCATCGGCGCTCAGATATACATAAGGCTCAACGGCAGCGAAAACACTCAGGACGCGGTGCTCTACACCTGCAAGGAGAGCCTCAGCTTCACGGGCGTGTTTATTAGAGACGAAAGCGTTATCTATTCCGACTATGCCGGCAGCGGCATTATGAATTACGCCGTGAGCGACGGTTCCCGCCTTTCAAAGGATTCCGTAATCGCGAGAATATACGATTCATATTCCCAGATTTATAACCGCTACCGCATCGAGCGTATCGACGAGGAGCTCGAAAACCTCGAACACGCTCAGGACCACGGCGTTACCGACTACGCTCAGCCCGAATTCATAAACACCCAGATATCCGAGAGCTATAAAAACCTGCTTCTTAACCTTACCGAGGGCGACCTCGGCAGCGTTTACGACGACAGCCTCGATATGCTCAGGCTGATGAACGTTTATAACGTCGCCTCAAACGTCGAATCGGAATATAACGCAAGGATATCCTATCTTCAGCAGCAAAAAGACGTTCTCTCTGCTTCGCTCACCGAGCCCCTCGCAACGATATCTTCGTCTGATACCGGCTACTTCACCTCTGTTGTAGACGGCTACGAGAATCAGCTCAAAATCGAGAATATATCCGAGCTTACCGTCGACAGGATAAAGGAGATCATCGCAAAGCCGGACATCACTACCGAATCGCAGCGCAACGCTATCGGAAAGGTGTTCAAGGAATATTCCTGGAAGATGGTGGGAGTCATCGACGTTGCCGACAGGTATTTCGTCAACGAGACCCTGCAATTTTCTATGGACTCCTCCGAAAAATACCACACCGTCACCGTTGAAAGCATCACCCCTACGGGCAACGGCAACGAGGCGATAATAGTTATAAGCTGCGACGAGCTCGACAGCGAGCTTGCCGAAACCCGCGTCGCCGACGTTGAGCTTACCTTTGTCGAAAAGACGGGCATACGCGCCCCAAGAAGCGCCATACGCTTTCTTAACGGCGAAAAGGGCGTTTATGTTATGGTCGGCGAAAAGCTCGAATTCAAAAAGCTCGACGTTATATACGAGGGCGACGACTACGTTCTCTCTGTCAATACCGCCGACGACGACTACTTAAATCTCTACGACAGAATAGTAATCGACCCGATACCGACCGCCTCCGGAAACCCGAACGGCAGCGTCACCGAGCCCGCGCAGCAGACTTCTGCAACCTCCGCAAGCGTTACCGAAGCCCCGCAGACAACATCGGAAGAGGCAACAACTGTCGATTCCGCTTCGGAATGAGCGTAAATTTTCAAAAAAGCTTGACAACTGCGCGCAAATATAAGATAATAAAGGTAATATGGATTCACTGTATCCGTATAGCAGGCGGAGGGCGTTCCGTTGGCGGAACCTATCCGTGCCGAACAAGTCGATAATCTAATTTCAGTATAAAAAAGACGGAGGATTATTATGAGCGTTATTGATTCTATCAAGGGATTCCTTCTCGGCGAGGAGGAAGAAAACGAGTACCAGCCCATTTATGAGGATGTTGCTCAGACCGTTGACGTAGCGGAGGAGCGCCGCAACCGCGAGGTTAAGATCGCCACCACCGCCACCGTTCAGATCGTTCTTGCCCGCCCGACCGATTTCTCTGAGGTCAAGTCCATCGGCGACGACCTCAACAACCAGAAGACTGTTCTTCTGAACCTCGAGCAGGTCAAGACCGAAGACGCCAAGCGCATTATGGACTTCCTCTCGGGAGTTGCTTACGCGAACGACGCCACCATCAAGATGACCGCGCAGAAGACGTTTGTCATTATGCCCAAGAACGTCGGCTTCACGGGAGTCGACCTGATGAGCGAGCTCGAAAACAACGGATACAGCTTCTGATCTATGTCCCGTCCCGCGCTTCCGCTGAATGATGAGGACATGCTCCTTATAAGGCATATCCTCGATATCGCCAAAAGGAGCATGCAGAGCTATAAGCCGCTATATTCCGCTTTTTTAGACGAAAGGCAGCTTTCGGTTTGCGAAGCTGCCCTTAAGTCGGAACGGGCGGCGGATTTTGTCATGCTCGGAGGCTATGAGCAGGCTCAGAGGCGGGTCATCGCCTTCGGCGAAGGCTGTGAAAACGAGTGGGAGCTTCCTTTTAAGGCTCTTGTGTTCAACTACCCCGAGGGAAGGGAGCTTTCTCACCGCGACTTTCTGGGCAGCCTTATGGCTCTCGGTATCAAGCGCGAGCTTTTGGGCGATATCCTCGTCGGAAAGGGCAGAGCCGCGGTATTCGTTATGAACGCCGCCGTTCCGCTCGTAAAACAGATGACCAAGGTCGGAAGCTGCGGCGTAAAGGTTACGGAGGATTTCTCCGAAGCCGATATTCCCGAGCAGCAGTACGACGAGATACGCTCGACCGTTGCTTCGCTGCGCCTCGACGCCGTAGTTTCGACCGCTTTCGGTCTCTCGCGCGACAAGGCCGCCGAGCTCATACGCTCAAAAGGCGTTTTGCATAACCGCGTTATGACCTTCAGCCCGAGCGACAGGGCAGAGGAAGGCGACGTTTTTTCGGCGCGCGGATTCGGCAAAGCCCAGCTTTTTGAAGTGGGAGGGCAGTCAAGAAAAGACAGAATTTTCATCACCGTCAGAAAATTCAGGTGACGGTATATATTATTATTTACAGGAGGTAACCTTTATGAACCCGCAGGACATTTCCAACAAGAAGTTTTCAAAATCCGCTGCCGGATATAAGCCGGAAGAGGTTGAAGAATATCTTCGCGACGTAGCGATAGCTTATGCCAAGGCCGTCAAGGAAAAGGAAGAGGACGAGCTTAAGATAGTCAAGCTCGTTGAAAAGATTAACGAATACCGCAGCGACGAGGACGCCATCCGCGACGCGCTTCTTATTGCCCAGAAGCAGGGCAACAGGGTCGTCGCCGAGGCAAAAGCCGAAGCCGAAAGGATAGTTACCGAAGCCAAGGCAAAGCGCGACGCTATGCTTGCGGACATTCAGAGCGACTGCGACGCCCTCAAGCGCTCCGAGATCGAAAAGATCTATGCCGCGATAAAGGCCGAAAACGAAAAGCTTGCCGCCGTTGAGGCTGCCTCCAAGACCCAGCGCGAGCTTCAGACCGAAAAGCTCAACTCTCTCAAAAAAGAGGTCACCGAATTCAAAAAGAAGCTCATTCTCATTCTTGAGGAGCAGACCAAGCTTGCGATTTCGCTTCCCGAGCTCACCGACGAGCAGATAGAGGAGATCCTCAATACCGAAGCCGCCCCCGAGCCAGAGCCTGCTCCCGAGCCGGAGCAGCCCAAGCCCGCCCCTCACGATGAAAAGGAAGAGCATAAGAGCGACTCTCAGGCGTTCAGCTTTTCGGGCTTCAAGCGTCAGAATTATTCCGCCGAAGAGCTTAAGTTCGGTCAGAATAACCACAATAACTGATATACATACACACGAAAGGAGCTTTTTTACCGATGCCGCAGGATTATAACAAGACCCTCAATCTTCCCGAGACTGATTATCCTATGAGAGGCAATCTGCCCACAAAGGAGCCCGGAATGGTCGAGGAGTGGGACGAGAGCGGTCTTTATAAAAAAATCTTGAGCAAAAACGAGGGCAAGCCCTCTTATATACTCCACGACGGTCCTCCCTACGCCAACGGCGATATCCACCTCGGGACCGCCCTTAACAAGGTCCTTAAGGACATAATCGTAAAGCAGAAGAATATGAGCGGATACTGCGCTCCATACGTCCCCGGGTGGGACACTCACGGTCTTCCGACCGAGCTCAAAGCGATGAAGTCGATAGGCGTTGAAAACGGCGCTATCCCGCCTTTGGAGCTCAGAAAGCACTGCCGCGAGTTCGCCATGAGCTATGTAGCCTCTCAGAGAGACCAGTTCAAGCGCCTCGGCGTTTTGGGCGATTTCAGCGACCCTTATCTTACCCTCAAGCCCGAATTTGAGGCGAGGCAGATAGAGGTCTTCGGCGAGATGGCTAAGAAGGGCTTCATTTATAAGGGCTTGAAGCCGGTATATTGGTGCCCCGACTGCCAGACCGCCCTTGCCGAAGCCGAAATTGAGTATCAGGACGATCCCTGCTACTCGGTATACGTAAAGTTCAAGGTCGCCGACGACAGGGGAGTTCTCTCCGGACTCGGAATCGACCTCGATAAGACCTATTTCGTCATCTGGACCACTACTACCTGGACCCTGCCGGGCAACCTCGCCATCTGCCTCGGCCCCGACTACGAATACACTGTAGTTCAAGCCAACGGCGAAAACTATATCATGGCGCGCGAGCTCATCGAGCCCACCCTCAAGGCCGCAGGTATAACCGAATACACGACCGTAGGCTCCTTCACCGGAAAAGAGCTCGAATACTGCACCGCGCAGCACCCGTTTATGCCGAGAACCTCTTTGGTAATCGTCGGCGACCACGTAACGCTCGACAGCGGTACCGGCTGCGTTCACACCGCCCCGGGCTACGGCGTTGACGACTTCGAGATAGGCAACAAATACAACGTAGGCATCGTCGTCGGTGTTGACGGCAAGGGCGTTCTCACCGAAGAATCGGGACAGTTCGCAGGTCTTAAGACCGACGACGCAAATAAAGTCATCGCGAAGCATATGGCTGAGACCGGCGCTTTGTTCGCAACCGAGAAAATCGTCCACCAATACCCCCACTGCTGGCGCTGCAAGTCGCCTATACTCTTTAGAGCTACCGAACAGTGGTTCTGCTCGGTCGACAGCATCAAGGAGCAGGCTGTAAAAGCCATAGAAGGCGTAAAATGGATACCCGAGTGGGGCGAAGAGAGAATTAAAGGAATGGTCCGCGACCGCTCCGACTGGTGCATTTCCCGCCAGAGGACCTGGGGCGTTCCGATTCCGATAGTTTACTGCAAAAAATGCCATAAGCCGATTATCAACGACTACACCATAAAGGCTATCTCCGACCTCTTCAGAAAAGAGGGCTCCGACGCCTGGTGGGCTCACGACGTCTCCGAGATAGTTCCCGACCTCAAGTGCGACTGCGGCTGCACCGAATTCGAGAAGGAAAAGGATATTTTGGACGTTTGGTTCGATTCCGGCGTCACTCACACCGCCGTTTTGGACCAGCGCGAGGGACTTCATTCTCCGGCAGACCTCTACCTCGAGGGAGCCGACCAATATCGCGGCTGGTTCCAGTCATCGCTCTTAACGAGCGTTGCAGTCGGCGGTCAGGCGCCCTATAAGGCTGTCTGCACTCACGGCTGGGTCGTCGACGGTCAGGGCAAAACGATGCACAAATCCCTCGGCAACGGCATCGAGCCGAGAGAGATTTACGATAAATACGGCGCCGATATCCTCAGGCTCTGGGTCGCTTCGAGCGACTACCATTCCGACATAAGGATATCGAAGGATATTCTCGCCCAGCTCTCCGAGGTATATAAAAAGGTCCGCAACACAGCGCGCTATATCCTCGGAAACATCTGCAATCAGGGCGGATTTGATTTCGACACCGACGCCGTTCCGCTCGATAAACTCACCGAGCTCGACAAGTGGGCGATAATGAGGCTCGACAGGCTCATCGAAAAGACCGACGAAGCGTATAATAATTTCGACTTCCATATCGTCTTCAAGTCTATCCATAACTTCTGCGTCGTCGATATGTCAAACTTCTACCTCGACGTCATCAAGGACCGCCTCTATTGCGAGGCGCCCGACAGCGAGGCGAGAAGAAGCGCCCAGACCGCCATGTATATCATTCTTTCGGCGCTTGCAAGGCTCATCGCCCCGATAATCCCGTTCACCGCCGAGGAGATTTGGAAGTATATTCCTCACTCCAAGAGCGACAATACCGAGTCGGTGTTCCTGAACGATATGCCGAGGGTGTCTGGACTTGACTTCAGCGCACAGTTCTGCGACAAGTGGGACTTCATCATAAAGCTTCGCGACGACGTAAAGAAGGCGCTCGAGCTCAAGCGCGCCGATAAGGTCATCGGTTCCTCGCTCGAAGCTTCCGTAAAGCTTACCGCAGCTTCCGACAGTCTCTTCGGCAGCCTCAAAGCCTGCGAGAACGAGCTCAAGGACGTGTTTATCGTCTCGAAGGTCGAGATCGCGCAGGGCGACAGAGCTTCGTCCGAGTTCACCGAGACCGAAACCGCCGACCTCGGCATCGACGTAAAGCACGCCGAAGGCGAGAAGTGCGAGCGCTGCTGGACATATTCCGAGACAGTCGGTCAGTCAAAGAAGCATCCGACCCTTTGCAGCCGCTGCGCCCACACCGTAAAGTAAAGCTATACTATCTGCCGATTGCCGCCGTTTCAGCGGCAGTCGGCTTGTAAGGATTGAGAAACTTGCTGATTTTGTGTTTTGCCCTGATAGCGGCGCTCGTCGCCGAGGATCAGCTCATAAAGCTCTATATAGTCAGGAATTTTGCGGAATGCCGCGGCGCGCTGAGAAATTATTGGACCTTCTCAATAGGCGGTTTTGACGTTTTCAGCATTACCCATATCCGCAACGACGGAGCCGGCTGGAGCATTCTTGGCGGGCAGACCGTTTTTCTGACCGTCATCACCGCTGCGGTCCTTGTAGCCGTGTTTGCGTATATGTTTATCAAGCGCAGGAGCATCGGCAAGGCGGAATATATTTCGCTCTGCCTGATTTCCGCCGGAGGAATAGGCAACCTCATCGACAGGGTGAGAATGCTCGTCGAGGGAACCGACGTCTTTCGCGGCGTTATCGACTATATAAAGCTCGATTTCATCAACTATCCGGTGTTCAATTTTGCCGACTGCTGCGTTGTCGTCGGAGCGATCCTCTTCTGCATAGTTATGCTCTTCGGCGAAGCAAAGAATTCAAAGGCAAAAAAAGCCGCCAAAAAAGCCGAAGCCGAAGATGAACAGGTATAGCATAACCGCCGAGCAGTCCGACTCGGGCTCGCGGCTCGACAAGTGGCTCACCGAACAGACCGAATTCGACATTTCGCGGAGCGCCGCCGTAAAGCTCATCGAAGGAGGCAGCGTAAAGGTCAACGGCTTGACAGCTTCAAAAAGCCGCGTTCTCTCCGAGGGCGACGAGGTCGAGGTAGAGATACCCGATCCGGTAGAGCTTGAGGTCATTCCGCAGGACATTCCGATAGAAATAGTATACGAAGACGACGACCTCGCGGTCGTGAATAAACCGCAGGGAATGGTCGTTCATCCGGCGGCGGGAAATCCCGACGGAACGCTTGTAAACGCGCTTCTTTTCCGGCTTAAGGGAAAGCTCAGCGGTATAAACGGCGTCCTCAGACCGGGCATCGTCCACCGCATTGACAAGAACACCGCAGGGCTTTTGGTAGTTGCGAAGACCGATTTTGCCCATCAGCGGCTCGCCGAGCTTATAAAGGCGCATGACTTTACACGCGAATATGAAGCAATCTGCGTCGGTCATTTCAAGGAGTCGAGCGGTACTATTGACGCGCCCATCGGCAGAGATAAAAACGACAGAAAGAAAATGTGCGTCACTGCGCAGAATTCAAAGCCTGCAATAACGCAGTACAGCGTCATCGAGGAGCTTCGGGGCTGCTCTTACGTCAGGTTCGCCCTCCAGACCGGCAGGACCCACCAAATAAGAGTTCACTGCGCTTATATCGGTCACCCAATCTTGGGCGATGACGTTTACGGGAAACCGTACAAAGGCTGTAAAGGACAGTGCCTTTACGCTAAAATGCTCGGCTTTGTTCACCCGAGAACGGGCGAATACCTTGAATTCACCGCCGAGACCCCGCAATTCTTCCAAAAAATTCTTGACTCACTGAGGGATTAAATGGAGCTATCGAAGACTGTTTTTGTTACCGACCTTGACGGTACGCTTCTAACTACAGACAAGCGCATCACCGAAGAGGATTTATCCGCAATCGCGCGCTACAGGCGGCTCGGCGGGCATTTCGGCATCGCCACCGGCAGACCTATCCAAACTACCGTCAGATACCTCGAAAAGCTTCCCTGCGATATCCCGCTTATCTTATATAACGGCTGCATCGTCTACGACCACTGTAAAGATAAGATCCTTTACGCTTCATATCTCCCCGAAATTTCAAAGACGATACTTACCGACGTCAGAGAGAGCTTCCCGAACATCTCTCCCGAGATATTCACCTTTAAAGACCAGTATTATTTCATTGTGAACGACGCCGAGCGCTGGCACCAGAATATTCTCGGCATCGGATACACGAAGCTCGACTCGCATTTACAGATAACCGAGCCCTGGTGCAAAATGCTCTTTGCCGACGAGCCCGAGGTCATAACCCGACTTGAGGAATACGTTAAAAAATACGACGGCAAGGGATTGAGATTTGTCCGCTCCTGCCCGAAATTCCTCGAAGTCCTGCCGCTCGACGCTTCAAAAGGCGCGGCGCTCGATATTGCCGTCAGCCTCGCCGGATGCCGCAGTCTTTTCGTAGCCGCGGTGGGGGATTACGACAACGATATAGAGCTCCTCAACGCCGCCGATCTCAGCTTTTGCCCCGCTAATTCTCAGGACTGCGTAAAGGCCGAAGCCGACGTCGTTCTTGAAAGCTCCAACGACAGCGGCGCAGTCGCCGAGGCTCTGAGAATCCTTGAAAACAGGTAAATAAACGCGAAGGCTTAATGGTCAGTCAGCCTGCGCGTTCTCATACAATAAAAATGGAGGTATTAAATATGGATGAATTACTGAAAAAGCAGCTTCAAATAACTGCTTGCAAGGTCAGAATGGGAATTATCGAGGGCGTGTATAACGCCAAAAGCGGTCACCCCGGCGGCTCTCTCTCGATTGCCGATACGCTGACCTATCTTTACTTTGCAAAAATGAACGTTTATCCCGACAACCCGAAGCTCCCCGAAAGAGACCGCTTTGTTCTCTCTAAGGGTCACACCGCCCCCGCGCTCTACTCCGTTCTTGCCAACCGCGGATTCTTCCCCGTCGAGGAGCTCAAAACCCTCAGACATATAGGCGCGCGCCTTCAGGGTCACCCCGATATGAAGCATATCCCCGGCGTCGATATGTCTACCGGCTCTCTGGGTCAGGGCATTTCCGCCGCCTGCGGAATGGCTCTTTCCGCCAAGCTTTCGAGCTATACCTATAAGGTCTACGCTATCCTCGGCGACGGCGAGATCGAAGAGGGTCAGGTATGGGAAGCGGCTATGTTCGCCGCCCACAATAAGCTCGACAATCTTGTTGCGGTAGTCGACAACAACGGTCTTCAGATCGACGGCAAGATCAGCGACGTCTGCTCGCCCTACCCGATAACCGACAAATTCGCGGCTTTCGGCTGGCACGTCATCACTATGGACGCCCACGATTTCGATTCCATCGAGAAAGCGTTCAACGAGGCCGAGACCGTTGTCAACCAGCCCGTCGTCATCGTTCAGACCAGCACCAAGGGCAAGGGCGTTTCGTTTATGGAGAACCAGGTTTCGTGGCACGGCACCGCTCCCAACACAGAGCAGTATGAACAGGCTATGTCGGAGCTGAAGGCTCAGCTTGCCGAGCTCGAGGCAAACTGATGCGCTCGCAGTGCGTCAGCGCTTTTGACTTCAGATTTTTAGGAAAGGATAGGTTAAATATAAATGGCAGATTTAGTTAAAAAGGCGACCCGTGAAAGCTACGGCGAGGCTCTTGCCGAGCTTGGCGACAAGTATGAGAACCTCTATGTTCTCGACGCCGACCTTGCGGGTGCGACCAAAACAGGCATTTTCAAGAAGAAATTCCCCGACCGTCATATCGACTGCGGCATCGCCGAGGCCAATATGATGGGCATAGCCGCCGGTCTTTCCACCACCGGCAAGATCCCGTTCGCTTCCTCGTTCGCGATGTTCGCCGCGGGCAGAGCCTACGAGATAGTCCGCAACTCGATAGGATATCCCCATCTCAACGTAAAAATAGGCGCTACCCACGCGGGTATCTCGGTCGGCGAGGACGGCGCTTCTCACCAGTGCAACGAGGATATCGCCCTTATGAGGACTATCCCGGGTATGACCGTTATCAATCCCGCCGACGACGTTGAGGCGAGAGCCGCCGTTGAAGCCGCGATTCTGCACGACGGGCCGGTTTACATCCGCTTCGGAAGGCTTGCCGTTCCGATCTTCCACGATAAAGACACCTATAAGTTTGAAATAGGCAAGGGCGAGCAGCTCACCGACGGAACCGACGTTACCGTTATCGCTACCGGACTTATGGTCTATGAGGCGATAAAGGCTGCCGAAGAGCTCAAAAAGGACGGAATCAGCGCGAGGGTGATCAATATCCACACCATCAAGCCGCTCGACAAGGAGCTTGTTGTAAAGGCTGCCAAGGAGACCGGTCTTATCGTAACTGCCGAGGAGCACAGCGTTATCGGCGGTCTCGGCTCTGCCGTATGCGACGCCGTCTGCGATGAATGCCCCGTAAAGGTCGTAAAGATCGGCGTAAACGACGTCTTCGGTCATTCCGGACCCGCCGCCGACCTTCTCAAGGAATTCGGTCTTTGCAGCGAGAATATCGTCGCGACCGTAAAGAAAGCTTTAGCCGAGAAATAATACCGATTTTATCACTTTTCCGCCCTGATGAACATAGAATATCATCAGGGCGGGGGTGATAATTTGAGAAGATATTCTTATAAAAAACTCGGCAGACGCATAAGCGGGCGCGGTTTTTTTGCGCTGTGCCTGCTTTTATGCGGAATGATAATAACGGCTTCGGCAATAAATTCAAGGCTCAAGCCGATAGCCTTCGAGCTTGCAAAAAGCTACGGCTCAAAGGCGGCGCTCGACGTTATGAGCGAAACGGTCTCGGATTATTTCGATTCCAACGATATAGGTTATTCCGACCTTGTAAGGTTAAAATACAATTCGAGCGGCTTCGTCACCTCGGTAGAATACGACAGCGAAGAGCTCAACAAAATGAAGCTCGGCTGCCTCTCGGCGCTTTCAAAGAGCCTCTCAAAGCTCCGCTATTCAAAGATAAAGGTGCCTTTGGGGAGCATCTTCGGCGACCTTTCTCTCAGCGGAAGGGGACCGAGGATATCGGTAAGGCTCAGCGAGACCGCCGTTCCCGATATCGAGCTGCTTTCGACCTTCGAGGCGGTCGGGTTCAACCAGTCGCGCCACGAGCTCAGGCTCAGGGTCACCGCTGACGTAACGGTTTATCTGCCGCCGCGCAGCGAGGAATTTTCGGTCACGCAGGATTATGTTCTTGCGCAGACCGTTATAGTAGGAGACATACCCTCGGGGTATGCGTTTTTGGATTAGAAGGAAAAGTGTGATATGGATATAAATACTGCTTCAAAGCGGGTCGCGGAACTGACCGAGCTTATAAACTATCACAACAGAAAATATTACGTTGAAGATGATCCCGAAATAGAGGATTTTGAATATGACGCTCTTATGCGCGAGCTGAGAGCGCTCGAAGCCGAGTTTCCCGAGCTTTTAAGCCCCGCCTCGCCGTCTCAGAGGGTAGGCGGAGCGCCGGTATCCGGCTTCAAAAAGGTAAACCATACCGTTCAGATGGGCAGCCTTCAGGACGTTTTCGGTTTTTCCGAGGTCAGAGATTTTTATGACAGGATATGCGAAAGCGTTTCTCACCCTTATTTCACCGTCGAGCCGAAAATCGACGGTCTTTCCTGCTCTCTCGAATACCGCGACGGACTTTTGGTCTGCGGCTCAACGAGAGGCGACGGCTTTATCGGAGAAGACGTCACCGCGAATATCAAAACAATAGGCTCTGTGCCGCTAAAGCTTCCCGAAAGCCTTCCGCTTTTAGAGGTCAGGGGCGAGGTATATATGCCGAAATCGGTGTTCCGAAAGCTTATGGACGAAATGGAGCTCAATTCCGAGACCCCGTTCAAGAACCCCCGCAACGCCGCCGCGGGGTCTTTGCGCCAGAAGGATTCGCGGATAGCCGCAAAGCGCCGCCTCGATATCTTCTGCTTTAACGTTCAGCAGGTCGAGGGCAGAAGCTTTTCGTCTCATAAAGAATCGCTCGACTACCTTAAATCGCAGGGCTTCAAGGTCATTCCGAAATATACTCTCGTCGACAGCTATGAAGACATCGAGCGCTGCATCCGCGATATAGGCGAAAACCGCTTCGAGCTCCCTTACGACATCGACGGCGTTGTAATAAAGCTCGACAGCCTTTCGGAGCGCGAGCAGATAGGCTCAACCTCGAAGGTACCGAGATGGGCTGTCGCCTATAAATTCCCGCCGGAGGAAAAGGTAACAAAGCTCAAAGACATCGAGATAAACGTCGGCAGGACCGGCGTTATAACTCCCGTCGCCGTATTCGACACCGTTCTTTTGGCGGGGACGAGCGTTTCGAGGGCGACGCTCCACAACCAGGATTTCATCTCGGCGCGCGGAATACGCATCGGCGATGAAATAACCGTCAGAAAAGCGGGGGACATTATCCCCGAGGTCTTGGGCGTTGCAAAGCCTACGGGCTCGGGCGAGCCATATATGCTCCCCGAGATATGCCCGGTGTGCGGCTCGAAAGCCGTCCGCGACGAGGGCGAGAGCGCGCTGAGGTGCTCCAATATCGACTGCCCCGCGCAAGTCCTCAGGAGGATAATCTACTTTGCCTCAAAGCCCGCTATGAACATCGACGGGCTCGGTCCCGAAAAGGCGAAAGCGCTCTATGAGAGCGGGCTGATTAAGTCCGTTTCCGATATCTACAGGCTCACCGTCGGCGACCTTCTCTCGCTTGAAGGATATAAGAAAAAATCCGCCGAGAACCTGATAAATGCGATAGAAAGCTCAAAATCAAATTCTCTCGACAGGCTGCTCTGCGGTCTCGGAATTAAAAATATCGGCTCCGCTTCGGCAAAGCTACTTTGCGACAGGCTCGGAGACATCGACGCCATTCTTTCGGCGTCGGTCGAGGAAATCGAGAGCATCGACGGTTTCGGCAGACTTACCGCGGAAGCGGTCGTAGAGGCGTTCAGAGAGCCGCATATGATAAAAACCGTTCGTGAGCTCAAGGAGCTTGGGGTCAACACCTCATACCAAAAAGCCGCAAGCTCGGACAAGCTCGAAGGAAAGTCGTTCGTCATCACCGGCACTCTGCCGACTATGAAGCGCGACGAGGCTCAGGCACTCATCGAGCGCAACGGCGGGACTGTAAAATCGAGCGTATCAAAAAAGACCGACTTCGTTCTTGCCGGCGACGACGCGGGCTCAAAGCTCACAAAAGCGCGCGAGCTCGGAATAAAGGTTATTGACGAAGCCGAGCTTTTGAGTATAATAGAAGATTAGCAATCCAAATTTTTATTCGGAGGATAATTATGGATATTGACATCAGGCATATTGCAAAGCTCTCGCGGCTCAGAATTTCCGAGGACGAGCTTTCGGGATACGAAAAGGAAATGTCCGACATTATTGCGATGGTAGAATCGATGCCGGATATAGAGGACGAGCTCACGGTCGACCCCGACAACGCGATGGCTCTTCGGAGCGACGAGGTCGTTTCCGACAAGATACCGCGCGACGAGATACTCAAAAACGCGCCGAAGGTAGTCGCGGGGTGCGTAGTCGTGCCGAAAACGGTTGAATAAGGAGGGCATAATATGAAGCTTTACGAATACAGCGCTTATGAACTCTCCGAAATGCTCAGAGCAAAAAAGATATCTTCCCGCGAGCTCACCGAATCGGTCCTCGACAGGGTTGACGAGGTCGACGGAAAGGTATCAGCCTACCTTTATACCGACCGCGAAATGTCGCTTAAAGCCGCAGACGAAGCCGATAGGCTCATAGCCTCGGGCAAAGCAGCTTCGCGCCTTGCGGGCATTCCCATCGGGATAAAGGATAATATCTCGACCAAGGGCATTCCCACGACCTGCGCTTCGAAGATGCTCGAAAACTACGTTCCCGTTTTCAACGCCACGGTTATGGACAAGCTCGCCGCGGCGGGCTGCGTTATTTCGGGCAAGCTCAATATGGACGAGTTTGCGATGGGCTCCTCGACCGAAAATTCCTATTTCAAGACCACCCGAAACCCCTTTGATACCGACTGCGTTCCGGGTGGCTCGTCGGGAGGCTCGGCTGCCGCAGTTGCCTGCGGCGAAGCTGTCGTTGCCCTCGGGTCGGATACGGGCGGCTCTATCCGCCAGCCCGCTTCGCTCTGCGGAGTAGTCGGCTTAAAGCCCACCTACGGCAGCGTTTCGCGCTACGGTCTCGTGGCGTTCGCGTCGTCGCTCGATCAGATAGGCGTTTTCGGAAGATGCGTTCGCGACGCGGCGCTTTTGCAGGACGAAATTCAGGGCAGCGACCCTATGGACGCAACGAGCGCCCGCAGGAGCTATAATTCGCTCTACGACGGTCTTTGCGGAGATATATCCGGTCTTAAAATCGGAATTCCCTCCGAGTATTTCGGACTGGGAATAAAGCCCGAGGTCTCGGAAGCCGTTATGAAGAGCGTAAAAGAGCTCGAAAACAGGGGAGCGAAGGTTACAAAAATCTCCCTCCCGTCGACCGAATACGCTCTTTCGGCTTACTACATCATCGCCTGCGCCGAGGCTTCTTCTAACCTCGCCAGATTTGACGGCGTTAAATACGGCTACCGCGCCAAAGACTGCGACGGGCTCATTGATATGTACGAAAAGACCCGCAGCGAGGGCTTCGGGCGCGAGGTAAAGCGCAGAATAATGCTCGGAACCTTTGTTTTAAGCTCCGGCTACTTCGACGCCTATTATAAAAAGGCGAAGCTTTTGCAGAAGCGCATCCAACAGGAATTCGACGACGCCTTTAAGTCAGTCGACGTTATAATCACTCCCACTTCGCCCTCGGAGGCGTTCAGAATCGGCGAGCGCGTTTCCGACCCGCTTGCTATGTATGCCGCAGATATCTGCACGGTAACCGTCAATATCGCCGGTCTGCCCGCCGTAAGCGTTCCCTGCGGCTATTCCGCGAGCGGTCTGCCCTACGGAATGCAGATAATCGGCAGAAAATTCGACGAGCAGACTATTCTCAACGCCGCCTTTGCTCACGAAAACGCTTTCGGCGGCTTTGCTAAGCCGAAGATTTGAGGGAGGGACCGTTATGATGATTAAAGGATATGAGGTCGTCGTCGGGCTTGAAGTCCACGCCGAGCTCAACACAAAGACAAAGATATATTGCAGCTGCCGCAACTCGTTCGGTCTTGAGGTAAACACTCAGGTCTGCCCGATTTGCCTCGGAATGCCGGGAACGCTGCCCACTCTCAACGAAAAAGTCGTTGAATACGCGATAAAAATGGGTCATGCGCTCAACTGCAAGATAAACCGCATCTGCAAGCAGGACCGCAAAAACTATTTCTATCCCGACCTTCCCAAGTCTTACCAGATATCTCAGGCGGATATCCCGCTCTGCGCCGACGGCTATCTCGACGTTATAATGGACGGCGGCGAGGTGAAGCGCATAGGCGTCGAAAGGATCCATATCGAGGAGGACGCCGGAAAGCTCCTTCATTCCGATAAATTCGACGGCTCTCTCGTAGATTTCAACCGCTGCGGCGTTCCGCTCATCGAGATCGTTTCCCGCCCCGATATGCGCGGCTCCGACGAGGCAAAAGCCTATCTCGAAACCATTCGCTCGATACTCAAATACATCGACATTTCCGACTGCAAGATGCAGGAGGGCTCTATCCGCTGCGACGTAAACGTGTCGGTCCATAAGCCCGGCGAGCCCTTCGGTACGCGCTGCGAGATGAAAAACGTAAACAGCTTCTCGGCAGCCGTCAGGGGCATCGACTACGAAGCCAACCGCCAGATAGAGATTTTGGAGGCGGGCGGAACCGTTACCCAGGAGACCCGCCGCTGGGACGACCAGAAGGGCGTAAGCGTTTCTATGAGAACCAAGGAAGACGCTCAGGATTACCGCTACTTCCCCGAGCCCGACCTTCTTACTATAGTCGTGCCGCAGGAAAAGGTCGACGAGCTCAAGAGAACTCTCCCCGAGCTTCCCAACGCAAAGATAATGCGCTATGTCCGCGACTACGGTCTGAGCCACTACGACGCCGCTATGATAGTTGACGTTGTCGAGAAGTCGGCGTTCTTTGAAAAGTGCATCGAAGCGGGGTGCAAGTCGCCGAAGCTCCTTTCAAACTGGATATTGGGCGAGATATCGAAGTTTATGAACGAGGGAACCGCAATCGAAGACACCAAGCTCACCCCCAAAAAGATGGCTGAGCTTGTTGGGCTCATCGACAGCGGAAAGATATCGACCGCCGCGGGCAAAACCGTGTTCGATATCATCGTCAAAGAGGACGCCGACATTCAGAAGATAATCGAGGAAAAGGGTCTTGCGCAGGTGTCCGACGACTCCGCGCTCGAAGCTATCGCCGACGAAGTCCTTAAGGCTAACGAAAAGTCGGTCAGCGACTATCTCGGCGGAAAAACCAACGCCCTCGGCTACCTTGTCGGACAGTGCATGAAGGCTTCAAAGGGCAGGGCAAACCCCGGCAGAATGAAGGAGATAATCCTCTCGAAGATCAACGGCTGACGCCGCGCCGCTCGCTCAGCGTTATAAAAACCATCGCGGCAACGCAAATAACCGGAATAAGGCTCGGGCTTTGGCTCAGCCTTATTTTTTCTGAAGCCGCGGCTTCTATTCCGAGCCTGCCGAGGAGGCGCTGAATCACAAATGCATAACCCGCGGTAAGGGGCAGAGCAATAAGCCTTGAAACACAGAATTTTGTAAGCCCGAAGCTGCCGCCAGCGACCGAGAATATCTGCATTATAACGCACAGCCCTCCGAAGCCGAGAAGCAGCGCCACGGTGACAAGCGATACGCCTTTACAGGTTGATAATCCCGCTATGTTAGAAATTTCAAGTATCGCGGCAAGGTATTTTACTTCGGAAAGGCACGGAAAATACGCGAAAAGAATCGCCTTGAGCGCTGAAAAGAATACTATCATAGCGCATATCCCGACCATCGCTCCGGCGGCTGAGTTTACGCTGTCGGTCATAAGCTTTGTCGAGAAGCCGGAAACCTGTAAAGCTTTTTTGCTTGACACGTTTCTATGCCTTAACAGGTACACGGCATACATAGTAGCGTTTGAAAGTATCACCGCGAGCAGCGCCGCGATGCCGAATTCCGCGCGCCCGAATACTGCTTCTCCCGCAACTCCCGCCGCAAAAGCCGGTCCGCAGCCGTAGCAGAAGCATATAGCTTCCTCGGCTTCACTGCGCGATATTCTCCCGCTGTCGACCGTTTCTGCAAGCAGCTTTGCGCCGACCGGATAGCCGCCGATGTTTCCGAAGATAAAAGCCGTCAGGATATCTGCGTCGAGCCTTTTAAACCGAATCAAGCGTGTAACAACGCCGCTTTTCGATATCGCCCCCGAGATAACGGTCATCGCAAAAAGCGAGGGGATTATCCTGTAGGCGCAGCTTTCCAGCGATTCCGTTACCGCCTCCGAGACCTCCCGCTGCTTTAATATCAGCATCACGCCTACCGCCGCAAGCGCCGCGAAAACGAGATAATCGGCGACCTTTTTTCTCATTGACTTCACCCCGAAAATAGTTTGTCTTGAAAATTCTATGCCGCAGATAAGACGAGTATAATTAACCGAGGCAAATTTGATTGATTTGGGGGACAAAAATATGTCGGAAGTATTGAAAAAGCTCCGCGAAAAGGCTCGCAGAGCCACTTATACCGAGGTTTATGTGACCGTCGCGGGAGGGCGCAGCGCCGTTATAGAGAACGTAACGCATGTATACGAATGCAACGAGATCCTTGCGCGAATCAAAACCGCCGACGGCGATATTTCAATCTGGGGCGAAGAGCTTAAAATGTCGAGCTTTAAAGAGGGAATAGTCAGGATAAACGGCAGGATAACCTCGGTCGAGTTTACGGAAAGGGCAGGCGTAAAAGATGATTGAGGCTCTTATTTTCGGCGAGGTATCATTTAAAATCGACGGCTTCGACGTCGCCCTGATGAACGAGAAGCTCTATAAAGCCTGTAAAGTAATTTCACTTTACGCCAAGTCCGACTCGCTCTATCTCACGACTTCCGGAAGATTCGAGAAAAAAGTTCTGTCGCTGTGCGAAGGCGCAGGCTGCGTATGCGAAGTTATAAGCCGCAGGGGAGCGGTTTTCACACTGAAAAAATACCGCAAAAGATTCGGTCTCGCATTCGGTGCTGTTTTTGCGGCTGCTGCGCTGTTTTTGCTGTCAAATATTGTAATGAAGGTCGAGATCACGGGCGTGACCGACGAAGCCGTTACCGAGGAGATACGCTCGATCCTGAGCGACGAGGGTCTCCGCGCGGGGGCATATATCCCTTCGCTCAACTTTTTTAAGCTTGCGAACAAGCTCTTTTCGTCGTCCGAAAACGTCGCCTGGGCTTCGATAGGAAACATCGGCTCGGTGGTATATGTGAACGTCACTACGCCCACGCTTAAGCCGAAAGACGCAGAAAACAGGCGTGTTCCCTGCGACATCGTCGCTTCTCACGACGCGGTAGTCGTTAGCGCCGAGGTAATGATCGGCAGGCTCGAGGTCCTTATCGGCGACGACGTTTATAAAGGTCAGACGCTCGTAAGCGGCAGGATAGAGCGCGGCGAAGACCCGCCGAGGCTCTGCCATTCCTACGCGCGAATAACCGGAAGATACGAGGAAAGCATAACGATTGAACAGAAATATACCGAGGAAGTCGTCTCACAGGGGGATGTTTTTTACCGCAGAAGCCTCAATCTTTTCGAGCTCGAGCTCCCGCTGCCAGGGGATATCCTCGACCCAGACGCCGAGTATTCCGTAAGGAGCTTAACAACGCCTGTAAAGCTGTTCGGGTTTACACTTCCGATTTCGGTTACTACGCGGGAATATACCGAGCTTCGCGGCGATGTGAAGACATATTCGACCGCCGAGGCGCTCAGCGAGCTTTACAAGCGGCTTGAAAACTACGAAAACGAAATTCTTGACGGTGTAACGGTCATCGACAGAAGGGTAGAGGAATGCGACTCGGAGGACGGCGTTGCGCTGATTGTTGACTACATTCTCGAAGGCGAGATAGGGACGCCGTCCGAAATATATATAAAATAAGCTTTTTACGGGATTTTTGCCGCGGGATATTGAATTATCCGGCGGCTTCTGCTATAATAATCGAAGAAGCACGAATACAAGGTCGTTAAAACGAAAGGATACACCAAATGTCGGAAAAATCTATAGCCGTTACGAATATGGACTTGCTGCTGAACCTTTTCGGCAGCTACGACGGCAACATCAAAATAATACAGTCCGAGCTCGGGGTCGATATTCTCAGCCGCGGCGGAGACATAAGGATAACCGGTCCAGACAGAGATGTTGATAAGGCATATACCTGCATTAACGGTCTGCTCAAGGTCGCTGAGCGCGGCGAGAGCATCACCGAGCAGCAGGTCAGATATTTTATCTCGATGGCAGACGAGAGCGATGCCGACGAGATTGCAGGTCTCTCCGACGGCGGAATTTGCGTAACCGTAAGCGGAAAAATCATCAAGCCCAAGACCTTGGGTCAGAAGAAATACATCGACTCGATAAACGCCAACACCATTTCCTTCGGGGTAGGACCTGCGGGAACCGGAAAGACCTTTTTGGCGGTTTCGATGGCTGTCCGCGCTTTCAAGGCGCATACCGTAAACAGAATAATCTTAACGCGCCCTGCCGTTGAAGCCGGGGAAAAGTTAGGATTCCTGCCCGGCGATCTTCAGAATAAGGTCGACCCTTATCTCAGACCGCTCTATGACGCCCTTTACGAGATGCTCGGCGCCGAGACCTTTGCGCGGCTCCAGGAGCGCGGGTCGATAGAGGTAGCGCCGCTTGCCTATATGCGCGGACGCACCCTCGACGATTCCTTCATAATCCTCGACGAGGCTCAGAACACTTCGCCCGAGCAGATGAAGATGTTCCTCACCCGCCTCGGCTTCAACTCTAAAATGGTGATAACCGGCGACGTGACCCAGATCGACCTTCCGAATCCTCGGAATTCCGGACTTGTTGAGGCGGTAAAGGTCCTTAAAAACGTCAAGGATATAGGCATCAACAATTTCACCGAAAAGGACGTTGTAAGGCATAAGCTCGTTCAGGACATCGTAAAGGCATATGAGCAGTATAACAGCGAAAGGGCGAAGAGAAGATGATTTCCGTAAGCATTTACAACCGCCAGCGCAAATACAGCGTCACCGAACCTTTAAAGAAGCTTATCCGCGATTGCTGCGAAGCCGCGCTCGAATGTGAAAGCTTTTCCGACGATGCATCTGTAGATGTTTCGCTCGTCGGAAAGGCGAAGATACGCGAATACAACCGCGATTTCCGCGGGGTAGACCGCGTTACCGACGTGCTCTCTTTCCCGCTCGGACAGAACGGCGTTTATGAAACCGATTACGACAGCGGCTGCCGTCTTTTGGGCGACATAGTCATCTGCCTCGAAAGGGCGGAGGAGCAGTCTAAAGAATACGGACACAGCTTTGAGCGCGAGGTAGGTTTTCTTACCGTACACTCAATGCTCCACCTTTTGGGCTACGACCATATCGACGAATCGGAGGGCGACGTTATGCGCGCCCACGAGAAGATCATACTTCAAAAAATCGGACTGACAAGGGAATGATAATATGACAAAAAGCGCGTTTATAACCATTTTAGGGCGCCCGAACGCGGGGAAATCCTCGCTATTAAACGCCCTCATCGGCGAGAAGATAGCCGCCGTAAGCTCTAAGCCCCAGACCACGAGGACGAAGATAACCGGCGTTCTGACCGAGGGCGACACTCAGCTCGTTTTTATCGACACTCCGGGGATCCTCCGCGAAAAGGACAGGCTCGCATCGCATATGATAAAGGCTATCGACAGCTCGGTGAGTTCTATCGACGCCGTGCTTTTAGTCGTCGACGCCGAAAAAAGGGCAGGGGAGCAGGAAAAAGCCCTGCTCCGCAAGATATCGAAAAACACGCCTAAAGTGCTTATAGTCAACAAGGTCGACCTCTTTGAAAACAAGGAGGACCTTATTCCGATAATCGCGGAATATGCTTCTCTCGGCGATTTCGACGCAGTTATACCGATATCCGCGCTTGAAAAAGACGGGCTGGATATAATTTTGGAGCAGCTCAAAAAATACGCCGTCGAAGGACCCCACTACTTCCCCGACGGAAAGTTCACCGACCAGCCCGAGAGGGTGATCGCCTCCGAGATAATCCGCGAAAAGCTCCTTGAGCTTCTGACCGACGAGGTCCCTCATGGAATAGCAGTCGGAGTGGATTCTATGAGCGAGCACGACACCAAGGAAGGCGAAGCAGTTTTGGATATTTCCGCGACGGTCTACTGCGAAAAGGAATCCCACAAGGGAATAATCATCGGCAAGAAGGGCGCGATGCTCAAGCAGGCGGGGACTCTTGCGCGAAAAGACCTCGAAAAGTTCTTTATGATAAAGACAAATTTGCAGCTTTGGGTAAAGGTAAAAGAGGACTGGCGCAACCGCGAGGCGCTTATCAAAAACTTCGGACTTTCGAGCGACTGATTTTACCATTCATATTCCGCCCGTTAATGCTCACCATATTTTTGTGACAAATTTTCATAAAGGTACGGTGTCAAAATGGACGAGCTCTGGAATAAATTTGAAGAAACCGGAAAGATTTCGGATTATATAGCATATATCAGATACAAACAGAACGGTGAGAAAAATGCTGACAACAAAAGGTCTGGTTCTGAGGGAGCGAAGCCTCGGTGAAAACGACAAGTTTCTGGATATTCTGACCGACGGCGCGGGGCTTTTGGAGGTCTTGGCGAGGGGAGTAAAGAAGCAGAACGCCAAAAACGCCTCGGTTTCGCACAGCTTTTGCTACGCCGAATACTGCCTTTCGGAGAGCGGCGGAAGATATATCCTAAACAGCGCCGAGCCGATAAGGACCTTTTACGGTGTCAGCTCCGACATAGAGAAATTTGCGCTTGCGAATTACTTTGCCGAAATGACGCTTTATGTCGCAACTCAGGAGCGCTCCAACTCCGAAGTCCTGCGCCTTATCCTCAATTCTCTTCACTTTCTCACCCAAAACAACAGGGAAGACCTTCTTTTAAAGTCGATTTTCGAGCTTCGGCTCCTTTCGGAAATAGGACTCATTCCCAACCTTATCGGCTGCTGCGAGTGTCTTAAATATACTGCGCCGTATATGCAGTTCGACCTTAAGGGCGGGCGGCTCTACTGTGAAAACTGCTTCGGCTCGCGCGACCTTCACGACGTCGAGATCTTAGATGAAAAGCTTCTTCACTACGTCCGCTTCATAGCCCTGACCGATATGCAGAAGCTCTTTAACCTGAACGTCCCGAAGGAATATCTTCCTTTGATATCTCAGATAACCGAGCGCTACGCCGAAATTCAGCTCGATAGGCATTTTTTAACGCTCGACTTTTACAAATCACTACAGAATGGGTAATGCAGATGAACGAACATTATTTAACTCTTGAATTACATAAAATCCTTGAAATGCTTGTTGCGGAGTGCTCTAACGACGCTTCAAGGCGGATGGCCTCGGAAATCGAGCCGAGCACCGATACCGATACAGTGCGCCGAGAGGTAGAAAAAACCTTCGACGCTTACAGCGCCTGCACTAAAATCGGAAGCCCGAGCTTCTTCGGTTTCGCCGACGTCGCAAGCATTGCCAACCACGCAAAGAGCGGCTCCCAGCTCAGCCTTAAAGAGCTTCTTGACGTTGCAAAGGTCCTCACTCAGACCGAAGCGCTGCTGTCCTGGAGGCGGCAGCTTGAGGGCGATTTAAAGCTCGATTACCTCTTTGAATGTCTCTTCGACAACAAGCATCTTCTCGAAAAAATCACCAACGCAGTGGTGAGCGAGACCGAAATAAGCGACAACGCAAGCCCCGAGCTCGCGTCTATCCGCCGAAAGATAGTCAACGCGGGCGCGAAGATACGCGACAGCCTCGACAGAATAATAAAATCCGCCGACGCGAAGGACTTTTTGCAGGAGAGCCTCGTCACCATAAGGGACGGTCGCTATGTCCTGCCTGTAAAGTCAGACAGAAGGAGCGCAGTCGCAGGGCTTGTCCACGACACCTCAGCCAGCGGTCAGACCTACTTTATCGAGCCGCTCGCCGTCGTTGAAGCCAACAACGAGATCACCATTTTAAAGGGCAAGGAGCAGGACGAGATCGAGCGCATTTTAAACGAGCTTTCAGCCGACTGCGCTTCGTTTGCCGAGCAGCTCAGCTCCGATTTTTCCGCCTGCGCACAGCTCAATGTCTATTTTGCAAAGGCAAACCTCGGTGCGAAGATGGCGGCGACTATTCCGACAATATCTGACGACGGCGAGATAGTCCTCAAAAAAGCGCGCCACCCGCTAATCGACAAAAATAAGGTCGTGCCGGTCGATTTCGAACTCGGCGGGGATTTCGACAGCTTAATCATCACCGGACCGAACACCGGCGGCAAGACCGTCATACTCAAAACCGTCGGGCTCCTCACTCTGATGACGATGTGCGGGCTTATGATACCGGTTTCAGACGGCAGCAAAATCACTGTTTTCGAGAAGATACTCGTCGATATCGGCGACCAGCAATCGATAGAGCAGAGCCTTTCGACCTTCTCGTCGCATATGAACAAAGTCGTCGAAATCCTCGGCACCGTTGACTACCGCTCGCTCGTTCTTATCGACGAGCTCGGCTCGGGCACAGACCCGGTTGAAGGCGCGGCGCTCGCAGTTGCGATAATCGAGCGAATAAAGTCGCTCGGCGCGAAGCTCGTCACGACGACCCACTATCAGGAGCTAAAGATGTATGCCCTCGAGACCGACGGCGTAGAAAACGCCTCCTGCGAGTTCGACGTTAAAACACTGCAACCGACTTATCGGCTTATAATCGGCTCGCCCGGAAAATCCAACGCCTTTGCGATATCCGCACGCCTCGGGCTCGATAAAGACATAATCGCTTCTGCGGAGGATATGCTGACAGGGGAGTCGCGGAGATTTGAAAAGATACTCGATAACCTCGAAGCGACGCGCCAACAGCTCGAAAAGAACGAAAAGCTCGCGGAGCAGTACCGTACCGAGACCGAGCGCCTGAGAAATGAGATCGCAGAGGAGCGCCGAAAACTCACCGAGACCAAGGACAAAGAAGTTGAGCTTGCGAAGCGCGAGGCTCGCTCGATAATAGAGCGCGTGAGCAGGCAGTCGGCGCAGCTTATGGACGAGTTAGAAGACCTCAGAAAAGCCAAGGATAAAGAGGAATTCTCGAAGCACGTTTCCGACGAAAAAATGCAGTATAAGCGCCGAATAAACGAGCTCTACGACGAAGCCGCCAAGCTTTCGGAGCAGGGTGAAACGTATGTTCTGCCGCGACCGCTGAAAAAAGGGGATGACGTTGTAATAGTCGACGGAAACAAAACGGGGATAGTTATATCTCCGCCGGACCAGAGCGGCTTCGTTATGGTCCAGGTCGGAATTATGAAGACCAAGGTCCAGGTCTCAAAGCTGCGGCTTGTCGAAAAAGAGGTAACATTTAACAACAAGAAAATCCAGCCGAAGAGCGGCGTCGGAAAAACCGTTGAGAGCCGTGCGACACGCAAAGCAGAGCTCGAGCTTGATATCAGAGGGTACACCGTCGACGAAGGTCTCTACGAGCTCGACGCGTTCATCGACCGAGCGCTGATGAGCGGGAACAAGGTAGTAACCGTGATACACGGCAAAGGGACCGGCGCGCTCAAGACAGCGGTCAGAAATCATCTCAGAATGCATCCTTCGGTTCAGTCGTCGCGCAAAGGCGTTTACGGCGAAGGCGAAGACGGTGTTACTGTAGTCGAGCTGAAATAAAAATACATTAAAAACGACCTGCTTTTGCGGGTCGTTTTTTGTTTGGATAGGGTTCGGGGGAGGGCGTTTTGTTGAGTTGTTGAAAACTGTTGAAAGACATACGGATGTGCGCAAAATAAAAATTTTGCGCACATCAGGGGAGTGAAAACCGCAAAAATCGAATACAGTGCGTAATATTTACCGCTTTCGACAGTCCCTTCGCCGTATGTCACCCTTCCGTTGTGCAGCTTGATTTTTTCCCGCTGCTGTGGTATACTTTAATCAGAAATTCCGAAAGGACCGATAACCTTGAAGGCTGAATATAAAAATGACTGCCCCCAGTATCTCCGCGACTATCTGACTTACGTCCGCGTTATCAGAAACCACACCGAGCTCACCGAGGAACAGTATTACATCGACCTGCGCACCTTTTTGCGCTATCTGAAGCTTTCCCACGGCGACGTTCCCGAAGGTACTCCTTTTGACGAGATCAAGATTGCCGACGTTCCGCTGTCTTATCTTGAGAGCTTCACGCTTATGGGCGCCTACGAATATATGAACTTCCTTATGGACGTTCGCGGAAACGACTCAGCAGCGCGCTCGCGCAAAACTTCTTCCCTGCGGCAGTTTTACGAATATCTCTGCTCGAAAGCTATGCTGATATCCCGCAATCCGGTTGAGCAGCTCGAACACCCGAAGGCTCCGCAGACGCTCCCGAAATTCCTTGAACTCGAACAGAGCGAAACTTTGCTGTCGAGTATCGAGAGCCACAACCAAAAGCGCGATTTCTGCATTATAACGCTTTTCCTCAACTGCGGAATGCGCCTGAGTGAGCTTGTCGGGCTGAATCTAAACGACTACAGCGAGTCTGCGCGGACCCTCAGAGTTTTCGGCAAGGGTCAGAAAGAGCGCATAATCTACATAAACGACGCCTGTATCGCCGCTTTAAACGACTATATCGCCGTGAGACCGAAATCCCAGATTGAGCCAAACGCCATATTTCTTTCCGGAAAAACCAACCACCATACAAGACTCTCAAAGCGCCGTGTTCAGCGCATCGTTGAGGACCAGCTCAGGCGCGCCGGTCTCGGAAACCTCGGCTTATCGACCCATAAGCTCCGCCATACCGCCGCAACGCTGATGTATGAATACGGCGGTGCCGACCCGATGGTCTTAAAGGATATTTTGGGGCATAAGAGCGTCGCGACGACGCAAATCTATACTCACCTATCGGACAGCGACAGGCAAAAAGCGGCTGAGAACTCCCCTCTTGCTAACTTTAAAGCGCCAAAGCGCGATGACGATTCCGAAGAATAAACAAAGACCTGCACCGTTTTGATGCAGGTCTTTTATTGCAAAAAATCGCGGGGCAAAAATGCTCCCGCGATTGGCGCGTCTTACTGGACTCGAACCAGTGGCCTACTGCTTAGAAGGCAGTTGCTCTATCCAACTGAGCTAAAGACGCAGTTTATAAAAATTCGCGGCGAGCCTGAGTGGTGCGCCGCGATTTGGAGCGGGTGATGGGAATCGAACCCACGCGACCAGCTTGGAAGGCTGGAGTTCTACCATTGAACTACACCCGCGTATATGCTTTTTCAAGCGCGAGATTTATTATATCATCAGAACGCCGCGTTGTCAAGCTTTTTGTGTTTATTTTTACAAATTTTTTCTCGGCGACATATTTCGACTGACAAGCCGCTTTTGCGGCGATATTCTAAGATTATCCCACACCGGCCGTCCTGCTTTTAACTACTTGCGTCGGAGAAATAATATGACTCGCTACAGAATTTTTGAGGAGATACGAGAACCAGAAACCGGAGAATACTCAGCCTACGGCGTTGCGGCATTCAACTGCGCCGGCGAGCTAATTGCCGTCGTGCCGGATATCACAGTGTCCAAGAATAAGGCGGAGGCGTTTGCAAAGCTCTGCGAGCGCCTCGGGCTGTCGCCCTGCCATTTAAAAGACGTCGCCGAGGACTATATTATTTCCGACGGATATTGACCTTTTTGCTCAGCGGGTTTATAATGATACCGAAGACTGTGAAAGGATGGTATCATTTTATGAAAGCTTACGAAATCACACTCAACAGCGAAAGAAACGTTACCCTTACCGCTTATATCCAGGGCGCGGGCGGTGAATTTCAGGGAATGACAAAGCGCCCCGCGATGATAGTTATTCCGGGCGGAGGCTACGACTACTGTTCCTCAAGAGAGGCTGACCCCGTCGCTTTTGCCTACCTCAAGGCGGGATATCAGGCGTTTGTTCTTCGCTATTCCGTCAAGGAAAACAAGGTCTGGGACAATCCTCTTAAAGATTACGAAGCCGCTGTAGACCTTATAAAGGAGCGTGCCGAGGAATGGCATGTCGACACCGACAGGATCGCGATAATAGGCTTTTCAGCGGGCGGGCATCTTGCAGCCTGCGCTGCGACCGCTTCGTCGAGAAAGCCCCGCGCGGCAATTCTCGGCTATCCGGTCATCTCTACGCACAAGCGCTGGAACCCGACGTCTCCCGACCCTTGCGACTTTGTCGATAAAACGACCTGCCCCTGCTTTGTGTTTGCCTCGCGCAACGACGACTGCGTTCCGATATCCGATTCGCTCAACTTTTTGAATGCACTCGAAAAAGCCGGCGTGCCTTTTGAGTCGCATATCTACTCCTACGCCAACCACGGCTTCTCGACCTGCGACCCACAGCTCAACAACCGCGACTGGTGCTGCAACCGCACTCCGAACTGGGTCCAAGACAGCATCGAATGGCTCCGCGAGGTCGTCGGAGACTTCACCGACGGCGTCCTCGGACCGAAAAAGCGCTGGTAAAATCAGAGCCGCTCTTATTTCAAGAGCGGCTGTTTTTTATTTTCCGAAGCCGTATATCCTTACGCCGTGCGGCGGGACTTCGGCAGTTATCCTGCATTTGTCGAGCTTGCAGGGCTCAGCGCCCCAAAGCTCAACGGGAGCCGAGCTGTAATCTGCGATTTTTGCGATATCGGCAGATACCTCCGCAGCTTCGTCCGAGAGGTTAAAGAGCGCGATTCTTAGGCACTCGCTCCCCTCGCTGAGCCATACCGCGTCGGAGTCGGTCCTTCTTATCTGGACTCCCCTGCCGTCTTTAAGCATTTCAAGGATATCGGCGTTGGTGAGAAGCGCGAGAGTTTTTTCGTCGAGCTTTGTAAGCTCGGCGCCTATCATCATCGGCGAGCGGAAGATGCACCAAAGCGTCATCATTGTCTTTTGCTCCTCAAAGGTGAACCGGCAGTCGTATTCTCCGAAGTGACCCTTGCCGATTTTCCCGAGAGGAAGCATATCGCAGTCGGGCCAGCAGCCCTCTTTAACGTGGTCCTGCCATTGCTCGCAGCGCCAGAACATATTTTTGAGATCGCCCCATCTGTCCCAGAAGTCGTCGGTTATGCGCCACATATTCGCATTTTCAGAGTAGTGCCACGCAAGGTCGATATGCGCGGGTCCGGGCGAAAGGCTTAGGACGATTTCCCGCCCGCATTTATCTATCGCGCGGCGGAGCATTTTTGTCTCCTCCCAGCCCGAGAAGAATTTCCCGCCGTACATCCAGCTGTCGCAGATATCGTCGCACTTAATAAAGTCAACGCCCCAGTCGGCATACATAGATATTATCGAGTCGTAATACGCCTGACCGTCGGCGTTATGGTGAACGCCGTACATATCGGGATTCCAGCCGCAAATCGAGGACGGGTTGGCTATCTCGTCGGCAGTGGCGTCGGTGCCGAGGACCTTAAGGTGCCTATGCGCCGCATTTCGGGGAATGCCGCGCATAATGTGTATCCCGAATTTGAGCCCGAGGCTGTGGACGTAATCCGCAAGCGGCTTGAAGCCCTTTCCTCCCTTTGAACTCGGGAATCTTGAAGGGCTCGGCTGGAGGCGGGAATACTCGTCCATTTCAAGGAATTCAAACGGGATATACTGATATCTGTCGCGCTTGGTGCCGGCTTCGTTGGCATACCATTCTATATCTATCACGACATATTCCCAGCCGAATTTTCTGAGATTTTTAGCAAGATATTCCGCATTTGCGCGGACGTCCGCCTCGGTAACGGCGGTGTCGTAATAGTCGTAGCTGTTCCAACCCATAGGCGGGGTAACGGCAAAGCTGTTCTTGTCCATATCTGTCTCCTTTTGGCTCAACTTACGGTCGAGCTGTTTTCTCTCGGATATCTGAATCTTCCGATAGTATAGCTTACGGTGGAAACGTTTGCGAAGGTATCGGGATATTTCGCGAGTATCTGCTTCATCTGAACAAGCTGATGCTTATTGACTACGCAGATGAGCATATTCTTCTTGTTGTGCGTATAGCAGCCCTCGGCGCTGATCAGCGTTGCGGAATGCCCGAGCGTCTCGATGACTTCTTTTGAAATCTCCTCGGGGTAATCGGTAACGATTTCAAACCTTATCGCCTCTCTGTTGCCCTTGAGCATCTTGTCGCTGACGACGCTCTGAGAGTAGCAGTAGAGAATGCAGAGTATGACCGGCTCGAATTTGAAACCGTATACGAAGAACGAGATGACGGCGACCGCAGCGTTGAGCACAAAAGTGACCCATACGAAGTCGTATGAGGGCTTATATTTGTGGATAAGCGCCGCAACGAGCTCAGTTCCGCCGGAGCAGCAGTTCATCATAAATGCAACGCCGAGTATGCCGCCGCCGAGGATACCCGCAACGAGCGGTCCTAAAATTGTGCTCGTTCCGGTGTCGGTCTGATACATCAGCGCACTGAGGTCGACCTTCTCCAAAACGATAAGCGTTCCCGAGAAGGTAAGGATATATACGAGCGTATTTACGGCGAAGTCCTTATTCACAAGGATAAAGACCGCTATTATCAGAGGGATATTGATTATGAGAGAGAGGTATCCCACGTTTATGCCGAACAGATGCTGAATCATTGTCGCTATGCCGTTGAAGCCCGCAGGTGCGAAGCTGTTCGGAAAGATGAAAAGCTGATACGACAGCGCGCTCAGAGCGGCAAGAGCTATAAAAATCAGGTATCCGACTGCTTTTTTCATATCAATAATATGCCTCCGAACGGTTTGTATTACGCGCGAGCAATATTGTTGGAATCGAAGGCGTTCTTGATCTGCTCGTTGAGCTCGGCGACGGTCCTGCCGTAATCGGTGCCCGCGACCCAGGCGACAAGCTTAACATTGACTGCGGCGGCGGTATGAGAGGTTACGGTAACGGTCGGGACGGGCTGACTGAGGACCTTTTCGTTGGCGGAGGCGGTGGAAACGAGAATGTTCCTTACGGCTTCGATATCGGTATTGTAGGGAAGCGCGTATTCAAAGGTCATCTTTCTGTTGGCGACAACCGAGGTATTCACGATCGCCGCATTCGTAAGGGTGCCGTTGGGCAGGGTTACGGTAACGTTGTCGTCGTTGATGATGGTAGTGTAGAAAACGGAGATGTTCTGAACAACGCCGGTCTGACCGCTTACGGTGATGTAGTCGCCAATCTTAAACGGGTGGAAGACTACGATGAGTATTCCGCCGGCAAGATTTGAAAGCGCGCCCTGCATGGCAAGACCTACAGCAAGTCCGACGGAGCCGAGGACGGTAACGAACGAAGCCGCGGGAACTCCGAGAGAGAAGAGCGCCGAAATAACAGCCAAGATTTTTACGGCAATCGAAACAAAGCTTGCGGCAAAGCTCTTTGCGCTGAGCTCTAATTTTTTGCTCTTTTTGATGAGATTCGAGAGAATCGAGGCGATGATGAATCCTCCCGCAACGATAAGCGCCGCATAAATCAGCTTGAGAACGATGGTTGTAACGATTGAAATAAATTCGTACATAATGATTTCCTCCATTTTTAATTCTGACATAAGTGATATTTTGAAGCGCTTTCGCGCGATTCAACTAATGAAGCTTTATTCCCCGCTTTTCGGCGACGGCTTTGTCGATAAACGTCACCCATTTTACGACCGCACGCGGGTCGGTCGGCTGAAGATAAAGGAGCTTTTTCTTCCGGTAAATGTCAAATTCCTTGTTCGGGGTGTATGGCGTTCCGCCGAGAATAGATAGCTCGACGTTGTAATCAACGCTTTCACCGAAGACACTTCCCGACAGCCTGAGCCGTTCGCGGTCGAGATACAGATGCCCTTCTCCCGCGCTCAAATCCATATTTCCGTCCTTCCCGACGGCTCCAATTCTGATATCGTCCTCCATAGCTCCGCCGATATCGAGCCCGTCGAGCTGCCAATAGAACCACTCGTTTATAGAGCGCATTCTGCCGTTTGTAAAGCGAAAATCGTCTTTCAGCTCGGTCTCGAAGCCGCAGGAGGTGCAGGAAACCCTGCAATTCTCGGCTTTCAGGGTGAACTCGCTGCCGCATTCGGGGCATTTATACAAAACGCCGTCGAGCCCCTTTACGGTGTCTTTGGCGGGGTATCTTCTCCCCGCGGCGGATATCTCGTCGTCGTGGAAGATGACTTCCGATAGGCGGCTGTCGATATCTTCGACAGAAAGCTCTTTGATCTCCTCGGCTGAAAAAACCTTCGAGGTCGAGACCGTTACAAGCCCCTTTCTGAAGCCCTTATACCACTTCGGGTCGGCGAGCGCAGCTCCGGTCGATGTTACGCAATAGACCGGTATTTCAAGCCGCTTTACAAGCTCCGCAGTCCCGGGCGTTACGGGAAAAGTATGCGCTACTGCGTTCATTCTTCCCTCGGGGAAAAGGACTATTACGTTCCCCTCGGATTTCGCGCGGAGGATTCCCATTATCGTTCCCGCGTCGGCGCAGAACATCTTTTTTGATATCACATGCCCGAGGTGAGTGAGTATCCACCTTATCAGCGGCTTTGCGAAGAGATGTTCGCTGAGAACGAAAGTCGGCAGATATTTTTTGCAGGCAATTCCGACGCAAATATGGTCTATTCCCGAAATATGAGGAGCGATTATCAGCGCGGGACCCTGCTTCAAATCAGCAAGCCCCGAGCGGTCGAATTTAAACCGCGTTCCTATAAATATGCGAAAATATGCCCGAAGCGCGCCGAAGCCGAGGTTGTAGACGATTCTGTTCGGTCTTCCGACTTTTTTCTTCGGCTTCGCCATAAACTCCCCTCCCCGCTCCTGAAATTATTTTATCATAAGGTTTACAAAATATCAATACAAATAAGCAAATTTTTGCAGGAATATATTCAAAAATTGCCTGTATTTGATTTCTTGAAATTTTTGTGGTATAATCTCGCTATAAGATATCGTTAAAGGAGAGACAGCCGTGATAATTAAATGCGTATGGGAACACAACGGCGGCGACAGCCTGCTGTTTGCGGATAACTTTGTCGGAGCGTTTACACGGGGCGCTTCTAAAGATTCCGCGCTTCAAAAAATGCCTGCCGAAATCAGATCATATTTAAGATGGAAAGGCGCTTCGGCGCCGGATGCCCTTGAAGCCGAGATAATTCAGGAAAAGCAGTCGGAGCTCACCGTTTGCGACGCCGATTCGGATGTCATTTTTGACAGCGAAAGAAAAGAGTTGAGTATGTCTGAATATGCGGAACTGAAAGCGCTCGCCCTTAAATCGGCGCAGGATTTTTTGACGCTTTTTCAGGCTGTACCCGATAAAAACAAAAGCTGTCTGCCTGTAAGAGAAACATTCTACGGTCGGGCTCCACGCACTGCCTTTGAGATGTATGAACACACAAAGAGCGTAAACGGCTATTACTTTGGCGAGATCGATGTTCCTGCGGACGGCGAAGGCGACATTTTATCTTGCAGAGAGCGCGGATTTGCTTCGTTCGAAAACCGCCCCGATTTTCTTAAAAACACGGTCTTTCTCGGCAGTTATGACGAAGAATGGTCATTGAGAAAAGTATTGAGGCGCTTTATTTGGCACGACAGGATTCACGCTAAGGCTATGTACAGAATGGCGGTAAAAACATTCGGTCACGACTCAGTGCCGAACGTATTTCGGTTCGATACATAAAAAAGACGGCATGGCGCCCGCCATGCCGTATATTTATCATATTTTCACCTGTTCTCCGACGGTTGACGAGCTGTCGACCTCGATGCTTTCGCTGTATTCTACCCGCTTTATCGCGCAGTCGGGACCGATCCTGACGTTCTTTCCTCTGACTACGTTCGACGTCGTATTAACAAGGCTTACTTCGTCGCCCTCGATTATCGGGCAAACGAGTTCTCCTTTGTTTTTTGAGCCGAACGAAAACGGTCCTATGCGCAGCGACCCGCTGTTGTTATTGCTTATTCCGACGTCAAGCTTCGTGCAGCCTATCTCTCCGACGGTGTTTTTGCCGTAGAGCAATATGGTGATGTTTTCGGCGTTCAGAAGCCCGTGTATGCTTGAGCCGCCGCTTATCCTGATATTCTCGCCGGTCATATCCTTTTCGACTTGTACCGACCCCGAGATCGCAGCTTCGGTGCAGCTTACGCTTCCTTTTATATGCGACGAGCCCGATGATTTGAAGTCTTTGCATTTAAGGTCGTTTTCGATATGCCCCGAGCCCGATACGGAAAAGCTTCCGCATTCGACGCTTTTTTCAAAATGCCCCGAGCCGGATATCCTTATCTCCTCCTCGCAGACGGCGTTTCCGTTAAAATGCCCCGAGCCGCTGACGTGAACCGAACGGCAGCGCAGGTTTCCGTCTATTCTCCCCGAGCCGGAAATATGAACGTCTTCGTAATAGTTTCCCTCGGCGCTTACCTTGCCGCTCCCCGAAATATGAATGTTTCCCATAAATTTACCTCCTCAATGTTGCTCAGCGGCGCTCTTTGCCGCCTCTAAAATGCTTGTTTTGCCGCCGTTCGCCGATACGGTTATATCGGTGATGTCGGAAAGATAAAATACCGCGTCGCCGTATTTTGTAGTCACCTTCACAGTCGGCGACTCAGCCCGCTTTTCAACGAGCTGCCGTGCGAGCTCCTCGAGCGGGACGGAATCCTTTTTCGAAAGTATCTCCTCTACCCTTCTGCATATGAGCTCGCGGTTGAAAAATGTCTCCTGACCTGTAAAGGTCGACTTCTTTACAAGCCATTCCTCGGGAATCAGCCCCATTCGCTTCCAGCGGTAGAGCGTTCCGTAGGATATCCCGTATTTTTCGAGCAGCTCTTTTTTCGAGATAAGCTCCTGCATATTTGCCTCCTTTCGTATGAGCGTAACAATGTTACTGTCATGAGTGTAACATAACATTGTTACGCTGTCAAGGGGTTTTTGATAAAAATTTAAAAAAATATAAAAAATTATCCCCCGAAAGTTCGGGGGATAAAATCTGTATGCCTATTCCGTGACGACCTTGTTTGAAATGACCTCTCCGGTTCGCGCATCGATGACGATTTCCGCGCGTATAGAAGTTTCCCTCAGCTGGAGCACTGCCAAATAAACGTCGGTGCCGTAGCCGCTTTCAAAGGTCTTGTCTCCCCTCGTCTGGGTCTTTGCAACGAAGCTGAGCGCCATATAATACATATTGTCGCCGTTGAAGTAGTCGTAAGGGCTGTATTTCAGGCTGTATTCCTCCAAGACGATTCGGTTCGCCCTGTAAAGACCGATATATTTGCTGCTCGGCTCGTGCCTGTGCCTGTCGGCTTTTTTGCCCTTTTCCTCGGTTATCGAAGCCTTCGAGACCTCGCCCGTTTCGGAATCGACGGCGCATTGATAGATATATCCGCCATGGGTGATCTCTACGCTCATTTCCTTCTTTTCGGGGTATACCGACGCCGAAAGCGAGCCGTCGCCGCAGTTTGCGGTGTCATAAAGCCCAAACCAGTCCTGAGCTATAAACTGAGCTTCGACCGGAGTAAGCGGCTCTGCGGATGGCATTTCGTCGCTGTTCTTAACGTCTGATAGATGCTCCTCCCAGCCTTCATCGGCATTTCTTTCGTAGCTCACTACTTCAAATGTCTTCGCGTCGACCTGAATATCGTATTCAAACCCCGCGACCTTGAAGCCGACGTTATATATCGGCGCGAGCCCATCGAGCCCGAAATTAACCGATGATTCCTCCGCCGACCTGTCGTAATCCAAGCCTCCGATAAGCATTTCTGCGATGCTTTGGCTCTGCTCCTCGCTGTCGGCGTGTGCAACGGCAAATTCGAGCGCAGCGCCGTAGGCTTTGTTTCTCATAACATCCTTTGTATACGGCGAGACATACGCCGCGACTGCCGTAAAGCTTGCGGCAAGTATCACCGCGGCGCAGGCAGCCGCTATCGCCGCTTTGCGGGCTAAACCCTTCTTCATTATAATATTTCTCCTTTCCGATTCCGCCCGTTTGACCCCCGCTTCAACGCTTTTTCCGAGGTCGTCGGGAACGGGTATCGCGTTCAGTGCGTTCCTGATATCGTTGTTCATTCCGAGCACTCCTTTCTCAACTTGTTCATAGCGCGGTAAAGCAAGGTTTTTGCGGTTCCGAGAGGGATCTTCAGCTCTTTTGCCGTTTCTTCAAGGCTCAGCCCGCAGATATGCCTTAAAACAACAGCGCTTTTCTCGCGCTCGTTAAGCGCCTGCATAAGCCTTTCGAGCAGTGCCGAGGCAACGGCGGCGTTTTCGGGAGACGGCGCTTCGGTCGGCATATCCGTCTTCTCGTCGAGCGAAACGGTGCGGCTGTTTTTCCTGAGGATATCAAGCGAGCAGTTTATAGCCGTTTTCACCGCCCAGGTTCGGAAGTATTCCGGACTTTTCAGCTTTCCTATACCTCTGAAACAGCGGTACGCGGTCTCCTGAACGGCGTCGCGCGCGTCTTCGCTGTTTCTGACGTAGATATACGCTACGCGGTAGAGCTCGCCCGATACCTCGGAAAAAGCAGTCATAAAAGCATCACGGTCGCCCGACCTCAGCTTTTCCGCAAAATCGCCTTCCAAGTTGATTCACCTCTTTTTTGCTTTTTTGTAACGTTACGACAGTTAGACGCGGAAATCGGAAGAAAAGTTTCAAAAAAACGGCGGAAATCTCCGCCGTTCAAGTTTCAAAGTATTTATTCAGCCTGTAGACGTAATATCTGCCGTCCTTCGAGACCCGCTCTACCGTTTTCAGATAGCTTAAAATGTTCAGCGCGGCGTTCGCGATCTCGCGCGATACCTTCGCGCATTCGGCGTAATCCTTAGAGGTGAACTCCTTCGGCAGCCCCTCTGGAATGAAAACAAGGTAGTCGGCGGGATTGTCGAGGATAACGGAATCCCCTATTGCAAAGGGTATCCGCTCGAGGCGCTCCGAGCGCTTTCTGCCGCTGTGCTTTATTTCGCGGTATTCCTCGACGTCGAACAGCATCAGGCGGACCGTCAGCTTGTCCCAGTCGAGGAAATACTTGATTTTATAGAGCTCGGGGATCGCGCTGTAAAAGCTCCCCTTCCGCGGATAGCGATAGGTCTTAACAACGGCGCCGGTATCCGGGTCGACCTGGAGCATTTTGCGTATGCGCGGTATCGGGTGGACTACGGTAACGTCGTACCCCTCGAGCATATAGTATTCGAGCTTTTCGCGAAGGGCGTTCAAATTCCGAGTCTGTATCTCCGTTATGCGGTCGTCGCGGCAGATATCCGCTGTAAAGGGACCAACCTTTACTTCGTGGCAGCTCTTGTCGGGCTCAAAATAGTTCTTGAGGAAGACGTGGAGATACTTTTCCGAAAGCGTCCCCACGCCGTTGTCCTCATGAAGCTCTTCTATCGACTTTGAAGCGAGCTCTTCAAAGCGCTGATAATCGGTCATAATTTGTAAAGCATCTGTAAAGCTGAATCACTTTACAAGGTAACTTTCGGGCGCGCCGAAGTAGGTCTTAGCGGGCTCGTGCCCCTTGGGATAAGCAACGAGCTTTTCGAGGATTATATTCGGGTCGCCGCCGTAAATCCTGATCTTGTTTATCCCCTTCACGACCGCAATATCCGCCTTTTTAATGCGCACTCTTTCGAGAACTTCTTTGCCCCAGTATCTGCTGCCGTGCATACCGGGCTTATAGTCTGCGGGCGCGGTGTAGATAATCTCGCGCTCGCAGCCGTTCACCGAAAGCCCGACTCTGAGCTTTGATTTTGCCGAAACGGGATTTCTCGTCGAGAAATACATCTCGAGCTCATAGTCGCCCTCGTTTTCGGTGGCGAAGCTGTATTCGAGGTAAGGGACGTCGTCGCAGAGATATCTGTCCTCGTCGTTGCTGAGATAAGCCTCGGTCGAGGGAAGTATCTTCATCGCGGGGGTGTCGAGCCTCGAAAGGTGGTCGATACCCACCCACTTTGCGCTTTCGGTGCCGTGGGAATCGCTGTATCTGCTCGCCTCCATAGAGACGAACCCCTCGGTGTCGACGTATGTCATCGGAGGATAGTTATATTCGCCGCCGGCGTAGACCTTGAGCCTCGAATAAGTTCTTCCGATGGGCTTGTCATACATCTCCTCATCGTCGCGCTCGTTCATCTTGTCGGTCTTGAACACGCAGAGAACGTTGATGTCGGCGCTGTCGACGATGCCCTCAAGCTTCGAGCGGTCGATTTTAACGTCGACCTTTGCAATTCCGCTCTCGGGTGTGACGGTTCCCGAGGTGTTCTCGAATATCAGCCAAGGCTTATTGCATTTTATTTCATAGTGCATCTCGGCGGAGCTGCCCGTCTCGATGTTAATAGTTATCTTTTCGGTGTCGGGGCGCATAAATTCGCGGTTTACAAGCGAATTTCCCGTCCAGTAGGTGCCTATTGTGTATCTCTCGCTGCCGGCGAAGGAAACGTAGGATTTCACCGACGGGACCGGTACGACCTCGCTTACCGTCGGATATCTCCAGTCCTCGTTATTCCAGCTTCTGAAGCCATGGTGCGCGGAATCAGCCATATGTACCCACTTGCCGTCAAGTAGAGTATCAAATTCGCGCTGGAGCGCCTCATCGCGGGCTACGCGCTCTTTGACGCAGTTAAGATATTTGTTCGCGGCGAGGCTGCCGTGTGAGGCATAGAAGCCGTTGAGCCCGGCTTCGAGCGACATTAAAACAAAGTTGAGCGAAGCGACCGCGGGATAGTATACCTCATAGAAAATCGAGGGCTTTATCGGCTCGGGAGCGTTTTTATAAAGCTTCTCCGCGAGGTCGATAAGGTGTTGGCACTCGGCGTAAACCTTTTCGCCCTCCCTGAAGTTTATCGGAGCGTAGATATTCTGGTTCATAGTTTCGGGAGTGCGGGCGTTGTTGTATTTGGTATAGCCGTTGAGAACGGTGTAAACGTCTTCAAGCTGACTTTCGGTGAGCCAGTCGCCGTACTGCTGCTTTATCCAGTTCTTTACAAAAGACTCGACGGTATTGACCGAGCTCGAGCCGTATCTCTCGAAGTCGTAAGCCAGCGCCATAAAGTAGCAGAGAGGATATTCGAGCCCCTTGATGTCGCCGAGGTTCACTATCCAGAGCTCCCTGATATTGTAGTCGTAAGCCATCGTCATCTGCTCCCAGGTCTTTGAGAGGCGGTTGACGTTCATCCACTCATAAGACACCGGCGCGCCGTGGTAGTCGTAATGATAATACATTCCGAAGCCGCCCTTATGGTCGCGGTCGGTCTCGTCGGGCAGGAACCGAAGGTTTGCGAAGGTATCGTCGCAAAGCATAAGGATAACGTCGTCGAGAGCCTCCCAGTTTTTGAGACCTTTTGCGGTCTTATCGCCCTGATAGTAGTCCTCGACCTCGTAATAGAGCGCGAGCATGCGCGGTATCTTTTTCAGGTCGGGGTTGATTACCTCCTGCAAAAGCCCGTTCTGAGTGGTGATAACGTTTCTGAGGACGTTTATATTGTCGTCGAGGGTGGCGTTTTTCCCGAGGAGGAGCGAGTCGTTTTCACCGCGCATTCCGACTGTAATGACGTTCTCAAAGTCCTTGTTGCGCTTTAAGCCGTCGCGCCAGAACTCGGTTATCGCGTCTTTATTCGATATAAAGCTCCAGGTGTTGTCGTCGCCGTAATTCTTGTATATTTTCTGCCACTCTGCGCCCGCCCTGCACATAGGCTCGTGGTGGGAAGCGCCCATAACTATTCCGTATTTGTCGGCGAGCTCGGCGTTGGCAAGTCCGGGACCTTCCTCGGAGAATATGCCGGTCCACATAGCGGGCCACATATAGTTGCCCTTGAGCCTGAGAATAAGCTGGAACACGGGGTCATACGCCTTTGCATTGTAGCCGCCGAAGCGCTTATGGCACCAGCCGCCGAACGCGGGCCAGTCGTCATTTATGAACAGTCCGCGGTAGCGTACCGAGGGCTCCTTCGAGGTGAATCCTTCGCCGAGGTCTAATTCAACGCAGTCCTTTCTGCGCGGGACTACGTCGCCCCAGTATACGAGCGGCGAAATGCCTATTCTTTCCGAAATGTCGAAAATCCCGTAGATGGTTCCGCGCTTGTCGCTTCCTATTATAACAAGAGCCTCTTTTATTTCGGGATATTCGGCAAAAGGCGTTTCAACCCGCGCGAGGGTATAAACCTCTCTCTTGCCGGTTACGTTTTCAAGGCTTATTTTGCCCTCCGCGGCAAGGCGGTCGGCGATTTCGCTCTTTCCGACTGTTCCGGCAAAGATAACGCTTTCGGTTTTAACCTCAGAGAGCGACTTTCTTATCTCCGGCTTTTTTCCGCAGACGAGCTCGATATCCTCCGCATGGGCGTTCGCGACGAGCTTAACGCCGTCAAATGCCGAATCCTCCACAAGAATATCGCAGAGACTGCCGTTTTTATAAAGCTTAAAGCTGCTCATAATCATACTCCTGTCCGTAATGTTTTTTCGCTGACAATTATATCATCAGAGCCCGCGTTTTTCCACAATTTTTTAAAAAAGCGGGATTTATGCAAGCAAAAATCCGATAATGCAAGAAAAGGCATAAATAAAGGCAGACCGATGGGTCTGCCCGAAATGTTCAGCCGTTTCTTGTTTTTCTTGCGTTGCGAAAAGCGTTGATTATCCTGTCTTTATAGAGGATCCCTACGACGCCCCCGACGGCGACTATCGCTACCATAATAACCATAATCAGTAGATTTCCGCTTTCGAGGCTCGAGCCGAAAACGTTTGAAACAACGAGCCAAGGCGAGCGCGCAAGCATCGAAAGCAGGAAAAACGCCGACGGCTTTATCCTCGTAAGCGGAGCGATGTAAGTGAGCGCGTCCTTCGGCATAACGGGTATGAGAAAGAGTATAAACACAGCGAGCTCACACTTTTTTGTGTCCTGCAAAAAGCTCAGGCGCTTTATGTTCTTTGAATCTATTACCGCCTCAACGAAGGGCTTTCCGAAGCGCCTCACGACGTAAAATACGATAGCTTCACCTAAAAAAGTCCCCAAAACGCAGAGCAGAGTCCCCCAAAAGCCTCCGAAGAGAACTCCCCCGAGGACCTGAACGACCGCTCCGGGTATCAGCGCGACGACGATCTGAAGTATCTGAAGAGCCAAAAACATCAGCACGCCGAGAAAGATATTATCCGAGACGAAATCCTTGAGGACCATTCTCCCATCGTCGCTCTGTATCAGCTTGACCACAGGCCAGCATACGGCAGTCAAAATTATCATAACCGCGAAGAAAATCACGACCGAGGCGATCCTGACGGCTTTTTTGTGCTTTTGATTCATCACATCACCCTTTTGTTACTTTCTTTTAAAGAGCTTTTTCCTTATTTTGCGGACGTAAACTACCTCAATAGCCCGCAGCATTCTATCGTAAAGTACGAGCAAAAGATTTGCTGAAGCGAGCAGCACAGGAACGGTGTATTTTCCGAATTCGTTCATTTCGACGGCTACAAACACTTTGATCAGAAGAAAATAGCTCGCGACCATAGCGGCATTGAAAAACGCAAATCTCACGACCCACCTGAACAGCGCGCTCTTCAAGCGGTCGATGTATCCGCTCAAAAGAGGATAGCAGCCGAAGAAGAACAGAAACAGCAGCGCCGACTCTTTATCGGGCGAGAGGATAAGGGAAAGCAGCGACACGCTTATATAAGATGTCGCGGCGGTTTTTATTCCGCACTCGTAGTTTACGGCAAATATCACGAGGCTCGAAAGCATCGGGAAGACATATACGAGTATAGGAAACAGCCCTACGGAGAGCATCATTATTATGCATAGCGCGGAGGATATCCCCCCGAATGCTATCTGAAAGCTTAGTTTTTTCATTTTCCGTACCTGTCAGATGTTATTATAACGTCGAAATTCTTAAGTTTCAATATCGAAATAATTAAGATTTTATTAAAATATGTAGCCTCAGGACCTGTCCTTGCAGCTTTCGCAGCCGCCGAAGATTTCGGAAACAGGTTCGAGGACGTTTCCTTCCTTTATCATGCACAGCCTTTGGGGAAGCTCGTCGCTGCCGTTTTCAAAAACAGCCTTTTCGATTCCCTTGAGCGCAGCCAGAAAAAGTATGCTCCTTATGAGCCCGTCGCCGAGCATAAGGTCGCCGCCGTAGGATATCTTATATACTGTGATCTGCTCCGAAGAAAGGGAATAAATTCCGAAGCCGCCGACTTTTTCGCCGTCAACAGCCTCGGAGATTTTTATGTTTTGCGCGTCTGAAAGCCCGAGTTCGCCCAAAAGCTCCTCGTAGCCCTCATTTCCTTCTTTTTTCAGGATCTGAAGCATTCCTGCTTTCCTCTTTTCTTATGCAGTTTCTTATTGCAGTGAGTTCAGCCGAGGTGAGCTCGCGGTATTCGCCGGGCTTGAGCATTCCGAGCTTCAAAGGACCTATCGAGATCCTTTTCAGCCTTGCGACTTCGAGCCCCACCGCCTCGCACATCTTTCTTATCTGGCGGTTTCTGCCCTCTCTTATAGTCAGAAGCAGCACCGCCCTGCCCTCCTCTTTGGTGATGACCGTAACCGAGGCGGGAAGGGTTTTGGAGCCGTCGATGACAACGCCGCCGGCAAGCGAATTGAGCTGCTCCTCGGTTATATCGGGTCTTACGGTAACGCGGTAGGATTTCGCAACGTGCCCGCTCGGGTGCATTATCCTGTTGGCAAAATCGCCGTCGTTCGTTAAGAGCAAAAGCCCCTCGGAATTGCGGTCGAGCCTGCCGACGGGGAACACTCTTTCGGGAATATCCTTGACGAGGTCCATAACGCAGCGGCGGTCGAGCTCGTCAGAGGCGGTCGTGACGTATCCGCGCGGCTTGTTGAGCATATAATAGACGAGCTCCCTTTTAACGGGAGTATATATATTCTCGCCGTCGATGCTTATTATGTCGCGCGAGATATCGGCTCTGTCTCCGAGCTTGCAGGGGCGACCGTTTACCTTAACTCTGCCCGCGGCAATAAGCTCCTCGGCTTTTCTTCGCGAGCAATACCCGCTCTCGCTTATGATTTTCTGTATTCTTGAGTCCATTTCTGTCCTTTCGCTATGTCATTTGTTATTTAATGTCAGATTCTCAGAAAGCTTAAGCTCCAAAACGGCTATAACTCCGCCGTCGACGCTGTAAACAACCTGCCCGCAGACGCTGTCCTTCTCGGTCGGGGCATATATGAACTGCGGCAGCATAACTGTCTTTTCGATTCTTTCGGTGCTGCCCTTATCTACGGTCAATAAGACCTTTTCGCTTCTAAGCTCGACTACGTTTTTGTTTCCGCCGACTGCCGCGACCTTATAGCTGTCCCCTCCCAGCTCTATTCGCTCAAGAACGGAATAGCCGTAGTCGTAGAGATTGGTGTGGTCTATCCAGTCGGTCGAGTCGCCGAGCGTCACACATATAAGGCTGATGCCTTCGCGCTCGCAGGCGGTTATAAGGCATCTTCCCGCCTTATCGGTAAAGCCTGTTTTAACGCCGAAAACGCCCTCACAGGTCCCGAGGAGCTTATTTGTGTTTCCGAGCCAAAGGCTTCTGCCGCCGAGGTCCAAGCTGATGCTCTTTGTAGAGCATATCTCGCGGAAAACGTCGTTTTTAAGGGCATAAGCCGCGAGCTTAGCCATATCGTAAGCCGTCGAGTAGTGGCTGTCGGTGAAGTCGTCGAGCCCCGAGGGCGTGACGAAATGCGTGGAATTAAGCCCGAGCTCCTCCGCCTTTTTGTTCATCAGCGCGACGAAATCCTCAACGCTTCCCGCAACGGCAACTGCCGCAGCATTGGCGGCGTCGTTTCCGCTCGGCAGGAGCATTCCGTAGCAGAGAGCCCGCTTGGTAACCGTGTCGCCCTCCATAAGCCCCATAGACGAGCCTTCGACCCTTATCGCCTCTCTGTCGACGGTAAAGGGTTCGTCGATGTTCCCCGACTCTATCGTCAGGATCGCGGACATTATTTTAGTTGTGCTCGCCATCTGAAGCTTGGCGTCCATATTCTTCGAGTGGAGAATCTTTCCGCTCTCCGGCTCAATTAAAACGGCGGCTTTTGCATTGGTAACAACGTCGTCGGCTCTTATATTTATACAGATTGCGGTTGCTATTGCCGCAAGACAAATCAGGCATACAACCATTCTTTTGATATATTCCATAAACTATCCTCCGAAAAAGATTTTCGGAAGATAGTCTGTGCCGCGCCGTTCAAAAAATACGCTTTATTCCGCGTCAGTCTCTTCGGGAGCGCTGTCAGTCTTTCCCTTGGAGATTATTCCCGAAATTTTATCTACGATATCGGGTATCAGCGCAAGAGCAGCGTTTTCCTTCGAGGCGTTTATCGTCATCTGCAAAAGCTTTACGTTCCCGTCGGGCATAATGGTTATAAACGCGATGGGCTGAATCGATACTCCGCCGCCCGCGCCGCCTCCGAAGAGGTCCTTAGCCTGCTTGGTCGGAATGTCGGAGCCGCCCGAGCCGAAGCCTACTGAAACTTTTGATACCGGGATTATAGTCGTTCCGTTAGGGGTCGTTATCGGCTTGCCGATTATGGTTTCGGTGTCGACCATATCCCTTATCTTTTCGATGGCTGTCTTGACTAAAATTTCGAGATTGGTGCTTTTCTCACTCATTTTTTGCAGTCTCCTTTTTGCTGTTATCAAGTTTTTTTAAGCTTTTTCTGATTTTAAGATAGTATATCCCGACGTAAGCCGCCAGCGCCAGAACCGCGCTCAGTCTTACGTATATTGCAGTTTTTGCGTAAAATTCAGTGACCTTTTTCTCAAAGTCGCATTTTATTTCGGTATGCTCTATCTTCACGCTAAACAGACAGCAGAGCAGCCCTAAAACCGAATACGCGACCGCGTTTATCCTGCCGAAATTCAGACCGGCTTTGTAGGGGTCGTCGTTCCCGACGGTGAGCTCTAATCTTAAGTCGTAGAACCTTATCAGCTTCAGAAGCTTTCGGAACGCCTTTTTTCCTGCGGGAATATACTTTTTTACGGCGTTGAATTTATCGAGAAGCGAGGGACCGCCGTCGGTTTTTTCTTCGGCTTTTTCCTCAGTTTTTTCCGGCTCGTCCGGCTCTTTTTCGGGCTGAGGCTCAGGCTCGGAACCAGGCTTTTCGCCGCCCGTTGAATCGACCTCGGGTATCTCGCTGAGTTCGATTTCGGGGCTTTCGAGCTCGGGAGCGATACCTTCGTGGGGTTTATCGCTTTCTGTCTCGCTTTTATCGGGGAGCGAGAGCTTATAAAGCTCGAATCCGAGGTATTTCACCTTTACGTCGAGGTGTTTATTGTCCGCCTCGATATAAGCCCTGACCGAGATATGGAGCAGAATGACGATAATTGCAATCAGCGCCGCAAGAACGCCCAGAATTATCCAGAGTACAATCATATCATTCCCCCATTTGCGGATTTTTAACGCTCAGTTTTCGGAATTTACGTCGTCAAAGGTCATCTGCGAGTTGTCGCTCGGAAGCGGCGGCAGGTCCTTTATCGAGGACAGCCCGAAGCACCTGAGAAAATTGGCTGTGGTTTTAAAGGTAAGCGGCTTTCCGGGGACGTCGAGCCTTCCGGCTTCCTCAATAAGCTCCTTTTCGAGGAGGTTGGTTATAACTCCGCTTGAATCGACTCCCCTTACGTCTTCAACAAAGCTCCTTGTAACGGGCTGGTTATAGGCGATTATCGTAAGCGTTTCCATAGCCGCGGGAGAAAGTGTCGCGGCTCTTTTGGATTCGAGCGCCGCTTTTATGTAAGGGGCGTATTCCTCGAGAGTAGCAAGCTGATAGGAATTCTCGAGTTTTAAAACTTCGAGAGCCGAGCCGCGGTCGCGGTAGTTTGAATTGAGCATCGGTATAAGCTTATGAAGGTCGGAAACGTCGATTCCCGCGCCGAGTGCGAGCTTATCGAATTCTATCGGCTCCCCGCTCGCAAAGAGTATCGCTTCTATAACCGAGATTTTTTCGTCAAGCTGCATCTTTATTCCTCGCTTTTCCTGCGGCGCCGCTTTTGCGGGTCAAAGGTTATTTCGGTGTTGTCGTCGTTTAAAAGTATCCGCCCCGATTTGGTGAGCTCAAGTATCGCCAAAAATGTCGCAATTTTCTCGGAGCGGTCGGTCATTCCGTCGTAAAGGTCGGTAAGCTCGCATTTTCCGGTGCGGTAAAGCCTTCTGAGCACATAGAAGATTTTCGACGACACCGAGACTATCCGCCTCGAAACGATAGGCCTGAACGCAGATATCTGGACGGGGCTTTTCTTGAGCTTCTGGCTCGATATTCCGAAGAACGCCGCAATTAGGTCGTCGGGGCTGTGGGTGTTGGTATAAGTTTTTGAGATTTTCAGCTCCGAGGGCTTTTTGACGTATATTACGTCGCCCTTATAGCCTTCTCGGAGCCTTGCGGCAGCCTGCTTGCAGAGCGAATATTCAATGAGCCTGCCCTGAAGCTCGCGCTTCATCTCGCTGGCTTCCTCGTGCTTCGGAAGCAGCGAAAGGGTCTTTATAAGTATCAGCCGCGCTGCCATCTCAAGGAATTCTCCGGCATATTCAAAGTCCTGCTCTTCAATGCCGTCGATGTATTCGAGATACTGCTCCAAAAGCAGCGATATCTTTATGTCGTTGATATTGAGCTTGTGCTTTGAAATCAGAAACAGCAAAAGGTCGAGCGGTCCTTCAAAGCTGTCGAGCCTGTAGGATACGGTAGTGTAGCTCATCTTAAGAATACCGCTCTGAAGATAATGTCTACCCAGAAGAAGAGCAGGCAAATAAGGTCGTAGAGCTTATTTATCACCCAAGAAAGAGGACCTGTCAGTATTCCCGTTATGATAAGAATGAGCAGACCGTAATAGAAATACCTTCTGTATCGTACGATAAAGGCGTTCGCCTTCGGCGGGAGGAAATAGCTGAATATCCGCGAGCCGTCGAGGGGCTCTATCGGAATGAGGTTAAAGACCGCGAGCGAAATGTTTATCGTTGCGAAATACTGGAAAGCGATTATAATGAAGAAGATCACGGTATATACCGATTCGGGAAGCGAAAAAGCCCTGTAATTATACACGCCTATCAGTATAGAGTTGATAAATATCGCGCATACGGCGCAGATAAGGTTTGAAAGCGGTCCCGCCATTGCGGTTATCGCCATATCGCGCTTATAGTTGGCGAAATTGCGGGGATTCACCGGAACCGGCTTTGCCCAACCGAAGCCGAGCAAAAGAAGCAGCAGAGCTCCGAGCGGGTCGACGTGTGCAAGCGGGTTGAGGGTAAGCCTGCCCGCTATGAGAGCGGTATTGTCCCCGAGCTTGCGGGCGGCATAGCCGTGGGCGTATTCGTGGATAGGAAGAATTGCAAATATGATAAGCAGGCGGATACAGAGCAGGATAACGAGCTCGATCCCCGAGTAGTTCAGCAAAAACGACATTTAAAGGCTCCTTTCAGAAATCCGCGCGCGATTTTACACGCACTAATCTATATTATTGTACTATAAATTTCAAAAAAAGGCAAGTCATATAGAAAAGATTTGAAAATATATGAATATTTTTTCTGAAAACACTTGCATTTCGCAAAAAAATTTGCTAAGATATAGCTTGTGATTCTATGAAAATCAAAAGGAGGTGCAGCCCGATGGCTAAATGTGAAGTTTGCGGAAAGGGTGTAACTTTCGGAATCAAGGTTTCTCACTCTCATAGGAGAACCAACAGAACTTGGAAGCCTAATGTAAAGAGAGTTAAGGTTATCAAGAACGGTACGCCCTGCCACGTTTATGTTTGCTCGAGATGCCTCAGATCCGGCAAGGTCACAAGAGCATAACCCCACAGTGCAATAAAGAAAGCCCATTCGGGCTTTTTTTATTTTCTCAGAACATCTTTGCGTTTTCAAAGTAAACCGTCCCCGAAAAAGCGTCGAGCCTTAGTTCCTGCGCGTCCTCGTCGAAGCAAAGAACGGTCGGGACCTGCCATATCGGGATAAAGTGGTATTCCCCTAATATCTCTTTTTCTGCCTCGGAACAGCCGTAATTGAGCAGAGTCATCGAGCCGAAGCGCCCTCTTTCGGATATAGCCGACGCTGCCGCCGCTGACCTGAAAGTGAATTCGCCGCTGCCGAAGAGCTCGATATAGTCGAGCGGGTCGGCGCTGTCGGAATGAAGAGTGATAAGAGCTATATCGTAGTCCCCGCTTTTAAGCCTGTTTTCATAATCACGCGGGTTCACGAATTCCGCAGCGAAATGGATACCGAAAACGGAATACCAACAGTCGGTAAGCGCCGAGAGATATTCCCCGTAGCCGAAATCCGAAGGTATCATTATGGTTTTGCCTATAAGCTCCGACTTCTCGGAATCGGTGGGGACAAAGCTCCATTTATATTCAGCCATAGCTTTGTTTGAAGCAGTTACCTCGGGGTCGAAGGTTCCGGAATAGCCCTTCTGCGAAAGCGCGGGGTTCTTCGGGACTACCCCGCCGGCGTCAAGGAGAATATCGGGCGACGAGGCGCCGAGCGTTTCGCGGTCTACAGCCCAGGAAAAAATCTGCCTTATCTCCGGGTTTGAAAACGGCTTTATCTTCTCGTTGAATATCAGCCCGACAGTATCGGCATAGCCGCAGATATATTCGTTTCCGTCTATCGGAGCCGCGCTGCTACCGGAAAAGAGCGCCGCGTCGGTCGCGCTGTTGAGAAAGTCGGAATTTCTCTCCTCGGCGTCGGGAGTTACGATGTAGTTCACGCCCGCAGGGCTTACATAGCTCATCTCGCTGTAGCCCGGGTTCCGCCTTATTCTGACGTAGTTGTTCTTTCCGTAGGGGTCGTGGAGCCAGTAGCGGAGGTAAAAAGGACCGTTCGAGCAGGTCGCCTCGGCTTCAAGACCGTATTTTCCGCCCGAGGTCTCAAAAAATTCCTCACAGCAGGGCATCGCTGGAAGCTCTGCAAGAAGATATAAAAATTCGGCGTTACGATAGCCGAGGGTGAACTCGAGCATATAGTCGTCAACCGCGGTAACGCCGATGTTTTCTGTGCCGATAAGTCCCCGTGCGGCAGCCTCGGCGCCGTTTATGCAGTAGTATTTTTCGGCGTGGGGCGAAGCGGTCTTCGGGTCGAAGAGCCTTCTGAATCCGAACACGAAATCCTGCGCGGTAACATCAGCCTCGAAGTCGCCGACGGCGTGCCATTTATAGCCCTCTTTGAGGTAGAAGGTGTATTTTAAGCCGTCGTTTGAAACGGTGTAATCCTCGGCGAGGCGGCAGACGAGCTTTCCGTTTTCGTCGTAATCCATAAGCCCTGCGAAAAGGTTTTTCGCTATATTCACCGAATTCTTATCGACCGCGAGCTGAGGGTCGAGGCAGTCTGGGTCTGAGTCGATAGCTATTTTGAAAATATGCCCCGTTCCGTCGTCGGAAAAGAACTCGACGACCGCTTCGAGCGGAGCGCATGCGACAAAAATCACCGCGGCGCATATTATGAAAACGACCGGCATTATCCGGCGGAGCCTTGCCGCCGTCATGCCTTAAAAGCCTTATCGGCGGCGCTCAGGGCGTTGTCTGTATCCAGCAGGACGATAAGAATTACATATCTTCCGTAGGTCAAAACCCTGCCGTTCTCGATTTTCTCGGCTTCAAAAGGCGCGTAGCCCAAAAAGTCGTTATATCTGTCCTCGCGGTATTTTTCGAGGACTGCGGCGGCGTCGGGAGCGTCTTCTTTTGAATTCAGCTTGAATATCGCGACGATATCGGCGCAGCCGCCCTTTCCACTATAACTTACGGCGAAATCCTCGGCGAGCGAAAGGTCAATATCAAACAGTATGCCGACCTCCTCGGCGGTCGCGGCGGTCATCTCCTCGGTATCCTGCCCCGAGAGAAGCTCCTCCATAAGCGCGGAGACGTCCGGCTCGGCATACTGCGAGCAGGACGTTAGTAAAACAAGCGCAATAACTGCGCAGATAAGCTTTTTCATCAAAAAACCTCTTTATGCGACGTGATCAAGAATATAGGCGATAAAGGTCTCGTATGTAGAATATTTGAAGTGCATGCCGTCGTTCTCGGCGGAATCGGCAGGCAGACAGCCCGAGCTGTCTTTAAGCGCCGAGCTGAGGTCGAGATAATGAGCTCCGTTATTGTCGGCATAATCGAGGAGCTTTTCATTTAGGCTGTCGATATCGTCGTTTTTTACCGGCGATTCTACCGAGCTCTCCTTTGCCGAGGTTACCGGCGGGGTTGAGATTATATAGATCTCGGAATCGGGGCAGGCAAGCCTGATTTTATTCAAAAACGCCTGATAGCTCTGATACATATCCGCAACCGTCATATACGCCGCGCCGTTCGAGCCGAGCATTACATATATGTTCTTGGGCTGCATTTCGGTGATCGCTTCTATTGCGGTCATCGAGCCGAGCTGGGTGTCTATTTTCTCGGTCTCAGCCTTTGATACGCTCATAGCCACGCTTGCAAGAACATTATTCGACGGCACAACGCCGTATGAGCTCAAGCCGTAGGTTATCGAATCGCCGATGAAAACGCAGCTTTCAAGATAAGAGCTGTCGCGAGCCTCGGATTCGGGAACGGGGTTTACGTTCTCAGTGCTCCCCTGTTCCTCGGTGTTTTCGCCTTCCTGCGGGGCTGTCTCGCCCTCGGCTTCTTCGCCTTTATCACTGCTCGGCTTGCTGTGGGCAAAAACGGTTATGGTCCTGTCTTCGGAGAGGACGTCTTCAAGCGTCACGGTTTTCATATAGCGGTAAAACATCGCGCCGAAGATGAGCACCGTTCCGAAGAACACGATGCTCAGGCGGTACCTGATTCTGAGCTTCTTTTTTCTGCCGACCTGACCGTTCATAGCTTACACTCCAAATATACAATATCGCATAATTATTATACAGCAATCGCGAGGCTTTTTCAAGGAAAATCCCGAATTTTAATAATTTGTAACCGTTATGTAACCTTATCCGATTGAATTCCGGCGAAAAATATGGTAGAATGATATAAACTTCCGAAATAATACAGTTTTCATATAAGGAGATAATTATATGTGCGGAATAGCAGGCTTCACAAATAAAATTTCAAACGCCGACGAAGTAATAGAGAAGATGATGGAGGCGATAAAACACCGCGGACCCGATTCCGGCGGAAAGCACGTCGATTCGGGCATCGCCCTCGGATTCAGGCGGCTTTCCATAATCGACCTTTCGACCGGCTCTCAGCCGCTTTATAACGAAGACCGCTCTTTGGTTCTTACCTTTAACGGCGAAATTTATAACTATCGCGAGCTCCGCGACGAGCTTATCGCCGCAGGGCATTGCTTCTCGACCAACACCGATTCCGAGGTACTGCTCCACGGCTACGAGGAATGGGGCAAGGATATGCTCCCCAAGCTGCGCGGAATGTTTGCGTTCGTTATTTGGAACTCGAATAATCAGGAGCTCTTCGGCGCAAGGGATTTCTTCGGAATAAAGCCTCTCTATTATACAAAGATGGGCGAAAGCTTTATCTTCGGCTCCGAGATAAAGAGCTTTCTTCTGCACCCCGATTTCAAAAAAGAGCTCAACGAGACCGCCCTCGAAAACTACCTGACTTTCCAGTATTCCCCCTGCGAGGAGACTTTCTTCAAGGGCGTTTATAAGCTTCTCCCCGCCCACTGGTTCAGCTATCGCGACGGCGAATTCAAGACCGAGCGCTACTGGAGCATAAATTTTGAAGCAGACGAAAAGCCCGACCTCGACGAATGGGTAGAAAGGATTTCCGAGACGTTTAAGAACTCGGTAGAGGCGCATAAAATCGCCGATGTCGAAGTCGGAAGCTTCCTTTCGAGCGGCGTCGATTCGAGCTATGTCGCTGCTGTCGCAAATGTCGACAAGACCTTTACCGTCGGCTTCGGCGAGGACGAAAAATACAACGAAATAGGCTACGCGAAGGAATTTTCAAAGTATATCGGCAAGGAGAACATCTCGAAGGTAATCACCCCCGAGGAATATTGGGATACCTTCCCGAAGATACAGTATCATATGGACGAACCGCTCGCCGACCCTGCCGCAGTGGCGCTCTATTTCGTCTGCAAGCTCGCCTCAGAACGGGTAAAGGTAGTCCTTTCGGGCGAAGGCGCCGACGAGATCTTCGGCGGCTACAACATATATAAAGAGCCCGACGACGTAGCAGTTTACAACCTCATTCCCCGCCCGATACGCCGCTGCATCGGAAAATGCGCTTCTATGCTCCCCGCCCACCGAGGGCTCAATTTCCTTATCCGCCGCGGAAAAGACCTCGAGGAGCGCTTTATCGGCAATGCATATATCTTCTCGGAGAAAGAGCGCAAGCAACTCCTTAAAATAAAGACCGACGCGCCCGACGCCAAGGAGATAACCAAGCCTTTTTACGACAAGGTCTCCGATAAAGACGCCGTGACAAAAATGCAGTATCTCGACCTCAACCTCTGGATGACCGGAGACATACTGCTTAAAGCAGATAAAATGTCGATGGCGAATTCTCTTGAGCTCAGAGTCCCCTTCCTCGACAGATATGTTATGGCTCTCGCCGAGAGGATACCCAAGAGATATCGCGTAACAAAAGAAAACACAAAATTCGCTATGCGAAAGGCTGCCCTCGCCGCCTGCCCGCCTCTTACCGCCAACAAAAAGAAGCTCGGCTTCCCGGTACCGATAAGGGTATGGCTCAAGGAAGACGAGTATTACAACAAGGTAAGAGCGGAATTTGAAAGCGAGCGCGCAAAGATGTTCTTCAACACCGATAAGCTTGTCGAGCTTTTGGATCAGCACCGCGCCGGAAAATACGACAATTCGCGCAAGATCTGGACGGTATATACCTTCCTTGTTTGGTACGGCGTGTATTTCGGGTAAGATAAAAGCCTCTCTCTTGAGAGGCTTTCGACGGTTTTATTTTTCCACAAATTTGTCGATCTTTGCGAGAAGCTCGCCGCATTCGTCGGTGTGTATCAGCATATCGACGGGGCGCGAAAGATCGAGGCTGAATATGCCCATTATCGACTTTGCATCGATGGCGTATCTGCCCGAAACGAGGTCTACATCATAGTCGCAGAGAGTGACGGCGTTTACGAAGTCCTTTACGTCGTTTATGGTGCCGAGCCTGATTTTAACACGCGTCATATAAATACCCCCTATGTATTTTCTTAGCTTCAGTATAGCAGTCTTATATTTTCCTGTCAAGCGGAATTAAAGACAATTTTCAAATTTTTGTTTATATTTACAGTCCCGAAAAAATGCGAGGAAAGACTTATGAATGTGTGGTTTTACACCTTCGGGTGCAAGGTAAATCAATACGAGACCGAGCTTTTGAAGCAGGGCTTCGAGAAGCGCGGTCACAGCGCCGTTTTATCCTCGGATTCTGCGGACGTATGCGTGATAAACACCTGCACCGTGACAGCACAGTCAGACATAAAGCTCCGCCAGCTTATAAGAAGGCTCCGCAGGGAAAACCCCGCCGCGGTAATAGCCCTCTGCGGCTGCCACCCTCAGGCGCACGGCGAAAGCTCCGAGGCTGCACAGGAAGCCGATGTAATAGTAGGTACCGAGAATAAACAGAGCCTGCCTGAGCTTGTTGAAAGCTTTGTTGAAAGCGGGTGCAAAACCGTTGAAATACTGCCGATTCGGCGCGATTACCCAGAATTAGAGGCGCTTATCCACGGCAGCCGCAAGACCCGCGGAATAATTAAAATTCAGGACGGCTGCGACCGCTTCTGCTCCTACTGCATAATCCCCTACGCGCGCGGGCGCTCCCGCTCGAAGCCTCTTGAAGCAATATCGAGCGAAGCTAAAACGCTCGTCGAAGCGGGGCATAAGGAAATCGTCGCCGTGGGGATAAACCTCTCGGACTACGGCAAGGGCACCGGCGTAAATATTGCCGACGCTGTTGAAGCGATACTTAACAGCGGCGCGGTAAGAGTTAGGCTCGGCTCTTTGGAGCCCGAGGAGCTCACGGAGGATATAATCGACCGCCTCGCGGGGCTTCGTGGGCTATGTCCGCATTTTCACCTTGCCCTCCAGAGCGGCTGTAACAAAACTCTCAGGGAAATGCGCCGCAAATACACTGCCGAACGGTACCGCGAGCTTGTCGAACACCTGAGAAAACGCTTCCCGAATTGCTCGGTAACGACCGACATTATGGTCGGTTTCCCGGGAGAGACCGACGAGGATTTTAACGAGTCCCTCGGGTTTGTAAAGGAAATTGCCTTTGCAGACGGGCATATCTTCCCCTTCTCGCCTCGAATCGGCACCCCTGCCGCCTCGCGCAGCGATCAGGTCCCCGAGGAGATAAAGGCAAAGCGCGCTCAGATTATGGCCCGCGCCGTTGAGGAGAGCCGAGACCGCTATCTTGATTCTCTTATTGGGCAGGAATTGCAGGTTATTTTCGAGCGAGAAAAATCCCCCGACTTTCATCAGGGGCATTCAGAGGGTTATCAACTTGTAAATGTAAATCGCTTTACAGATACTCTTTTCAGAAAGCTGCGCTGCGTAAAGATAATTTCAGCCGAAAACGGCTGCCTTTTCGGGGAAATCGTTCAGAGATAATACATATAAAGGTTGCATTTGAGCATTCCGTTGTAGAGTTTGCGCTTTTTATCCGCCTTTTTTCCGAAGAGGCGTTCAAATTCCTCGTGCGGGGTGATGATATATGCTGGGTTCTGCTTCGACGGGCGCAGGACCTGCCCCATATTTCTGTAAAGGTCTTCGGCTTGACGGAGTTCGAGCATTCTCTCGCCGTAGGGCGGATTGCAAATCGTTATTGCGCCGTCGATGGGGATATGCTTTACGATGTCGCGCTTCTCAACGCTCACCCTTCCGCCGACGCCCGCAGTCTTGCAGTTGGCGCGGCTCAGCGACACGGCGAAGTCGTCTATATCAAAGCCGTATGCCCTGAAGTCGTTTTCCCTTATGTCGCCTAAAGCCGCTTCGCGCTCCTCCTGCCATACATTTTCGGGTATGAGGTCCCACATTTCCGCGGAAAAGCTCCTTTTGAGCCCCGGGGCGATGCCGAGAGCCTTATAAGCCGATTCGATTAGAAAAGTCCCGCTGCCGCACATCGGGTCGCAGACGGTGCTGCCGCTCCTCACCCTTGCGAGGTCGACAATTCCCGCGGCGAGGGTCTCCTTTATCGGAGCTTCGTTAGAGGTCCTGCGGTAGCCGCGCTTATGAAGCCCTTCGCCCGAGGTGTCGATATAGACCGTCACAATGTCTTTAAGAATGTTGAACTGAATCTGATGCTTCGGGCCCGTTTCCTCGAAGCGTTCAATATGATATACGCTTTTCAGCCGCTCGACTGCGGCTTTTTTTATTATCGACTGGCAGTCGGGAATGCTCCTCAGCTTTGATTTTAAGCTGTGACCCTTTACGGGAAAAGCGTCGGTCTTGCAGATATAATCCTCGAGTTTCAGCGCCTTAACACCTTCAAAAAGCTCGGTGAAGCTCTCGGCTTTAAAGCTTCCGAGCTCGATATAAACTCTCTCAGCCGTTGCGAGGCGGATATTCGCCCGCGCAATTAGGTTAATATCTCCGTCGAAGCTTATCCTTCCGTCGGACACGGCGAGATTTTCTCCGCCGATTTTTTTGATTTCAAAGCCGAGAACGCTCTCGAGCCCGAAATGGCAGGGGCAGCAAAGCCGCATTTGTCTGACTCCTTTTCAGTGAATTTAAAAGCTTCCGTCGCGAAGGATATTGAACACATAGAAGTAATGATTTCCGGTGAGCTCCTCGTAATGGTTGGTGTCTACTCCGTCGGTGACGATAACCGGCTTCTTGGACTTGTCGATATCTGGGTACATATGGTCGCCCGAGCAGACCGGAGGAATATTCGTGCGCTTATAGAAGCCCGTCGAGGTAGAAGTGCAGCTGCTCCCCGCGATAAGACCCGTTTCGGTGCAGTATTCGCGCTGAACGACGTTGTTTGAAGCCTTGAAGGTCTTGAGCTCTCCGGCTTCGCAGATGTCCTTGAATACGTTCTTCCAGACCGTAGACGAGCTTATACTTGTGCCGATATCCTTCGGGGTATCGTAACCTATCCAGAGCCCCGTGACGTAGTTCGGAGTGCAGCCCATAAACCAGAGGTCATACCAGTCGTTGGTGGTACCCGTCTTTGCAATGAGCTCTACGCCGTCGAGCTTCGCGTTGCGTCCTGTGCCCCGTGAGCTCGAAACGACCGTTTCCATCATTCTGTTCATAACATAGGCGGTGCTCTCGTTTAAAACGTTCTCGCCCACGAAGCTGTGGGAATAGATTACCTCGCCGGTGTTGTCGATGATCCTCGAAATGAAGGTCGAATCGTAATACAGACCGCCGTTGCCGAAGATCTGATATGCAGCCGCCATATCCTGAAGCCTTACGCCGTTGGTCAGCGCGCCGACCGACATCGGCGATCTCGCAACGTCGGTCCTGCCGTTCTGATAGAGCGCAAGGGTATTGAGGTGGAGCTTATAATAGAGCTGGTCGAAGCAGGCAGCCGGAGTGAGCATATCGACTATCTGCGCGGCGGTGGTGTTGAGCGAGCGCTGGAGGCACTGGAAGGTGAAATTGTAGTCATAAGACCAGGCGCCGCGGCTGCTCGACGTCGAATAGTTTACCGGCCAGACCATATAGCCGTTCTCGGCGGAGGCGTCTTCAATCAGAAGAGGCGCGTCGAGGAACTGCGACGACCAGGTGATGTAGTCCTTTTCGACTGCAAGAGAATATGAAGCGAGCGGCTTTATCGAGGAACCAGGCTGACGGGTCGACTGAGTGGCGCGGTTGAAGCCCAAGGGGCTCTCCTTTTTGCCGACTCCGCCTATAACTCCGAGGACTCTGCCGTTGTAATCCATACATATGCAGGCGCTCTGGAGCTCCTCGTCGCCGTCGTCTCCGAAGAGATTGTGATAGTCGAGGTATTTTTCTTCGAGCTGCTTCTGGATATCGAGGTCTACGCAGGTATATATCTTGTATCCGCCCGAGCGGAGCTTCTGATAAGCCTCCTGCCAGCTTATGCCGTATTTGTTCATAAAGACGTCGACGCACTGATTTATTACCGCGTCTACATAATACGACGAAACGCTTTCAAAGTTGTCGTAAGCCGAGACCGCCGAAACGTCGAGCGACTCGTCCTCCGACTTTGTATATACCATACTTCCTATAAGATGCATCTCTTCGGCGAGAGCGGCGTCGTGCTCCTGCGAGGAGATCGCGCCGTTTTCGAGCATCGCGTCGAGGATATACTTGCGGCGCTCATAGTTGCTTTGGGGGTGATCTATAGGGTCGTTATATGTCGGGCTCTTGGTTATGGCGGCTATGCAGGCTGCCTCGCCGAGGGTGAGCTCACTAACGTCCTTGTTGAAGTAGTAGTTCGACGCCGCCTGAACTCCGTAGATATTGTTGTTGAGCGGAACGAGGTTTAAGTAGGTCTCGAGGATATCGTCCTTGGTGTAGTGCTTTTCGAGCTGGACTGCGCGGTAGAGCTCGCGTATCTTTCTTGCAACGCCGGCAAGACCGTCGTCCATATCGGCGCGGTCGTCGGTGATGTTCTTTACCGTCTGCTGTGTTATCGTCGAGGCGCCGCGCTTGCTGTCTTTGGTGACTATATCCCTTACTGCCGAGAGTATTCCCTGGAAGTCAACGCCGTCGTGGCTGTAAAAGCGCTCGTCTTCGGAATAAACAAAGGCGTCCTGAACATGCTGCGGTATTCCTTCAAGGCTGCACCATATCCTCTTTTCGCCCTCGTTCGACATAAGGTCGTAAACTACCCAATCGCCGTTGTCGCCCTGAGCGTAGATATAGGTGGTATAGCTCGAAGAGACGTTGTCGAGCGTTATCTCCGAGGTCCCCTCCATAAGGTTGACTACATAAACCGTAAGCGCGGAACCGACTATCGTTACCGTCAGAACTCCGACGAGAAATAAGCACAAAAACGCCGTAGCCACAGTGCCGACGGTCTTTTTTATCGGGCGGAATACCTTATGCGCCCTGCGCTTGACTTTGCTGAGATTTTCGGACAACTTTGACAATCAAACCGCTCCTTTCCGAAATCAGTCTATATCAACAATATACCACACTTTTTTGAAAATGTTAAGAGCAAAACCGAAATTGTAACCATTTTTAACCGAATCTTAATAAATTCAAAAACGGCAGGAGAAAGCTCCCCTGCCGCTTGATTTGAAGCTTTATTCAGCCGGCTCCTCGGCGGTTTCGGTCTCGGCGACAGCCTCGGCTTCTTCGGCTTCATCGGGCTCCTCTGCGGCTTCCTCGGCGGAAGGCAGGAGCGCTCTGATAGAGAGGCTTACGCGCTTTTTCTCGAAGTCGCATTCGGTGATCTTAGCCTGGACCGTCTGACCGACGGTGAGGAAATCAGCGACGTTGTTTACCCTCTGGTCGGCGATCTGGGAAATATGGATAAGACCGTCGATACCGGGGATTATCTGCGCGAAAGCGCCGAAGCTTGTGAGTGAAACGATGGTTGCGTCAACGACCTGACCGAGCTCGTAATTGTTGCGGAAGACGTCCCAAGGATTCTCGGACTGCTTCTTGTATACGAGAGAGACCTTTCCGGTCTCGCTGTCTATATCCTTGATGGTGACCTCGATATGGTCGCCGACGGATACGACTTCGGAGGGGTGCTTGATTCTTGCCCAGGTGAGGTCGGCTTTTCTTACGAGACCGTCAACTCCGCCGACGTCGACGAATACGCCGTAGTCGGTTATTGACTTGACCTCGCCCTCAACGGTGGAGCCGATGACGGCGTTCTCGAAGAATGCTGCGCGCCTTGCCGCTCTCTCTTCGGCGGCGACCTTGCGGATAGAGCCTACGGCGCGCTTGCGCTGCTCGTTGAGCTCGATGATCTTAAGGTTTACGGTCTGCTTTAAAAGTGTCTCAAGGCTGACGTCAGCTCTTACGCCGGTCTGGGAAGCGGGAACGAAGACTCTCATGCCCTCAACGACGACGATAACGCCGCCCTTGATAACGTTGGTAACTACGCCCGAAACGGTGGTGCCTTCATCGGCAGCCTTTTTGATCTCGTCGTAGCCCTTCTGAGCGTCTACCTGCTTTTTGGAGAGATAAACTATTCCCTCAACATCGTTGATCTTGGTGACGATAACGTCAATCTCGTCGCCTACGGATACAACATCGGAAGGCTTTGCATTAGGGTCGGAAGAAAGCTCAGCCTGAGGAATATATCCGGTTTGTTTGGTTCCGATATCGACTATAACTTCAGTGGGGTTGACCGCAGTGACGATGCCGCTTACTCTCTTTCCGGTATATATTTTCTTGAAGGTCTGCTCAATCGCTTCCTCGAAGTTGAACTCCTCTTCCTTTGTCAGAATTTCAGTCATGGTATTTTGTACCTCCTTAATAATATACGCCGGAGTTGACGCGCCGGCAGAGATCCCAGCGGATCTTACGCGGGAAAAGTCAATCCCACGCAGCCCGTCGGCATTTTCGACGAGATAACATTCGGCGTACCGGCTGCATATGTCATACAGCTTTTTGGTGTTTGAGCTGCTGCACCCGCCGACGATTATCATAACGTCGTTCTTACCGGAAAGCTCCAGAGCTTCGGACTGCCTTTGAGAGGTTGCCGCGCACACGGTATTGTAAACAGTGACGTTCGGCATATCCTTTACAAGAGATTTACAATTCTCCCACAGTTTAATATTATAAGTGGTTTGTGAGAGAATTGCAACACTTTTTTTAAATTTTTCACAGTTTTTTCTTATAAGTTTCATCATCTCGTCAGCGTCGGCGAAGACCTGGCACTCTCCGACCGCGTAACCGACGATTCCCCTGACCTCGGGGTGGGCTTCGTCGCCCGCGATGAGTATAATATCCCCCGCTTTTGAGCGCTCCGAAACAATCTGATGTATCTTTTTCACATACGGGCAAGTCGCGTCGACGACCCGCGCTCCTATCTCGAGAAGCTTCGCGTAAACGTCGGGACCGACGCCGTGGGAGCGGATGATGACCGTATCGGCGGCGGTTATGCCGTCGAGGGTCTCTGTGACCTTTACTCCGCGGTTCTCGAGGTCTTTTACGACGTCGGGGTTGTGGATTATCGGTCCGAGGGTGTAAACATTTCCGTATTTTTCTGCGGTTTCATAGGCGAGCTTTACCGCCCTGTCGACCCCGAAGCAGAAGCCCGCCGTTTTTGCGACCGTTACCTTAGACATCGCTGTCCACCAGCGCCGCTATATTCGACATTATCAGCTCTCCCGCAGCCCTGAAATCGGTCTTCGACATCGAGTTGATCTTAAGCTCGTCAGGCATTATCGGCTTGCCGAAGCGAACTGTGATCTTAGAGCGGAAATGAAGTCTGCTCTTAAAAGAAATCCCTACCGGATAAACAGGGACCGCGCATTTTGAGGCGATAAACGCAACGCCGCTCTTCGCTCTTCCGATTTTGCCGTCTTTCGAGCGGGTACCCTCGGGGAAGATAGTGAGATTATAGCCGTTTCTTATCATATTCTCGGCTCGGGTCAGAGCCGAAACGTCGGCGCTGTTACGCCTTGTCGGGAAGCCGTGGACCGCCCTGATAATGACATTCAGCGGGAAGTGGTCGAAAAGCTCCGCCTTAGCCATATATGACGAAATGTATTTTACACGGATAGCTATGAGAATCGGGTCGAACCATGTCCTGTGGTTGCCCGCAAGTATTACCGAGCCGTGGTCGGGAAGGTTCTCGGTCCCCTCGTATTTCAGATTGAAAACGACAGAGAAGCCTATCCAAACGATGAATCTCAGGACGGCGTAAAACCACCTGCGGAACGCGGGGATAGTCTTAAAAGGGACCGACTCCTTTTTCTGAGCATCGGTTATCAGCAACTCGATTTTTTCGACTACTTCGTCTATCGTCATCGAAGTTGTGTCGAGCTCAACGGCGTCGTCAGCCTTTCTGAGCGGGGCGGTCTCTCGGTGGGAATCGTTGTAGTCGCGCTGATTTATGTCCCTGAGAATGTCGTCATAAACTACGTCCTGACCCTTGGCTTTGAGCTCGTCATACCTGCGGCGAGCCCTCTCCTCGGCGGAAGCAGTCATAAACACCTTTACTTCGGCGCTCGGGAGAATAACAGTGCCGATATCTCTGCCGTCCATTATTATGTCGTTTTTGTCGGCGATATCGCGCTGAAGATTTAGCAGAAACTCCCTTACATCCGGTATCGCCGAAACGTTCGACGCCGCCATTGATATCTCGGGAGTTCTGATGAGGTCAGAGACGTCCTCGCCGTTGAGAATTACCCGCTGAGAGCCGTCGACATATTTCAGCTCGACGCTTATTTCGCTCAAAAGCGGGAGTATCTCCGCCGCAGACGAGGTATCGGCGCCATTTGAAACGGCATAGTAGCCTATCGAGCGATAGAGCGCTCCGGTGTCGACATAAACGAATCCGAGCTTTTGGGCGAGCGTCTTGGCTATTGTAGATTTGCCGGCGCCGCTCGGTCCGTCGATTGCACAGTTTAATCCCATTTTTCAACTTCCTTTTTCTGTTCAAGTTTATTTGATATATCCGAAGCCGCCGCATAAGCCGTTGAAAACGCGGCGGTCAGGTTGTAGCCTCCGGTAAAAGCGTCGCAGTCGATTATCTCGCCTGCAAAGTATAATCCCTTTACAAGCTTCGATTCCATTGTCGTAGGTGAAATTTCCTTGACCGACACCCCGCCGCGGGTAACAATAGCCTCGTCGAAGCCCCGCAGGGCTTTAGGCGTGAGTTCAAATCTTTTCAGAAGCGACGCAGTCATAAGCCGCTGCTCGCGCGTCAGATTGCCTATTGATGCGGGTTTGCCGAAATCCAGCCTGTCGGAGAAGGTCTTTATCATCGCCGTCGGCAAGAGCCCCGAAAGCAGTTCATCAAAGCCCGACTGCGGGGCAGCCTTTATGTCCCTTAGAAGCCTTGCGTCGAGCTGTTCGGGAGTGAGCCCGGGTTTTAAATCTACGACAAGCTTATATCCTTTACAGGCAAGCTTATCCTCGCTCATATAGCAAGACGCCGAAATTCCGAGCGGTCCGCCGATTCCGAACGGCATAAAGGTGAGTTCCCCGAGCTCTGAATAGAGCGGCTTGTTCGGCTTTGATATGTCGTAAAGCGCAAGGCTGACGTTTTTAAGCGTAAGCCCCGAAAGCTCCGCGCAAAAGCTCTCGCAAATCTCGATCGGAACAAGCGACGGCTGTAAATCGGTCACTGTATGCCCGACCGATTCGGCGAGCGCATACCCGCTGCCGTCTGAGCCTGTTCTGGGGTATGACATTCCTCCGGCTGCAAGCAGTACAACCTCGGAAAAATACTCCTTATCTCCGCATTTTACGCCCGAGACCGCCCCATCGCGGACGGTAAGCCCGTCGACCTTGGCTTTCAGGAAAGCAACGCCGTTTCGCTTGCATTCTCTTATAAGAGCCTCTGCAACGTCCTCCGATTTGTCGCTCTGAGGGAATACCCTCCGCCCGCGCTCGGTTTTCAGCGGTACTCCCCTGCTTTCGAACCAGTCCATTATGCTCTCGGGCGGAAATTTCGTGACCGCGCTGTAAAGAAATTTCGGGTTGCGCAGGACGTTTTTCAGAACTTCTTCCGCAGAGCAGTTGTTCGTCAGATTGCAGCGACCCTTGCCGGTTATCCTGAGCTTCCTGCCCAAAACTCGGTTCGGCTCGATAACGAGTATCCTTCCGCCAGAACGGATATTCGCCGCCGCGAAGAGCCCTGCGGCTCCTCCGCCCACGATAATTGCGCCGTATTCGCTCACTTTTCCCCGCCGTTCTTTTCGTAGACCTCGTATTCCTCCCAGATCCTTTCGAGCATAGCGAAGTTCTTGGAAACGAGCTCTTTATTCTGTATCGAGACCGCGACGATAAGCGCGTTTATGAGGCTCAGCGGCGCGACGAGCGAATCTACAAACGAGACCATATCGCTCTTTGCATAGAGCGAAAGGCTCGCTTTTGATGCTATCGGCGACTCCTCGCAGTCGGTTATCGCTATCGACTTCGCGCCGATGTCGTGCGAATAGTTTATCGCGTGAACGGTCTGGCGGGAGTATCTCGGGAAGGAGATGCCGATCAGAACGTCCTTATCGGTCATATACATAAGCTGCTCGTAGAGTTCGCTGCGGCTTCCCGTCTGTATTACGGTGACGTTTGGGAGCATCAGCCTGAAATAATACCCGAGGAACGAAGCGAGCGCCGCCGAGCTCCTTATTCCCATCACATATATGCGGTTCGCGTTGACGATATTTTCGACCGCCGCGCTGAAATCCGAGGGGTTTGTCTCCTCAAGAGTGCTGCGAATGCGGTCGATATCGTGGAGGAGGACGCTTTTAAAGACCTCGTCCCTGCCGAAGCGGTCGAAGCTTACTTCTATCCTCTGAACCGAGGTTAGGCGGGTGCGCATCTCCTCCTGCAAAGCCTTCTGTAGCTCGGGATAGCCATCAAAGCCGAGCTCCGAAGCGAACCTTACTACCGTCGATTCGCTCACTCCGACGCTCTCGCCGAGTTTTGAGGCGGTCATAAAAGCCGCCTTGTCGTAATGGGCGAGAATAAAATCGGCTATCCTGCGGTGACCCTTCGAGAATTCCGAAATATGCTCACTGAGCGTTGCAAAAAGATTTCCGTTCATTTTTGATTCACTCCTTCATCAGGCTCCTGAGCTTTTCCCGAATCCTGCTGCGGCGCTCTTCGGTCGCCTCGCTGTCTTTAAAATACCCGCCGTCGGTCTGTTCGATGACGTCTCCCTCGCGTACCCCTTCCGGGAGATCTTTGCGCGAAACGTTTATATGACCGAGCTCCGGAGTTTCGCAAACAGCCTCGTCGCCCTCAAATCTGTCGATTATAAGCTTCATTTTTATCCCTGCCCTGATTCTTCATATGTCAGTTCTCTGCCGTCGGAGGTGAAAACTACCGTACCGTTTAAATCCGTCCTGAGAATAACGTCGGCGTAATACCCTATGCGCTTCAGCGCCTCTTCGTGGGGGTGACCGTATATATTTCCCGCGCCGCATTCGACGACGCAGTATTGCGGTTTTACGGCAGCGAGCCATTCGGCGCTCGATGAGGTCGAGCTGCCGTGGTGACCGGCTTTGTAAACGTCAGCCGAAATATCGTACCCCGCCGCGACGATCTCCTTTTCAATCTCGGCTTCGGCGTCGCCCGAAAACAGGAAGGAATTTTCGCCGAAGGTAAACTTCACGACTGCCGAGTAGTTATTCATATTTTCGCCGGAGTAGTCGGTCGTGATGAATTGAAGCTCACCCGAACCGAAGGCGACGTTTTCGGTCTTGGCAGCGTGAATCGAGTATCCTTTATCTGCGACGGAGTCCAAAAACCGCTCATAAACGTTCGTCGTCGGGATATAATCGTCGGCTACTCGGGGCATTATTATTGTCCCAATCGCGATATCAGAGGAAACAATGTCTGCCATTCCGCCCATATGGTCGGAATGCGGGTGAGATATCAGCAGATAGTCGAGCTTGTCTATTCCGAGCCCGTCGAGATATCTCAGCACATCGGCGCTGTATTCCGCTTCGCCGCAGTCGATGAGCATCGTGCTGCCGTCGTCTGAAATCAAAAGCTCGCAGTCGCCCTGACCGACGTCGATAAAATGCACCTGAGCGCTTCCCTCTGGTATCTCGACAATCGGTTTCTTACTGAAATACCCCTTATCGTAAAGCGGCAAAAGAGCCGCTATTACAAGTATTATTGCGGTTATGACCGTGTAAAGCTTTTTGCCCTTACGCGCTCGTTTTCTTGATTTAGCCGGCATTTTACTCTTCCGTTACGGTCATATCCGCGGGAATGCTGCCGCCCATAGTGGTCTTTCGCTCGAGCCACTGCTCTTTTGTCATCTTTATTTCGCGGGGCTTCGCGCCGTCTGCGGGACCGACTATCCCCATCTGTTCGAGCTCGTCCATAATTCTTGCGGCTCTCGCATAGCCGAGCTTGAGCCTGCGCTGCAAAAATGTAGTAGACGCGACGTTTTCGCGGACGATGCATTCTATCGCCCTTTCTATCATATCGCCCTGACCGTTGTCCTGCGGGGCTTCGTCGGTCTGAGCAGGCTTCTCGCCCTTCGGGACGGGTATATGCTTTTCAATCTCGGTCGCGACTTCGTCGTCATACTGCGATGCGGTCTGAGCCTTGAGGAAGTCCACAACGCGGCGTATTTCCTCGGTTGCAACGAAGCTGCCCTGGATTCTCACCGGCTTTCCTACGCCGACCGGCTTATAGAGCAGGTCGCCGTTGCCGAGGAGCTTTTCCGCGCCGCCTTCGTCGAGAATTACCCTCGAATCGACCTGATTCGAGACCTTAAGAGCAACTCTGCTCGGGATATTCGCCTTGATAAGACCCGTGACGATATCTACTCTCGGGCTCTGGGTCGCGATGATGAGGTGCATTCCCGCGGCTCTCGCGAGCTGAGCTATGCGGCAGATCGACTCTTCGACCTCTTTCGGCGCCGCCATCATAAGGTCGGCGAGCTCGTCCACGATAATAACGATTTTCGGGAGCGGACTCATTCCCTCTTTGTCCTTGACGAACTCGTTGTAGTCGCCGAGGTCGCGGACGCCGTTGTCGGAAAACAGCTTATAGCGCTTCATCATTTCGGTAACCGCCCAGCCGAGCGCTCCGGCTGCCTTTCTCGCTTCGGTAACGACCGGTATCAACAGGTGCGGAATTCCGTTATAAACGGGGAATTCGACCTGTTTCGGGTCTACGAGAATGAGCTTTACCTCGTCGGGAGAGGCGTTATAGAGAATGCTCATAATTATCGAGTTGGTGAAGACGGATTTGCCGGAGCCGGTGGTGCCGGCTATCAGAAGATGGGGCATCTTTGCGATGTCGCCGGTCACGATTTTACCCTCGATGTTCTTTCCGACTGGGAATCCGAGCTTTGATTTCTGGTTCCTGAATTCGTCGGAGTCGATTAGCTCGCGTATGTAAACCGTTTCCCTTACTTTGTTTGCAAGCTCTATTCCGACTGCTGCTTTTCCGGGGATAGGCGCTTCGATCCTTACGCCCTCGGCGGCGAGGTTGAGCGCGATGTCGTCGGCAAGGCTGGTTATCCTCGATACCTTTACGCCCGCGGCGGGCTGAAGCTCGTAGCGAGTTACCGAAGGTCCGCGGTGGGTGTCTATTATCCTTGTCGTCACACCGAAGCTCTTGAGCGTTTCGACGAGCGTTTCAGAATTCTGCAGAATTTCAAGCCGCGTATCCTCGGCAGAAGCCGAGCTGCGCGGAGGATTCAAAAGGTCTATCGGCGGGATATCGTATGCCGACTTCACGCTGTCGTCGTTTTCTATAAGCGTGGTCTGACCGTCCTCGTTGACGTAGATAGGGTTGGTTATCTCGGCAGCGGCGGCAGCCTCGGCGTCGGGGTCGGAAGAAGGCTCCTCGGCTTTGCGCTTCGGCTTTTCCTTTTTAGTCTTCTCCTTGTCGTTCTGAGGCTCAATATCGCGGAATACGGGCTGTTCTTCCTTAGGAGACACAACGGGGTGCTGCGGGAGCTCGTCAACTGCGGTAGCGGGCTCCTCCGTGTCGGTGTCGGGAATGAACTTGGCAATATCGACGCGCTTTTCCTTTCTGCGCTTTTCATCGGCTTTGCGCGCTTCCTCGGCTTTCTGAGCCTCGATAAGGTCGCGCTCCTCGCCGTTCTGACGTATAGCATCGCCCGCTTTGCCGAAGATTTTGGCAAAGAAGTGCCAAACGTCGACGAGGGTGATGTTTGTTAAGAGCATCGCGAAAAGAATCACGAGCAGAATTATTATGATGAGTGCGCCGGTGGTCCCGCAAAGAGCGTTGAGCGGTCCTCCTAAGAGAATACTGACGGTTCCGCCGCCCTTCATCATCTTTCCGTTCTCGCGAAGGTTATAGATGATACCGCCTTCGCCGAAAAGCTTTTCCCCCTCATAAACGGGGAGCTTGTTTGAGAGGCGGTATATTATCTCAATCATCGGGCTTATGAGCAGGACGAGCACAATGCCCTGTATCACCTTTGTTATGACGGCGCTCTTAGAGCGGTCCATAGCGAGCATAACTGCGACGTAGAGCATTATAGGCGCAAAGAGAACGGCGGTAACGCCCATAAGACCCCAGAGCGCGTTGTGCATCCAGAGCCATACCGCCTGACCTTTTATGTATGTCAAAAACAGAACGAACACCGCGAAGATGAATATCACGGAGCTCCACATTCTGTTTCTTCTCAGGCGCGCTGCCTCGCTGAGCTCGGGCTTGCGCTTGCGAGAAGATGTTTTTTTAGTCGATTTTGCTGTTTTGGACGGCATTTTTTAACTTCCCCCGAATCTTATTTTCCGAAAACTATCGGATGACCCATAATTGCCTCAACAATGGATATGATTATTACAACAGTACCGAGAACGGCGGTGTATATTGCGAAATACTTGAAGCGGTCGGTTTTCATCAGCCACTGAACGAGCTTTATGGCTCCGAAGCCGACAAGCGCCGAAACTACAAGACCGATAATGCAGGGCAGAACGCCTATCGGAACGCCCTGAGAGATACCGTCTTTAAGCTCTAAAAGCCCGCCGCCGAGAATAGCGGGAATCCCGAGGATAAAGCTGTAGCTCACGGCTTCGTCGCGCCTCAGCCCAGAGAAGATGCCCGCCGAAATAGTCGAGCCCGAGCGGCTTACGCCAGGCAGAAGAGCTATCGACTGGAAGAAGCCTATCCTTACGGCGTCGGGAACTTTAAGGTCGGTCATCTCTTTGCTGCCCTTGGCGGTGAGGTCTGCCATAATCAGGATAGCCGCGGTATAAAGGAAGCATACGCCCTCGGCAAAGATTCCGGAATCCTCGGCAAAGCCCTCGAAGAAGCCCTTGAATATGTAAAACGGGATCAGCACGGCGGTGGAGATGATGAACATAAAGATAACTCTGCGCTCGGGCGGAGCGTTTTTAATCGAGAATTTTCCCGTGAAGATGTCTTTAATCATCGCGAAGAATTCGAGTATGAGCGAAAGAATGCGCTTTCTGAATACGGCAATTACCGCAATAAGCGTACCAAGGTGCAAAAGCGCCGAGAACATCAGCGCGCCCTCGCCGCTGTTGCCCGAAAAATGCTGGTAGAGCGAGAGATGCCCCGAAGAAGATACCGGAAGGAACTCGGTAAGCCCCTGTATCACTGCCTGAAAAATCGCGTCTAAAACCGACATAACAAAACCCCCGTTGTCATTTTTTTATTCTTTTTCCCGGCTGGTAATCATTTTTCAGATACATCGCCGGATCTGTGGAAAACAAGCCCACTATCTTTTTATTCTTTCCCGAGCCGATATATTCTAACTTTCCGCCGGCGACGTTCATATAATTCCGCGCCCTGCTTTTGCTGAAAAATATATCGTACTCGCTAACGACCGTGTAAAGCATCTATCTGCCCTCTATCATTCCGTAGAGACATTCTATAGCCTCTGAAAGCCCGCCGACGGAATCTATTATCCCCTCTCTGACGGCGTCTTCGCCCGTGAGAACGCTGCCGACGTCCATAACGAGCTCCCCCGTTCTGAGCATAAGCTCTTTGAAGCGTTCGGGCGATATCCTCGAATTGTCGGTCACGAACCTGACTATTCGCTCCTGCATCTTTTCAAAATACGAAAGAGTCTGCGGAACGCCGAGGACAAGCCCCGTGAGCCTTACGGGGTGGATCGTCATAGTCGCCGATTTCACGATAAAAGAGCGCCTTGCGCTTACCGCGAGCGGAACGCCTATCGAATGACCGCCGCCTACGACTATCGAGACGGTAGGCGTTTTCATAGAGGATATCAGCTCTGCAAGCGCGAGCCCCGCCTCGACGTCTCCGCCGACGGTGTTTATTATTATGATGAGCCCTTCTATCGAAGTGTCCTGCTCTATAGCCACGAGCGCAGGCATTATATGCTCATATTTGGTCGTCTTGTTCTGCGGAGGGAGAATATAATGCCCCTCTATCTGCCCTATCACCGAAAGGCAGTGGATAAGATGCCGGGCGTTGGGAATGGCGACGTCGCGGTATTTCTCCGATTCCTCGCTCTGTTCCTCCGTAACCTCTCCAACAGTCTCGTTATAGTCCTGAGTATCCATAGCGCACCCCTCAAAAGAATATCGGGGTTATTTTCCCACGGCGCGGGCGGATTATTCACAGCTTTATATATTATATCTCAAACATACGCCGCCGTCAAGAACGAAACTGACTGTTTTGCAGGAAAATATTCAAAAAATTTCATTTTTATTGTGATATTTCGGAATTATTCCGTCTTTACCCGTTTAACGCTTGACAACCGGCTTTTGATATAATACTATATATTGTATGGAAAATCGAATTTTCAGACTCAGATATGGAGGTTATATTTATGGGACTGTCACTTGCCGAAAAAATACTTAAGGCGCACTTAGTCGAAGGCGAATTCAAAAAGGGAGAGCAAATTGCAATCCGAATGGACCAGACTCTCACTCAGGACGCCACAGGCACGATGGCGTATATAGAATACATAGCTATGGGGGTACCCCGCGTTAAGACCGAAAAGAGCGTTGCATATATCGACCACAACACTCTCCAGTCGGGCTTTGAAAACGCCGACGACCACCGCTTTATCGGTTCGGTCGCAAAAAAGCACGGGATAAGCTTTTCACGACCCGGCAACGGTATCTGCCATCAGGTCCACCTTGAGCGCTTCGGCGCGCCCGGCAAAACGCTCATCGGCTCAGACAGCCACACCCCTACCGGCGGCGGTCTCGGAATGATAGCGATAGGAGCGGGCGGTCTCGACGTAGCGGTAGCTATGGGCGGCGGAGCCTATTATATCACCTATCCGAAGATAATCAGGGTCGTACTTAAGGGAAAGCTTTCCCCTTGGGTCTCGGCTAAAGACGTTATCCTCGAGGTTTTGCGCAGGCTCAGCGTTAAAGGAGGAGTAGGGTATATAGTTGAATATGCCGGAGAAGGCGTAAAAACGCTTTCCGTCCCCGAAAGAGCCACTATAACAAATATGGGAGCCGAGCTCGGCGCAACAACCTCTATCTTCCCGAGTGACGAACGCACCCTTGAATTTCTTAAGGCTCAGGGAAGAGAAGAGGTTTATGTTCCCCTTTCCGCCGACCCCGACGCCGTTTACGACAAGGAGCTCGTTATAGACCTTTCGGAGCTCGAACCTCTTGCCGCCTGCCCTCATTCCCCCGACAATGTAAAGCCCGTCCGCGAGCTTGCGGGAATGAAGATAGACCAGTGCTGCATCGGCTCCTGCACCAACTCCTCGTTTGTCGATATGATGAAGGTAGCCTATATCCTCGGCGGAAAAACGGTGTCTCCGTCGGTTTCTTTGGCGATTGCCCCCGGCTCGAAGCAGGTCCTCTCGACGATATCGCAGAACGGCGCTCTGACCAAGATGATAGACGCCGGCGCGAGGATACTCGAATCCGCCTGCGGACCCTGCATAGGTATGGGTCAGTCGCCGAATTCAAAGGGAATTTCGCTTCGCACCTTCAACCGCAACTTCGAGGGCAGAAGCGGCACCCGCGACGCGGGCGTTTACCTCGTTTCCCCCGAGACAGCCGCTGCTTCGGCGCTCACCGGCGTTATGACCGACCCGCGCACCTTGGGAGATATTCCGCTCTTTGAGCTGCCGGAAAAGTTCCTCATAAACGACAATATGATAGAGCTGCCCGCAGACGTCTCAGAGATGGACAGCGTTGAAATTTTAAGAGGTCCGAACATAGCCGGCTACCCCGAGACTTCGCCGCTCAGCGACAGCCTGAGCATCCCCTGCTCGCTCAAGGTCGGCGACAACATCACTACCGACCACATTATGCCAGCGGGCGCGAAGATACTTCCGCTGCGCTCGAATATCCCCGAGATTTCAAAGCACTGCTTCACCGTTTGCGACGAAACATTCCCCGAAAGAGCGAAAAAGCTCGGCGCTTCGGTCATCGTCGGAGGAGAGAACTACGGTCAGGGCTCGAGCAGAGAGCACGCCGCGCTTGCGCCGCTCTACCTCGGAGTAAAAGCGGTCATCGTGAAGTCGTTCGCAAGAATTCACAAGGCTAATCTTATCAACGCGGGGATCCTGCCGCTCACATTTAAAAATCCCGACGACTATGATAAAATCGCGCAGGGAGACACCGTTGAATTCGGCAGCCTCCGCGAGACCGTTAAAAACAGCGGGGATATAATAGCTAAAGTGAACGGCAAGGAAATCGCGCTTTTGCTCGATATCTCCGAAAGAGACCGCGAGATAATGCTCGCCGGCGGACTTTTGGACTATACGAGAGAAAATCTTAAGTAACGGCTATTCTCAGGAAAGGATGATAATAATGTCTAAAATCACTATGAAGACCCCGCTCGTCGAAATGGACGGCGACGAGATGACGAGAGTAATCTGGAAGATGATAAAAGAACAGCTCATCGAGCCTTATGTCGAGCTCAAGACCGAATATTACGACCTCGGGCTCGAAAAGCGCAACGAGACCGACGACAGAATAACCGTCGAATCCGCTGAGGCGACCAAAAAATACGGCGTTGCCGTCAAATGCGCGACGATAACCCCCAACGCCGCCAGAATGGATGAATATAAGCTCAAGCAGATGTGGAAGTCCCCCAATGGCACTATAAGGGCTATCCTCGACGGCACCGTTTTCCGCAAGCCGATAATCGTAAAGGGCATAACCCCCTTTATCCCGACCTGGACCAAGCCCATAACCATCGCCCGTCACGCCTACGGAGACATCTATAAGAACACCGAGCTAAAAGTTCCCGAGGGGGCGAAGGCGGAAATAGTAGTCACCGACCGCTACGGCAACGAGACCCGCGCGCTTATCCACGACTTTTCCGGCTCGGCGGGAATAGTTCAGGGCGTACACAACCTCGACCGCTCTATCGCGAGCTTTGCACGCTCCTGCTTTGAATTTGCGCTTTCGGAGCACGAGAGCATCTGGTTCGCCTCAAAAGACACCATTTCTAAGACCTACGACCACCGCTTCAAAGACATCTTTGCGGAAATCTTCGAGAGCGAATATAAGGCTAAGTTCGACGAAGCCGGCATTGAATACTTCTACACCCTCATCGACGACGCCGTTGCGAGGATAATCCGCTCTGAGGGCGGAGTGATTTGGGCGTGCAAGAATTACGACGGCGACGTTATGTCGGATATGGTCGCGACCGCCTATGGCAGCCTCGGGCTTATGACTTCTGTCCTCATCTCACCCGACGGCGTTTACGAATATGAGGCCGCCCACGGAACCGTTCAGCGCCATTATTACAAGTGGCTCAAGGGAGAAAAGACCTCTACCAACCCCGTCGCGACGATATTCGCCTGGAGCGGCGCATTAAGAAAGCGCGGCGAGCTCGACGACATTCCCGCGCTCTGCGACTACGCCGACAAGCTTGAAAAAGCGACCGTAGGCACCATCGAGAGCGGAATTATGACCGGCGATATGGCGGCGCTCTCAAAGCTTGAAAACAAGCGCTCGGTTTATACCGAAGAGTTCCTCGGAGCGATTGCCGAAAGGCTTAAAAACTTATGACCTTGAAATATACTTGGGAAGATTATCAAGAAAAATACCGTGATACCGTCGAGTCTTGGCTTGACAGCGAAGCGCGGCACGGATTAGGAATCGACGACAGTTGGCAGCAGTATTATGACTATTGGTTATCAGATGAGCTTACCAAACTTGGCGAGAATTTTTGGTGCAAGGTAATTTTGAACGGTTCGGAGCCTATTGCCGCAATCGCGGTATTTCTGAGCGAAAGCGCTGCAACACTTTATGTTTCGGAATTTGTTGTAGCATGCGGCAATCGCGGACACGGTATAGGCTCTCGGATCCTTTCGGAGTTTTTAGCCAATAGCGAAATTATAACAGGAGTCAATGCCGATGAAGCCGAGGCGCTGATTTACTTGGATAATGTTCCTTCAGAGCGTGCCTTTATAAAGGCCGGCTTTGAGTATTCGCATACACACCCCGACGGCGACGCTCGGATATATAAATATTGTAAAAAATGAGGTGATATCCGTGGCATTTGACTACAAAAAAGAATACAAAGAGTTCTATATGCCGAAAAACAAGCCGTCAATCGTGACCGTGCCGAAAATGAATTACATCGCGGTATGCGGCAAGGGCGACCCGAACGCCGAAAACGGCGAGTATAAACAGTCGATCGGGCTCCTTTACGGAATTGCGTTCACCATCAAGATGAGCAAAATGGGCGACCACAAAATTAAGGGCTATTTTGACTATGCTGTTCCGCCGCTTGAGAGCTTCTGGAAGCAGGACGGCATCGAGTCCGGCATTGATTACTCGCGCAAGGAAGACCTCGAATTTATTTCAGTGATACGTCTGCCGGATTTTGTGACGGAAGCCGAATTTGACTGGGCTGTTGCGGAAGCGGAGAGAAAGAAAAAAGACCGACTTTTCTAAGGTCAGGTTTTTGACCGTAAACGAGGGTCTCTGCGTTCAGTGTATGCACATCGGCAGCTATGACAGCGAGCCCGAAACGGTGGAACTTATGCATAAATTTGCTGCCGAAAACGGATATAAACCGGATTTGAGCGAAGCGCGTCTGCATCACGAGATATATCTGAGCGACCCGCGCAAATGTTCGCCCGAAAGGCTTAAAACCGTTATAAGGCATCCGATAAAATAATATGTCAAAAGTCTTTTACGCTGATAAATTCGGCTTTGTAAAAGACTTTTGATTTACATTTCCGCAAAGGTGAGATAGATTTAAAGCGCAGGGAGGCGTTTTAAATGAAAATTGCAAATCAGATAAAAAGGCTGAGGTCGGAAAAGGGGCTTTCTCAGGACGACCTTGCCGAGAAAATTTTCGTCTCGCGTCAGACTGTCTCAAACTGGGAGAACGAAAAGACATACCCCGATATAAAAAGCCTGATACTTCTGAGCGAGGTCTTTGAAACGTCCCTTGACGCTTTGATAAAAGGAGACCTTAACGAGATGAAAAGACAGATTGACGGGCAGGAGTATGCAAGGTTTTTGCGGAACAGTTGGATACTGACAATAATGTTTATCATTTTGCTGATAACACCTATTCCCCTCGCCCACTTTTTGCACTGGTGGGGCATCGCGGTATATATCGCGATATTTGCGCTCACGATGTATTTCGCGGTAAAAATCGAAAAGTACAAGAAAAAGTATGACATTCAGACCTTTAAGGAGATATCCGCCTTCATTGACGGCAAGAGCCTTTCAGACATTGAAAAAGCCCGCGAGGAGGGCAAAAGGCTCTATCAGAAGATATTGCTGGCGTTCTGCTCGGCGCTTGCTGCTCTTGCGGTAACGGCGGTCACAGCGTTTCTGTTTATTCATTTCTTAGGGCAATAAATCCGTCTGAAGAAAGCAGAAAAAGTCGGGATTTAAGATTTTGAATGTGTTACCATAAAACCGAGGTGAACGAAATGAACTGGATAGAAGGAATGTCAAAGGCAATCGACTACATCGAGGACAATCTCGACGGCGAAATAAGCTATGCCGAGGCTGCGAAGCTCTGCTTCTGCTCGGAATACCATTTTCAGCGCGCCTTTTCCATTCTCTGCGGCTACACCCTCGGCGAATACATACGCCAGAGGAGGCTCACGCTCGCGGGGATAGAGCTTAGCTCAAAAAAGGCAAAGGTAATCGACGTTGCGCTGAAATACGGCTACGACAGCCCCGACAGCTTTGCCAAGGCGTTCCGCTCTTTCCACGGGATACTCCCCTCGCAGGCGCGCGGCGGCGGGACCCTGAAATCGTTTTCGCGCCTCAGAATCAAACTTATTTTGGAGGGTAACACTATGAATTACAAAATCGTTGAACGACCCGAAACGGTAATGACCGGAACTATGAGGCGGCTCTCGGGAAGCCCCGCAGAGCGCCACGATCAGGAAGCGGACTTCTATATCTCGACCCGCGAACAGCAGTATGCCCTGCAGTGGCTCTCACGCGACTACGAGACGAGCGTCCTTGCCGCAGACAACTGCGCCGACGACGGCTTCGACTGCTATATCGGCTCGTTTTTGTCAAAGAGGACCCGCGAGAATCTTATCGACGACTTCGGCGAGGAAGGAATAAAGAAGTATAAGAACCTCACCGTCCCCGCGGGAACATATATCGTCTGCGAGACCGAGAGAATGAAATTCCCGACAGAGGTATTTTTAGACCTGCGCAAGGATATGGTCTCGGAGCTCCTGTCGACTTTAGGCTATCAGCTCCGCAGGGCTCCCGAGCTCGAGATCACCCACTGGTATTGGTCTGACGACGAAAAAGAAAGCGAAGACGTCAAAAACAAGAGGTACATCGAGGTCTGGCTGCCGGTAGAGAAGGTATGACGGCAAACAAAAAGCGCTCCGTTTCATTGCGGGGCGCTTTTTTCTACCATTATTAGAAAAAATCTCGAATAACAGGTTATTTACTTTGCGCGACGGCGTGGTATACTTAAAACATCACCGGTGAAATAAAAAACGTGAGGTAACAATATGACAAATTTAGGAAGTAAAATAAAAGAGCTCCGCAAGCGAAGGAATATTTCGCAGGAGGTATTGGCAGAGGCACTCTGCGTAAGCTTTCAGGCGGTCTCGAAATGGGAGACCGGAGTTTCACATAGTTAAGGATACCACACCAACAACCCACGCTTACAGTCATAACAATAAAAGCTCCCGCAAGCATTTTATCTGCCTGCTCGCCAAGCTCCTCCAGGTAACGGTTCAGTCTGCCTGAGAAAAGAAGTTCATTGTACGCGGCCCAGTTATTCTTCTTCAGGTAGTCACCGTGCATCCGTCCGTACCTATTTGCCGGCACTTTCTCTTTAGCCGGTATATCCAGATTGGGAAGATAGTAATCGCCGTGTTTCGTGTAAGTCAGTTCCATAATCAAACCTCCATAGTTTTGTTTGATTATATTCTACTGACAGCACGGGAAATGTGCAAAGGTGTTAAATGAGCGGACTGGTTATTTCATAGAGGCTACTCTCTCGCAAGTATTATCGAATATACCGTCTTAACAATCCGACATCCTTATTTATATTTCTTGGCTGGATGCTGGTGAGGACTTTATTCTCCACTTCTGGAGTCCAGTAAATTCGCAGCTTGCTTTGGGCTCTTGTTATTGCCGTGTAAAAAATATTATGCGTGATAAGCTCATCCACCTCATCAGTGATAACAATCTTGACTGAGCGGAATTCTAATCCCTGAGCCTTATGTATTGATACTGCATAAGCTACTTGGAACGGTACAACAGCCCTTGAGCTTCCTTCATCATCTTCATCTGTGCTTCTTGTTTTGTATACTTTGAAGCGGACTACAGAATTCCCCCGTTCCGAATTTCCCAATAATTCAAAATCGCACATCCAGGCATCCATGCCGTTTATAACTTTAGTTAGCTCAACATCAAACTGAATATAGCCAGCAGCTTCGTCAGGGTTAAAAACTTCTATCCCGACAATTTTTCCTTTCATGTTGTTGTATATTACGGGAGCAAACCTGTCGGATTCATTGAATAAAACCGGGTCACCAATTTTATATTGTTGGATACCCCATTGAACTGTCTCATTAGGATTGCTTTCTTGCAAGAAGCGATTGATGTTATTTATGCCGTATAGCCCATCATAATTCAGACACAAAATTATTTCATCATCCTCTGCATTATCAAAAATTGACGCGTCCAAAGTAATGGAGTATTCCTGACGCGCAATAAGCTCCAAAATGGTATCATCCATATTCCTAACCCGCGCCCAGAGCAATTTCAGATTATCATCATTGCTCCTATATGGAACGGTTAACTCAAATACAGAAGTTTCGGGCACAAAAGCGCGTGCTACACTAAACCAGTTACCAAAACGTATAGAGCTAATCTGGTATGTGTCCCCAACTAATAGAAGAAGCTGAAAGGTCGCTTTTTCCAATACTTTACGCATGTCATCATTACTGACTGTACTGGATTCGTCAATAATCAATAAGTCGTACTCTGTTGGAACATTTTCTCGCCATAAGAATTTAGAGATCGTAAGGAATGTGCAATTTGATGCCGTAACTCTGCGCTTTAGATTATCGACTGCTGGATTTGTTTGGCAAAGGAATAATTTCCTCTTGTTAGCGAAAAAGTGTGCCACATGATTAATCAAAGTTGATTTTCCGGTGCCAGCAGAACCATATATGAGCGCAACTCTCGAGTTCTCATACATCTGCCGTAAAGCAGCTTTTTTCTCATCACAGTCCACTCCAGAATTCGGCCCATAAAGCCATGCATCGACAGAATTTGAATAGTTTTGGATGCCGGAAGATGACAAGAGTTTTAGCTTGTTAATAATTTTACAAGTATCGTCCTTGTAACCATTGATGAAAATCTGCCCATTTTCAATAACCAGCTTACCATGCTCTCTATGCCCAAACCACAGCTTTTCATTATACTTCTGCGCCAAACTCGCAATATTGTCAAATCCCTCTATGTCTCTGACGGTAGCAAACAATTCGCCGTTAATTTCCGTGTTGTTGCGGACAAAGCGGGCAAGAAGCTCATGCTTTCTTTCTTGGGCATGTATGCAATCAAACAAATCGCTTAAGCGAGGATTGTGGCCAATCAGAGAACTGATGAATGGCATTGTATCAAACGGTATGCATCCATTCTGTAAATATAAATCAGATAGGTTATCGTTAGAATTTGATTGGCGCTGCGCCTTGATAACCTTATTATTCATTTGATAAAGAAAATACCTTAGTATATTTTCTCCAGAACTATGGTTTCTGATAATATTCCTACTCGCTTCTAATGCTGGCACAAAGATTGGATTTCTAATATCAGCGGATATAATAGCCATTGCTTCATTAAATGCGGAGTCCGGGAAATCCATTAAATCAGCAAGATTGAAACCTGTCGCTGTAAGATATCGGCTGATATTCTGCTGCTCTTTATAGCTAACCGTTTTCTGCTGACCGCAAAGAATTGATATGAAGTTTTTATATTCGCAGTCTCTTATTGCAACTTCCCATCCTGTAATAACAAGAACAGGCATGGTCTTTCCTAATATTTCTATACTATCGTTGGAAAGAGAAAATCTTGCTGAGTAGTAATCTGTAATTCTGATTCTGGTGAAAGCAATTACTCTATTTGATTTGCTCGCATAATCATTTGCGGGCGTGAAAGTGACTTCATAGTATACTTGATGATTGACAAAAAACGGTTTGATTTTCTGAATGTAGTATTTATCTGTAGTTACGGCATTTCTTACATCATACCGGCATATTTTTTCGGCAATCTTTTCATAATACTCCTGCAGAACCTCATCCACATGGAGCGGAAAATCGTCAAGATTTGAGAGGACATCCATACTGAATCTGTCGTGAAGCAAATTTTTAACTTCAAGTAGATTCTGATAATACTTCAGCATCAACCTTTCAGAATTTTCCTCATCGAGTGTATAGTGTGATGCTACAATCTGAAGGTAGTCATGAAATTTATATAACACTTTCAGATCTCCGCGTGTTTGAACGAATTCAATTGCAGCACATATATTGGGATATGTGTTTTCAATATCTCCGCCATTCGCGTAAAATTTCAGCATAATATGCTCAATGAAGTTACGCAGTTGAGCCAAAATATCCTGAGAAACGGCTCCGCGAGGAGAGAAGCCTGCGCTCGCGATATGACGGCAGATTACATTGTCGATATTTCGAATGCGATCATCAATATTGGGCATAACTTTTCTCCTTGCTTTTTAAGTCTCTAAGTAGTTCCCGTCTTTGCTTTTCTATTTCATTTCTGTTCGAGGAAATCACGCAATCAATTAAGGCTGATCAAAACCCCGCAAACGGTGACAATTCTGCTATATCATGAATTAGCTGCTCAAACGCTTCTTGACTCCAGAAACGCGGATGTAAATGACCATGAACTACCTTGTTACGACCATTTTCATCGGTAGGATCTTCGTATGTATACTGGAAGTATTTTTTCGCCTTATCCAATAATGCGATATATTCCGGCTTATCCGCATTCTCCTCTTTGGCAAGTTTTACCAATCCCGTTCCAACCTTGAAATTATTTTTCTTACCATTTCGGTCAAGAAACGGGACTCCATACTCTGATGTTGTTGAACGAATCAGCTCTTCAAGATAAGAATAGGCAAATGGCGTCAGAACGGAATAAGATTCCGGAATACGCGAATAAATATCTTTGACTACATTCCAATCTGGTGCCCAGTTCCACATATGAGCATAATCAAGAATCGTTTCGAAATCATCAAATACTGACATTTTTTCACCTCATTTCAGCCGTTCACACAACGGCAGGATTTCTTCTAACTTTGCAACAATGCGCTTCTGCTCGGCAAGGGGCGGGAGGGGTATTATCAAGTTTTTCGACTTAACGATTGTTAGTGCTGAATATGCTGTACCTGCAACAGTTGACAACGCTTGTTTTTCAAACCAAGGACTGTGCAGGAAATATTCTACATATTTTGAGTCAAAAAACTGGCTTCCACAGATTTGTGTTATATTGCCATCTTTATAATAGAATTTCCGCTCATCACAAATCCACGTGTTGCCTATTGTTCCAACCGAAGTAATCAAAATATCTCCCTTTTGGGGCACACCGTATCCCTCGGCTAATGCTTTGTAGTGTTCCTCTGTAATAAACAGTTCTGTCTTTATTGGTTCATTTCGATACAAGTCTCCAATTTCCTTTGATCGAAAGAATGGAATTCCCTCAGGAACATAATCTTTTTCGAATACTCTTTTACTGGATTGCACAACAGCCATATTTCCGACTTTTACCCAAATCCAACTCTCCGGAATCTCAAACGGCTTTTCCTCCTCTGTGATCTCCGGCAAAGGCTTTTCTTTTTTGATCTTGCCCTCTTTGATCAGCCGCTGCTTTTCCGCCTGAATTTCCCGATACAGCGCCTCGCCCGTGCCTTCTTCGAGCCGCTGCTCCACCAATTTGCCTTGAATAGCCATCTGGAGAATGGATTTCTGCATATCCACAGGGAAACGCTTGTTAAAGTCCTCCAGTCTGCTCCATGCTTGCTCGTAGCGGTCGATATAGGGCAGAAGTTCCTCGATTTTTGCGACGATTCGCTTCTGCTCGGCGAGGGGCGGGAGGGGGACTAATAGATTTATCATGGTATCCGTCCCGACCCTTGGCATTTTAACGCCGTATGTCACTGAATTTATAGTAAAATCAACATAAGGTGATTTTAAATAATTTACTATAAAATCAGAATCAATATTTCCGTATGTACTAAACGGAACAATTTCAGATGAGCATATACCGTCGCCTGTCGCAGTCAGTATCTTTTTTAAATATGGGCGCAATTTGCTGTATAAAATCTGCCCTTTGTAGAATTTGACTTTATCTCCTGCAATTTGTCTTTCGGAAGCTAAACAGATATTCAATATTTTCCCAGTATCTTTTTCGATATCTTCCAAATCAAGGCACCACAAAGAATCTGTAATTTGTTTGGCACTGATTTTTTCTTTAGTATGAGAATAAGTTGATATTTCCCCGAGCCTTACCCAAACCCAACTCTCCGGAATATCAAACGGCTTTTCGTCGTCTGAGATTTCGGGCAGGGGCTTCTCCTTTTTTATCTTCCCTGCCTTGATGAGTGCCTGTTTTTCCGCCTGAATTTTTTGGTAAAGTTCCTCGCCGGTGCCCTCTTCGGGGCGCTGTTCCACGAGTTTTCCCTGGATCGCAAGCTGCAAAATGCTGTTTTTCAACTCCTGTGGGGTCATTGTGCCGTCCCTCCTAACATGGCAGTGATTTCGGCCAGTACACGATCGATTTCCGCGTTTAAGGAAGCGCGCTCCTCCTGATACCGCCGGATCAGGTCCATGGGATCGAGAATTTCTTCTTCCATGTGAGGGTACCCGCATTGATCGAAATTGTAGCCCAGTTCTTCGGTGAGCTGTTGAACAGTATATTTCTTTGCTTTATCAAAGCCGTCGACCGTTATTTCCCGTCGGTCGTTCCACCATGCAAGAACAGGGGCAAAATGCTCCGGTTTCATCGGTTTGGTTTTGGAGAAATGCTTATATCCCTCCGGCATATCCAAACGGTAGAACCAAGTTTCCTCGGTGGGTTTGGTGCGGTCGAAGAACAAAATATTGGTCGTTATGGACGTATAAGGGGAAAAGACGCTGCTCGGCATACGCACGATGGTGTGCAGGTTAAATTCGGACAGCAATTTCTTTTTGATGTTTACCTTGGCGTTATCCGTGCCGAACAGGAACCCGTCGGGCAGGATCACCGCCGCGCGTCCGTTTTTCTTTAAGCGATACATGATCACTGACATAAAGAGATCGGCAGTCTCGGAGCTTGCGAGGTCGGACGGAAAATGATTTTTGACTTCCGCTTTCTCACTGCCGCCGTAAGGGGGATTCATCAGGATAACATCGAATTGATCGCTCTCGGTATAGTCCAATACGTCATGAAGCAGGGAGTTCGCATGGAATACCTGCGGAACATCCAGGTCGTGCAGAAGCATATTGGTGATACAAAGCATATAAGGAAACTGCTTTTTCTCGATCCCGTAAATGGAATTGCCGTAAGCCTGTTGATCTTCGGTCGTTTTGACCTGCTTGTCCAGTTCTTTCAGCCAGCTTGTGATAAAGCCGCCCGTACCGCAGGCAAAATCCGCCATCTTCTCGCCGATCCTGGGCTTGATCATCTGCGCCATAAAGTCGGTTACGGCACGTGGGGTATAAAACTCGCCTGCGCTGCCCGCGCTTTGGAGTTCTTTCAGGATGGACTCGTAAATTTCACCGAAAGCATGGCTTTCTTCATAGTCGGAAAGGTCGAGCTCGTCGATGACATTGATCACCTGACGGAGGAGAACGCCGTCCTTCATATAGTTGTTGGCATCGGCAAAGGTGGTCTGCACAATTGCCTTTTTGATGGGAGTGGATGCCGTTACTGGCAAATTCTTAAGCGTTGGGAAAAGAGTGTTATTCACAAATTCAAGCAATCTATCCCCGGTCATCGCGGAGCCGGAACGGTCGTCCGCCGCCCAATTTGCCCAACGGCACGCTTCGGGGATGATGGAAACATAGTTGTCGTCGCCCCATTCCCAATCCTGTTCTTTTGCATCATATACTTTCAAAAAGAGCATCCATGCGATCTGCTCAATACGTTGGGCATCACCGTTGATTCCGGCATCATTGCGCATAATGTCACGAAGTCTTTTTACAAATCCTGAAAGGTTGCTCATGTCAATTAACCTGCGCTTTCTTATATTTCTGAAAAGTCAAGAGGTACGTCAATGCCTAATATCTCTTTAATTTTGTGGTTCTGTTCTATGAGGATTTCTTTAACCATTTCCCGTGTGGGATATATTTTCAGAGGCTCCTCGGTATCGGCTGTGCAATCAAAGGCAACGTATGGCGGCATATGCTTTTCAGCGTAGAGGAACGGATCATTATCATCATCCTCTGGTTTGTTGCTTGAGTGAGAAAGATATTCAAAGTGATAGTCATCCACACGAATTAGCGCAATTCCGTGTTTTTTAGCATATTCAACAGCACCGCTTTGAAAGTCGCTTGTTGAAATCAAAATACCCTTTTGGGCACCAAGGCTTTCAAGTTTTTGATGCAAAATCGCCACTTTATCTCTATTCACCCTATTTTTGTATTTCTTACACTCACAAAGAACTTTGAATCGAGATCCCATAGCAGAAAACTCAGCATAAATATCAATCTGGTACTTTCCATCGGAAACTTTGATTTTTGTATCATGGGTTATCTTAAAATCTTGTAGCTTTTCTTTTGCTGCATAACATTTTAAAAACTCATAACAATACTTTTCAAATTCCGTAGGTGTAAGATCGCAAATGCGCATATGTTCCATTCAATCACCTTAGCTTGCTTTATATAATTCTTCTTCCAATTCTTTTATCGCTCGGAGATAGCCGGCCTTACCGCCAAAGTATGTGGCAATTTTTGATGGCTTGCCGAATTTTTTTAAGGGATCAAGCTGAAGAATTTCGGTTTTTTCGATCTCGTAAATACCGATGTTCATATACTTATCCAGAAGCGCTTCCAGCACCTCTCTTGCCGCGCCGCTGTATTTGCTCAAAAAATCGCGCTTTTTGACATTGTTCACGCGCTCACGGCGAGTGAGCGGCTTTTGGTCATAGGCAACGTGACAAATAAAATCGAAGTCGTCTACATCGGTCATTCCTTGATCCGTTTTCATTTGCTCAAGGTCGATGCCTTGTTCTTTCAGCAGTTCTCGAATGGCTTCTTTTTTCTCCGAAGTCGTCCACGTTTTAATGAAATTGTCAAGAGAAGCATATTTGCCGACAATATTGGATTTCGTATAGTCAACGATGCTTTCCTGCCTAAGCAGCTTCCCGTTTGCGTCATAAACGGATACCACTTTTCCAATGATCTCGACATTACAGCCGTCCTCTGTAACGATCGGTTTCGTTTTCGGCGGAATCGGAGAAATCGGCGGCTGCGGCGGATCAACAAGCGCGGGTCCTGGTTTAACCGATTTTGGCGAATAGTTGGGGGCGATCTCGATTGGGCCGTCCCACTCGGGATCGGCAAAAAGACGAGTTACATTGCGGAAATCCATCACAACAAAATGTGTCTTCCCATCTTTTTCACGAAGCCTTGTCCCTCTGCCGATGATCTGTTTGAATTCGGTCATAGAACTGATCATTTCATCAAGAACGATCAGTTTTGTCATCTTACAGTCCGCGCCTGTGGACAGCAATTTTGAAGTTGTTGCGATCACGGGGTATTCAGAGGATACGGAAATAAAATAATCCAGCTTACTTTTACCGTAAACATCGGAACCGGTAATGCGAACAACATAATCGGCATTCTTCTGACACATATCCGCATTGAGGTTGTTCAGGGCGGCCCTCATACGCTCAGCGTGGTCTTCGTTAGCACAGAATACGATCGTTTTCTGCATTCTGCCGGTACTCTTTAAGTATTCCGTAATTTCCTTTGCCACTTCATAAACTCTATCTTCAAGAATAATGTTGTAGTCAAAATCGCTGTTGGTATATATTCTGTCCTCGATCGGTACGCCGTTCTTGTCACATTGTCCGGCGAATGGTCTCCACCCTTCGCCTATATTTGTTTTGATATTGATCACTCTGAATGGTGCAAGGAATCCGTCTTCAATGCCTTCTCTCAGGCTGTATGTGTAAACCGGCTCACCAAAGTAATCAATGTTAGAGATATACTTTGTCTCTTTCGGCGTTGCAGTCATACCAATTTGCGTTGCAGATGAAAAGTATTCCAGTATTTTACGCCAGTTGCTATCCTTTTTTGCAGAACCTCTGTGACACTCGTCAACGATGATCAGGTCAAAGAAGTCTTTATTAAACAACTTTTCAAAGCGGCTCACGATTTCTTCGCAAGTATTTTCGTCTTCATTTTCTTCGTTACCTGCGAGCTGCTGATAAAGGGAGAAATAGACTTCGTGAGAAGTGATGGTAACGGGATCGTCTTTCGCAAAGTTAATCTTATGTATCGTTTTTTCAAGTGGAGAGAAATCCTGCTGAATGGACTGATCAACAAGAATATTTCTGTCGGCAAGGTAAAGCACCTTTTTCTTTAAGCCCGACTTCAACAAACGATATACGATTTGAAAAGCCGTATATGTCTTTCCCGTGCCGGTAGCCATAACGAGCAGCAAACGGTCTTGACCTTTTGCAATGGCAGCTAACGTGCGGTTTACGGCAATTCTCTGATAGTATCTCGGCGCATAGGTGTTGTAACTTGTATAGTATGGCTGCGAAAGGATAGACTCTTCTTGCAAAGATAATCCTTTGCCATCGTTGACTTCGACCTTATATCTTGCAACGAGTTCGTCTTCTGTCGGAAACTCATTCATAGAAAACTCTCGTTCAGATCCCGTAAGAAAATCGTATTCTGCAAAGCCGTCCCCATTCGAGCTGAACGCAAATGGGATATCTAACATTTGCGCATATGTTTTCGCCTGCTGGAGCCCGTATGAAACAGAATGATTGTTGTCTTTTGCCTCAATAATCGCAATGGGGTTATTGGCGTTCAGATAAAGGATATAATCTGCCTTCTTTGGCTTTTCACGCACGGCAATATTACCCTTTAAATTAATCCTGCCATCTGTTATTTTTGTTTCCATCGTAATTTTGGATTGACTCCATTTGGCAGTAATCGCAGGGGTAATATATTGCAATTTAATATCTTCTTCTGTCATCAGGTTTTTAGGTAATATCATACCGTTTACCTCCTATGCTCCCAATAATAAAAACCACCGGAAGTTATATGGTGAAAATTGAGCGCTTTTTATATTTGTCTTCTGATAGCTAAATTTACTCCTTTGAATTGGAATGTCTCCATCTTTTGAATCAAAGTCGCTATCCGACATCTTATGGCGCAGTGATTTTGCGCCGTGAAAAATGTCATGAGTTTTCGCTGTTATTGCTGTCAGTAGCAGAACGTTTTATATACTTCCCGCTCTTGATCCTTGCGTCCTTCGGCTTCGGTTCATCGTCCGGTATTGCCCATGAGTAATCAATCCTGACTGCGCCGGGAACGCGCCCCTCCGCACATAAAATTTGAATGCGCCGGGTTGAAATTCCCCAGCGTTCCGCTGTCTGACGAATGGACAGATACTTCATTATTCTCGCCCCCTGACGACAAATTTCTACTCATATATTGTACTCGATATTGCGAATAAAATCAAGATACTTTTCACGTTTTCTCGAAAATGTCAGATATGTTTTTTAAGTTGGTTTTGCCGTTACCCGCTATGTGGGCAGCGGCAATTCTTTTTGCACGACAATCAGCGGAATAGTAAACGGCAGTATGGAATGAGCGCGTGGGTAGCTAAGAGCAAGATTCTGCCGCGGTGCCAAAATTCGCTTCTGCGCTCATTTTGCCCCGTGGGAATCTTGTTGGGGAGTGCCTTCCCCAAACCCTGCTTATGCGGCTTGCGCCGCAAAATATTTTCCTCCCTGCCCATGTTTTTCGGTCAGATTCTGTCCGTTGCAAAATGAGGGATGATTAAAATTTTCTCCGTGAGTACCCCCTCATTTGTCGAGAAAATGTCCGTTATAAAGTAGAGGGGATGTTCGCCTTTTGAAATTTTTTCTTTCCGGGTGTTAAAAAGTTGCCTCAAATTGTCCGTTGTAAAGTAGGAGGACTTTTTGTGAGTGATACCCGGCACCCCGAAGAAAAATGTCAGTTGGCTAACGGGAGCTAAAATTTTCTTCTGGCGATACCTGCGTTTCGGCCAATTTATGTCCGTTGTAAAGTGAGAAGCTTCTCTGAAATAATTTCGCTGCGGGTGCCAAGTTTTTGCTCCAAAGTGTCCGTTATAAAGTAGAGGGACAATAAAAATTTTTTTAGAGGCACCCTTGCAAATGCCGAAAGAAATGTCCGTTGGATTGTGAGAAAGATTTTTTTGCAAAGGGCGACTTCAAAGATGAAACATTTTTACGAGAAATTGTCCGTTGTAAAGTAGGAGGATTTTCTCAAAACGAGTGGACAAACGCCGAGAAAATGTCCGTTGTATTGTGAAAGGAGCCATGCAGACCATGAGAAAACGATACGCCACGCCGCACCGCAGCCGGGTAGTCAAGACCCGCATGACCGAGGAAGAATACGCCGATTTCACCGGGCGGCTTGCGGCTTATGAAATGAGCCAATCCGAGTTTATCCGGCAGGCGATCACCAAGGCCACCGTCCGCCCCATCATCACCGTCTCCCCGGTCAACGACGAACTGCTTGCCGCTGTCGGGAAGCTGACCGCCGAGTACGGGAAGATCGGCGGCAACCTCAACCAGATTGCCCGGTATCT
>CANQXS010000002.1 GCA_947627875.1 uncultured Clostridia bacterium
AGCAGCACGAAAGCGACCTTATCATCTATGAAGCCGCGAGGAACTACTTTAAGGGGAAAGGCGTCACCAAGCTGCCCAGCCGGAAAGCCCTGCGGGACGAGATCGAGCAGCTTACCGTCCGGCAGAACGCCGAATACAACGCCTACCGGGAGAAGAAAGGGCGCGTCCGGGAGCTTGAAACCATCCGGGACAATATCGAGCAGACGCTTCACGGAGCGCCGAGCCAGCAGAAAAAGCATGAACAGGAGCGTTAAAAACCGCCCCGAAACGATACCGAAACCATACAGGAACACGGGGCAGACCCGTACCCTGTCCGCAGTATTCCCCCTCTTTTTTACGGGGCATACGGGGCAGGAAATCCCCGAAAATGATACCGGGAATATACAGTTTTGCCGCCCGGCCGCGTTACCCTGCGCGGCGGGCAGAAAGGAGCGTCACATTTGCCGAGAATGAGCAGGAAGCGGCGGGAGGAATGGTCTTTCTTCCTCAACCACCGCAACCGCATTACCTACAACGACCTGTGCCGGGGATGTACCCGCGACTGCAAGCAGAGCTTCCGCGCCGTCGTGGTACTCTGCCCTCATTATCAGTCAAAACGCAGAAAGAATGCCAATACATCAAATCAAATCGAAGGAGGAATCGAATGAGCGAGAAATTTATCTATGAACCCATTGATCTCTGCGCCTGTTACGAGCCGGAAGAAGAAATCCCCGCCGACCTCATAAAAGAATGGGATCGTCTCTACTGGGAAGGCCCGGATGACACGCCGGAAAACAGGGCATTTTATCTTATCGAGCCGGACGGTTCACTGTACTACTATTACGGCAACACTCGCATTAAGGTTTCCGAGCATTTCGCCCCAGCCGGTAAGCCGGTGGACAAGCTCATTGAGGGCGTTATCAGGTACGCCGCGAAAAACGATCCCGGCAAATAAACGGGATTCATATTGATTCGGGCCCGCGCTTACGGTATAATTATAGGCGTATTGTAAGCGTGGGTTGTTTCCAAACAGAAGGAGGTTAAATTACAGTGAAACAACCATACAATACAGCACTTTATATGAGGCTTAGCCGTGACGATGAGAATTACGGCGACAGTGTTTCGATTGAAACGCAGCGCACCATTTTACGGAAATACGCACAGGACAACGGGCTGAATGTAGTCGGCGAGTACGTTGACGATGGATGGAGCGGTACGAATTTCGAGCGTCCGAATTTCCAGCGGATGATGGACGATGTTGAGGCGGGAAAGGTGAATTGTATTGCCACGAAAGACCTTTCACGTTTTGGCAGGGAACACGTTATGATGGATTACTATCTTGAATTTGTGTTCCCGGAGAAGCAGATCCGCTACATCGCCGTGACGGAGAATGAGGACACGGAGAAAGGGCTTTCCGATTTCGTTCCTTTCAAAAACCTGTTCAACGAATGGTTCGCCAAGGACACAAGCCGCAAAGTAAAGACCGCACTCCATGCCAAATTCGCAGAAGGACAACGCATCTTTGCTTACGCCCCGCTTGGCTATGTCCGCCACCCGGAAGTCAAGAACGCCCTCGCCGTGGACGGGGAGACGAAGTGGATTATTGAGAAAATCTTTGATCTCGCCGTACACGGAGCGGGAGCCGCCAAAATCGCCAAAGTCCTGATAGCCGAGAAGGTCCCTACCGCCGGTTGGCTGAACTTCAAACGGTATGGAACATTTGCCCATATTTATGAGGGCCAGCCGGAGGAAAAATCCTACGCATGGACGATAGCTCAGGTCAAATCCATTCTCAAGGACGAAACCTACATCGGCAACAGCGTCCACAACAAGCAGACCAACATCTCCTACAAGAACAAGAAGCGGGTACGCAAGCCGCAGGAGGAATGGCTGCGGGTGGAGAACACCCACGAGGCGATCATACCAAAGGACGTTTTTAAGCAGGTGCAGGAACAGATCGCCGGACGGCGCAGACAGATGAAGGACGCGACAACGCAGATTTTCGCAGGACTCGTGAAATGCGCCGACTGCGGATGGTCAATGAGCTTCGGGACTAACAAACAGAACAAGCATCCGTATAGTTACTTCAACTGCACATCTTACCGTCAATATGGAAAGATGACCAACTCATGCACCGCTCATTACATCCGTTACGATACGCTTTATACTTATGTGCTGACGCGAGTCCAGTATTGGGCGGGACAGGCGGAGCTGGGCGAGGAACAGCTTTTGGAACGGCTTCTGAAAACCGGCGACAAAGGACGCGCCTCCAAAGCGAAGAAACAGGCTGCAGAACTTGCCAAAGCCGAGAAACGCAAGGTGGAGGTAGACAGGCTCTTTGCCAAGATGTACGAGGACTGGTCTGCGGAGCGCATCACGGGCTACAACTTCAATATGCTGTCTCAGAAGTACCAAGCCGAGCAAAGCGAACTGATCGACAAGATTGACCGCCTCAAAGCAGAGCTTGCGTCAGAACAGCAGACAACATCCGACGCCGAAAAGTGGGTCGCGCTGATAAAGCGTTATTCCCACCCCACCGAGCTGACCGCCGAGCTTCTGAACACCCTGATTGAAAAGATCGTGGTTCATGAAGCGATCAAGCACCCGAACGGCCTGCGCGAGCAGGAAGTTGAGATTTACTACCGTTTCGTCGGCAAAATAGACTGACGGACGAAAAATATACGTTTATATCCTTAACTGAGTGAAACGGGTGCGGCGCTGCCCGATGTGACTCTCATTCCCGCGATAGCTTCTTTTTTCGGTGTGACGACCGACGAGCTTTTCGACTACGACAGGTATAAAGCCGAAGCAAAAGTCGAAGAAATAGTCTGTAAAGCCGCAGACCTGCGCAACGACAAGCCCGAGGAAGCCGAAGCGATTATTCGCGAGGGCTTAAAGCAGTTCCCCGGCAACGACATACTGCTGAACAACCTGCTCTATACTCTCCGCGCGCCCGAGCGCAGCGATGAAGCCGCAGCGATATGCCGAAGCCTTATTGAGGCGACTTCTGATGACGCCGTTAAATACGACGCGCTTCGCATACTTGCTGAAATTTACGCATCAAAGGGCGAGCTTTCGCTCTGCGAGGAGACGCTCGAAAAGATACCCGAGATCTACTTTACCAAGCTTGAGCTCGTCGCGGAGCTCCTTAACGGCGATAAATCGCTTGAAGCAGCTAAAGCGCAGTTCGGGCTCGACTTTGACTCGGCGATATTTATGCTCTCGATAATGCGCAAAAGAGCTCATGAAAGCGGCGACGCCACAAGCGCGGGAACATACCGCAAATCGGCGGCGGCGCTCATCGCCGCGCTGAAAACGGTTATGCCCGACTACTTTGAGCGCGGCTTCCGCGTTGAGGTCTACAGAGATTACGAAAAAGAATTTTCGGAACAGTAAAAGCAAAAGCGCTCCGTATTATTGCGGGGCGCTTAATTCTTTATTCTTACAGTATCTGTCGAGCTGTCGCTGATTTTTTATTACGGTCACCTTTTCGGGATATTTCTCGGCAATCGAGCGAAATTTTGCCCTTTTTTCCTTCGTTCTGCCCTCCCAAAGCACCCACTTTACAAACTCGCGGTCGAGCTTTTCATCGCAGCCCGCGCCCATATCGGGGCGGGTCTTTCCTTTATATTTAAAGTAGCGCTTTATAACGCGAAACAGACAGGAAAACCTCCCGAAGAGCAGCATAACTATCTCGTCTGACTCCGATAGTCTGCGCTCGAGGAAGAATTTCGAGTAATTGCCGTCGATTATCCAAGAATCGTGAGTGTTGAGGAACTCCTCGGTCAGGCGGAGCTTTTCCTCCTTTGTGTTCATCTGCCAGCCCGGGAGCCAGTGGATAGCGTCGAAGTGAAGGACTTCGGCGCCGTATTTTTCGCCGAGCATTCTCGCAAGTGTTGACTTGCCGGAGCCGCTGTAGCCGAGCACCGAAATTTTCATATCCGTCCCCTTTTCCTTGCGACGATTATCGGCGTGCCTTTGAGGTTTTCGACGAGCTCGGCACTTTCAAAGCCGCCGGCGAACATAGCCTTGAGCTCGTGTTCGAGAGTGAGCGGAGTGTCGAAATGTATATATCTCTCCTCGGGGATACCGTCGCGCTGTCTGCGCCTGCGGCACTCCGCAAAGGCAAGCTCCTCGATTTCGGGAACGCTCGCGATATAGTCGCACTCTATATAAACGCCGTTCGGTTTGAGCGCGCGGCAGATTTTCCCGAAAAGTCCGGCTTTTTTCTCGGCGGTGAAGTGGTGGAGCGATTCTACCGAAACGGCTGCGTCGAAGCGGTTTTCTCCGAAGTCATGAATAAAATAGTCGTCGTTTATAACTTCGAGCTGTCTGCCGCCGTGCTTTTTCAGAAGCTCGTTGAGCATACTCTCGCAGAGGTCGACAGCCGTAACGCGGATATCCGGCAGGCGCTCGTAGATTCTGTCGAGCTCGAGCCCCGTTCCGCAGCCGAGATCTAAAAGAGTCTGCGCGCTTTGCGGAACGAGCTCGGCAACGCGCTTATAGTGCTCACTCCAAAAGCTCATATGCTCCTCGTAGCCCGATATTCTTGCGTCGAAAAACGCGCCCATATCCTCGCAGCGCTCGTCGGAGGTCTCTTCAAACCACTTTTTCAGGTCAAGATATTCTTTAGAGTCGTTCATATTTCCTCCTTTAGTCGTACAGACGAAAAAGCTCCCGAAGCATAAGCCTCGGGAGCCTTGGAGCTGATACCCGGATTCGGACCGGGGACCTCATCCTTACCAAAGGCGAAGGGCTCTCCAAAATAATTTCCCAAAGCAATATTATTATATTTCAAGTGTACCATATCTCACTGATTTATGCAAGGTGTTCCATAGCCAAAAATAAATTTGTTGTAGGACAATAGACTTATTTTTGATTATGAAACAAAAATAGGCGGGTAGCATTATACATGCTCCCGCCTTTATTTTTATCTCATTCCAGTTGAACCGAATCCGCCGCGATCTTTATCCGACAGATGATCGCTCTCTGCAAAATTGACAGTTGGCATTTTAGGTACTATCCTAAACTGGCATATCCTGTCGCCCTTGCTTATGTGTGTATCCCTGACAGCATACACAGGCATTTGCCAAATGTCATTATCACCGCAGTATGAGTTATCAATGATACCCATACTGTTAGTCTGGAGTATACCCCAATTCTTAAACGTTGAACTGCGAGGAACCACATGGGCTTCATATCCCTCGGGTAGCATCATAGACACTCCTAAAGAGATTCGGTCGTAAGTTCCTTGCTTTATGTCTTTGTCCTCAGCTGCATAGAGGTCGATCCAATCGCCAAGCTCTGTTCTTTGCAGCTCGGGTATATCCTTGTCGTGGTACTTAATTACTATCTTCAGCATTTTGTTTCTCCTTTTGGTATTCCTTTATTTTCTTCAGTGTTACAATCTTGCCTTCAAGCTTGAATTTGTAACCAGCCTTGCTCATATAGGAGAGCTGTTCTTCGTCGGGGATACAGGACTTCATCTCCGTTTGCATTACAGTCACTCCCTTATCGTTTACGACTTCAAACTTCATCGTGAGGCAGCCACTTTGTAAAGACCTTATTGAACTCAGTTCCGTTGCCGTATGCTTTCTTACAGATTGCCATTGCAAGTCCTGTTTCGGCAGAGTAAGTATCGCCTTTCTGACAGCGCACAACAGTCTTTGTGCCGTCGTTCCACCATACTATCGTTGCGGGGTTATTGAAAATAACCTTTTTAATGCACAGAGGATGGTCAGGTTGCTCCAAGCTTATGCTTGCCCTTAGGGCTAAATTACGCATTGCTTTCAGATAATCATCAAATGTCGTAACACAATAATTAACCATTTTCTTCTCCTCTTATAATATATAATCCGCAGTGGCATTCGCCACTTTTATTTTCCTTTATTGCCTCTCTGAACTCTCGGCACATACATTTTGTGTCGGGAGTTCTTTTGACGCGGCACGGACAATAGCCGCCGTTCTCTTTGAGTTGTCGCCGTATCTCAGCTACAAGTTCTTTGTCTGGGTTTTCAATTACTTTCATCAGTGCTTACCTCAAATTTAAAGTTGTCAAATGACGCAGTTTGCTGAACACCCTCAAAGCTATCGCTCAATGCGTTTGCGGCTAAATCCTGAAGGGCTTTTATTACATCGTCTTGCCAGTCTGGGTTTTGGTCAAGGCTGAAGTTCAATTTTTCAAAATCAATCTCTGTGACTACCGTCAACGTTGCTTGCGTTTTGATTGTTGTTTTGCTCATTTCAAGCCTCCCACTCATCGAATGTCTTTGCGGTATTCATAAGAATCTGTGTGAGCTGTTCGTCTATGCCAAAGCGTTCGGCGTTGATTGAGATACTCTTAAGAATATTGCCGTCCTTCTGCCTGAGCGTGGCAGCTTTCCAGTCGCAGAACATCTCAACGAGATCGAGCAGATTCATATCGTTTATACCGTGTTCAAAATGCTCGGGGTGGTGTCTGTAGGTTGCATAGTGATGTTCAAGAGCGGGTTGAAGCTCGCCGAGATATTTGTGATACAGTTCACTTCCATATGTAGTGGTAGCGAGCTTGGGAGTATACTTTGTAAACAGCTCCACTTCAGGGCTTTCGAGCTTTGCCTTGTCATGCTCTACTCCTCTTGTGGTCAATCTGTCCACGAAGTTCCTTATATACTTTCGGACGACTTCTATGTGCTTTTGAGTTTCAACTTTACATTCGGCTTCTGTCATCTTCTCCTCCTTCATCGGCGGTCAGTGTGCCGCCGATAATCTTATAACTGCCATATTCGCTCAGGACTGACTGAAGAACTGTCGGTATTTCGTCCACGAGAACTGTAGTAGTGGTCTTGGCTGTTCTCGCGTCATTCAGTTCTTTAGCGATTATAGGTTCTGGGATATCTAAGCCCAAGCACTTCGCTTGCTCTTTCAATATCTTCCTCTGTGATTCGGTCGCACAGATTATCGGGGCATCGTTAAACTCACTTGCGTATAGCATACGAATTGATTTACCGCCGCCGCGTTTTAAACTGTAGATTTTCATTTGATTTTTTGCTCCTTATAGTTGAATAAAACTGGACTTTTATTCTTGCTTCAAAGTCTTTAAATACCTCTCACACTTATCCGTACAGACTTTGCAGCAAGGCTCATAAATAGGACACTTCTCTAAAGAATCAAGTCTTTTGTAGTCGATTCTCTCAATATGATCTATGGAACTCAGAAAAAGCTTTCCGACATAATGGTAAAGGTCGTCGGTCTCAATGATATAGACCCTTAAGCCATACCAATATCTGACGAACAGCTTATACATTTGTTTCATATTGAACCTCCTCAATGGTTTAATCAAAATCTTTAAGTGTGGTTTTTAGCCAGTAGGCGTTGAGGTAGCCGCTGGTTTTAACGATACTCGGAAAGTCTGTAGGGTTCATTTGACTGAGAGTCTTAAACTCGTTGCGTGTTACAAGCCTGTCGAGGACTATACAGTTATAGTGCTTATTCAGTGGCACTGTAGACCTGATTGTTATCGAAGCCAGACAGGTTGCGATATAAACACAGTTGTTATCCGTACTGATCGTGTAGCTTGAGAAGAGCTTGCAAAGCTTCTCTTTCCAGTACTCAACTCCGTCTGTGAGTAGTAATATGTTTAACACCTTTACCTCCTAAGAAATTTGTCTTGCGTATTGGTTTGGACTTGCCAGCTTGATACCGAGTACTTCGTCATAGTGCGAATCCTGATCGGGAACATATCTCCCGAACTTAACGATTATGTTTGGGTAAACCGACAGCTGATTGATATATCCCATTGACGCACACTCCTCTTCCGTATATCCGGTGTAGATTACTATATCATCTTCGGTGTGGTCGCGTAGATACCTAACAAGCTCAAACAGGTCGTGCCAAGAATCGAAAGGTTCAAGACCGCCGCAAATTACTGCCTGAGTGATCGGATTCTGTAGGTATCTGTCTGCTACATAGGATACACTGACATTGTGCGAGGGAGAAACAGCGAGTGTGCTGTTTTGACACACTCGCCTACCGCAATCTCTCTCGCATTTAAATGAACAGCTTGGAAAGGCTATAAGCATACTCGGTTTCTTATAGTTCACAAAGTCCTCATCTAAAATGTTTTTTACTATCATTCTTTTAACGTCTCCGCGTAGTCATACCACTGACGGGTATTAAATTCCCTGAATCTGTCTTTAGAATATCCTCTTGTAGGAGTGAGGTAGCCGACGATACGCTGATATGTATCATATACAGGATTGCCGCAAGTCGGGCATATATCAGTTCCTACAAAGCCGTGGTGGTTGATACACTCATTTATTCTGGTGTTGAACGCAAAGTAGATAACGCCAGACTGAGCGATTCTGTTGAGCATTTGCCACGCCACTTCGGTATTCGGGAAGTTGGATTCAAGGTTGATATGGGCGATACTGCCGCCAGAACACTTCTTATCCAGTATAGACGAGAGTCTGAGCTTTTCCTTGATAGTGCATTTCTCTGACAGCGGAATCCACTGATTGGAATAAATAAACTTATCGCACAGAGTAGTTGCATCCTCTCCTGCGCGTTTGTTGCGAAGCCCGACGAGCGCAGGGAATAACGTTTTGAACGGATGTCTGATATTGAACTTTAGCCCCTGATAGAGCTGAATATCCTTCTGGCAAAGGATTACAGCAGCTCGCTCGGCAGGAACGCTCTCAATATTAAAGGAATAGTCGTTAGTGAAACTATCCTTGATTTCATTAAGAACGTCAAAGATTTTGCTTGCAAAAGCAATTCCCATATCGGTATAAGACTTATAGCCAAACTCATCGGTTTGGACAAAGCCGAACGCCTCAATGACCTCGTAAAGCCCCAGAATACCGATCGTGCAGTACTGCTTATCCATTTCGATTGCACCATCCTGATAGTTCGGGAGAAGTCCTTTTTCAACGTTTCTCTTAATGATATGGCGAACGGTATCCAGCGTCTTACAACAAAGCTTAGTGCGCTTTCTGAGGATACTGAGGAATTGCTTTTCGTCGCCCTCGCTCTCAATGGCGATTCTCATAAGGTTGATTGTGTTGACCTTGACGGAACCGATAGACAGCGCAGTGCCGCCTATGGAATTGATAAACGCATTGAGCTTAGAAGTGTTAGATAACAGGCGACAGCAGTTGCTAAGGGTTGTAACGTCGTCGCTCATAAAGAAGTTACTATCGTTCCACTTGGTATTGTGGTCGGAACACCAGCGAGCAAACTCTTCGTCAACAAACTTGCCGTCTTTGTAAAGGAGGCTATACGAAAGCACAGGGAACGTAAACATGTTTTCACTCCTTATCTCGGAAACGACCTCCATAAATATCTTCTGATGTTCAATCAGCTCGTCAACGTAATCTATCACATAGGTGCCGTCGGGATATTTGACACCGCCGAAGAGCGATTCAATGTAGTTGCGGTCGAAGATAGAAACGTTGACAAATGCCGTTTGGTCGATACGCATAAACGGTTGGTTCAAACGGTAAATCAGTTTCTGGAACGACTGCCTGATATAGTAGTCAGGATCCTTTATGCAGTAGCCTGTCTCGCAGTCGTGTTTCCAGAAGTAATATGTCCATATAAGAATGTTGGGGATACCGACTGCCCCAGAAGACCTGTTGGACATAAAGCTGATATATTCGATTACGTCGTCAAGGAACGTAGTAAGGTGCTTGGCGGGCTGATTATTGTAATGCTCAAGGCAGAACAATCCGTCGGTTGCGAGCTTGGTTAAATCGTAAGCATAGCAGTACGGTAGGTATGTAGCCGAAGGCGCATCGTGAAGATAGAAGCCTCCGTTATACTCCGTTTCCAGCCACTCTTTGGCGGTTTCAAGACCGTACTTCTTTTTGAGTTCGTAGAAGATCTTGTTAAAAGCAAACAGCTTGTCGTGCGGTTTGCCTTTTTCGCTGAGCATACTGCGAATGTCCTTATGACGGGCGCTCGCATTAGAATCTATTGTGACGTCGGCTACCTTATTCTGAGCCGTGAAGCCGTCGATAAAATCGGAAAAATTAAGCTGGCTCTCGTGGAACCCATTCAGTTTCTCAAAGTCTTCGCCATACTTTATGCGAAGTTTGAACATTTGCTTTGCAAAGTCCTTGTCTGTTTTAATATTGATTTTCATACTTGCCTCTTTCTAATTTGCAACAGTATTGCGGGCGTTCACCCACTTGACAGCGTTTATGAAGTCGAGCATATTCCCGTCTACTTCAAGAACAGGAACTGCGTCGATACCTTTTGCTTCCATTTCTTTAACATCATTTATTTCCTTATAGCTGACATTAGATTGAGCCAATTTTTCCTTTAATACTTTGCACTTGGGGCAGCCTGTAGAATATAGAACAATCATTGAACCTCTCCTTTCAATATAATTCTTGTTGCCTCATACCAATCGTTGACACGAGGAGCGGAGACTGACAAAGCTTCGTCGGGGAGCCACCAGTTGTGAGGTGCGCTCATCAGTATTCCGCGATAAGAGCCGCCGACAAGGTTGGACAGCTTATCGTCTACAAGATAATCCCCAGAAACTATTTGTTTCCTGTTGGTAACTATGACGTCATCCCAAGAGAGGTAATCAAAATGCTTTAACAAAGCCCTCTCAATCTTCGGCTTAATTGTGTCATAGTGCGAATTGGTACAGATATAGACCTTAAACCCTACTTCCTTTAAGAGCTTAAGGCACACATAAGCTCCGTCTTTGGGAGTGACCGTTTCCCAAAAGCTCGGCGTATGTAGCGGTTTGAATACTTCGTCGCGAGTCAGCGACGGGAAGAACTTGCAGATATCCCAGTCGATAATACAGTTTGGATTGACATTGAGACCGTGTTCCATATCAAGCCACTCGACCCACGGTTCAATCAAGTGCGTAACCGTGTCGTCCATATCTGCAAGTATAACCTTACGAGGCATATTAGACATCTCCATCCTCGTTTCTGTCAAGATAGTGGGGCATATCATCGAGGTCAAGCTGCCCGAGTTCTTGGTGGTGCATTATTGCAAAAATGTTCCACGCCGCTGCTGCTAAGTGATCCTCGTCGTCCATGCCCATAATATATTTATCAAGGTGACGTTTAGCCGAATCGACATATCTGGAGAACGGGATTCCCTTCTCCCAATTTCTGTCGGCGTATTTCTGAGCACCAAGTTCATACCATCTGGCAAGTCTTCTGGTTGCGAAGGGCGATATTAAATCATACCGCCCCTTGCCCGTTGAGGGCTCTCTTATAGCCTTGCCTTCGCCGTATGAGATACGCTGTCCGCCGTCATCAATTCCCTCTGGTTGAGGTTGACTTGTGTACGCCTGATTGGCATACCGTTCCATCATTCCCATAAAATCTTTCCCTTTCCTTTCCCGCCTGGAGTAAGGCGCAAATAGTGAATCCGAAACAAGTTCCCAGAACTATACAGATGAAGCCTGTGATTACATAACTCACGAATCAGTCACCTCGCCCTCAGAAATATCGGGAGTGTCAGTCTCACCGTCGGATTCCTCATTGATAGTCGCTACGGATTCCGTGTCTTTAAGTACGGAATCGCAGATATCTATTATCTCTTTAAGGCGTTCCTCTGGTGTCTTTGTTTCATCGACCGCCTTATCGTGTATATGCTGGCTTACTGTTCTGCCGCCTTTGAATACGCCATTGTTATATGCGTTTGCGATTGCCTGTTTAAAGGCAGCCTCAAAAGCTTGTTTGCGCTCTTCGCGCATTTTCTTTACGTCATAATTTGCCTTCATAAGTACCTCCGCTTAATCATATACATGCTCATAGTTTCTCAAAATAAAGTACTGCTTGTCTTTTTCAAATGAAATGCAGCGAACAATATCGCCCTTTTCTATGGGCTCTTTATTGAATACGTTGTTATATACCGTAAATCTGCTCTCAATCCCGCTGCCGATTGAGCGGGTGAGAACGCTATATCCGAACTGAGCGTTATCGCGCTTTCGATAGAGAGGATAGGTAGCTTTGATAAACAGCAGCGGCCTGTCCTCTTCTTTGCCAGTCACATAGCCGTCGTAGCCCATAATATCATAGAAGTTTTTTGACTTAAGCGTGACGCTTAAATCGTCCATGTGGGCGTTGTAAATCATACGCTGACACGCTTCCATTAAACCTTGTAAGTCTGTAATTGTATACTTACTCGCCTCTGTGCCTTTCTTTGTCAGCCCTGTTGAGAATTTAAGTATCTCGGCACCGAACGGAGAGTTCGGCACTTCTTCCTTTTTGATTTGTTTCATTTTGCCAAGCTTGAAGTATTTGAACATATCATAGATTCTCAGCAGCTCTCTCTGATTGCCAAACGCAGAGAAGTAATCGACCTTAATCAACACCTCTATGTTCCTTGTGTCTGCCGAAGTCTTGGTGGTCATATCGTAGAGTAAATCGACAAACGAAGTATACGTTTTGGTCTTAGAAAGTTCATATAGCTCGTCGGCTAAGTTTGCGCCAATATATTTAATAGAAGCTGCGCCTTTAGAGATGATACGCTTTTCTTTGTCAAATGCGTATGCACTTTGTGCCAGCCCAAACTTCGGCAGCTGCATTTTAATTTTGTACGCTTTAGCAAGGGCTGCGCCAGTTTTGATATCCGCATCGTTAGCGGCATTATTAAGAAATGCCGTGATAAACTCTATCGGATAATAGTATCTATAATAAGCGCACAGATATCCGACCATACAATATGCTATCGAATGATTGTAGCCGAACATATATGACGCACTGTCTTCAAGGATTTGCAGGAATGTTTTAGCCTCGTTCTCTGCTACCTCACGGGGCTTGTCTGACTTTTGGCAATATCCGTTAAGGATACTCGGCATTGCCTTATCAAGTCTGTCTTTGTCCTTACGTCCTATTGCTCTGCGTATATTGTCTGCCTCACTACCTGACAAACCGCAGATTTGCTGGAGGAATTTAATAACGTCCTCCTGATACACAAGGTATCCGTTGTTCTCTGTCAGAAGATTATCAATGATTTCCGACGGATTATGATTAGGCTTTCTTGCAAGTAAATCGTCTCTGTAAGAGCTTCCAGACGGTCTGATACACGCTGTTACCAGTGACATATCAAATAGGCTTTGGGGCTTATACTTTTGCAGACATTCAAATGCAAAATTGCTTTCAAACTGGAAGATTGCGCCAGGAGATTTCAGTATATCATTCCATACGGCAGGGTCGAACCAGTTGATTTCATGTGACTTAGGATATGGGATACCTATATTGTTACAGGTATCTCTTATGACCTGAATGGTTTTCAGAACAAGGAAATCGTATTTAGCCGCGCCGACTTCGTGAGCCTCGTCCATATCCATCATAAGGCACAGTTCGTTATCCTTATTGAATACGCCGTATTCCTCAGGCAAAGACACGGGGCTTATTACCATTCCTGCGGGGTGAACCGACTGAGACACCTTTGTATTCATCAGTCCGTCGAAGTAGTAGAATATCTCTGGGTACTTTTCTTTGGTCTTTTGCTCGTCGATATCAAACTCTTTCTTAATCTCGTCGATTTTCTTTAAAGAGTACGGATTATCCGACGCCGCAAAGAGATTTGCGGGGTGTGATTCGCTCCAGCGGATTGACAGACATCTGCCGACTTCGTCTATGACCCCCTTCGCTTGCAAGGTTCCGAACGAAGCGACACGAGCCGTCTTGTCAGCACCGAACCTCTCGGTGATATACTTGAATATTGCGGGTCTGTCGCTTTCAATAACGTCTATATCTATATCTCCGATCTCCTCGCGATCCTCATTACAGAACCTTGAGAACACCGTATGCCAAGTTTCGGGATTTAAGTCGATTATGTCGGTGACATACGCTATGCGTGAGCCCCCGACCGACCCTCTCGCGGGGCCTATAGCCATTCCCTGTTGCTTACACCAGCTGACGAGTTCGGACATAGACAGCATAAAGCCCTCCATATGAAGCTTTTTAAAGACACGCATTTCTTCGGCTATGGCTTCACGGAACGGCTCTACTTGCTCGTCTGGAATAATGCCTTTCTCGACTTTATCGTTAAACATTCTTTCGACTGTTTCTTCAAATTTTTCGGCGTCCTTTTCTCTTGTGCCGTACAGTATCGGATATTTGGTAGTCCTATCCAGCTCAAAGTCCTCAATGGAATCAGCAAGAACGTTGGTGTTCTCTATTGCCTGAATATAAACTTCCTCGGGGAGAGCCGCCTGTGTTTTGAACATATCTTCCAGCTCTTCGCGAGTTTTGTAAGACAGGTCGAACGTATCTTCGTCGCCATAACTCTTTCGCTTTGAAACCAAAAGCGCGGCACGGCAGTCGGACATATAAGACGAAGAGCTGTGCGTGTCTGTACCAGCTATCAGCGGAGTTCCTATCTTTTGCGACAGTGCATACAGGCGTTTATTGAACTCAATTTGATCTTCGCAGTTATGAGGCTGCACTTCAAGGTAGTTATACTTTTTAGCCAGTTCCATATAACGCGGGTGGGTGTCTGGCAATCTGTTAAGCGGAGACGCCAGACAGGCGCTGGTAGAAATGATATTATCGGATATACCCAGAAACTCATCAAAAGAGATTCTGTTGGTATAATAGAAATGATCTTCGTCACACGACTTGCTAATTAGGGCGTTCAGCTCCTTAACGCCGTCATAGTTCCTTGCAAGTAAAACCGTGTGATAGTTATCTCTGACTTTTTCCTCTAAGGATTCCGTTAGGTATATTTCTACGCCGTGAACATATTTAATGCCTACTTCATCACAGTAGAGTTTCTTTGATATCCACCCCAGATTCTTACCGTGTTCGGTAGTGCCGAAAGCCTTATACCCGTACTTCTTTGCCAAGTCAACATATTCCCTGAAGTCGGTTGCACTGTCTAATAAGCTGTAATCGGAGTGCATATGATAAGGAAAATACGGCTTCATATTCTTCTCCTTTCATTATATAATCTCATAAAAATATCCTGTCCGTTATCGACAGGACTCATTTTCTCTTTGAGCAGATTGTTTCTGTCATAGATATACTCCACTGTCGTATATCTGCTCAGTTTCATTATTTGGCTGTCTTGCAATACATTGATTTCTTTATCAAGCGCAAATACAACCCGAACACCGAGCTTAGCGAGAAACAAAAACTGATGGGCATTAAGGTGAGAGGTTAGAACGGCGCACGAATTGCCGATTCCCCAACCGTTAGCCAGCAGGACTGACTTTGCCCCCTCAAAGAGAATGATTTCTCTCTTCCTCTCTATTTCCTGACGGTTATCTGAAAATCCGTAAAGAGTGTTCAGCACACCTAACGGCATAAAGTATGTGTACTTTCTCAGACGCTTTTCCTTATAGTCTGGGTCGAGTGTTCTGCCGCAGATATTGATTATGTTTCCCTCAAAATCTTTGATAGGGAACACGATTCGGTTTGACAAGGGGTCGAATTTAACGTCGAATCTTGACATAATGTCATAGCTGATTCCCTCGTCAGCCCAGCTTTTAAGTTTTGATTTGTCAAACTCAAACCTGTTCATGTACTGATTGGGCACAATATTTGACTGCACTTCTTTAACGCCGACCGCCTTGTGCTGGAACTTCTTTGCTATCTTGATTGTTTCAAGGCGTTTCTGAGACACCATATCGTCTGTGATATTCGCATACGCTTTAATCATATTGACTGCTGTGACAAAATTCACATGATGGTATTCCATAATGAAATTGATAAGATTCCCGCCTACGCCTTTACTGAAATCATAGAATCTTTGCTTTTCTTCATTCACGGAAAAGGAAGGGGTATTCTCTTCCTTCAGAGGAGATAACCCCCACCATTCACCGTCATTTTGTTTGGTTAATTCGCAATACTGCGATATATATTCTAAAATGTCAACTTTCGACAGCAGTTCATCTACATCCATAACCTACCTCTTAATACGGAGAAGACGGTATGTGCTGTTTTGCTTGCTCATATCTGATTATGTTGCCGTTAAATTTTAAATCTATATATTCACTCGGCATCATTTGTTCGCCGTTGCGGTTATAGATAACTCTTAGTTTTCGGTTGCCGCACTCAGCCCCGTCCTCAGCCATTTCTTCTGGTGTCTTTTCTGTTATAATAGCGATTGTTGACGCATTTCTGCATATCTTAGCACTGTCGGCGATCTTACCTGAATCAGTTGTCTGGACTGCACCGAGCCCAGCTATATTCATTTTGCCGCAAATTTGGTTCTTGACCATATCAATGGATCTGCCAAGCTCCTGATAAGTATCAAAAGCGTCGCCCTCGCCGCTGCTCTTGAAATAGTCTACAATCAGAACGTCTAAACCTTGGGTATGCTTTACTCTTTTTACAGCAGTATAAATACTCTGAGCGTCAAACATAGGCATATACAAATGTGTGAATTTTCTTGTTTTCAGCCAAGCTATCGCTCTGTCAATTTTCGCTCTTTCCTCTTCGGTATATCTACCGACCTTCAGGCGGTTATACTCTATCATAGTCAAATGCGAAATCAATCTGAGTGTAAACATTCTGGTGTTCAGCTCACTGTCAATATAAAAAACTGCCTGATCTTTTTTAAGAAGATCGACAGCACAATTCAATAACATCATACTCTTGCCTATCTTAGGGCCTCCAGCGAACAGGAACAGTTCACTGCGCTCTATAGTGGCATAGAGATTGAGAGTTTCAAACTTAAACGGAAGACTTGACATATTATCGCCGTTCTGGCGATTCAATATCTCTTCCCAATATTTTTCAACAACGTCCTTATATTGCGGCACTTCGTTGACAGTTGAAAACTCCATCATTACGTCGTCTAATGCTGAATAAATTTTCTGTTCGATATTATCTACAGAACCGTTAAAGCACAGTCTTTCGCACTCAATCAGCCTTTTATAGGTATCTCTGCGAAAGGCAGCGTCTAAAACATTGGATACCAAGAGTTTATATTCCTCTACGGTATCTCTGGCTATTGCCTTAGCCACATCAATCAGTTCATTCAGGACTGTTACTGTCAGTGTGTCTGTAGCCTTGCGTGTGGATTCACGCTTGTTCAATATATTCGTGATGTTATAAGCATCTATCTTTTCAATCCCGCATTTTGCCAGCTCACATACGGCATAATAAACATATGCGTTCTGCTCGTCTGAAAAATGATTGGGTTTTAACTCTTCGGAATAGAAAGTCAGTTCGGGCTTTAGGATAATGGAGGCTATGATACCCGCTTCACTTTCTATGTTTTTAATATCGCCTACATTCAACCAAATATCACCCTCTCATAAAACAGTTTCCTCAATGGCAAAATAGTTGATAGTAATCGCAGTGATCGCAGACGTCACACAAATATCTACATCTGAATTCGTCAATGTTTGAATTCCATTCGGTTTCTTTATCTATCTTATCTATTGTTGTCAGCGCCCAATTCTTTGCCTGTTCGTACTTTTCTGGGTCAAAAGGCTCTTCAATCTGAGTTTTTGTCCGAAAGCAGTTGAACACCAATTTTTTTGGAAGCTTATGATATATCTGTTCAACTGCGGCAGAATACAGATAAAGCTGCCGCAGATATTTATCAAGCTCTAAATCAGACTTCAGGGGTTTACTCCTGTTGGAACGCGGCTTTAATGCCCGTGACTTATGGTCAGTGATCACTATACCGTGATCTTTTGAGAGCTTGTCTATAAACCCCACAAAGTCTTTATCTCCTATTTTAAAATTCACTTCTTGTTCAGTGCCGATTATATTTTCTTCCATAGGTTTCAGCGACTGAAGATATTCAAGCCCCTGATGGAAGTAATTATTAAAAATCTGCAAGTTGGGGGCTCGTCCGACAACGCTTGACCTAAACTCAGTCAGATATTGGCGGACGAGTTCTTCGGGTGTAGCTTCTTTATCCAGATATTTTTGCAGAAGCTTATGCATCAAAAGACCGAAATCGGAAAAGAACTTTCTTTCTTTCGGCTCCTTTGAAATGTATTTCAAATAGAAACTGTATGGACAATCCTCATATGTAGTAATTCGTGAATGACTCCACGTCATATCAGAAATTAAATATGAGTAATTCATTGCTTATCAGAACGGATCGCTTTCCTCTGTATCCGCTTCGCCAGTATCAGTGGAAACACTGGTATCAGCTGAAACTGCGGATGAGGGTTCATCGTCGTCTGCCGTGGTGAAATCGAACACCTTGTAGTTGACATACTCCTGTTTCTTTTCCTTGTCGTAGCGAGTAGATACGTCTACATCGCCGAGCTTAATGCGATCCTTTTTCTGCAACTTCTCGCCCTTGATTTTTGCGCTGCCTATGAATGTGCAGAAGCCTGAGAAATCCTGTTCGTATTCTCCAGAATCCTTGTTCTTTTTGCTGACAGAGAGCCTGACTTTCAGCGAGTTTCCTCTGCCCTCTTCAACACTCCATACAGTTGCCCATGCGTCTTTGCGAAATCCCATAGTTACTTCTTCTCCTTTGCTTCAATAAATGTCTTGACTTCTTCCATTAAACTACTTGCCGCAAGCGGGTCGGTGATATCGTGAGGGTTGGCACTCTTTTTAGTGTACTTTCTCACAAGTTCCTTAAGCGCGTCGCGGTCATCCGCATTGTTTTCGAGGTGGCTTGTAATTAACTGCAAAATCTGGTCTGCGATACTCTTTGCGACTTCCTTATTTTCTGCTTCTTCGGCTTCCTTCTTAATCTTGAGCCAAGCGTCAGGATCGTTTTCGGAAGTAGCTACATTGAAGTACTTAAGCAGGAAATATCTTGAGGCGTATGAAAGACCCGAACCAAGCGCCTGACTTGCTTCGGACTGCTGTCCGACGAACGACCACGGCACCACGATTCGGTCTGAGGGATCATCGTTGTTGACCCAATACCATTCCATATCGCCGTGAACAAGAATGTCGTTGACGTGTTCGTCATAGACCTTGCCATCCCTTGTAGACTTAGTTTTGACATACGGATAGGGTTCGACGTGAGTGGTTCCAGGCATGATCGCAGGAATCAGAGAAACCCCGTATTTCTCCATAAGTCCTGAAATCTTCGAGAGAATCAAATCTTCGGTTACATATTTGTAATTGTAGCCCGACTTGTTCTTCTGGAGGACTTCGACAGGCTTGCGTATCTTCGCAAGCTTCTGGTAAATGTTAAGTTTTACTTCTGACATAAGATCTCCTTTTACTCTGTGGTTTTATTGCGTTCTAATAAATAAGACGCTTCGCCGTCGGCGAGATGAAGCATTGGCGCAAGAACACACATATCGTATGCCTTATTAAGCCCGCTGTCTCCGCCTTTGACAGAAGTGTCAAATCCGCCCATATGGTATCTGATTGCAAGCAGTTCATCTACAGTCAGCTTGCTGAAGAACCACTGCAAGATAATGCAACTCTTCTCGCCGTGACCGATAGGGAACTTCTCGTCAAATTCATATATCTGCTTTTTGTACCACCGACCCGTCTCGTCGTCTTTGACGTTGCGGTATCCTTCTTTGTAGGTATTAGCCTTGCATATATCGTGGAACAAGGCGCAGATAGCAACAGATTCGTCGCTGATATTGAACTCCGGATAGTTATCTACCAAATGCATTAAACAGTCATAAACATTCAGCGAGTGTTCGACAAGTCCTCCAGGATAAGAACCGTGAAACCTTGTGCTTGCAGGAGCGACAAAGAAATCGCTACGCTCAAGCCAGTTAAGCAGCTCATCAAGACCCTCTCTGTGGATTTCCTCTCGGCATATATCCAAGAATCTCTTCTTATTAGCCTTAATATCGGTTTTTGCTTTGTTTGTATCCATACTGTTCCTGAATCACCTTTCATTTTTTGTGTTGGCACTATTAGAAATACTGACAATGGGCAGGAACGATAGGTAAAATCGTTCCTTTCACCCACTGTCTAACTCTTACTGTTTTATATCGAACCTGTTATAAAATACACGTTTTATTCTGCCGTTTTCTCGGTTGTTGCAAGCAAACCCTTAACAGGGTCGGCGAGACTCTTAACCAAGTCGTGGAGTTCGCTGTTGAAGTCCTTCCCGTTAAGAGCGGAGTTCTCAACGTCAAGCTTCTTCATTAAAGCGGGTATCTGACTGAGAGTATCAACGAGTACGTTGCCAGTAGCACCCTTGCCCTCACCGCCGCCGATATTGACAAACTCAGCGTTCTTACCGATGTCAGCCATAATCTTAGCGGTGTTGGTAGCAATCTCAATACGGGCGTTGGCGTCGATCTTCAGCTTTTCGATTTCAAAGTTGACCTTCTCGTTGGAGGCACGAGCGTCCGCAAGAGCTTTCTCACCGTCTGCCTGTGCTATCAGTTTCGCTCTCTCAGCCTCCGCCTCTGCAAGACCTCTTGAACGAATGACCTCAGCCTCGGCAAGACCCTGCTGTTTAGTAACGTCGGCTACTGCGACGCCCTCTTTTCTCGTCTTTTCAGCCTCGGCTTCTGCCTTAATCTTAATCGCGTTAGCTTCTTTCTCGGCGACCTCTACGCCAGCGTTCGCGGAAATCTTTCTGACATTCGCTTCAGCCTCGGCCTCAATCTGATTCTTCTGCTTTTCGGCTTCAGCACGAGTGGCGATAACTTCCTTTTCCTGAAGAGCCGCAAGATTAGCCTGTTCCTGTTCGATGACGCGAACCTTACCTTGCTGTTCTGCTACTTCCTGCTGTCTGATAGTCTTCTGCAATTCGCCAGCGATATTGGCGTCGGCATTTGCCTTGTCGGTTTCAGCCTTAAACTTTGCAATCTGAAGGTTGTTATCCCTCTGCTTTGCTGCGACTGCGAGCTTTGAGTCAAGCTCATTTTGAGCGGCTATCTTCTCGGATTCAGCCTTCTGCGTTCTGACCGCCTGATCGACGGTAGCCTTCTTATTCTCTGCCTCTCTGCGCTTATCTTCCATATCAAGCGCGGCGATATTATCGTAGTATCCGTTGTTGTCGGTGATGTCCTGAATGTTCAGCGACACGAGTTCCATACCCATATTCACCATTTCGTCGGCGACTATGTTCTTGACATTCTCGGTAAATGCGACCTTATCACGAAGTACCTTTTCAGGGGTCATTGAAGCAACAATATCTCTGACAGCACCTGTCAGTGTAAGTCTTACGTCGTTTATGATGCCGTCCTGCCCACGCTCCTTAAAAGAAATGATAGCCTTTTTGAGGTTGTCAATATTGTTTGTGTCGGGTCTTATCTGAGCCGTCCAGTCAATGACGATAGGCACCGAGGTCTCTGTTTTAACTTCGTCCTTATTCGCCGTAACGGTTAACATACAAAGGTCAAAGTACTGCGCCTTTCTGAATATAGGAATGACAAAACTGCCGCCAGATACCTTGATTCGGGGCTCCTTGCCGCCAGTGATAATGAGTGCCTTGTCGATTTCAGCGACCTTATAGATTGAGCAGAGAAACAGCACGACTGCCACTATCACTGCTACCACAATACCGATCGGGATTAAAATTGTTGCTAAGCTCATATTCCTTTTCCTCCTTAGTTATCAGCCTTAAGCATATCCTCGAAATACTTAATGATTCTCTCGTTGCTCTTTCTGAGTTCCTCAGACGTTACTTTTGACTGACCATATCTTGCCTCTCTCGCCTCTCTCGGCATACGCACACGTCTGACTGTTGTGTTCCTTGTTGCTTCGGATTTCTTCATGATAAAAACTCCTTTCTTTCTTATCTCAGACTTCATTGCCCCAGCAATCCCAGCCGTCTCTCTGTGCGCGAGCGTACATTTCAAGCTTCTTCTCGCTGGGATATAGTCTTTGAATTATATCAAAAGAGACCTCTGGCTTTTGACTGTGGCGTTTTACTTGTTCCGTAAAAACGGTATGTATCTTGCCACGTTCTTCTTGTGCCACGGGTCTCAATTTGCCCTTATACATATATAATAAATATTCATGTCCGAATCTGACTGTAAAAGCCGCTGGTATGCCAGTCACCTTATTCCAGATTAAACGGGCATGAAGCTTGTAGCCTAATTTTTCAGCTATGTGCTGTGCCTCAAATAAATACTTATCTATTGTCCAAAGGAAGAGAACAGCGTTCTCACCTGTCAGACTATCTGCCTGTCGCAGGTGAGATTCAATCTCTTCCAGTGAGCAGGTCGGATATTCAAGCGGAAGCCCTGAGGACTTTTCTCTCACGTTCTTCCGCCCCCCCGCGACTGTTTCCACGGAGGATCGGCTAAAATTAAATCGTACTTCTCGTTTGTATTAAAAATGTCAATTACCATTGCTACCTCTATCTTGAATATCTTCCACTTCGTCACCCCAGACATCCCAGCCCTCGGTTCGCTCCCTGGCAAACAATTCGATTCTGGGCAAATCTCCCATCAGTTCGACTATCTTATCGCGAACTTCGTCGGGTTTTTGACTGTGACGCCTGACAGGTGAAAACACAAGCTGCCTGACCTTTGCGCTGATACGCTTCGGATTACCCTTAATGGCTATCAAGCAAGGTTCAGAGTTAGCTCTTGTATATCTTCCAAGCCCGAAGAAATAACCAGGACTTTTGGCGTTCTCTTTGATCCACTGAAACGCCACAGTCTTGTATGTAAATCCCCAAGCTTTAATTAAATTGAGTGCCTCCTGTATCATGGGATATGTCGCCCACATAAAGAGTACACAGTCATCGGCTGCGATACCCCCCCATTTGAATTCACGGGTAAGGACTTCAACTCTTCAAGCGACATTGTGTTATAATGAGACGCGGCAGAACCGTTACACCCCGAATCATTATAAGACCACGGCGGGTCGGCATAGATAATGTTGTACTTCTTGTTAGGAAATGGTATCACGTTGTTTCCTTCCTTTATTCTGAAATCTTAGATATACTGACTCCCAGCATATTAGCCTGTTCGGACAAATCCAAATCACTGAAAATGTCGCTTAGGATTTCTTTTGCACATTCTTTGCAGTATTCTTCCTGTCCGTCGATTGCAAACTCCGCGCCCTCACGTCCGCACTTATCGCAGTAGTGACGCGGAACATGCCTGTATGGACAGCTGTCACCCAAACAACCTATTTCTTTTGGACAGCCCACACATTCGTCCTTGTATATAATCACCTTTTTTGACCTCAACACTCGATGTCGTCAAAGACAATCGGAATCTTTTCTTTAAGCTCTCTGCACAGCGGGATTGCGATTTCTCGCATTTGCGGGTGCGCCGCCTCTGCGGTTCTGAGTTTAAAGAAATGCCGCCATTCACGGTAGTTTGCGGTGACAATTATGTTCGTCTTGGTGGACGTCGGCAAAACCGAACGCGCAATCTGAGGCGTTGCGCCAAGCTTGATCATTTTCAGATAGTGAGACTGAGCGTCTTTCATAGCGTGTAACCATTCGGTGTATACGCTTAAGGTAGATTCGGAATCCAGCTTGCTTACCTTCGAATCGTTTGACATACCGTCTGCAATATCAATAACGCTGATTTGATTTCCGAACTTATCATTAGCATAGTTGACATATCTTGTACTCTCCTGACCGAAACTTGCCAGTCTGTGTCTGACAATTTCGTGTGACACACCTCTGTCACATGTAAAAAGAACCGACAGAGAACTATGCTCTATCATAGCCTCGTGTCCGTTCTTGATCAGCATTGCTACCATTTTCTTTGCGCTTTCGCCGTCGGGCGTTATCCTATCCTCAGACTTATAACATACCCTTGCGGCTCGCTCTATTCTTTGAAGCTCTTCAATTCCACCCTCAGAAATCGGTGTCAGAATTTCATAGCCAGCCTTTATTACATTCATTGTTACCTCCTGATAGACACACTTGTATAAGAATTATAAGCCTTAAGCTCGCTGTCTGTGACTTCAAGCCTTAAGCCAAATCTGTTTAGCAATATTTGTTCGATCAGACGACGCTGACCGAATTCAACTCCTGCCTGATAATCATCGTCTGCGTTAGCGACCTTTATTTTCGCGTATTCTTTAAGCAAATATTCTGCCACACCTAAGTCATTCATTTTTAATCCTCCGCGATAAGTATCCCAGCAGCTCTTCTCTGTCATTATTGAGCTGACCGTCTATTACCAAATTCAGAATCTCGTTCAAATAACCGCCCACTCTTTTACCCTGTTCTACTCCGAAAGCCATTATGTCATATCCGTTGACCTTTAAGTGTTTGACTTGATAGCTCTCTTCCTCCTGTAAAACCTGTTGCAGATATGTCGTAAATGAATCCAGTTTTGCCAAACATTCGGGCTGGCAAAAATCTGAGTGCGAGAGAATGTCTGCCCGCCTTACTTCTATCAGCCTTAAAAGCTGCTCTTCACCAAGCTTATTCAGCCAGCGGCGAGCTGTCTTCAGAGAAGGAGCCAGCTCACCGTCGTGGCACAGGACAAGCTCAGTAATGCTGTCTTGCTCGTATCGGCTAAACTTCAATCTATCAACTACTCTTGTTGCTAAATCGTAGCTTGTTTTGGCGTGGTCGTAAAAGTGACCGCCCTTTTCGTCTTCCGTATAGCACTGCGGCTTGCCGACATCGTGCAGAAGAAGCGACATTTTAACGATGATATCGTTACCCTTATAGCTTTCGATTACTCTGACTATATGCTCGTATACGTCATACTTGTGAAACCTGTTGTTTTGATTGAATCCGATACAAGGCTTGATTTCTGGAATGATTGTGGCGATTATATCGCTGTATGCCAGCAACACATTGGCGGCGTTACTACCACTTAGTAACCCGCACAGTTCAACATTGATTCTTTCCGAAGCAATCCTTTTGAGCAATTCTCGGTTACTGTGAATCGCCTCGGAAGTCTTACCGTCGATACTGAATCCGTACTTTGACGCAAATCTCAACGCCCGCATTATTCGCAAAGCGTCCTCATTAAACCTGTCATTCGGGTTGCCGACACAAGAAATCTGTTTGTCGGCTATGGCTTGTCTGCCGTTAAATGGATCCACAAGACCGCGGATATCATTATAAGCTATCGCGTTCATTGTAAAATCCCTGCGCGACAAATCTTCTGTTATATCATTAACAAACGTCACAGAATCGGGTCTGCGACAGTCTGAATATTCTCCGTCTTTTCTGAATGTAGTTACTTCATATTGTCGGTCATCATTTCCTACCACGGTCACAGTACCGTGCTTTAAGCCCGTACAAATAATCCGATAATCATTAAACGCCTCTTCAACCTCGGGCGGAGTAGCGTTTGTGCATATATCCCAATCTTTAGGCACTAAGCCAAGCAAGCTGTCTCTTACACACCCGCCTACCAAGTAAGCCTCATGTCCGAGACTACATAGCCGACTGATAATTTTGCTTGCTTCGGCGGGCATTGTGATTTTAAGCATATAGCGATCTCCTGTTTACGCTCATAACGAACTCCTCTATGCGTTTCATATTGGGGTGCTGAGGCAGACTGGTGTTCTGCTTATCGTACTGGAGCCTCTTTTCGCACTCGGAAACCAAATCAAAGAACTCAGAACGGTATGTACCGTCCTCATTCTGGTATTTTCCCTTTCTTATATCGAGCAAAAGGTCTCGATCGTCCGCTCTGTATGTGATTATGTCCTCTTTTTCCAGAATATCAAAGCACATCAGGTAAAGTCGAATGAGGTGCATAGCGTGTTTGTTAAGGTGTTCGTCGTCTTTTTTGTGATTTCGGTGATTGAGCTTATCATAACTCCTGACTACTGCGGTCAGAGTATTAAGCATTGTCGAAAAATCTCTGATTGGATACTTTTTGATATTTATATCGCAGAAAACCTCAATATCCTTATCATCTTTGTCGCTCTTGTCGGTGTAAAGCTTGATACTTTCGTCACTAAGCTCGTTATGTTTGTCTTCAAATGCCGACATAGAACGCTGGAGAGCCCCTTGAATATGCTTTTCGGACATATCTTGAGGCATTTTATCCCTTGCCAGCGCATTTTCAAGCCGTCTGAGCTGTTGGGTGGCGTATCCGCCGAAAGAAGCTACCGCTCTTTGCGATAAAAACATTTTTCGGGCGTTAATCAGTTCTTTGCCGATGTATGTCATAATAAAATAATGCTCAGGCTTGCAGCCCAAAAGCTCTATGGTATTAGGATTACAGTTAAGCAACAGACTTATGAGCTTATTAAAGCTATAAACAGTCGTATCGGTCTGAGAATTGACAAGTTGCTCGAAATTACTTAAACCGATGAGGTCACTCGGACTGTTTAAAGCACACCCTCTGATATCTACGTCGGAAGTTTCGACGTTTGTACCGTAAGCGTGGCTGCCACCAAGCGTTAGAAAGATAATTTTGTCCTTAACGTGGGGATTTTCACGCAGAAAATCATAAGATTCGCTGTTGATCAGCGACCTAATCGCTTCAATATCCATTGAATCACCTCATTCTCCTTCGTAAGTATCTAATAAATCTGCAAGTTCGCTTTCATCGCCCGAAGATACACAGGCGACAACCGTATCTATCAGTTCTTCGTCGCCGCAGTAACGCAACGCCTGAATAAGCCTGATAGCAAGATTCAGAATTTCCATTCGACGCACCTCCCTTGTCAAGCACTCTTCTCTATCTCTTCAAAAACTATCTGTTTAGGCAACATATGACTGCACAGATAAACACTGCTGAACGGCGGATTAAGCGAGGGTTTTTGCTCACCATAATCCTTAAAGTATGCGACACGTTTATTGAGATACATAATCTCAAAGTCGTGATTCTTGAACATATTAAAACGCTCCTGGCTCTCAAACAGTCCGACAACACCTACGAGCATAGCGAAGGGCTTTCCGATTTCAAATAGACGCTCGAAAACCTTGCCTTTTACTGAGTAGGGCGGATTACTGATTATATAATCGCAGTCGGGAACATCAGTCTTAAAGAAATCGACGCCGTTTTGAATGTGCGTTGCGATAACTTCATAGCCCAACTCACGAAAATACTTTACAAACAGACTATCGTCAGTGTCAAACGGACACCAGATTTTTGAGGAACGCGGTATGTATTTTGCTATCGGCTTAACAGCATATAACGGAGTATAGAACTCATCGTTACCGCTATTAGCCACTTTATCCATCTTAATATCTAACAACTCCTTATACTCGGTACATTCCCGATTGATATTATTTATAATAAAAGGCTCTCTAACGCCTATGCATACAAATTTATTTGGCTCGGATTTAAAATACCCTTTACAACAAGCCTTACAGTCTTTACACTTCATTTGATTTTGCCTCTATACTATGTAAGTCCTCACATATTTTTACAATGTGGTCGCATAATTCTTCTGGTATTCTTGAACGCTCAATGCTGCCTTTCAGCCCCTGAGTGCCTGTAGCCGATCCTCTCGGCGCAGGAACGTGACACTTGTCTCCGTTATGACATATCGGTTTAAAACACGGATTCGGGTGATTTGTCCAGATATCCGTTGGTTTCATTCTTGTATCTCCATACTGACAATACGTTACGGTATATCTTGGGAGATTACGCATAAACCTCATCTTGCGTAACCCCCCCCCGCGGGTTTTCAATAAACCAAAACTTTGGCTGTAATTCCGAAATCAATTTAAGAACGTGTTGATTAACGCTGTCGCAAAACTTGGCATATTCGCTGACGGGAGATAGATTTCCGTCCTCTTCTTTGTGACGGTAGTGACTGATTGCCGCGATACTGTATGTTGTGCAATCGGGCGACGCCCATATCACGTCTGGTTTTCCAAACTTTGAAAGGATTTCTTCTGCCGTTACCTCTGCAATGTCCTTATATAAATCAATGTTCTTAAAATCCTTATTCCATTCTACGGAAAATACTTTGTGTCCTCTCTTTTCAAATGCCTTGCCTATCGAACGAGTGCCAGCAAATAATTCTAAAACTTTAATATCATTCTCTCCTTTCCTCGATTCGGTAATTAATACTGATTATTTATCAAGGCAGTATGTCTTTCGTGTTGGTGAACAAATATCCCCACAATACGGGCAGGGAACCCAATCGGACATCATTGACACACCGCAGGGATATTTCTTGGTCGTCACCATAGTGTTTCTCTTTATGATATCGGATAAGCTGAACTTAAAAATAGTGCCACACTCAGGACATTCCTGAACAAAGCACTCATCGTCTCTATGTATGATTGTCATTTTAACCTCCGTTCTTAATCGGGTTCGTTATATGGTGTTGGATCCTCGCCTAAAACTCTCAGAACCGAACGGAACATTGCGCGGGCTTCCTTCTGATCCTCGACTTTACCTTGCTTGACAACTTCATTGATTGTTTGCGTTAACATAAAATCTATCATTAAAAGCAAAGCAAAATTACCCTGTTCTGCGTTCTGGCAAGCCTTTTCAAACTTCTTCTGCAAATTTAAGCAGTCGTCTACAGTTATTTCTCTAACGCTCATTAGTGCCTCCTTGTTCTCGGGTGCAATATGTTGTTACATGCCCGCAGACTGGACAAACTACATAAGTTACGGGAGGCGTTAAATCCTTTTGTTCAAAGAATAAACACCTACCGCACCGACAAATCACACCGTCTTGTTCGTTTCCCTCAAAAGCGGGAGACCAGCTCACTCTGATTTTCAATGATTTTCACCCCTAATCAAAATCTTCGGAGAATATATTTTCGGGCTGGAGGTTGACAGACTTTACTGAAATATATCTGGATAAGACAGCTGCCGTTTCAAAACCATAGCCTCTCGTATCGACATAGGCTGTATCGTCCTTTGTCAAATGCCTGAGCAGTTTAAAACAGGCGTCCTCTACATTATCCGCCCTTACAACACCAGCCTTTTCACCTACGATTGAAAGGCGTATTCCGTGGTCGATATCTGTAGTGATAAATATTAACATAATTTACTCCTTTTTACTTGTCTTAAATTCCTTATGGATTGGATATTCATTGAAATCAACTCTATCAAATTCGCAAAGATAGAGATAATGACGATAACACTTAAGTGCCTCTGAGGCGTTATCAAAAATATCAATGATAGGATTGTCGCCGTAATAATAGCGAGTCACAACCCAGACGGTTTGCATTAAAATCCTCCTTACACTGACGAAATGGTTTTAATCAGGCTCAAACTCAATCCTGCCTAATTTGCCATATGAAAAATCGTGATTGTTCCCGTTGTCTGGCATATCGGAAAAATAGAAGTAAAATGAAGCACCGCCGAACCAGTCGCCAAGACAAAGGAATTTTCCTACGACCTCGTTAAATGCTACAGCTTCTTTCACGCTGATTGATGTATGCCGAGCGTAGTACAGAACATAATTTAACTGTTCTTCCGTCAAAATTTTGCCTGTAGGGCGCAGCTCTAAATCAGCCCAATCCCTATCTTTTGCGAGCTTGACTGCCTCTGTCCACTTCATTTAATAACCTCTTCCGTATCGTGATGTATGAATCACAGGATTAGATATCAAAGGACGAATGACGCTATCTTCAAAAACCTTGCCAACTGGCTTATCAATGATGACGTGAGAATATCTTTGCATTGGCCGTTCGCGAGCTATATCGCTGAGAATGTCCACAACGAACATTGGGTTCTCACAGTGTATACCGTCAGAGGAGTTCAGTATCTTTACCTGACACATGCTGTGACCTATTTTCAACAGCCATTCGCCCTGATCATCTGTTATTATTAAAATTTTGAGCTTTGAACGCGATTCGGTTTTACCTGAATCACTTGGTTTGTTTTTAGCAAAACCACGGATTCCTTGATAATAACTAATTACCGATTTAAAATATTTTATTTGTTCTTCCTCCGATAACTCACCGTTGCGACCTATACCAAACTTCATAAACCCTGCGTCAAGGTTCGAGCATTGCGGACACTCATAATGATAGATAGGCGTTCCGAACCCATCTCTGATATTTGGGATAGTCATTTTCGGAATTGGAATTGACTTTACTTTATATTCATATCCGCAATACGGACAGTAAAAATAATACATTTCTTTACTCCTTTTTGGTCTTTATATCTATTATAAACGCTCTGGATGATTCAAATTATTTCTCTCGGTATGAAACTGCATTTTGTCCAGATAGTCAATGTATCGTCTGGATTCCATTCATATTTCACAACGCTCCAGCCTAAGTCGTATGATTCGTCGTCAAGTGAAATCAGTTTCTCGCCATCCCATTTGCAAAAACCGTACAGGATATCAAGATTACCTAAAGCCTGGGGCAAAATCGTTCTGACTATAATTTCCTCAACAGGCTTTGAGGTTAAAATATCTCTTAGAATCATGACTATTTACACCTCAGATACAGTCATTTGCTTAACGAAGTCCTTATACTTTATATGACCCATATCTCGTTCGTCGATTTGCTTTATTATTTTCCCTTCGGTATCACGAAGCCGCCAGCCATAAAAAGCACCACCGCCGAAAGACGGCACGTCGAAAAGTTCTCTTGTAAAACCGTTCTTCTCAAGCCAGATGGTCTTTCTGGTAAACTTAATGCTCGCCATTACAATGGATGTCACGACTGCAAAAATTATTGCTGCCGCAAAAGCGACTGACAGGCATAGCATAATTATCTTTATCTTGAACCAAAGCTCAACCATTATTGTCCTCCCCATCACACATACCGCGTTCGCCTATCACGTCCGATATATTCTGCCTGATTTGCTTCAGAACGTCTTTATTAACAGTGCTGAGGCTGGCACAATCAGGAATAAAAATTACCTTGTTTTCTGGGAAAAGCGATACGATATCATTATATAGACGAACTATATCTAAATATGGAATTTCGCCCATTTTTACTGATAATACAATGCTGTCTTGCGGACACGGATTTAACAGCTTGATTGCTGTGACTATGTTATCGTCAGGCACAAAAATCACGCACTTTTACCTTAACGATTATCCTACGACCGCGACGGTCAAGCATATCAACTGCGGGCTTGCAAACAAGACCTTCCATATTTGCAGTGCCGATTGTAGACTTCGGACGCGACTTGACGTAGGCAACCGCCTCGTCTAAGCTGCCGATGAGAACGATAGGCACAAGCTCAATATTAAAAGCCCTGGCTATATCTTCAAGTGCGTCGCGCTTAAGCCAAAGATTCTGGTCGGGAAGATAAACATCAAAGAGAATAAAGGAAACATCGCTCCTGTAATTCCCGCCGTTCTGAACCTTTGCGCCGTAGCCCTCGCCGAACAGGATAACAGGCATTTCACCAAACTTCTGCTCGAAGATTTCCTCGGTTGCCTCACCGCCGAACAGCTCGATAAGCTTATTCATTAGATATGCAGGGATCTGAGCGCGTTCCGTGCGACCCTGATAAGAAACCCTATGACCATCCCATACGATTCCAATATTCGTGCCGTCTATCTTCTCGGTGCAAACCCACGGCTTGTCCTTGAGAAACTCAACGGCTTCATCGTTATATGAACCCTCAATAAGCTTCTTTGTGCCTTCAATGTCGCGCTTGTAAATTGTAGATATCTTGGTGTATTCGATCACTTGATTACCTCCTATTTAATTTCGTTCACAATTATCGCAATCGCCGTTACAATAAACCGTGTCGCCCTGACACTCATGCTTAAAAACCTCCCTGGAAACGGGAGGCGGATTGACTTTACTGCAACAGCGATCGCAAAGCATTAGCTCTGTATTTAGAATTTTTACGCTATAAATCGTATGATAATCGTATAGTTCCTTGCCGCAATTATCACAAAAGCCCTTAAACTTATAAGGAAAACTCATTGGCGTACCTCACAATATTCAGGCAGATTTGCCCTGACAAGCTCGGTTGCGACAGGCGGTGTTACCGCATTTCCACAACGAGCAACCTGTTTGGTTCTTGAATAGTGATTGCCCTCAGCGTCGTGGTCTATGATATAATCTTCTGGAAAACCCATCATTCTGAACTGTTCCCTCGGCGTCAGCATACGCATTTTGATATCGGCAATTATATAATCTACGCCGTGAATCGTTATCAATGCAAATCTGTCGCGGGAAGTTATCGTATCGACGGGTTCATTTAGTGACTTAGCAACGCCAGTACTGAAGTATTTAACCAGAAAAGCCTGAACTTCGGCGTGGTGTGCGCCAGAACAAGAGATTGTTGACAGCGGTTTTTTCATACTCTGACCGACCATATTATTACGCATGGTTACTATGTAAGAAAGCGTCATGTTGTCGTCTCCTTCTTTAGAACCCTTGTCCTGATGAGGCTCGGGCGGAGTATACTGACTGTAGTCTCTCATAAGCTCTGCAACGGCAAGCGCATATCTCGGGCTGGTGTCGAGGGTCATAATCGGTTCTGAAACCCTTTGACCTCTGACTGAGTTTTCGGAAGTTTCGCTGTGATACTGAATCAAAATCGGCGCAACCAAATAGTGGCTACCGACTGTAGTTATGGTTGAAAGCGGCTGTTTAATACTCTCGGGCTCGTTATCGTATTTGTAGTTGACTATGAACGGCTCGGGATCGTCGATACAAAACTTCTTAATACCCTTTGCTATGCGCCTTAAGGTCTTTTCTGCTAAAGGTCTTTCGCGACCGAATATACTTACTGGCTCAATGCTCCAATCAATACACTCGGCGGCGGTTCTGTAGGGCTTAAGATTCCCTGTAGGAACCTCGGCATATGACGGCTCAGGCCAGACAATAGGCTTGCCGTCGCTTCTCGCTATCATATAAAACCGCTCTCTTGTGGTCGGGGCTCCGTAGTCACAGGACTTCAATTTCCTATACTCAATGTTGTAACCAAGACCACGCGAGAGTTGGTCGGCTTCTTCGCTGTTTATATCTATGTCAAGAGCGCCGCAGCACTCAATAAAGGCGGGGTGTTCCTTCGGAAGCCCCGTAGATAAAATCTTTATAAACCCGTTGAAAGTTTCTCCGATTCTGGACTTGATGGGCTTATTGTCCTCGTCGAGCGGACACCATGTCTGAATCTCGGGTACATTTTCAAGCATAATAACCCTCGGTCTGACCGTCATAGCCCAGCGAATCGTGACCCAAGCTAAACCGCGAATGTGTTTATCGACAGGTTTGCCGCCTTTTGCTCTGCTGAAATGCTTACAGTCAGGCGAAAACCACGCCAATGCCACGGGATTACCCTCACAAGCCTCTATCGGATCAACTTCAAAAACGTCTTCCGTATAATGCTTTGTTTTGGGGTGGTTGACTTTGTGCATTGCTATAGCGTCGGGGTCGTGATTGATCGCGATATCTACACTCCTGCCGATAGCGACTTCTATACCTGTTGAGGCACCTCCGCCACCCGCAAAATTATCAACGAATAACTCTCTTTTCATATCCGATATGTAAATCACCTCTTGCTTAACTTTCTGTCTTAACTTCAAGCTTATCTATTGCCTCTCTGACCTTTTCAACGTATCTCGTGGAATAAATGCCGTCGGCTACTAAATCCTTAGTTCCATAATATCCAGTGTTGTATGACATAAGCGCAACGTTTATAATGAAATCCTCTGAAGACATACCGTGGTCGTCAATGGTCGGCTCTAAATCAACGCCGAGTGAATAGCCGTCCTTATAAATTGAAATTCCCGCAAGGATGCACTGCTCTGGGTTAGTTAAATCACTCACGCCCAGCTCATCAAGCCTGTCTTTATGAATGGTGGACACCTGTAAAATGCCTATGCAGTTACCGTTGCTGACGTCTGTCTTGAATCTGCTCTCAACGTGCATCATAGCAAGGATTATTTCAAAATGATTCTCGGGCAGCTCGTTATCGGACAGAACCTGTCTGATATAGTCCTGCATATCATTCGACAAGGGAACATCATAGTATAAAATGTCACTTTTATTTTCGCTCTCAACGGGCTCAGAAGCCTCTACAATGCCCTCAACGACGTAATCGGGGATAAAATCGCGCTGAATCGGAGCTGCTACATATGTGGGGATATTTGCGTCATATGCCTCGGTGTATGCAGTAGTTTGCGCTGACTCTTTTTCATAGTCGGCACTGACCGAATTGTCGTGGTCAAGCAAACAGGCACACAAAACGAGAGCAATAATCAACCCGCCTATCACACTTCCGAAAACAGCTTTACGACTGCCCGATTCTATCCGCAAATAATTATTCAATTTACCATCTCCTATATCTTCTCAGAAATTTATGCAATCTCTTATGATTCTCTGGCGTTCCAAATCGTCGTCGAAGTCACGCCATAAAACCGTATTGTATTTTTCTGTTACATCTCCTGTAATATCAAAAAGCCTATTGCCGAACTGCGCCATAAAATGATTCGCAATAGGATCGTAAGCCAGTTGAGCCTCTTTGAATCTGCCGCAAAGAATGTGAGCGAACCAGTAGCAGCAGCCGTTGGTAAAAACCTCGTCAATGTTATCGGAAAAATGGAACCTCTTTATAAACTTTTCCTGTTCACTCATCGGGAATCACTGCAAATCCGTCGGAAATCACCGCAAGTTCAATTAAACTTTGAATCCCTATGCACTCTCCAGGCTGAACGAAAGAAAATACCTTAGAATCAAATGTGGTGCAGCAACTGTATATGCCAGCGCTGTAATAACCCACGGTTCTGTCACATTTGAAACCGCCGCGTTTGTAAACCCAGCGAGGCTTATCTTTCCACACGCTGACCGTATGCAAATTAGGCATATATGAATCCCTGCTTATATATCTGGCACCGATTTCATAAAGCCATTTAAGACCTTCATACTCGGTTTTAGTTACAAAAAATTGTTCATTCATTCTTGAATAATTCGGAGTGATTGCTTTACCTGATGCGCCAGACGGACACTCGCTGCAAGAATCGCACTGGCATAAAGCCTTACGAGCCTCTTCAATACTTTTAAAAGTTGTCTTTAATCTTATTTTCATTTGCCATCTCCTTAGATGGCGGCTAACCGCCGCCTTTGTTCTCTGAATTCTGATTATCGCCGCGAGCCCTGAGCCACTTGATCCAACCAACTTGCTTTTGCAGCTCTTTAAGGTTCACAATAACAATCATTTTCTCTGGTTCTTGAAAACTGCGAGATAAGAAAAGAGCATACCTCAATACGCTCTTGACTGTTCTCCTATGTCGATCGCCCCAAACCAACGCATATATAACCCTGCCGACAAACAAAATCAAGCAAGCTGTGATTATGCTTAAGCAGATTATTATTGTCGCTTTGGGAGGTGAATTTCCAGAATGAGCTAACAGTATCATAGACACCTCATATCTCATACTCGTCGTAGTGTTCGTCGAGACAAATGCATCTCATAAAAGCCTCGTGTGTGGGGAGATTATCCAACGAATATGACACAAGCAAGCGAGGCGGGTAGGAGGTCTCCTCGGCGTCTTTGTATTCATCAAAAATCGCAAAGTCGCGGAACCTTTCACCCTCGCCGAGAGGTTCTGTGTTCATTCCCTGATAAACCTCGAATGTGTTCTTGGAAAAATCAATCACATAAACCCACTCGCAGAACAAGCAGTCGCCCACAAACTCAAGACTGGATATCAAATCAATGCCGGGTATATCGGATATAATAACGGACAGAATATCGGCATTTAGATTCTTACTAAAATAGGGGTGATTTGCAATGAACTCGTCGTGCTTTTCATCCGATACATTATCAGTAAAAATATCAACGCCGATATCTGCCCACATTTGCGACCGCTCGGCTATACTGACATACCGACATTTCTTAAGCCCAGATAACAAAAGATTTTTTCTTTTTTCGGAATCCTCGCCACTCAGAAAATTGAGTGCGTTTGTTCCTGTGGTTTCTGGAGAGGCGTCGCGGCAATACTGACTGACACGATATTCTCCTTCCTTGTCAACTACACATATAAGTCCTCGTGAACTCAACAGCTCTACCTCCTTAAATACTTACACGCCAAAGAATTAAAACGAATAAACCCACCTTTTATACCCGCCTACACGGTACACGCCGTCGTCTAAATCGTCTTCGGTCAGACTTGCAGGCAGACTGAACTCCGCCTTGAAGTCATCAAACGAATCAAATTCGTCCTCGGCATAGTAATACTCCGCATAGTCAACCTCCTCAGAAACCTTGCATTCGCCGTGGTCGTATATGTAATGCTCCTGGAAACCGAAACCGGGTTCGGAAGAGTAGGCTTCCATAACAAGATTTAATTCCTTTGTGTTAATGGCAAACAAGTCCTCACTGTCAGCCATATTATTTTGACTGCAAGCGAACAAAGACCAAGCACATTCGCCGCAGATAAACATCTGCCAGTTCTCGTCACCATTGACTATATAATCATAAACGTCAGCCGAATAAACCCTGTGAAAATGATTAGGTTCGGAAGAATACATCATTCTTTTGACCCACGCTTCACAATCTCTACGTGTGCCTTTGATTTTCATTTCAAAATAGCAATCGTTAGCCACGGCGATAACCTCCTTATCTTGATATATTTTCAGGTAAAAACGGGTGTTTCTTTTCGCTCAGTGTCTTGAGTTCCACCACCGCTCCCTTGAGCGATGCATATAACATTCGTGAGCGATCGTTGACGTGACGGTAGGTGTCACGGGCTTCTGGCGACATCTTGTCCTGCGGGGCGCGTTCAAGAGTTGTCGCGCCCTTCTTAAATTCGTTGAAACCTCTCTTATAATGCCTGAGAGAATTGGCGACATAGTTATCGGGTTCGATAGTTCTGTAACCGTCTCCGCGAATCGACTCGATAATCATGCCGTATTTGTTGAGCAAAATTTTCTTTGCTTGCTGCACGACTGCAAGATACTTCTGACTCGGATACGGTTCCTGAATTATCCGAGAAATCTCGTCGTGCATGATGATGTGACCGTATCCTGTTTTGGCTAAAGCCTCCGCAAGAACTTCTGATTTCTTCTTGTTCTTAATGATTTCGTTCATCTTAAAAATCCTTTCTTACAAAATATAATAGTTATGAAATGGCTCAAAATGCTTAACTCAGCATAGCATGGCGGAACGTAGCATAACCAAGCTCAACGCAACCAAACATATAATGCATAACACAACAAAACTGAACGCAACATATCCCGACCTGTCTTAAAATGCTCAGCTTAACTTAACCGACCATAACGAAGCCAGTCGCGACTAAACAAATCATATAATGCTCAACGCAACATAGCTTAACACAAATAGTCCGTTACCTCATTTGTTTTATATGTAAAATCATTACATTGCTTTGCTTGAGTGACAAGGAGGAACAGCCTATGAAAATAATTTCTACTTTCGTAATCACTTTCTTTAAAAATGCCTAACAAAACTCAGCCAAACAGACCTTAGCTAAACTCGCCTTAAAATGCATAACATAGCAAAGCAAAGCCAATCATAGCATATCCCGTCTAAACTTAGCGAGGCAAAAAAATGCTCAATCGAGTTCTTCTATTATCGCCGTAAACTTGCCGTACTTCGGACGTGAGTCGCAAAGCCCGACATAAAGACCAGCGTTTTCTATTGCCAGAGTAATGGTTTCGAGATCAATCTTGCTCTCATCATACTGTAGATTAAAGGTTATCTTCCACCTGTCAAAACGAGGACGGGTACGAGCGATTTTAGATCTCATAACCGTCATCATTCTGGTATCGCGATATTTATAATTGGAAATCAGCTCTTCCTTTGTGAGGTTCTCGCCGTAATCAAGCGGGATATAGATATCGGTGACGGTGCAATACTTTTCAAAATCCTTGCCCTTCTTATTAGCCTTTGCGCCGTTCAGGATAGTGGCTTCAACATTTTCGGCAGGGATATAAAGCCCGAGACCTTCCTTCCAATAAGCCCCCGCCTCCCATTCGAGATCGGAAATCTTTATCAAATCTTCATCGGTTTTCTTTCTCTTGCTGGTATACTTCTTCATTTCTTTTGCAATCGGGTGAAGAGGATTCGCACACTGGCAGGAGTGCATAATCAGCGGGGTGAGGCCTTTCCAAGTGATTCTTAAATTCTTCATAAATTCAATTCCTTTCTTTCATACATAATTAAACGGACTCGTTGAGCCCGTCTTCTACATTTTTGTTTTCTGTTCTTCTTTTGTGCTTATACTCAACATATTTGCGACGATATTCGTAGCTCTTGCCAAAGATATTCCAAGCCGCTTTCACGACATTGGGCTCATAAGGCCGAATCTTTTCGAGGTCTTCGATTGCCTTATAGCTTATCGGGCAACCGCAGCAGCCTGTCCGAGTTAAACCATATACTTCATAAGCGTCCGAATAGCGGATTCCGTAATGCTCTTTGTACCACGCCTTGTCTTTATCACTGACATAATAAAGAGGACGAAGCCTGAATTTCTCGTCTGCCTGTTGAGCAAAGCAAGCCGTATATCCTTCTGGACAATACAGAGAAGCGCGCTGTCCGCCCTCCGCCTGTCGTTCGCCTGTAATGATTAGGTCATAATTTTTCTGAGCCTTGCGGGCGGGAAGCTTCTTGCAGTAATGGCAGCACTGTGCGCTTATCTTAAAATCGGGAGGATTTTCGTCCATAAAGTCTGCCAAATGCTCAGCAGATTTGAGACAAAACTGCCCCGCATTTGGGCGGGGCTCACCTTCGGTATCGCAGGAAAGCAGGAAAACAAGCGCACTTTTACGATTAGGATACCGCTTGTTAAGCTCCCAGAACTTTGCACGTTTATCTTCGGCTTGATTGTATTCCTCGATTACCGACATCGGAATGTTGCCTTTCATTGTGTCACCAAGCTTGCGGCTGAAAGCCTTTGAGATAAAAGGTATACCATAGGTACGGGCAGCTTTTACAATTCCGACTTCTGGACGGCACTCACGAATCTCAACACCGTACTTTTCAGCAACCTCTTTAACGTGGTCTTTAGTCGCTTTCATCTCAAGCCCCGTGTTATAGAACACATAGTCCACCTGAGGCAAATCAAACATTTTACGAACACGCTCAATCAAGTCTATGAGAATGTCGGAGTCTGCCCCCCCGAATAGGAACAAATCGCTTTCGGGTGTTCCTTAAGCCGCCGAGCGATTATGCTTTCAATCGCAAGAAACTTTTCGGGAGAATCGAAATCAGCATAAGCAGGACGATTACTTCGCACTTTCAATCACCTCGTCTATACCAATGCAGTCACCAACATCCACAGAGGGGAAAAGATACGCAGCTACAACAGCCACCTCATATTCGGGATTGCGCTCACACGCAGCGGGAGGTATTTCTGGTCGGTGTGACCAGAGATCAACATGATTAGGGGTGTACTTATCTCTGGTGACATATGTCGCTCCGAGAGTCCTAAGTATCAGGCGCTCAGCCTCAGAAAGCCTCAACTGAGATTCAATAACTTCTGCACCCATAAGCTCTGCTGCTTTATCGGGATATTTTTCGCATAAAACATCGCAATCCTCATCGTAGCCGTTGTTGGCGCGCCTTAACGGACATGTTTCACATGGTCTTTTGTCGCAAAATTTCACAAAAACGTCGTTAAGACTATCTAACATCAGCGTTAGCTTATATTTCTTCATTTTAATCGACCTCCACTAATTCAACACCCATAATCTCGGCAGCTTTGTCGGGGAATTGTTTGGCAAATTCGGTGCAATGATACTTCGTACCATTAACTTCACGATCACAGAGCGGGCAGTTATCACAGCCCTCAAAACCTCGGCGACTGCAATATACGCCATGAGCTTCTTCTAAGCTATCAAACGTCATTTTGTATTTCTTCATCCAAATTATCTGAACTCCTTTCTAACGGCGTCATTCCAACAATAATTTTGCGCCCACAGCATGGACACAAAATATATTTTGGAAATCCACCATAGAACTTTTTAAACTCCAAGTCCTCTGTATCCTCTTTCTCATCTTCGGATTCCCTATGCAATATGAACGATCCACAGGTGATACACTTAAGATATTTGAGAGGCTTTTGTGGTGCTACGTTACGTTTAATAAAAGCTTGCGTTACGTCTTGTCTGTGCTGATACGTTAAATCTTGTTTACTGATCCCAAATTGTTCTTCAAACCAGTGCCAGATTTCCTCCAGATTCAATCAAAATATACCTCCTTAATCATCATATTCAAACCAGTCTTTCAGGACTATCTTAAGTCCAGACGTTAATGTTTGTATCATTTGCAGGACGTCATTGTTATCAAAGACTGCAAATTGTTTGTTGTCGGCATATTCTTCTATGTTCCAATCAAAGTCAAAAACCTCGCCGTCTTTCGGTATGACCTCTCTCGCTCCGAAATTTCCATCAGTTACCATGATTGCTGATTGCAAAATGTGTGGCTCATATTCTGCAAAAACAATACCGCCGTCTGGAAACTCTTTTATCAACTTCTTCATTTGCACTGTATTAAGTATTCTCAAAACATTGGTCTCCTTCCAATAACTCGGGGTTGTCGTAGATGTTTCCAACGATCTCCGCATAAGCGTCATCCGTTTCTACCCATAACAAGATATCTGTGTTCACACCGTCGCCGTTTATTTTAACGAGTTGAAAACCCCAGTTGTATTCTCCGTTCGGATTCCCGAATTTTACAACAGCTATCCATTTCAAACCGTCTGCTTTGCACGTTAGTCTTAGAATATCATTTTCAAAAATTCTCCTGCCAGCGCTGTCAAAAAGACCTGTAAATTGTCCGACTGTTTCGGGGTTGACAAGACAAGTTGCATTAAATACCGAGCTTGGCAATTCTTTAATGAAACTTCCTTTTTCTTTTTCAGTGAAATAAAAGCCATAGATCCACTCGCCGCCGAACGTTCTTTTACCTCTAAACAAAATTTCTCTCACTGTTCTTGCAGACATTTACTCCACCTCATTCGCCAAACATTAAATCGTGTACGCTGATATCGTAATATCTTTCAAACCAATGCCAGATTTCCTCTCGGTGGGTGCCAGCGGGAAAACCATGCCATTCGGTTTCAATGCACTCGGTTTCTGGATTCATTGGAATGTCGCCGAACTCATCCCATAATTCTTTTGCGGTTTTATATTTCCTCAATATGACGTCTCCTCCGTCTGAAACATAAATTTCAAACGGGTCATCATCTTGAATGCCGAGCTGTTGCCTGATTCCTCGGGGAATCACAATTCGTCCAAGATCGTCAATTCTACGAATTATACCTGTGGGTTTCATTATAATACCTCCTCAACGACTACAACTTTTTCTGGTGAAATTAAAATTAAATCACGTCACCAACAACCCCGTTTGTACCAATTCCATTTTCAATATTCATCATGATAATGTCATCACATTCAAACTTATATCTTTTACGAAATTCTTTCTCTCCCAAATTTTTAAGACTTGCTTGAAACATTCCAGAAAAGAAAGAAGAATTAACGGAAAGGACATTTTCGGGGATAAAAAATACGACCTCATTTTGCTGTTTATCAAGTAAGTCCAATCTGAATTCTTCTCTGGCATACCTGCCCAAGTCTGCCCCAGATAATACCCTATACTTTTTTCCGTCTATAATACTGATATTTATTCTGTCCATATCATTAGGTTCCTTTCAAATACTTGCTGAATTATGCCCGTTCTCGTGAATCGTTCCAAATCACCGTGTTTAGGAGTTTACCATCTCCCTGCAAAAAAGTTCATAATCATATTTTGTCATAACAAGTATTCTCCTTTATAAAAGACAAGTTTTATTTTGATGTTCTCACTATAAGAAAAACTGACAAACACCTTGCAAAGCCAATAAAATCGCGGGTTTACAAGGTGTTCTAAATGCAGAACCTATGAAAAACGACGTATTTATGTAACGTTCGTCATACGCAAAACTTTGATATTTGATCGTAGATATCCATATCTGCTGTGCAGAACAGCGGATCCCAATGCATTGCCATAATTACGCCGAGCATACTCTTTGCATTTGCAGATTGATTGGAGCTGTTCGACAGCCTCACGGTCGTAGGTAGTTTAACAACCGAACCCACAAAATCAACCATTTGTCTGCTGTTCTCAATCTTAATCTTATAAATGTGCTTCATAACTACCTCCTTTATAAATCAAATAGCTCCTTCAAAACTCTGGGTGCATAGGTTTGATTAGCTATCTCGGCAAAAGCCGCTTCTATTTTACCGCTGACTATTTCCTCGCGGCTCATTCCGAGAATCGCTTCGGCTCTACGCAGCTCATCCTTTAAAAATCTGCGCTTAATTCTGCGTTCGTGGATCATTGAATAGAGTTTATATCCTTGCGCGGCATTACATTTGAAAAACTCACAAGCGTGTTCGCAATCACAAAGCTCGTTATTAACCTGATTCAGTTCAACAGCTAAATCCTCTTTATATTTGAGGATATCTGTGAAAGCGGTCTTTAAATTGGTCGCTATCTGCTCCCAATCGAACGGTGATTTATCCATAGAGGAAGTATCCAAATCAGCACGGAACCCGCCCTTTTGTTCTGAAGATACCTGAGCTGCGCTGGGCTGGAATTGCGGGATGTCGATTGAATACATCTCGACAAACCAGTCAGATCTCTTCTTCTTTGAAATCTGATTCATTATAACGCGCCAGGCTTTGTTTGCGTCAGCAAACCGAGTAGCCTTATTGCGGTCGGTTGTTGCAGAAATGCGCTGACCTCCGTCGAAACGAACATATTTGCCACCACTTAACCCAGAAATTATATATTCTGCCATAGTTCTCACCTCACTTTCTTAAAAATTGGCATAAAAAATGCACGACCTAAATCGTGCATTAAAAGTTATGCAAATGCCTTTTTCCACTGTTGGTAGTCTTTCAATCGTTCGCGACACTTATTGTTTATAATGCTTTGCTCGGATCGCGAAGAGCTTGTCTTATACTTTCTGCCATGCTGCTCTTCCCATTTGGCAATATCGTATTTGACTTCCTCGTCAAATGAGGGTGTGAGCTTGTCGATCCTTTCTTTTTCGTATGCCCTGTAATAAACCCCAGATAAATACAACCTTGTGTATGAATATGTGTTTGCCTTGATTTCAACCTCTGGCTGCTCGTCTGCCTCTCTGCTTTCACGGCGCTTGTACCTATGATAAGCATTGTGAACGCATTGACGTGATACATTTAATGACCTCGCAACCTCTGACTGCTGCATGTGTTGGTTGTCAATCATATCTACAATCTTCAGTTCCTGTTCTGACGGCTTTCGATTCCTTTTTCTGGGAGCTTCCTGCTTACATATCTTTTGGAGGTATCTATGCCCAGACAGAGCCATATTGACAACAGAACGAATCGTTTGCAGACTGACCTGTTCGTTTGTAATTCCGCGCAGAATTAAATCGCCCGCAGCTCTCGGCATATTCATTTCATAACCAGAACGGAAAACTGAGAACGACTCTAAATTACATGCCAGTTCAAAGTCCTCTTTACATTCTTTATAAATTTCAAATGTTCTGCCGTCGAGATGAATTTCCAAACGTGAGAGGTCTACGTCATTCTTTGTTACTTTCAAAGCGTCGATTTCTTTTAGACCCGCAAAAGCCATCCAAAGAAAAACACGATACGTTATATCTATTGTATGCTTTTCTGGCGGGTCAAAACCATAAATCGGATTATCTAACACTTCCTTAAGGTGCTTGGGAGAGCCGACCATTTGTCTGCGGTACTTGTCAATGTTATACGGCACAATCTCAAAAACCGCATTAGATGTTTCTATACCCTTAGTATCTTTGCACCAAGTTACATAGTCTTTTAAAACCTTGACTGATCTGTCAATGGTTTTGCCCTTAAGACCCAGGCGACCGTTGATGATTGGTTCAAGAATTTCTTTCGGAAACTGACATAAATCACAGTGATGTTTCGTTTCGTCATTCGTGAATATTGAAAATATCTGAACCATTAACTGAATCGTCTGTAAAGAATTGGTGCCGCTGTCAATAAACTCATTTTTGAGTTCCGCATTGTAGAGTAAAGCGCGATTTCTTTCGATACGCCGAAGCAAATCTTTGTCTTGATAGACTGACATGAAAACACCCCGCTTGGTTTTATACTTTGTTACAAGTATATCACAAAAGCGGGGTGCTGTCAATACAATTATACGCGATTTTATAGACTAAATTCGCAAACCATATGTGCCGTTCTGAACCGAAGGATCTGCCAAAGCGGATTGGATATGTTCTCTAACCTTGCGTCTTAACTCTTGAGAATAAAAACCGTCATACGGTTTCACAGACCAAGAGCGCGGCCTGTCGGATCGCAAAGTATACATAAATACCAAATCGCCATTGTCAGAAAAGTCCGTCATATTCATATCGTACTCTGGATAGTTATCGACCAAATGTCTTTCGATAGCCTGGAAACATCTTTCTTTATAACGCCCGTTGATAATGAATCCAAGACCTAACCCAGTGATAGCATCGTCATAGATATACCCTCCAACCGCAAGCAACAGATGGGTCAGCAGCCTATCCGACCGTTGCTTAATTTCGTGCATATTCTTGCCGCCAAATACAAAACTACTTGTGAGCGAGGCACGATAATTTTCACCGAAGATATACACAAGATCGTTATGAAGTATGTCTATTACCTCGTCATATGAAAACTCTTTTGCAAAAATCCACCTCTGTAAGGCGTCGTCTGAAGTGATAGTGTTATAACAACCTACACCGCACAAAGCTTTATATGTCGCCTTTCTTCTATCACATTCGGACATTTTTGCCTTATAGTTTATCTGCGATGCTTTGCCGTTGATTTTTACGCCGAGCAGTACTGCGATTCCGATTATTGCTATTATCAGTTCCATACAAACCTCCTACAATCCAGACAGCGAATCCGCAACATCATTTATTGCGTCGATTGCGTCCTCTAATGTGTCGATTGCCTCTTCCATGACGGCACATCTTTCACTTTCCTGAAGGTTCTCTGGCATATTTGATAACGAATATTCCTCGTCAAACTTGACATCGGCTATAATGTCAACGGCTTTTGAAAGATATTGACATGCATCTTCAAGAAGTTTTCGTCGTTTCTTGTTCAATACGCCACCTTCCTTTCTATAATAGCATGTCTTCGGCAAAAAATCAACGATTTTTTATCCGTATTAGTCCGATTCTTTGGACTCTTCGCTCGGGGTCTCAACAAATGAGTCAACCGCTGCCCAAATTTCATCTTCAGCTGCCTGTCTTGCCTGTTCGATTTCTCTCTGTAAAACAGTTTTCATTCTATCGGCTATCGAATGTGCGTAGAAATTCAAAGCCTCAATGAGATAAGGCTGCATTTCCTTGCCGCAGCGGAACACGTTGCTAAAATCATTGTGTCCGTACTCCATGCAAGCAAACAGCTGAATATCTGAATAAGGCTTGTCGGTGAACTCGAACTTTGATTTGTCAGGCGAATACTCTTCTTTCATCTCGTCGTCCATAATCCCCAGCACAAGGTCAATCTTATTTGCCAACTCTGTGTTGCGGTTTCGGATTTCTCTGTAGTAGTCAAGACCAGTCATAAGCTTCCTCCTTTCATAAAAAGCACCGCTTTGAAGCGGTGCTGATGTCTTATTCGGCTTTGACAAAAATATTAGGTATGGTGAAATTGATACAAGAGCCTCGTTTTGTCTTCTCAATGTTGAACGCAGAAGAATTGCCTACGATTTCGCTGAACTCTTTGATTTCATCGCCATATACGTCAAAAACCTCGAAGTATGCAACTACGTCGCCGTGCCTTGCTCTCGGGTCTATCTTGCATGGTTCAACCTGACCGCCGCACTTATCTGCTATTCTCTTTAAGAAATGCACAGCAGAGATGTACTTCTGCATTTGATCCGGATTAACTCTGAGATTTGCGTAGTTCTGTCTTGCAAGGACTGATCGATACAAATCCCAGAAAGCCTTCATGTATTCTGCGTCGTTTAAATCTGATGCACCATTGACTATCTCGCTGAGCTGGTCTAAAACTTCGGCGTTAATCATAATATCACTCCTAATCTTTTTATATATTGTAACATATTATCATGCCAAATGCAAGCGTTGACATGTAATATATTGCAAGCCTGTTATATATGGCAGTCAACGATTGTCAGATACCAGTTGTTTTCGATTGCAGGACGGATAAAGTTGTCGTAGTAGTTATCACACCACGCCGTATCCTCGTCGCCAGTTTCAGAACTGATTCCGAACCAACCCATCTCACCTTTTGAATGCCACTCGCCGTCTGGCGTAATTACCGCATAAGTAGAAAACTCTGTCATCTTACGCCGATATGTTTCCTCGTCGGGGTATAACGACATAAGATACTCCTTCGAGTAGAACGGGGAACCCTCTAAGTATTCCTTATACGGCTCGAGCTGCCGAATTTCATTCTCTCGCATCTTTTCAAAATCAACGAACTTGGAATACCCGCTGTCGCCTGTTTGACCATTTTTGAAAGTCAGGAGACCGCCCCATCTACCGCCGACCGAATACCAATCCCACTTGGATTTAGGATTATAAGTTGACATTTGATCGCCGCGTTCATTGAAACTGTCCTCATCCTCATACTCTTTGCGATAGTAATCATAAATTTCCTGATCGCTCCAAGACTTGACGAGCGGCAATATTTTTGCGATATAATTATATCTTTCTATCTGATTCGGCAAAAGTTCTTTTTCATATTTACGCGGATTATTTACGAAATCCGCATACTTATCGTTGTAATCTCTATAGAGACGTTGCTTAGTTTCTTCTATAATCTGCTCCCTTGTCTTATAAACATAAGGCGCAACTTCAATATTCTCGTCAAACGGGGCGAGTAAGGCACCGACATCCCTGCCGTCCTTAACAGAAAAAACCGCTACTGTATAATGACTCATTCATCTTCCTCCTTAATTTTGTCGTATTCTTCGCATAGTTTAGCAATATCGGCATACTTTTGAATACGCATTTCTCGCACAAACTGCTGATATTCCTTTGCTTTTGGCGTAGGATTACCCCATAAACTGTCTCGGTCAGCTTGGTCAAGACTTGCGTATCGCTCGTCTGTACGGTTGATAAAGAGCATATGTAAATCGCGGGCCCTTGAAGATTCATAAGCATAATGATAACGGGCAAGACTTTTATGATTGCCAGATAGTCTTGCGTATTCGCTTAGCATTCCTATAATCTCTCTATCAAGTCCGCTTTGCCCTTCATCAGCGTAAACTTTTGATAGCGATTCACTTTTCCACGAACGAAATGGTCTGTCATCGTTACTCATACGCGAGCATATGTAAACCCCGTCCGCTTTCACTGTGATTCTTTTAATGTATGCGTAACTCATATTATCGCTCACCTCCAAGAGCCCTGATGAATCAAGCCAAATCTGGAATAAATGTAGGCATTGGCTTGAGTTTGAATTCGTTCTTCTTATGCAGTTTGTCGATTAGCTGCTTTGTGTTTTCATCGTCACAGACGCCTGTTCTGATATACTTGTCCAGAACCTCGTAAGTGAAGCCGAGATTTTCTTCGTCTGTCAACCCACACAGTCCGTCAGACGGCACTTTTCTGACAAGCTCCTCGGGAAGTCCAAACTCCAAACCAAGCTCTATGACCTCGTGGACGGTCAGACCGCCGAGCGGCGAAACGTCCCCCGCGCTGTCACCATAGCGGGTCGAATACCCGACATAATCCTCTGAAAAGTTGCAAGTGTTCATTACTCTGCCGTTCAACGACTGAGATAAAGCATACAGCGCACACATTCTGAGCCTCGCGGGGAGGTTGATTTCTGTCTGTTGGGTTGCATAAATCTGATTAGTAGCAAAGGGCTCACCATTTACTATGCATTTCATAGACTCAAATGCGTCAAGGATTGCATAATCAGCCTCAGCGATATTAAGCTCAGTATATCTGATGTTCAAGTGCTTGATTAACCGCAGAGCATAATTGTAATCTGGCATAAAACCATTCGGCATTATTACGCCGATTACTCTGTCCTTACCCAGAGCCTCAACACATAAAGCCGCGACAACGCTTGAATCCTTGCCGCCCGAGATTCCAACGATGGCATTACAGCCCTTGCCGTTTTCCTCAAACCAGTTGCGAAGCCAAGTTACAAGTTCTTCCTTTACTTTCTTTGCATTAAACATTGTGATACCTCCTTAAAAATTACCGTTCCACAGACGATTTCTGACATCAGCAAGGCTGTATTCCTTAGTCATTTGACCGTCCATAAACACTGTCATCAGTTGATTCCCGCTCATTCTCTCTACCTCGTCAAGGGTATGCTTATCGGTGTAGGAGAACTCGCCGTCCGTCTTGCTGACAAAGCAGCAACCCGTCTGAGATTTCTTAAACCTTGCCGTATCGGTCTTCGGATTCTTGAAAATCATAATCGGATTGCCGTCCTTATCCTCCGCGTAGGTAGCCTTGACTGCGATTCCGAAAGTATCACGAGTGTACGGAAGATACTTGACACCGTCGGATTCAATATCTTCTAAGCACTGCATAGAGAACGAACCGACGCCGAGGCTGACATTGTTGCATGCAAAGCCCTTTGATATAAGAATGTTGTATATTTGCTCACATCTCTGGGGAGTTATTGAATCGCCGTACAGAGCCTTGACGTGAGGATCAAGAACCTTATATCCCTTTGAGTTTACAGTGCCGCCGAAGATATTCCACAGGTGTTCAACCGTTTCAGTGACTATCTGAACGGGATCGCCGCTGTCGCCTCTGATTGCGATAAAGCCCTTATGATTCATAACCTCGTCCTTGAGCTGCGGCAGAATGTTATCAACCAAGTTCCAATAGTCGTAGCTGTCACTGACCATTGAGAAGGAATTGTTCGGATAGATTTCAGTCAGAAGTCTTCTGACCAAGCTGATTTCGTCGCCGTCAACCGCGAAGTTACTGCACATTACGCTGTGTTCGGTAGAAATCGCGCCAAAAGCAACGTCTTCCTTAGTACAATCGCAGTTATAATTGTCCTCAAGCCAGCAAATTGCAGGAACAGTAGCTGTGTTGAGGAACGAAAGACAGAAAGCCGCGCTGCTCTTTATTGCGCTCTCAACACTTTCCTGACCTCTCATTGAGAAATCGCCCAAAGCTCTCGCACGAGATACGTCGTCATCAACAGATATATCATAATACTTGTTGACGATATTGCGGTAGTTGTAACCCACGTTTGCGCTGAGCATCGTGTGCCAAAGAGTGCAGGACATCATAGTTTCAATGGTATTGACCAGCCAAACAAACCGAGGATGAGTGTTGGAAATCTCAATCATAGGAACCTTTATATCGACGCGCTCACCCTCGGGAATTGCGCGGATTTTCAGAGGTAGGTAGCCTAAATCGTGGAGTTCCCCGATTTTGGCAAGGTCATATGTACCCTTGCCGAGAGTGTGGTCTAACACTCTGGCATACTCCGCCAGCACTTCTTCCTTTGGACGGTTGAAAAACTGGTCGTCAAATGCCTTTATCAGGTATTCCTTGATAAATCCCTGAAGCCCGAACATAATAAGCTTGTCCTGACCGGGAAGCCTTGACATTCGCGGAGTGAGATACGACACCATTTTTGTCAGACCTTTCGGATACTGCTCATGGTGAGTACTCTTGTAGTAGTCGATTAAAAGTAGCGGATTGATTTGCATTAAACATCTCTTCTTTCTTTTATATAATTAGTATTTGTCTGAATCCAGCCAAACCTCATTGCCGTTTTCATCCTCGATACTGATAGGTGTTCCCTCAACGTCTTCGGCGTCTCCAAAGTCCGCCTTATAAAACCCATCTTCAATAAGACTTTTTGCTTCTTCAATACTATCGGCCGTAATTTCGGCAATATAGCTTGCCTTAACCCTGTATGATATATAGTACTTCATAAAGAATTTCTCCTTAAATCAGTAATCGCCCGAGTATACGTCAGATATTATGTCTGCAAAGTTTGCACTTCTCTCTAACAGGTCTTTCAGAATATCCTCGATATTGTCCGTGAGATATGAATATACACTTCCGTACAGGCATGCATGATTGTCAGGATCCTTTTCGTCGTCCTCTGGACTTGGCACCACAATACCAGCGTTGTCAAGCACGGTTTCAAAAAGCTCCACGATTTTTGCAGCTTCGTCGTGAGTATATATTCTGTCAATAAACGGAGCTTTCTCGAAAGCTGCTTGCCCGAACCCTACCGCGCCGTACTGCTTTTTCCACTCGTTATTCTCGTAGATAAACCTCCAATGAGCGCGGTTTTCACCTGTAATCTCAATAATTCCCTTTTCAATCGGAGCGGTGTTTGCAATTACGTTCAGAACCTCTATCATCTCATCTTCCCAATATTTACCGTCGTAGGTCAAACGAATCAAAGCGTGGTCGGGATTCCTATTTGACGTGGAAAACTCGGACTCAAACCAAATATGACAATGTGAGGTCCTGATTTTGTTCTTTTCCTCATCACTGAGGAGCCTCTTTAAAACAACCTCCCCGTATGCTGTTATGTCGCAGCCCATTAAGACGCCTCCTTTAAAGCTTAATCATACCAGTAACACTCAGTATCGCTGCCGCCTTGATAATCGTCGTGCGGAACGGCAGGATATGGTCTGCCATTGATAGTCACATACTCTCTGTCAAGGACATTAAGTACACCGTCGCAAACAGTAAATTCACCGATGTCGAAGATTTCTCTTGTCAAAAGGTTTACCTTGCAAGGCGTTGTGACTTTAATCCCGCCATCCCAGACCGAAGTGAATTCCGCGTCTATGATAGCGGAAATGAGTTCCAAATCTTTCAGAACACTTTTACCTCTCATAATTTTCTCCTATAATATGGCATGTCAAATTAACTATCGCAGGGATAGTATACAATTTCACCGCGCTCTTTTCTCCATTTACCGTCTTTATATATGAACCTCCAATGAGTATCGTCCTCGCCCACAAATTCCAGATTTCCACTGCGAACCTCTGCAATTTCACTTATGGAATTTAAAGCCGACTGAATATCGTCGTCGAATCCATATCCATAGCTCGAATCGTATGTGATAAGAAACTTATCTACGCTGAGAATATCTATGCAAATTCCAACGGCAGTCAATCTGCTGTCTATAGCAAGATATTCATTACCAGAAAGTTTCTTGGCAAAAACGATATTGCCGACAGCCTCTGCATTATAACTCATTACTTCCTCCCATTATACGCACTTATAATTTTCTGAGCTTGCTCGTCACTTGCATTGCATACGACGCAAAGTAAATCATAATCCATCTGCAAATTTTCAATATTGAAATCCAAAAAATTTTGATTGCTTTCAAGCAGCGTAGCGACATCGGCGGTCTGGCGGCACATCAATGCAGAAGATTTGTCAATTTCCTTTATCGGGACTTGATATATCCTAACACCTATGTTGTCTACCCAGAGGTTAAGAAACTCTCTCACAGTCATAAAACCTTTCCTCCGTTTAATACTCGCACTTAGTACACCACGATAGATTACGCAGCATTTGAGACGCCGTTTCCTTAGCGAAGTCCGTTATGTTCAAGTACTGACAATCGGTGCTTGTGAGTATAGTGGCCCACCCCACAAGATAACGCAAGTTTTCGTGTCCAGATTCAAAGATTATAATTGCATCATCGTCGGTGACTATGTTCTGGAGACGTTTTATGAATTCGTCATAATCGCACTCAACATCATACTCGTCAGACTCACTCTCAGAATCCTCATTATTTGGGATGACGATACCGGCGATTTCGCCGTATGACCCGAATCCGAATACAGTCTTGCCTTTGGCGTCCTTATCTTCCCATACATGTACGGTATCCTCACGGCCCCGCACTGTTTCCATTAAGCGACGAAATGCTTCGTCGTCTTTGACGTGAAAATAGTTTGTTCTAACGGCACAGTTATAATTTGCCATATATATTCCTCCTTTATAAAACTACAATTTTATCATTGGGAGTTCTGAATAGACTATCGGTGGTGTATATCTTCTTGATAGAATCGTCCTGCAAGAGGTCGCCCTTATAAATAGTATTCTCGCAGTGAGTGACATAAAGATATATATCCGCCGCGCCCGCCTCCTTAAGAGCCCTCGCAGAATGTGAGAATGTACCGCCCTTGCTGCAAATATCATCAACGATCAGAACGTTTCTTCCGTTGATGACATCGCTGTTGACGATATCGAACCCGACAATTTCGCCAGATTTCCAATCCCTGCGCTTTATACCAAAAGCATACGGTCTTTCAATCATAGTCGAATACCTCTTCATTGCACCCTCGTCGGGATAGAAGAGAACTATGTTGCTGTCATTGATGTTGCTCAATGCTGTTAAAATCTTGCTGAAAGGACTGAGAAGCCTGACATTATTTATGAGTGCCGTGCTTACATTTGAATGAGGATCGAGAACAAAAACCCTGTTAAACCCGAGGTTATTGATAAATGCCGCAAAGTATTTGAGGGTAAATACTTCATCGTCGGTTTTAACTCTGTCCATTCTCGCGTTAGGAATATACGGTAGATACAGGTCGATCGGCAAGCCGTACTTTTTTAAATGCATTGTCAAATAGAAAAGCAAGGCAAGCTCTTCTTCCGACTCGTAACGCCATTCGATAACCATGAAATTGTCTTTCTTTTTAGGCGCTGGAATATCTCTTAGCACAAATGTTCCGTCAGGAAACTTTAATGGCGGAATGATCCTATCGTTGATCTTAATCATAAAACAACCTCCTTAAGTTATGCGGTGCGTATCACGCCACCGCCGACAGACCTGAAATCTATTCCTCCGATTTCCGAACAATCGGGAGCGGCGAAATTATGTGTGTACGTCAGCGTATAGTTACCCTTTAAATCCTCGCGGTCTTCCTCCCACTCTTCTCTATATTTGCTGACATAGAAGAAGGAAATCATCGTGCCGTCGATAGTGAAACTCTTGACAGCCAAATACACCAGCGCCTCATAATCCTTCTCAAACTGTGCTGCAATTTCTGCCTGTTCGTCGTCCAGCCAGAAGAGTGCGCCAAACGGCGGTTCGCTGCACATAACCACGCCGTCATTTTTGAACTGGTTGATAGCGTCGTCGATAATGCCAATCATTTTCATACGTTCGATAGCCTCGGCTACCATATCGGGGCTATACTTCGATAAGTCTTTACGATTCATTAGCAAAAGCTCCTTTCATAATTCTTAAAATGTGATTTTTTCAGCATAAAGAACGCGTCTGTCATATCTGTATTTATCAGCAACTGAGGCAACGGCTTCGTCTTCGCTGCTTGCAAAGACTGTAGCGATTAAATGCCTCGGCTCAATATCGTGACATAGATTATCTATCATTGGCGAAGAAAAATCCAAAGCTATAAATTCTTCATCGGAAAGACCAAAAGTGTCGATTATCTGCGCGTCACGGATATAAAATTCATCTACGATGACATTGTATACGTTATTCATTTCGCGGTCATTCCTTTCTTTTTACGCATTGCTTCTTTGATTCTTTCTCTTTTCAGCCTTATCAGTCGTCCTTCGCTTTCCATTTCCTTGTCACGCAACCTCTGATACCGTGTCTTCTTAAATTCACTGGTAATTACGAATTCAAGCGTATGATCGTCAGGGTCGTAAAAATAATGGTGAGTATAGATTTTTTTAACCTTAACACGCCGCATATCATACGTTGCTCTAATATCCTTTATTGACATTCGCTGAGAGTGAGGATCTAAATGTTCGTGACATAGCTCTACAGAATCATCGTCACGCAAATCCATTATTTTTACTGCCTGAATTAAGGAGATCATTTTACACCTCGTTAATTATATCAATCTGACAGCTCTTCATAACATTCAAAGCCACCTTATGAAGTTCGGGCGACACGCCAGCACAGCACGAAGCGTCTACAGCGATGTCGGTATCAGGAAGATAGGCTTTAAGCAGTAACGCATTTGATATTACGCAAATGTCTGTGCATAAACCTACCAGCTCTATATAATCGAAATGATTTGCCAAAGCATAATCAGGTAATACCACACTCCCGAACGTAGGCTTATCGGTAAAGTACACGGGTCTGTCTTCGTCCGCCTCGTTCAACGCCTTGACGATTTCGTCATTGATATACCAGCCGTCAGTATCCTTTATGCAATGTTCAACAGGGAGATACTTGCCCTCTCTGGTTTCCAGATAGTTTTTGGAATGAGTATCTTTGGTAGCAACAATCGTACCATCCCATCCCTTGATTTTAGCAGCCACATTCTTGACGATTGCCTGAGCCTCAGGCGTTCCTAAAGAACCGCTGATAAAATCATTCTGCATGTCCACAACAACTAATAATTTGTTCATTTTAAAACTCCTTTACTTCCATTCATTTTCCATACCCTCAAGAATCTTCATATCATAAGCAACCTTTATGATACAGCCGTCCAAAGAGAGTGCTTGTCCTGTTGACTCTCTGCCCCAATATGCTTTGCCGTAACTGTCGATTACCACACAACCGAGTTCCTTGAGCTTCTCTCCAAACCATTTAGATACTGCCCACCACTCATAGATAGTTATCGGCGTAGGAGTGAGGAACAAATAGTCATCCTCAGAGAATATCGCGCCGCACTCCTGACATTTATAAACAGTAGTGTTTGGCGGGCAACATTCTCTCGCCTCACTGAGTTCAGTGTATTCCCTGCCGCAGATAGGACACTCGTAAGTGTTTTCTTCGGTGAATGGGAAATCCTCGTCTTTCAATTCTGAAAGCCTCATTTTCGTAAACCCAATATTTGATTCGCACTTACTGCACTGCCGACGATAAGTATCCCATATATCATCCTCGGTAAATGGATTCTCGACAAATGAATTTCCAGACTTCCAATCATCTTCATTTCTGTAATCGCATACTTTAGAAAGCATGTATTCCATTTCGGCAGTCATGCAGCAATAGACCTCACGATCGAGAAGTTTATCCACTATCCGCTGGTTTCCTGCACTGAACTCGGAATATTTGACTCCGTTAATGCTATAGCTCATTGTTATCACCTCCTGCCTGCTCATACCATTTACCATTTCTAAACTCTAAACAGAGTTTTCCTGCCTTTGTTACGCACTCAAAGCGTTTCGTTCCGACTTCGTTGCTGAACGCATCCTTCGACTGCTGAATAAAAACAGTATCTCCCTGACCGTCGGTTATTCCCAGAGGTACTATTTCTCCATTCGGATAAAAATCCGCTCTGACAATGAAACCTTTTTGCACGACTATACCTCCTAAAGCTAAGCTGTATGGTGCTGCCAGCGGGAGTCGAACCCGCACTGAACAGATTTTAAGTCTGTTGCCTCTGCCATTGGGCTACGGCAGCAAAAAACTCGGCTGTAAAACCGAGCTATGTTTCTTGATTTAGCCTTTCTCTGCGCTTATACACTTTCAGCGGGTATTGCGGGCAGTTTTCTCTGTACTCCCTGACTCTTTTTCGCATCTCAGAATATTGATACTCGTAAAGTTCATACTCATAACCCTGCCCGTAGTCAACATATAAATCCCAGCGATCTCGCGTTTTTCTTTGATATGCCATAGACACCTCCTGTGTTACTGTTCCGTTTTAAGTGCAGACGGACTCGCGGCTTGCAAGGTTCGCTTATGCAAGTCGCTTTGCCGCCCGCGGTTTACGTTGTTCCTGCGCTGTATCTCTTCATCAGCCACCGCTGCGCGTTGCGGTACTTAACTTCTCGTGCTTCAATACCCGCTGGAAACATGGTTGGGATAGTAGGATTCGAACCTACGGAATGACGGAGTCAAAGTCCGTTGCCTTACCGCTTGGCTATATCCCAATAAAAGCCAGTTTTCACTGGCTACTATTTTTTGATTCTGGCACAGTACAGGACAATCACTTCGCACTTTCAAGTGCATCCTCTACACTTATACAACAACCAGGACTTACGGAGGGAAATAGGCTTATATCTACAGAGGCAATCGAATATTGTTTTGGATTATGTAAATCCATAGCAATATACTTTCGCGGTATAGAAAATGCCAAACGCGGCTTAATTATCCAAAGATCTACATGATTGTAATTTTCCTCATCTCTGCTGATATATTTCGCACCGACCGACCTGCAAATCATAAGTTCTGCCGCAGTCAGCCTCGGACTATCTTTTACTTCTACAACTTCTATACCCATACACTCCATAGCTTCTTGAGGGTGGGAGTTGCAAAAGACGTTGCAGTAGCTATTGCCTTTAACACTTGTCATCGGACAATGAGAACAGAAATCATGTTTCCCGCAGAACGCCCTTCGCGCAGCCTCAAAGCTATCAAATGTTAATTTATATTTCTGCATTTTAATTAACCTCCACTAATTCAAGCAGTTATCTTGCACCCTCATACAGGAAACTCTCGATGTCGTCGTATGAATTACCCGCCTTAAGCCAAGTTTCAACATCCTCGTTTGAGTAGCCCAGAAATCTGGCGACTGTTTTTAAATGCTCAATATATTCCACTTCCTCTTCGCTTAAATCGTCGTCAACCTCTTCGACCCCGCCGTCGATTGCCTCATAGTCGTCAGACACGTCGTCATAATCTGTCATAGTGCCGCCCCCGAAACTTCCAGTGATATCTTCCCACTCATCATTTTCATTTAACGAAATTTGAGTTGTTGTGGGCGCACTATTAACGGTACGATAATCGCGATACCGCTTATAATGTTTACCGTAGCTCCAACCATAGTCAGAATAATAGCTCCAGCTATCCCATAAGAAGGAATCGTCAAACCGACTGCGATCTATGACACCGTCTTTATCAATCTTAATGATTGCACCGTCTATGACCGATATCTTCTCGCTATTTCCGATATAAAACCCGAGACGTGATAAACCCGAATTAAGAATTGCCTCTGTTGATGCATATACATATATGCCCTTCTTCGGGAAGTGATATAGGCACATAGGATTATCGCCCTTGACGATATAAAGATTGTCTTTCTTATCCAAAACCGTTATGGTAAACGAACCTCTCAGCTTCTCAGCCATATATTTCAAGCTGTCAAATGAGAGCTTTTTCTGACTTTCGATAAGCTGAACAGCGATGTAGCTGTCGGTCATTATCTTTGTGGCTGGCAACTCTTCTTTATTGCGTAGAGTGACATCGTTATAAATCACACCGTTATGCGCCAACGCAAAATCCGTGCCAGCTTTGCCCAAAAATGGGTGGTTGTTATAATTCATTTCTTCCGAGCCCTGAGTTGCCAAGCGAGTATGACCCATGACATAGTGGACGCCATACGGAAGTCTGAAATTCATTTTGTGAGCGGGGAGGGGTCTTTTGTATACAGCAAGTTTGCCATTGCTGTTATACGCAATGCCTGTCGCATCAGTACCTCTCGCCTCACACGCCGTTGAAAGAACATTGAGCATGCGGGTCATTTGCTTATTACTGAGAGAATGCTTGTAATCCAATATTCCAAAAAGGCAGCACATTATATTTCTTCCTCACTTTCTACGGGCTCATTGACGTAAATACCACGCTCCTTCAGGTACTGTATAAGCTCAGGCTCAGTGCAGTAATCAAGCACGAACGACGACCACGTCAAAGAATGAATGGTTTCATTAGAGGCGGTAACTGCTAAATCGCAGATATGATTTACAAGCTGCAAAGTAGCAATTATAGTGTTATACTTGAGCGTTCCTCGGAAAATGCGGAACTCAATGGTATTACTATTGCAAAGATTGATAGACGAATATCTACCCTCGCCGTAGTTCTTTACAAGGTCGATAAACTCATTCGGGCTGTCCTTATAACCGTACCTTGCCGCCCAACGATTAAGCTGAGCTTCGGTTCGACGACTAAACCTCAGCATTTCACCCCAATATTTTTCGACAATATACAGAACACGAGCTATATTACCCTCACGTTTGTCCAACGTATCACCAAATGAATCGCGATTAACGTGAACGTGAAGCCCGCAAGTGCCTGGCTGATGAGATCTGTATCCCATAGATATCGCTTTATTCGAGAGTTTTGCCCACGGCATACGGTGCATATGAAAATCGAGAGTCATAGGATGAGTAACGATTTCAAAGCCGTTATTTAGAGATCCGTCGTGCTTGCAATAAATAAGTTTATCGTCGGCATTTATGATATCCATTAAATCGTTTGCGTTGTCATCATCTTCGCCGCCCTTGTCTATCTCAAGCTCAACTCCAAAGTAGCGTGACCCTGAACCGTAGAAAATCGGATTAGGCTTATAGCTATAGTTGCGGATTCCTCCGTTTGTAAACAAAGAATTATAGCAATCGCAGCAATAATCGCACCCGTGTGCAGTATAAGCTTCAGAATATGATATGATTGCGTCGCAATTCTCACAGCGCGTGTAATAATTATCGAAGCAAGAGCGGCAGACCGTCATATTATCTGAGTTTTCTGCGTCATCTGTGTATACTCTTGCGCCGCAACGCTCGCAAATCACGGTCTCCTCAGAAGCACAACGACTGCAAATCATGTCACCGTTTGAAACTTCAACTAACTCATCGGCGGGTACTATTTCACCGCAAAGCTCACATCTCGCATAATAGTCCTCAAAGCATTCTCTGCAAAGCGGAGTGCTTTCAGAACCACTATTATTTGATTTGAGTATTCTGCGACCGCAATCGGAGCAACATACCGTGTTCTCTTCAAGGCACTCGCTGCAAACATACTCTCCGTCAACCCATAAGAGTTCCGAAATATCGTGAACGGTACCGCAAATTGAACAAACTGCGGTTCCGTCACTGCTTTCCCGCGAATTATCTCCTTCGGGAGCATAATAGGTAAATACCATTTCTTCAATGTCCATTATGAATCCTCCTTAATTTATTTTTTGGCATAAAAAAACAGCAGTAACTCAACGTTGCTGCTGTTCAGTAGATATAAAAATACCGCCATATTTGGCGGTATCGGATTTAATTAAAGGATATGTGCTTAGTCATTTTGCCATGCGGTACTGTTGCCCATAACTTCTCTCGAAATCCTCGTCATAATGTATCTTGCCTTTCTGCTATCTTTACCGTCGGCAAGCATCTTTTTATAAGTGGTTTTTATAATTTTATATACCGTTTGGTCGTTAAGGGTTTCGGACGAAGCCTTTAAAGCCTCAATATATTCAGGCACATATACCATCATGGATATTACGCTCGGGCTGATTATGGACAGCTTTTTATACAAAAACCCGAAGTCCGCGTTATACCCGAATTTAATCTTTTCTGACAATGTAATCGCCTCCATATGATGATTATATCACATATCCTTAATAATGTCAACGGTTCACGGCAGATACCTCATAGGTTTGAGCATATCGCTCAATATACTCGTCGTCCGCATAGGTTATACAGGCGACAAACGCAAGGAGCAACATTACCGCCATAAGAAATCCGAAAACATTTCTTATTATCCGCCTCACTCAGATACCTCCTTACTATCGTCGTACTCGACGACAATGCCCTGCGCCTCACGGCGCAATTTTAAATGCTCAGATGCGAATAAGCAAGCTGGAGCGACGCCGCGACTGCACCACGCATAGCCGCAGTGAAGTTCACGCCACTTCGCCCAGCCGACCACATCCACATCGCGAGACCGCCCGACCGAGCCAAGTGGAGTGAGCGTCCAAACGTGGTTGTGCCAGTTCGGCAGGAAATCTTTATACTTTTGGCACTGCTTTGAAGAAAGCAAACCACAGATATCAGTAAAATGTCTGCCTCCCGACTCGCCATATGGACTTAAATCCATATCCATTGGCGCGAGAATTCTGCTGTCAAGATGCTGTTCGACAAACCGTTTGACCACCGTACACACAGAAGAATCGGGATAAAAATTTGTCCTTTCCTGGAAATCATCGAATGGATAACTTCCTATTGTCTTTCGCGTTACGCACAGAAGATTGCCATCGACCCTGCCCAGAAAAACAAAATTGATACCATTATGCTTAATGATATCCCCTGATTTGATAGTTATTGTTTCGCCCATAGTGTCCTCCTTTATATTTAAAACTGAATTTACCTCAATAGGTATAAGCGTTAGGCATTGCTGCCCGACGGAATTTTACCGCCCCATCGCTTTCGCGAATCGAACCTCGCCCTTATTAGGCAGGGTGGATTTCTGCCACATTTTTACCAGCGGCTTTTCCCGCCGCTTCTCGGAAAGAAGTGACGACTTCGTCATGCACATGAGCAATCGCACAGGCGTCACAATCAATTTTCATTCCTCGGTGGCAACATAAAAAGCACGAACGTCTGAAACGACAGACTGCCTCATACTCACTACAACTGTCAATTTGGCGATCCACCCCGATTTCCTCAAATTTTGTCGTTGCTATCACCTCCTGATGAAAATTGTAAATTTACGCAAACATATACTCTGCAATCTCGTCAAGCGAATACCCCGCGTCAAACAGAGCCTTGACATCTTCGGGAGTAAAACCAGCGTCATATGCATAGTTTGACAAGTCCTCATAGTACTGACGCTCCAAATCGTCGAGACTCGCAAGTCTCGGCGAAATATCGCCTGTAGGAGTCATATACCAGTCGTCGTATCCGCCATAGTAACGGTTGTAGTAACGAGCATACAACCCAGAATCGTCGAAGACGGAACGGCTTATTCCGCCCACGCTGTTGATTCTCAGAATATCTCCACTATTGATAGAAAGCTTTTCATATTTGCCCAGCCTTATGCCTGATTTTTTCAGCCCATTTTTGAGGATTTCTTCGGTTGACGCATATATGTAAACCCTCTTTTTGGGGAAGTAATAAATGCACATCGGATTGTCGCCTTTGACAAAATAGAAGTTGTCATTTGCATCCAAAACCGTGATGGTCATACTGCCGAGGAGCTGTTCAGCCATATACCTCAGACTCTCGAACGACAACTCTTTCTGGCTTTCGATAAGCTGGACAGCAATATAACTGTCGGTCTTGATATTGGTATCGGGAAGCTCTTTTTGAAGGCGAATTTCCTCGTCATTATAAATCACGCCATTATGTGCAAGCGCAAAAGAAATGTTAGCTCTGCCAGGGAATGGATGATTATTGTAATTCATTTCTGCCGCACCCTGAGTTGTCATACGAGTATGACCCATAATGACTTTAGTGTCGGCAGGAACCTTAAAACGCATTTTGTGCGCTGGAAGATCTCTCTTAAAAATCGTCAGTCTCTCATCGGTGTTATATGCGATTCCCGTCGCGTCAGTGCCGCGAGCCTCACACGCCACCGAAAGAGTGCGAAGGATGCGATTCTTCTGCCATTTTGCGAGTGAATTATTGTGATCAAGGATTCCAAACAGGCAACACATATTAAACCTCCTCGTCTGTTGTTACAGGGTCGTTGATGTAGAGCTGACGTTCCTTAAGATACTGAATCAGCTCGGGCTCCACGCAATACTCACGGACAAAATCTGTCCAGCTCAAATCTGCGATTTCTTTGTCGTTCAGCTCATAAGCCACGTCGCAAATATGGCTCGTAAGCTGTATAGTTGCAAGCAGAGTGTTGAGCTTCAGAGTGCCGCGGAAAATACGGAACTCGATCGTGTCCTCATTGCAAAGATTAACGCAGACGTAACGACCGATATTCCCCTTTTTGGCATGCTCAAGCATTTCCTGCGGAGTATCCTTATACCCGTATCTTGCCGCCCAACTGTTCAGCTGACTTTGAGTGCGGCGGCTGAACTTAAGCAGCTCATCCCAATGCTTCTCGAAGAAGTACAAAATCCTCGCAATCGAAGCTTCCTGAACACGCTCGGTATCTCCGAATGAATTACGGTTGATGTGGATATGTAATCCGCAAGTGCCAGCCTGATGAGAACGATATCCCAAAGATTTGGCTTTTTCCACGATCTCTTTCCACGGCATTTCATTCATGTGATAATTGAGAGTCATCGGATGGGTGACTATCTCAAAACCTTCGTGCAAAGATCCGTCATGCTTGCAGTAAATACGCCAACAGTTCCTATTGGCAACAGCCATAACCTCCTCGGCTTTATAGTTGTCCTCACCCCCTTCGTCGATTTCAAGCTCGACGCCAAAATACCGTGAGCCAGAACCGAAGAATACCGGATCGGGCTTGTAATAGTAATCGTCGATTGAGCTATCACTTCTGTAACGATTATAGCAATCCTCGCAGTAGTTCTCATCGTCGTAGTCGAGATGATAAACTTCATCATAGGGCATAACTGCACCGCAGGAATAGCATGTACGATAATCGTGATAGTCGTAGCAGGATTCACAAAGCGGTGTATTAGAATCGCCCACATTATCGTCGGCGAAAATAATATCGCCGCACTCGCAGCATACTACTGTGCGACTTTCGAGGCAGTCTGGACAGACATAATACTCGTCCTGAACGACTGTCATGTCGGAAATATCATACTCTTTTCCGCAGCAGTAACAAGTTACTTTGTTTTCTTCCATATTACTTGACCTCCATTTTGTTTTTTATTTTCAAATTTAGCGTTTCCGCTATTGGTCGAGAGGGATGGAGTCGAACCATCAAAAAAAAGCCCTACCCGCAGAGCAGAGCCTCCCGATATTTTAAACAATCGTTTGAGCATTTTACTCTCATCGAAACCATTGCCTCAATCGCTACTCAACGCCGAAACACTGTTAGTTGGTTTGCGTTGCCTCACCTCGTCCATATTTACACAATACAGCGCCTCACGATTCAAGCTGGATATGCTCAAACAATCACGGAACTTTTCACTCTTGCGCCAGTGTCGTTGGTCGCATCCGTTCCTCAATAGACAAAGAGTTGCCAATAACAATATTCACAAAGCCGTGTTCGCACCACGCGCTCCGAAGTTCCGAATAAGTTGTAGAGGGAACAAGTCTAAAAGCTAAATTAGCCCATTGGAATCACCCCATTTATTATATATTTTTGGCGGGAAAAATCGGGATTGAACCGATACAAGCCTGATACTCATTTTCCCGTATGCGCCAAGCGATTACGCTCAGCGCAAGAAGGTCAGTAAATCTTGGCATGATACATGTCGATTTCCTTGCCCGCAAGAATGGCATTATAAAGCCTCTTATTCCTTGAGCGGGCAACCGCGAACTTAACCTTTCTGATAAGCTTTTTCATTAAGCAACCTCCTCTCCTTGCTTTCTGAATGACGTGAATACTGCGTCATTTGCAATTTTGATTCCCCTGCGTCGTACCAACTTGGTTCTTCAAACATCTGGAATGACTGGTAATCGGATTCTATACAGGCGCGGCGCTGAGATGAGGTGCAACGGCAGTCGTTTATACAATAATCGCATTTGTTCATGATTTACGTCCTTTCCCTGTTATGATGTTAAAGATTTCTTCGGTGGAAACCTCAGAAGAAGAAACTTCGGCAAGCATTACAGAAAAATCCGTATTGTCGCCAAGAGTAAACAGCTTATTCCTGCGGCAAACGTCCTCGACTGCCTCAGCACTGAATCGCTGCACCATAATAATGTTTGGCATAGTCAAACCTCCTATATATTTCTAAAGCCGACGAGCGTCAGCTTCTTTGAATACCGAAGTTTTTTGACGAACTTTTCGCCGAGATACCTCGACTCAAACAGCTTTGTCACAACCTTGCCTGTTTGTTTTATCAGAAATGTCACTTCCATTTGAAACCTCCGCAGTCTGCCCGTTCTCTGATATGCAAAGAACATTTTCTTTTGAAAAAAGCCCCGACAGATAGAACGGGGCGCAGAAAACCAGTATTGTGAAATCGTGCAGGACAACCGTCGCGATGATACAGAGGGCAAGCAAAGTCACGCCCAAAATCTTTTGTAAAATCAGAGTTTTATTCATCGGAATCTCCTCCGTCATGACGCTCAACCTCGCTTTCATTATCCTTGTTTTCCTCGCCGTACATATAATCCTGAGCCAATTTTGTTTTTGTAAAATTCAGCAGGATAACCGCGGGCGAAGCAGCTACAAACAGAATCAGCGCGGACAGAAAAGCCCTGTAAAAATCGCCCTCTAATAAACCGAGGATAAAGGTAATAACCCAATATCCAGTAGAAACGACGCTGATAAACACGGTGTAGATAATCACTCCGGCTACCACGAGTGCCGCCTTTTCATTCTTGTTAAGTTTACGCACTCAATTTCCCTCCTTCCTGCGACGCTCATCCAAATACTCAGCGATTTCCGCCTCGGAATCGCGGGTAATAAACCTCGCTATCAATGCACTCAGGGCAAGGACTACGAAAGCCACCGCGAAAATCGCAAAAGCACTCAGGAAATCCCCCGCGAAAAGGAAAAGCAGAAATTCCACAAGACCGAAACAAATCGCCACCAAACCGAAAAAGAAAACCGCGATGGCTAAAAACAAAGCTACCATTTTTAAAAACCTCCTATTATAAATTATTATTGTTTTTTGGAAAATCGGCTCAAAACCGTGAACTCATATCAAAACCCGCTTCCGAAGAAACGGGCTCGGCATATAAGCTCACAGACCAAACTATTGCCTGATCCCAACCATATGCGCGAATGTGGAAAAATCAAGTTAAATAACTGCCAAAGCCTTATGACCTGACCCCCATCTCACCTCAACACGCTTGCAAGATGAATTTCCGAGGATTTTGCACATTCCGTGACAAACCGCCATATATTTGCCGCTGTCAGCGTCCGCCGAAAAACTGACTTTAATGTTGCCGCCAGCCCTTCTGACTAAGTTGTTTACCCGATTCTGGAAAACCTGATAGCTCATTAACTGCACCTCCGTTCATTTCAATTTTAAAAACCCTCTTCTGCGTTTCTGCGGGCTTAGAACCGCTCGATGAAAAACCATCAAGCCGCATTAGGGCAGGGAGCAAAGTATCTACAAAATCACCCTTAAGGGGAAATATCTGCATGCTCCCTATTGCAGAATACCTCCCCTGCAAAAGGGCTCTGGGCTTTAAGATTCACCCGCCTCGGGAATAGTCGTGGCAAGGTTGCCGAAAAATCGGATTAGCCCTTCGACTCAGATGCATTTGTGAAAAGAAACCCCTTTGAGAAACCGCGCATCCGACGGTAAATCACGCTCTCATTAAAGCGGGGTATCAGGATCGTTAATCATAGAAAACCTCCCGAATCAGAAAAACCGCCAGAAAAATCCGACGGTTTATTGACTCTGAAAAATTGCCGATTACTTAGCCTTAGCCTCTCTGAAGCTCACGCCGTAAGTCCTCTCGCCATTAACCTTATCGCCTCTGCTGATGATAACATTCAGCATATCGAGGAAAATCCCGTGAAGGGTGGCGGTTTTAACAGTCTGAATCGTGTTGACGTTTTTGCCGTCAAGCTTGGTAAAGGCATTCAGGAGATACTTGATGTCGGAGGCAAAAACCCTATAAACATTCTGCCCGTTGCCGTTATCGGCATAAAGGATGGTGTCGATAACCTTCTGTATCATTTTGGTAAGGGCGGTTTTGCTCATCGGAGTCTCGCCCAAGTCGATCTGACGGGAAATGTCCTTCATGAAGAATGTTGTCTTAATCCGATCAACAACCTCCTTCTTAACGGTCATATCCTGAGCTGTCTTAATCGTGAGAAGTTGATTGCAACGCTCAACAGTGTGAGCCCATTCGGTGGATAATCCCGCACTCTGGCAAAAAGCCACGAGGTCGATACGCTTGATGCGAGAATCCTCAACTACGCCGATCGGAATGCCGTCTTTGCGGTTGACTTTGTGGGAAACCACAGAATAGTAATGCTTTTCGATCGCCGCCTTAAGCGGATCGGGAGAAGCCTTGCACTCGGCAAAAACCTTCGCTTGCATGTCAATCGCGTACTGCTTTTCAGCTTTTTTCAAAGCGTCCAAGTCCTTTTCAGCTTGGTGAAGATCGTTGCCTCGGATGGAGATGTCGTAAGCCTGACGGGCAGCCTCAAAAGCCGCGTAAGCCTTATTTACGGCATCAGTCGGGGTGGAGGTGGTCTTGGTAATGTTTTCGGTCATGATAATGACTCCTTTCAAGTGATACTCTGAGTAATATAAACTCATATTAAAACCCGCACATCAAAAAGGTGTGCGGGCTTGATATATAAATTTATACTAAGTCGAAAAGTCGGCTCAGAATAAACCAAATTCCAAACAAAACCACGCTTTTATAAATACTTCAAAACCTTTTTCAGACAACAAGTCTACTAATATCTACTGATACCTTCAACCTCAGACAATTTGAAAAATCTGAATCCTATCTACTGATAGGAAATTTTTCAAAAACTCAGCAGCCCTCAAAAGAGTAAATCCATATTTACTCGGGCGTTTAGCCTAAGGATACGCGCTCAGGCTAATTTCGCGACCTCATTTCACATCTAACTCGGTTTAACTCTGAGGGTTTTCACTATCCGAAACCGCGGGCTTAATTCCCGCGCACTCAGCGACGGCTGAATTTATCAGCTAATTTTGAGTTTAAAGCCTTCAAAATGGGCTCAGATACAGTCGCGCCGTATACCACGCGAGCGCGGCGGGCTTGACTGCTACCTTCTGAGGGTGTAGTCGCGCCGTATACCACGCGAGCGCGGCGCGGCAAATAAAAAAGCCCGCCGAAGGCGGGCGGGCTTTAATTTGTTAATTTGTTAATTTATCGCGATCGGCGCGGAAAATTGCCAAACGTGCAAAGGGGCGGCGGCAGTCGCGGCGTATTTTGTAGCGGGCGCGGGGGCAGCTTTAGCGGCTTTTTTCGCCCTCTTTGCCATTTCCGCTTTAGTCATCTTTAATTTATCATATTGATTATACAAATCTTGCTTGACGTGTAGCAAGTCGCGAAGGCGGGCGGCGGCGCGGCAGATCGGGAGGGAGGCGGCTATTATAGCGCGGGCGCGATCCTTGCAAGCCCCCGACAAATTGCCAAAGGATAAAACACGATGGGCGCGGGCGATCTGCAAATCTGATACACCCGATGCGGCGCGGACGGCGGCGAGATCGGCGCGGGCGGCGGCTATATCCTCCGCGATTTTTTCGATGGCATCTGATAACTTAGCGGCGGCGATCTGATAATTAACATCACTAATCATATAATATTTGCCGTATGTATAGCGGGCGGAATCAAGCGCGGCGCGGTAATTTTCACCTTCGCCGCCATCGTTAGTTGCGGCATCCTTGATATATTCCGCCCGCGCTTTTTCGGCGGCGGCGTTAGCATCTTTGCCGTGTTTTTGCGCGGTTAATTTTGCGCCGATCGTTACAATGTCGAGCGCGTTTACATAGTCAAGCGCGGCGGGGCAATTTTCTTTTAGATACTTGATTAAATTAGCGCGGGCGAGTGTTAGTTGATTAGATACATTAACTTTTGATGTCTTTAAACGATCGGCGGCTTGCGATAGGCTACAACCTCCCGCGAGCGCGTGGATGATCTCGCGCTGACGGGGCGCGAGTGTCGCGGCGGCGGCAAAGATTGCGGCATCAAGATCCTCCCCTTCGGGGGCGGGATCGTCGGCGATCGCATCGGGGAGGGGCGCATCGTCAATCAGGTTTAAGATCTCCGCCGTATACTTATCCGTCGGAATTAACTCCCCTTCGGCATCCATCGTGTAGTCTGTTGTCAATTCTTTAATGTGTTTACGCTTTTCGGCCGTTAGCCATCCATTAACCGACATATAACCGGAGGAGTAGATCGCGGAGTTATCGTCCGCGCCATCGTGGATCGCCTTCCATACACCTTCAAGCGCGAAGGCGTAAATGTCGTTTGCCTCTTGACTATATTCGCGGATCAACTTCATGATCAGCGGCGCGCCTTCGCCCTCCCCGCGATCCGTGCTAACAATGACTTGTAACAATGATAACTCTTTGCCGCATCTTTGGATCGTCGGATCGCCGTCAACCGTTTTTGCGGCGCGGGCGGCGATATGCAAGGCGGCGCGGCAGATCGCGAGATCGTCAACCTTCCCCGCCTGATTGATGGCGATCTGTACTCTGATTTGATCGCCTTCGGCGGCGGCGGCGCGGGCGGCGGCGTACGCTGAAAAGATCGACGGAGCGTCAAGTGTTTTTGTCATGGTGTTGCCATTTTTGTTGGTGATGGTGATGATGTTCAACATAATTAGATCCTTCCCGATCCCCGAAGGGGGATCCGACGCGCTATTTTTTGCGGGCGCGTCAACCGTATATTTTAGCGGGCGGGGATGCCGCCCGTATATAAAATACACCTTTGCGGCGGGGCAGTCAACCCAAAAACAGAAAATTTACAATTTGTTAATAAAAAGTTTACATTTGCGTGGTATACGCTAAAAATTTGCCAAAAAAAGAAAAGAGGATCGGCAGAAGATCGGCGCGAAGGGGCAAAGAGGAAAAAGAGGAAAAAGCAAAGAGGAGGAGAGGAGGGAGGGAAGGGCAGATCGGCGGCGGGGATCGGGGCGGGCAGTCGAGCGCGGCGGGGATCGGGGCGGGAGGATCGGGGCGCGGGCGGCTATGTTACATTTTAGCACTTTGCAACATAGGGGGGTGTTTTCGATATTTTGAGGGGGCGTATTTTTACATTTTTATATAAGTCGCTTCATCTCTCCCCCTCGATCCAGAATTTTTCCTTCGACAACCGTATCGTCAAATCATTTTTCTTAACTGTTGACAAATAACTGCGAATAAACCTTATGTTATAAAGGTTTAGGTAAAATCATTGCCAGCACAGAATACGAAAATTTTCTTAAAAAATTTTCAAATTAGGTATTGACAAAGTAACGATTATATGTTATAATCTATGTGTAAACTAAATTATACGAGATGAAAGGAGCCACCCAAATGGCGAACATAATTCAGATAGATTCTCTTAGACCTGGAACTTCCGAAAAGAAGTTCATAGACTTCTCCTCTCTTACTAAATCGAAGAGACAGTTACCAGAAGGACTGATAGCACCGGCTATCGAAGAAACTCCCAAAGAGCTTGCAGTTGAACATGCGGCAGAACCTATCAAAAGTCTTGAGGACATAAACAGAATATCTACCTACCTTCTGGCAAAAGAGAGATACAGAGATTATATGCTCTTTATAGTAGGTATTAACTTCGGACTGAGGGTAAGCGATTTGCTCCAACTCAGATTCTCAGATTTGATTAACCCAGACCTATCTTTTAAAACTACATTCCCCATTCTGGAAAAGAAAACTAAAACAACCAGAAAGGTTCAGAAGAACAGATATATATCTATCAACGACGCGGTTATGGAGGCAGTTACCCTGTATCTCCAACACAACCAGTGCAATCTGAACGATTATCTGTTCAGAAGTGAAAGTAACAGAACTGCGGGAGACGACAAACCTATGAGCAGGGTTTCAGTAGACAGAATACTCAAAGAGATAGGAGCGGATCTCCACTTAAACATTCGTATCTCCACTCACTCTCTCAGAAAGACATTCGGGTACCACCAAATGCTCATGTCGAATAACGATCCACGAAAGCTCTTATTACTACAGAAAATATTCGGTCACTCCTCTTCCACCCAGACATTAGACTATATAGGGATTACAGAGGAAGAAGTAGAGGACGCATATCTCAAGCTGAATCTGGGTAGCAGAAAGCACTACCTCATAGACAGCTCAATCGGAGAAGCTGCGATCTGAAGCAGAGTTTACAATAGGTGTTTACCAAGCAAGTAGCTTGTTAACATAGATATGGTAGCTTGAAAATTGAATATAGAAACTCTCTGGTGATTAGATGGTTAGGTAGACAATGAAAAGGACATTAGCTTTCGGAGATGCTAATGTCGAAGACAATGTTTCTTTCCAGTGGGGATCAAGTAGCTTCCTAAGAAAGATGATTCCTAAAATTTTTTCTTATCTTTATTATTAGGGAACGATTTTCGCAAAGTGCCTATTATCGCGCTTTTACAAGCCTAAAATTTCAATTTTAGGAGGCTGGGGTTCCTAAATTTATTTCTCAGATATTTCTCACGAAAGGTTCAAGACAGCAATTTATGATCAAGGTTTGCGATGCAATCATGGGTTCTGGCAAATCTTCTGCTGCCATAACGTATATAAACGAGCATAAGGATTTGAAATTCATTTATATAACGCCGTACTTGAACGAAGCAGAACGGATTGTCAACGCCTGTTCCGAACTGGAGTTTGTGCAACCAAGCAACAAGTATGCTGAGTTCGGACATCAAAAATATCAGCACACGCTATCACTAATTAACGAAGGCAAGAATATTGCCACCACACACGCCATGTTTCTGAGATATTCGGAAACAATGATTGAGGCTATTAAGAAGAATGGTTATACGCTCATAATAGATGAGTCGGTCAACGTCATTCAGGACATGGACGTTCCTGAAGTTTTCATTTCGCTTTTAAAGGACGCTGGGTGGATTACCCAGACGGACACTGATATATATAATCTCTCACTTCCCTCTTCGATTACGTCGAACAGGGAGGGATTCGGAAAAGGACATTGCGGTTTCGACATAATAGACAGAATCTCCCATCTTGCAGAAAGCAAACGAATCGTCGGAATACAGGACGGCGACGGAAAGGTATTCTACTGTATATACTCTAAGAAGATACTGGACGCGTTTAAAGACGTGTTTATACTCACCTATTTATTTGAAGCCTCGTCAATGAAATACTACTTTGACATTGAAAACATATCCTATCAGACGATAGGAATATCTAAGACTGACGGCATATACCGTTTCAGCGATACTGAAATGTATATCCCGCCTTACACCGAATCATTATCTTCAATGATTCACATTTTCGACAACGACAAACTTAACGACATCGGAAAGCCTAAGACGGCACTGTCCTTCTCGTGGCTTTCAAACAAATCTTCTGAATATAAAGCTAAGCAGAATCAGCTCAGACGGAACACCTCAAATTATTTTAAGAACTACTTTAAGGGCGTTGCGTCTGAAGATAAGCTCTGGTCAACATATAAAAGCGGCCGCGAAAAGGTCGTGTCAAACGGCTATGCCAGCCGTTTCCTATCCTATAACTGTAGAGCAACAAACGAATATAGAAACTGCTATGTACTCGCCTACTGCGTGAATATATTTATGCGACCTTGCGAAAAGAATTTTTATCTGTCTCGCGGGGTGGACGTTCACGAAGATGAAGCCGCGCTATCGACTATGATACAGTGGATATGGCGATCGGCTATTCGCGACGGCAAAGAAATCTGGATATACATTCCAAGCAAAAGGATGCGGGAATTATTGACAGATTGGATTAGCAGCGTGGAACAACGATACAAAGACTACAAGGAGAATCAACATAATGATAAAAATGAATAATACCCAGAGAAAGCTTGTGGAGGATAACCACAAGCTTATTTATTCGTTTCTTCAGCGCCACAACTTACCATTAGACGCTGAGGAAGATTGGTATGGCACTGCGGCACTTGGGCTGTGCAGGGCGGCTGTACTTTATAACCCCGACAAGGGGGCGTTCAGCACTTATGCCTACCAAGCTATGCTGATGTCAGTGCGAGAGGTCGTGAGAAGCAAGAATAAGGACATTCAAGCCACATATTACCTTGACTCCCCCATTCCCTTCACTGATATGTTCTTGCTTGATATAATCCCCGATAACGACGACGTAACTAAATATGTAGACACATTGTCGATTGTTCAGAAAACGTATGACAAAATGTCTGCCAGAAACAAGGAAGTGATAGCCTTAGCCATAGGCAAAGGTATGAAATATAATGCCATCGGCGCAAGACTCGGGATAACCCGACAGGGCGTCTCGCGTATTGTTAATAGGTTCAGAAAGAGAGTTGCTGCTGCATTGTCTGCTGGCAACTCTTTTAATTTATAAGCCGAAACCGTTTAACAATATGAAAGGATGTGGTATGTATTTCTAAACAGCTAACAGCTCAGAAGTACATTCTGAAGCTTCACAGTACAAGATTAAAAAGAGCCAGATGGAATTTGACTCTTCCTTTATCAGAAGCGAGAAGTAATGACGAAGTTATTTCAATCGGAGACAGCCAGCAGCTTAGATGGATTGACGAAATAAATGATATCAAAGACGCTGATATTACTGCAAAAAACATCAAAAAACAAATCAAATCGTTAAAGAAATTACCAAATTCTATAGCAAACAGAAAGGAAATCAGGACATTATATAAATGCTTGGACAGTGTTCAATATAAGCCCGACTATGTTTGCATAATCATGGATACCGTTGGCGACTACCATAGAGCTTGCAAAGGGTTCGCTATCAACGGCGTGAAGTATACAAGGCTGCTGGGAACGAACGGCGGCGTTAAGAATTCGACCATAGTGTTTGTCAGCGAGCGGGTCGCCCCGATACTGAGGGAACGGATCAATAACGGCAGAAACGAAAGTATTGAGCTTGTACCCGCTAAGTTTGAAGCATATCGCGCTTTGACGTGCAGTGGGTCTACGCCCGTATCAATGCCAAAGGGAATATTGGTAGTTAAAGATTGTGAGACTACATTCACAGAAGACGTTATCACGCTGAGTGACGAGAAAGGCAATGAGCCTGCTATGAAGTACCAGAAAGACGTTCAGATTACGCTCAACGAATCTGACGGGTATGGTTTGATACTGCCCTCTTTGGCACGGCGGTGGTCGGACGAATTAGGACTTGACTATCTGGCAAGCGGATTCAATACACGCTTTTCCTGGGAAAAGGGAATGGTGTTCTGTTTCGACTTTATTGAGTTTGCCGACCAAGTTGCACACAAGCATATAGTTAAAGACGCGTGGGGCAACGAGGTGGATATCGCTCAGGTTGAACTTGTTCTCACAACTTCAATGCTTAAGCTATGGAGCAGCTATGACAGCATAGAACATTACCTAAGTATGTGTGAGAAGAATCACTACTCTTTTGGCGTAACTAAGGTATGCCCTAAGGCCCTTGAGAATCAGCGCGACTTAAACTACCAGTTTATTCAAAGCTATAAACTCTCAGACGAGGATATTGACAGGCTGATTAAACCTACAGTCAGCACGATTCACGACATTCTTTCCGACGATTACAGAAAGGCCATACTGTTTTTGGCCGGTACTCATATCGACGGCAAGAACGCCATGCGGACAGAGAACGACTTTGCGAGAGCAATTATGGCTGATAAGCGAGTATTTGATGACCCGTTTGTAAAACGCAAGATATTTGAACTTATACGCAAGAAGATTGACGACGCTAAGATTGGGGTGATACAGGTACACGGCAACTACTCTATCGTATCTGGCGATCCTTATTCCTTATGCCAAAGTATATTTGAACTCCCTGTCACTGGCTTACTTAAAAAGGGCGAGCTGTTTAACCGATATTGGGTGGATTCGGGTGCCGACAAGGTTGCGTGCTTCAGGGCTCCTATGACGTGTCATAACAATATACGCTTAATGACGATAGCGAGGCGCGAAGAGCTGTTGCATTGGTATCGGTATATGAATACCTGTTCTATCTTCAACTCGTGGGATACGTCGGCACACGCTCTTAACGGCATGGATAAAGACGGAGACTTGGTATTGCTGACAGACAACGAGGTGCTGATTAGAAATCACGTTCAGCTGCCTACGATAATGTGCGAACAGAGAAATGCCGCGAAAACTTTGGTGGACGAAGAAAAGCTGATTCGCGCAAACATTGACAGTTTCGGAGACGATATTGGCAAAATAACAAATCGCGTCACTACTATGTATGACGTTCAGGCACAGTTTGAACCTGACAACGAAGAATATCAGACGCTTGACTATCGGATTAAGTGCGGACAGTTGTTCCAGCAGAATTCGATTGATAAGGCAAAGGGTATAGTCGCTAAGCCAATGCCGAAGGAATGGTATAATAGAGGTTCGTGCAGAATCAAACCTGAAGATGAAGAATTTTTGTCGGACGATGAGCTTGACCGCAGACGGTTTAATCAAGTGGTGCTTGCGGACAAGAAGCCGTACTTTATGCGCTATATCTATCCCGACCTAATGGAGCAATACAGGACTTACCTTAAGAACACGGATAAAAAGTGTATCCGTAAATACAGAAAAACAATAGACGAATTGCTAAACACCGAGAATCTTTCCGAAGATGAATCGGTGTTTATTTCTTATTATTTCAGAAGAATGCCAGTGGGCGTTCACCAGTGCGTGATGAATAAGATATGCAAGAGGTTTGAAGAAGAGTTTGACGGGTTTATACTCAAGACTGGTTCGGACAGCGAATATGACTACTCGTATCTTAAGAGCGGTCAGGAGTATACGGAATCGCAGTACTATGCGGTATACTCACTTTACAAACAGTATTTACAGCGGCTGGCAGATTTTTCTCAGGCTGCAAAAAGACAGCGGTTAGACAAAGACGAATGTGTGTGTAAGAAGAAGATTTTAATTGATGAGTTTCAGGAGAAGTGCGACAGGATTTGCTCAAACTCGGCACTGCTGACTGATATCATCTTAGATATATGTTATAAGAAAAACGGAACGAAACAGTTTGCGTGGGATCTGTGTGCTAATCAAATCATAGATAATTTACTCAAGGCAAATGAGGGCAGATACTGCTACCCTACTGAGTGTGAGGACGGCGACATAGGATTCTGCGGTAAGAGGTTTAGAATCGAAACGGGGTGTGTATATGAAGGAAATAGTAACGAATGAAAGAGCATATGTTGAACAAATATTAAACTGTCCTAAGATTGGTTCGAAGCCGATGGAATCGTTGAGCCGCATTGCACGTTATTACTATAGCGAGGGGTATGCCAAAGACGAGATACATAAACTTCTTGAAGAGTATCTTCTTAAGTGTGACCCGACGTTTAACCTTGTCAAGTGGCAGACTTCGATAGATATGGTAGTCGGGAGTGCAAGCAAGTACCCCCTGATAGATATTCAGGGAGTACCGATAACTCGCTCAGAATTGAAAAAGATCAGTAAGCTGCGGAGTAAAATGCTCCGCAAGCTTATGTTCACACTCCTGTGCTTGGCTAAGTATTGCAATGCGGTTAATCCCTCAAATAACAACTGGGTCAACTTCAAAGACAAGGACATATTCAGTTTGGCAAATATAGTTATTGCCACCAAGCGCCAATCTTTATTGATAAACGACCTGTGGAGCATGGGATATATCGGGTACAGCAAAATGGTTGACAACACAAATCTCAACGTTAAGATTGTTGACGAGGATAGCCCTGTCGATTTGGTGGTTTTAGATTATAGGAATCTCGGCAATCAGTATTTGCGTTACTGCGGAGAGAGTTATATAGAGTGCCAGATATGCGGGAAAGTTATTGCAAAGCGCAGTAACAGGCAGCTTTATTGCTCTGAATGTTCTGCTAAAAGAGCGGGCAGGGCTGTAGCAAAAAGTAGCTAATACTGTAATTTTTCAAAAACAGTGCATTTAGAGACCCCCAGAACGGCGCGTAGTTTCGTACCGTTCGAGGGGTCTGTCAGTTTGTCTTTTAATGAGAGATAAGTATCTCTTTTATCTTTATCTTAGAATGAAAGGAAATGGCTATGGTTGAGATTACAAGATCAGAAGCTGCTCTGATTCGTAAGCGTTTTCCAGACGCTCATATCCGACGCACGGTACATAAGTATTGTGTAGAGGAAACGCGCAGAGTAATGGAGTTTCTGAAAAGTATAAGACTAAATTTTAAGGAGTGATTCGGTGAATAGCAAGATTGACTTGAAAAAGTCCGAAAGCGAAAATGAGCTTCAATACATTTGGAGAATATGTCTTGCCAAAGATTCTGGAGTCCTCGATGCAACGTGGGAAGATGTCGCTGATATCTTGAATAAGGAACTGATTGACGACGATTGCAAATATCTGAATGAGAGCGTTTATCGCAAGAAGTTCCAACAGGCAAAGGCGTTCTATGAAAATGTATTTTCTAAAATGCGTTCGGACGAATATCAAGATCAGATTACTTCACATCGTCGTGAACTCCAAAAAGAACGCTATAAGCTCCAGACTGAAAAGCTGGAATATAATAGGTGGCTTAGGGAAGACGCAAGAGACGAACTCTTTGAGCAAAAGGTCTGTGAGGCCATTGAAAAATATGCGCCCAAGAGTCAGCCTCCTGTAAGAATTGAAAACAGTCACGGCAAACGTGCGGGTATCTTGTGCCTCGCCGATTGTCACTTTGGTAAAGAATTTAAAATTTATGGATTGTTCAACGAGGTTATCAATGAATACAGCCCTGAAATCTTCTATGAGAGAATGACACGGGTGTATTCGGAAGTTATAGACCTTATAGAAAAGGAAGGTCTGACAGAACTTCATGTGTATAATCTCGGCGACAGCATTGACGGTTTCTTAAGACATTCTCAATTATGGAGCCTGAGGTATGGTGCTATTGATTCGGCAGTGATTTACGGCAATTATATGGGCGATTGGCTTCGCAGTCTTTCAGAACATGTGTGCGTTGTATATCACCAGTCGGACGGTAATCACGACGAGATGAGGCTTCTTGACGGCAGGAAGGGTCAACATTTAAACGAATCCGTCGGCAAGATAATCAAGAACTGCATAGCGATTAAGAATGAATCAAATCCGAACTTCAGCCTTGTTGAAAATAAGACGGGGCTGATATTTGATACGGTTTGTGGGTTTAACATTCTTGGTATCCACGGCGAGGTTAAGGACTTGAGACGTTCAATTATGGAGTTTGAAAATATCTATGACACTAAAATTTCTTACCTTATCGCTGGTCATAAACATCACGGAGAGTTTAGCGAATGTGGGGTCAGAAAGGGTTGCATAGGTGTTGGCTCAATAATAGGCAGTGATGATTTTTCAATGTCGATTCGCCAAGTTGCGGACGCTTCGGCAACATTTTTAATATTTGAACAAGGCAAGGGCAAGGTGGACGAGCATACTATCGTCCTTAATTAGTTAAGAGGTGGCAATCCGATATGTCGAGAAAAACTAAGATGAATAGCTTAACAAGTGCAGACTTGCTTGCAAAGGTTAATCCTGAGAATCTGAGGCTTATCAACGACTACACGGATTACCTTAGATCAATTCAGCACAGCGAATCTACGATAAACGTTTACACAAACGACTTGCAGATTGCATTTGTGTGGGCGTTGAATCACAATAACAATAAGTTTTTTGTGAACTGGTCTAAACGCGACATTGTTGCTTTTCAAAATTGGCTCGTCAACGAGAACGGCAACAGTCCTGCAAGGGTCAGAAGAATCAAAGCAACGTTGTCCAGTCTTTCAAACTATATTGAATCGGTTATGGACGATGAATATCCTGAGTTCCGCAACATTATAAACAAGATTAAGAATCCTGTGAATCAGCCTGTCCGTGAGAAGACGATTCTTTCAGACGAGCAGATTGACGAGTTACTGAAACACTTAGTTGAGCATGAGCAGTTTGATAAAGCTTGTTTGGTTGCTCTCGCTGTTTGTTCGGGCAGACGTAAGGCGGAATTGCTTAGATTTAAGGTTGAATATTTTGACGACGCAAATCTTATTTGCGACGGTGCTTTATATAAGACCAGCGAGAAGATTAAGACAAAGGGTCGCGGGATAAACGGCAAGCAGATTTATTGCTATACTCTTGCCAAACGGTTCAAGCCATATTTTGATTTATGGATGGACTATCGCAAAAAAAACGGAATAGAGAGTGTTTGGCTGTTTCCTACAAAGGAGAATCCCGACGAACATATTAAAATCAGTACGCTGAATAGCTGGGCAAGCAGCTTTAGCAAAATTCTGGGCGTTGACTTTTATATGCACTCACTGCGGCATAGTTGGACAACTGGCTTAATAAGAGCTGGATTACCCGAAACGGTTGTTCAGCAATTAGCACAGTGGTCTAACCTTGATATGGTAGCGGTGTATAATGACTGTGACGCCGAAGAGCAATTTGCAAATTACTTTAAAGACGGAGACATAAGCGCTCCGCAAAGAAAAACTATAAATGAAATATAACTTCTCCCCCAGGCTTCTGCTTATGCATGCACACTTGGGGGCGTTCTGTTAAAAAAATACTTTGAATGAGAGGAAATAGAAAATGTTACAAAGAGCAGAAATTATTGATAAACTTTGCGAAAAGGGATATACGAAGAAGGACGCCGGTGTGGTCATTGACGATATCGTCAGTATTATTACTTCCGCGCTTGTGAACGGCGAGGAGGTTATGCTGCACGGATTCGGCAAGTTCTCGGTCAAGGAACATATACCGAAACAGGTTACTGACCCGAAGACCAAGACAACCGTCACCGTGCCGAGGCACCTGTCTCCGAAGTTTACCCCTGGCAAGCTCCTTAAGAGAGCTGTCCGCGAGGGGTTCATTAGAGAATAAGGCGGTGGTTTGTAATGCCTAAGACAAGCAAGATACATTCCACTTCCTCAAGACCCAAAGAGGTTACTCGCTCGGATAACGAGAACTTGGTATATGTCTGTTGCAGATGTTCGAAGCATTACAAGCGCCAGAAGAATAACTTTCCCGCCTCTCAAAGCCCTATATATAAAGGCAACGGCGGGTATCTACCGATTTGTAATGAATGTTTGGAAGAGCTTCTGACTCATTATAAATCGGTACTTGGTAATGAAAAGGCCGCTATGAAGCGTATTTGCATGAAGTTTGATATATATTGGAATACTGAAATATACGCAATGCTCGGCAATGAGTATACGAACGCTTCAAGAATCCGCGGCTATATCAGTAAGACTAATCTGATTAAATATGTCGGTAAGACTTACGATGATACTTTAGACGAAGAGAAACTCACGTTTGTGGATTCTGGCCTGACCGATTCGGAATCAGCAGAAGGCAGCAACGAAAAGGACAAAACCCCGATTGACGAGAGCGTGATTAGGTATTGGGGTCTTGGATATCCGCCAGAAATGTACCGTGCATTAGAGGCACGACGCGCATATTGGATGTCCTTATATCCTGAGGGAACGGTTTTATCAACGGGCGAAGACGCTATTTTGCGACAGATTTGCAACCTTGAGATTAAAATCAATAAGGATATGGCTGCCGATAATCCGATTGAGAAGAGTGTCAATTCACTCAATAATCTTTTGGGTAGTATGAATATCAAGCCGTCTCAGCAGAGAGATTTGGATGATAACTACATACCATTCGGCGTTGAAATCGGAAAGTTTGAAGATGACTATCCGATAGAGCCCGACCCCGATTTTGAGGACGTAGACGGAATACACCATAATATTATGGCGTGGTTCTTAGGCCCTCTGTGCAAAACATCGGGCATTAAGAATATGTATAGCGACCTCTTTGAAGAGGAGCTGAAAAAGTATACTGTGCAGCGTCCTAAGTATGAGGACGACGAGGTCGCCGAGGATTCGGATGATGAAACGGCTGGTGATCTTTAATGGCTAAGTATACACACCAGCAAGCTGTTGCGCGAGCGGCGGCATTTTATAGGGAGAATCCGCATAGGTTCGTTGCGGATTTTTTACACATTTCTTTACGATGGTTTCAGAAAATTGTCATATACGCTATGAATCTCAATCCAGCGTTTTGTATGATAGCAAGCCGTGGGTTGGGCAAGACATTTCTTATTGCAATATTCTGCTGTGTCAGATGTATCTTGTATCCTGGTACTAAAATATGTATCGCTTCGGGTACAAGAGGACAGGCAGTTAATGTGCTTGAAAAGATTCGCACCGACTTGCTTCCGAGATCGGCTGAGCTGAAAAAGGAACTGGTCAATGGCGAAATCAAAATCTCAAACGCAGAAGCGATTGCTTGGTTTAAGAACGGCTCGTATATCAAAGTCGTTACTGCGGGAGATTCGGCGCGTGGTAACAGAGCGAATATCTTAATACTTGATGAGTTTAGGCTGATTGATCAGGAAACAATCGACACGGTTCTGACAAAGTTCCTTACTGATTCAAGACAACCTGGATATTTAAGCAAGCCCGAATATAAGCACTTGGCTTCGCAGGAACGCAACAGACAGATTTACCTTTCCAGTGCGTATTTCCAAGAACACTGGTCTTACAAGAAAGTACAGTCGTTTGTGAAAAATATGCGTAATCCGAAGTTAGCGTGGTTTATATGTTCGTTCCCCTACCAGATTGCAATTAAGGAAAAACTTTTTAATGTTGACGACGTAACAGATATGATGCTCGACGAAGATTTCAATGAAATCAAGTGGAGTATGGAAATGCTCGCGGAGTTTTATGGCGACTCTGAGGGCTCTTTCTTTAATTATGAACCTATTGCAAATACGCGCAAGATACAGCTGCCTATGTTGCCTAACTCAATTTGTCAAAAGTTGCCTAAGGCCACACAGCTGCGGATTCAGCCAAAACAGCCTGGAGAGAAAAGGCTGTTATCAGCGGATATTGCGCTTATGGCAAGTAATAAGCATAACAACGACGCCTCCGCTTTGTTTGTAAATCAGCTTTTGCCTACGAAGTCTGGAAGATATATTAACAATATTATCTATACAGAATCTATGGAAGGTATGAGGACGGACGAACAGGCGTTGAGTATCAGAAAATTATATGAAGAATACGCGTGTGATTATATAGTCTTGGACTGTAACGGAGTGGGCTTGGGCGTATTCGACGCATTGGCGACCGACATTGTGGATGTTGAAACAGGCGAAATATATCCCGCCCTGTCCTGTTATAACAACCCTGAGCTTGCGGCGCGTTGCACAAACAGAGAGGCACCGAAGGTCATATGGAGCATTAACGGATCGCCAAAGTTCAACTCTGACTGTGCAGTGTTGCTCAGAGAGGGATTCAAGAGCGGCAAGATACGACTCTTAGAGAATGAGTATGAGGGGGAAATGCAGTTAAAGAATTTGACTGGTTATGACGCCCTACCCGTTTCTGAGAAGATGTATTTCAAGCTCCCCTATATAAACACCACTCTTTTGATTAAGGAACTGATCAGTTTGAAAATGGAAGAATCCAGCGGATTGATTAGGCTGTCAGAGAAGAGTGGTATGCGTAAGGATAGATATTCAAGTCTTAGCTATAACTATTGGGTATCAACAAAGCTTGAACGCGGTTTAAGGCGAAAGTCAGAAGACGAAGACGAAATCGTGAACACGTTCTGCTTTAGAGCGCCCAAGATAAAACACGGTAATAGTAGTCCGTTTGAGAGGAGGCGGTAATGAGAAGTGGGTAACAGAAAAGTTAAGACAGTAAAAGATGAAGTAGTGACAAACTCGCGGAAAGCAAATGCGACAGAGTTTGATTTTGCTAAAACGATGAAACTGCCGGCAAGATTTGCCGAACTTTCAAGAATTGTTTTAAGAGACTTGAACCAGTCCTCTGCCTCCCCCACCTTTTCGTTATATAACAAAGACAGGATTAACACGTTTTTACAGAATCCTGCCGCTAATGAGAAGAATTTAAGAGACGCAGTTATATACATCTACGGTGCAAGCTCGCACTTTAGAAGATTGATTCAGTATTTTGCAAGCCTGTCGGATTTGGCATATGTGGTATCTCCCACTAAAATAGATACTTCAACCGCCAAACCGAATTCAATCAAGAGAAATTACAGGAAGGTTTTAAACCTTCTCACTTCGATGGATATTAAGAATCAGTTTGCAAAAGTGCTGACTGTTTGCTTAAGAGAAGATGTTTTCTACGGCACACTCTGGATATCTGCCGACAGTGTTATTATTCAGCAGTTGCCGTCTGATTATTGCAAGATTGCGGTTATAGAAGATAATGTACCGAATGTTTCGTTCGACTTTTCTTATTTTGATTCTAATAGTGAGTATCTTGATATGTATCCTGTGGAGTTTTCCACCAAGTACAAGCTTTATCAGAATAGTCGTAATATGAGGTGGCAGGAACTGGATTCCCCTACCTCATTTGCAATTAAGTGCAATAATGACGTACTGACATATGCTATACCCCCGTTTGCTGGATTGCTCAGAGAAATTTATGACATTGAAGATTACAAGCAACTTAAGCTTACGAAAACGGAGCTGGAGAATTATGCAATCCTTGTTATGAAACTCGGTATCAACAAAGACGGCGAATGGGAAATGGATCTTAAAAAGGCTGAACAGTTCTGGCGAAACCTTGAAGCAGTATTGCCTGAAGAGGTAGGTACGATCTTGTCGCCGATGGCGATTGAGAAGATTAGCTTTGAGAAATCCAATACTGGAGACACCGACAGAGTAGCAGAGGCCGAGCAGAACCTTTACTCGGCAGCTGGAGCTTCCAGTTTGCTGTTTAATAATGCAAAGGCGGCCGCAAGTGCATTGCTACTTTCTATTAAAGTTGATCAAGCTATGACATACGGCATAGTCAAGAGTATTGAAAGTGTGCTGAATCGTTTGATTCGCGCTCAGTCATACGGGAAAAACTTTAAGGTTACTTTCTTGGATTGCAGTCCTTTTAATAGAAAAGAAGTTGGTGACGCATATCTCAAGGCGTGTCAATTAGGTATACCTATGGTTTCCTATTATTGCGCCTCGCAGGGATTAGGTCAGGAAGAAATGGATTGCATGAACTTCTTAGAGGACGATGTTCTCGGAATCAAGGGCAGATTCATTCCCCTTCAAAGTTCGTCAACGCAATCGGCTACAAGCCAGAGCGCGGGGCGGCCTCAGTCCGATGCCGACGATTTGACGGAGATAGGTGAACAGACAAGAGACAGTAATTAAGTGCTAAAGGGAGATTGAAATGTTTATTTATGTTACGAAACGTGAGGACGCGGATACACTCGTTGCGAAAGGATTTAAATTGCTTAAAGCAGATGAGAAAAATAATTTGTGGATTTTTGCAAACGACGCCAAATTGAATTTTGATTCTGACGGTATGAAGGTAGTAGTATCTGACACACTCACATTCTGATTTTTAACGAGGCGGTGATGGCTATTAACGATATTCGTTTGAGTATCGTCTTTGAATCTGGAGTAGATAAGCTGACCGAAGTTAATTCTTCCTTTGACAGAGGTGTGCTTAAGGTGGCATACCACGGGAGGAATCGAAATGGTTCTTACATAAGTAAAGAGGCGTTTGAACAAAGCCTCCCGACAATATTTAATTGTCCAGTTGTTTGTAACTATCAACGTGAAACTGATTCGATAGGATCACATGATGTGGAGCTGGTTAAGACGTCCAGCGGTATGAAGATAGTAAATATCACTCAGCCCGTTGGTGTGGTGCCTGAATCCGCAAAATGTTGGTGGTCTGTTGAAGAAGAAAACGGTCAGACGCACGAATACCTTTGCACAGATGTAATCATCTGGAAAAGGCAAGAAGCTTACGAAAAGATAAAGACGAATAAGATTACTGACGAATCTATGGAGATAACGGTCAAGAGCGGCAAAATGGTCGATGGCTGTTATCACATAGATTCTTTTGAATTTACGGCATTTTGTTTGTTAGAAAGTGCCGAACCCTGTTTTGAATCGGCGAGCTTAGAACTCTTCTCGCTTGATACGTTCCGTAGCGAGTATGAGAAAATGATTGCCGAATTCAAGGAACAGTTTGCTCAGGTCAATACCTCTTCGGAGGATGACATAGACACTGCGGGTGTCAACGATTCTCTTTTGAAAGGAGGAACTTCATTGAATAGATTAGAACTTTTAGCAGAATATGGTCTGACTGTTGAAGAGCTTGATTTCAATATCGACGACTATGAGCTTGATGAGCTTCGAACAAAATTTGAGGCTGTTAAGAGTGCTAAAGAGGCAAGTGCGAGTGCCAGTTCCGATGCGGGTACACAAACCGAGGGCGGCGTTGGTACTCAAACTGAGAACCCCGATTCTGGAAATGCGGATAATCATTATGCTTTAGCCGAGCAGTTCCTTAATGAGTTGCTCGACCAGCTTAGAAGCGTAACTTATTCGGATCCCTATTGGGGTGAAATGTGCAGATATTGGTATGTTGATTATGACGCTGAACTGTCCGAAGTCTATTGCTATGACTGCGCGGAAGATTACAAGCTGTTTGGCTTTGCCTATTCTATGAATGGCGACAATGTCGTTATTGATTTCAATAGTAAAACGCGCAAAAAGTTTGCAATCGTGTCCTTTGATGAAGGAAGTGCGGATATAAATTATTCCCTGTTATTCAATGCGTTCGGTAAGGCTGTTACGGCCAAGAAGGATTCCGAATTGCAGTCGGCGCAGGAGGAGCTTAAGACGCTTCGTCAGTTTAAGGAATCAAGAGATCGCGAGACCAGAAAGGCTGATGAGGATTCTATCTTTGAGAAGTTTAGCGACTTAAGCGGCGTTGCCGAATTTGAAGCTTTGAAGGATAACTGCTCTGAAATGACATTGGCGGAAATTGAGGGCAAGTGCTATGAGCTTCGCGGTCGTAATGTAGACGTTGCTAACTTTGCACTTGATAAAACTAAATCGACTACCAGGCTCCCTATTGATCAGCATAAGGGAGGCAATGACAACGAACCTTATGGCGGGCTTTTCTTACAGTTCGCCGCAGACCATAACTAATATAGGAGGTTAATATGGCTTATACAGTTATTAGAACTGATCTTTTATCCGGCACTGACGTCGGAGCCGATCTCGTTTCTCTTCGCGTCCTTAAGTCTGAAGAGCCTGTAGAGGTTGAGAACGGTACCATTGTTGAGCTTGAGAAGCTTGAGAAGGATAACCGTGAAGTTTGGCAGGCTAAGGTCGCTACTGCTGAGAGCGATGTATCGAAGTGTGCTATCGTCGCTTCTGTTGAAACTATGTACGACGAGCGCAAGAAAAATCTGGACGAGTTCATCAATGAAAAGGGTGCTGTTTGCAGAGGTTATATCCCCCGCAGCAGAAATATCTACAGCGTTACTAAGGAAGGTTTCGTTGGCGGTACTGCGCCCGCGGTTGATGGTAAAGTAGGTATTGGCGAGGGCGGCAAGCTTGACACTGGCTCTACTGGCTGGGGTACTTGTATCGCTATCGAAGTCGCTGGTCGCTATACATACTATGTCATCCAGTTAGCTTAATACAGTAAGGAGGTTTAATATGGCTAATTATTCCGATATTGTTAGACTGGCTGTAGATGCTTATCATGGCAAGCCTGAGAAGTATTCTGTTGAACAGTCTATGGATGTGCTGCGTCAGGCTCTTGTTGAGGCTAACAATGGCAGCACTTCCCTGAATTATAAGGATATCCGCGATGGTAAGTGCAATGGCGTCTTCACTATCGTTGAGACCATCCTTTCCAAAGTTATCGTTGAGGGCTTCCAGGGCGACGAGTATTTCAATGCTCTTGTTGACTTCCGCAATGTTGCTCTTGGCGACAGGAATGAGTTCACCGTCGAGGATAGCACTCTGTTTGTCGTTTCCGATGCTGCTGAGGGTACTCAGGGTATCAGACGTCAGAGACTCAGCGGTTCTGAGACTATCGCGATTCCTACTTCGTTCAAGGTTATAAAGATTTACGAAGAGCTGAACAGGGTTCTCTCTGGTCAGGTTGACTTCAATGTCTTTATCAGAAGAGTAAGTGAGTCGTTCCGCAAGGCTCTTCTGGACGATATCTATGCTCTTTGGAATGGTGTAACTGCCGATCAGCTCGGTGGCGAGGTATACTTCCCCGTTGCTGGTAGCTATGACAGAGATACCCTTCTTGACACTATCGCCCATGTTGAGGCCGCTGCTGGTGGCAAGCCCGCTACTATCATAGGCACTAAGAAGGCTGTCAGGGTGCTTGCTCCCGAAATCGAGGGCAACGATTCCAAGAACGATCTTTACAACCTGGGTTACTATGGCAAGTTCTATGGTACTCCTGTTGTTGTAACTCCTCAGCGTCACAAGGTTGGCTCGACCGACTTCGTCTTTGAGGATAATGTTCTCACTATCGTTGCTGGCGAGGACAAGCCCATCAAGTGTGTCTATGAGGGTCAGTCTACTATTCTTCTCGGCAATCCCGCCGATCGCAAGGATCTCACTCAGGAGTATCTCTATGGTGAGAGATACGGTCTTGGTATCGTACTTGCTGGCGGCAACGCCGGTATCGGTAGATACGAGACTACCTAATCAATAAGCTTATAACGCAGGGGCGGCATTGACCGCCCCTTAACTAAATTGAATTAAAGGAGATATTATGGCTAATACAAAAATTGAAAATACAGTTGAAGAGACTGCCGTAAATGCGGCGGAACCTAAGAAGCAGTATAAGGTCAAGTCAAATCTTGACCCAAATACCATTATAACCGTTAAAAACGGTTTCCACGGTCAGCTTGTTTATAAGAGCAAGAAAACCTCTGAGACCTTTATCTGGGAAGGATTCGGTGACGAGCAGGATATGGAGTTGCAGGAGCTTAAGAACGCTCGCAATTCTGCGAGAGCTTTCTTTGAGAACAACTGGTTCCTGATAGATGATCCTGAAGTTCTTGATTATCTTGGCGTTACTCAGTATTACAAGAACGCCCTTACTTATGAAACCTTTGACGAACTCTTTAAGAAGAAACCGTCTGAGGTCAAAGCTATTCTTGCAAAGCTTTCTAAGGGTCAGCGTAATTCTGTGGCCTATAGAGCGCGTCAACTTATTGCAGATGGTCTCCTTGATTCTTTAAAGGTTATAGACACACTGGAAGAGTGCTTGGGAATTGAACTGATTGAGAGATAAGGGAGGTCAATATGAACATTAGTTTTGATATGTTTATAAACGCCTTTCTTATGAAGATATCGGAATTCGAGCTTCTATCTCTGGAGATCCCAGATCGCACTGCCATCGTTGATGAATATCTGAAACGGGCTATTGCTGACTTTCGACATGTTTGTCAATATGATTTTGTGACTACGCGAAACGACGAAACGAGACAGTTTGATGTTGAAGTAGAACCAGAAGACGTTGACGAACTGGTGGGAATTATTTCAGAGGGAATGGTCGTCCAGTGGCTAAAGCCATATGTGAATAAGCAGGAATTGTTAGAAAACATTCTCAACACAAGAGACTTTACTACCTACTCTCCTGCTGAACTTTTGTATCGTGTTAGAGATACATATGAGAAAGCCCGTAGGGAATATACGAATATGATTAGGGAGTATTCGTATAACCACGGCGACTTGACGAATTTGCACATATGATATACGAAACAAGAACGGGGCTGAGCGTTCAGTCCGAACTGTTGGAGAAATATTTCCAGTATCTCGTGAATCAGTTCTTTAAGATTCTCCCTATACGAGAAGATGAGGAAAAGACATTTTCAACATATGTGCAGAGCTTGCAAGCCGAGCTTGTGGGCTGCAAAGAGTTTGTGGATTTATTTAATACCGACTCTCGTTTTTTAACTCTGATATCTATTTTGCAGTATTTTATCAGCAATCCGAAGTGCGAGGTGGCAGTGGTGAGACGCGAAGTCTTTAAGGCAATCTCAATCTGTAACAAGCTAAAAGATAAGTTTGTGTCGGAGGTTGTGAAATGAGTGTATGGGATTTATATGATAAGCAATCCGAGGTTCGAGGCAGCAGCAAACGAGAGGCTGTATTAGCTCGCGAGGAGCGAATGTTAACAAGGAAGCTCAAGGACAGTCTGTCTTATCATAAGGTCTTGATTGACGGTGTTGAGCAGAAAGTTGCCATTATCAATTCTGACAACCTTAACGAAAAGAGTATCTTCTCTTTACCTAAGGAAGATATTACTCTTGGTGGGCTGGTTAGTTGGATGGATAATAAATGGCTTGTGACCGAACGTGACGCCAATACCGAAGTATATACAAAGGCTAAGATGATTCAGTGCAACCACTTATTAAAGTGGATTGACAGTAACGGCGTGATACAGCAGCAGTGGTGCGTGATTGAGGACGGCACGAAATATCTTACGGGTGAGCTGGAGGATAGGAACCTTGTCGTTACTCGCGGTGACTCTCGTATTGCAATGACTATCGCAAGAAATGAGAAAACCTTGTTGTTCGACAGAACGACACGTTTTCTTATTGACGATCCGCTTACAAGACATAAGCTCGCTTATGCTTTGACAAAGCCGCTGCATGTTGGCTGGACTTATAATGATCATGGCGTGTTCAGCTTTGTTTTACAGGAAGTGACTGCCACCGATGATGATAACCACGAATTAGGAATTGCGGATTATTATAAATACCATCCTAAAGATGTTACTAACTTGCCCGATTCGGATACGGTTATTAACCCCGAAAACAAAAACGATGTTGGAAGGGAGGTATGGCTGTGAGTCAAAACCAAAAACAGCTTGAGCCATTTTTTAATTACAAGTCGCAGCTTATGAAGGACTTATTGACAAACGAGTCTATAGTGAAATTGATTGACGATGAGCTACCCTTTGAACACGCGCTAAGTCTTGAATATTCTCAGGTATTTCCGTATGAGTTTGTTCCTGAAACGGCAGTACACGGATATACCTACATATGTTGCGAGGTTGATATTCAAAAGGCGTTAAACAAAACATACCTTCTACCTACGCTTTATATATGGGTGTTTGCACATAAGAGCAAATTGAGGCTTCCGCAGGGCGGGCTTCGGGTGGACAACCTTTGCAGTGAGATTGCCGAGGCAATTAACGGCAGTAGGTTTTATGGGCTTGGAGAATTAGATCTTTATTCCGTCAAGCGCTATGCACCCATGACAGATTATCAGGGCAAAGTAATGACCTTTACGGCTACTGACTACAATCATTTGCACGATCCTAATAAGGCTATGCCGAGCAATCGCAGGGTTGGTGCATAATGGCTACTATAAACATTTTGTTTAAAAACAGATATGCGATCAATGACGATATCGGAATATGTATTCCGACTGTAGAAGAAGTTCTCGACAATGAGGATTCTTATTACGGATTGGTTGCAGCGTTGACGGCTATGCCTATGGACTTAATGGTGCAGCTCGATGACGCTGGAATTGATTTCACGACTATTGATGAGTATGAGCTTTTTTTAATGCTTTTTAAGGATATCCAAAGACAAGGGCTTGATACCCACTTGATCTTTGGGGATCTTGATATATCGAAATTTGAAATCATGGTTAATTCCAAGACGAATCAGGTTGTTTTGTATGACCGCCAAAATGATATTGTCATTGACAGACTGATTCAAAATCAAATCGCCAACACACTGCGTAAGATTCATAATCTTGAAAAGAATGATCGTCGTCCAGGAAATGAGGAGGGAAAGATATACTTGCTTGATCTTGCCCGCAGAAAGATGAAGCGGCACCGTCGTTCCCAAGAATCGCAGCTGGAACAGATAATTATTTCGATGGTTAATACCGAACAGTATAAGTATAATTATGAATCCACGAAGCAGTTGACCATATACCAGTTTAACGAAAGCGTGAAACAAGTTATCAGAAAAATCAATTATGACAACAGGATGCATGGCGTATATTCTGGTACGATAAACACAAAAGATTTGAGCCAGGATGATTTCAACTGGCTCGCACATTCAGACAAATAAAAGAAGGAGAAATAGATATGAGATTCAATATCAATGACCTCACTATTACAACTCTTGATAGCATTATCGCCTTTGATATTATCGACGGTTCGTGGCTCTTTACTCTTGACGAGTTGCAGAATGCCACCATTGCGAATACCGAAGATAAGTTAGATATCACGGGTAAGGGCGGTCGTAAGCTCACTTCTATCAAGAGAAACAAGGCTGTTACCATTTCTGGTGCTAACGGTCTTATCTCTGGTGGACTGCTTGCTACTCAGGTTGGCAGCGAGTTTGAAGCCAAAGACAGTACTCCCGTTAGGTGGTACGACTATCTTACCATTCAATCCGATAAGGCTACTACCAATTATAAGGCTGTAGGCACTGTTGGTAACGAGATTGGCAAGGCTTATATCAAGAACACCAACGGCACTATTAAGGAAGTTGTTACTCAGAACACTGAGGCTGGCGAACAGCAGTTTGCTTACAATCCTACAAGCAAGGAACTCACCTTCAACACTGGAACGTATCCTGACGGCACCCAGGTTGTAGTTTACTACACTCGTAATATTGCCGGCAGCGTTCTTAAGAACATTTCCGATCACTACTCCACTAAGGCTATGCTTTATATTGACGCTACTGGCGAAGACAAGTGCGGTAATCTTTATCACATTCAGTTCTTCATTCCTAAGGCTGACTTCAGCGGTACGTTCAATATTGAGTTCGGAGACAATCAGGCCGTACATAACTTCGAGGCGGAGTCTCTCGCGTCCTCTGGTCTGTGCGGCGGTGCGTCGTCTGACGGATCGGATAACTTCTGGACTTATACCGTCTTCGGTGTCAACGCCGAGGACGTCGAGGATTAAGTATGGCACAAATTATGAAAACATGTAGGAACTGCGGTAAGCAATACGAAGCTTGCCGCACTCCTAATCCTATGGGTATCCCGAGGTGGAGGGATGTTGCTTGCTCTCCTCGGTGCTATCAAGCTTATGTTTCCAAAGTAATGGCCAAGCGTGAGGAAGAGCTGAGGGTTGCTGACAGCACTCCCGACTTGCCTCAAGAGCCGATTACCACAGAGATAGATAACGGCGTGGTTGAAGCTGACGAGGCGGAATCCGCGCAGGAAGAGACAGAACCGACTGTCTCAAAAAAGAAAAAGAAAGTTCCTTCAGAAGAAGTGGTATAATTCCGACCGAAGCCCCACATGTCTTTAAGCAGTGCTTAAACTGTGGGGCTATATTTAATAGGAGAAATTTATGGAGCAAATACGTTTAATCATAGATAACGACGTACTACAGCGATATAATCAATACTACTTCTCCATTCATACACGCGCATCTATTCCCCCTATAAAGCGTCCGTATCACGAAAGTATAAACGCTTGGATGATACTTAAACGCTATGCGATGAACGCCTTAAAACAAAAATGGAAAGACTTTATTAAATGGTTCGTTATCGAACAAGGTTATGATAACCTGCACATTCAACATTGTGAAATAAGTCAAACCATTTATTACCCCGACAATCGCCGCCATGACACGGACAACAGCGTACCAAAATTCATTTTGGACGGTCTTGTTGAAAGCGGAATGATTGTTGACGATGATTCAAATCACATTGAGAAACTTACGCTTTTGTGCAAGCGCGATATGAACCATCCTCGAACAGAGATATTGATAAAAATTAAATCGGAATAAAAGGAGGTTTGCTATATGGCAGACAAGATTAAAAGAATTTCAGTAAACGCATTTGATAAGGTTCTGCACGAATCCCCCGCGAATCAGGTAGCAATAGATTGGCACGGCAACGAGCTGGTGATTACTCCAACACTGTCACTTGAGGACATGCTACAGTTTGTCACCAGTGTTGTGAAGAGCTGCTACGATCAGGAGACAGGCAGTTATACGCCTGAGAATAAGTATTTTGCAATATACGGCTGTGTGCTGGCATTATATGCTAATTTCACACTGCCTAAGAATTTGAGCCATAGGTATGATTTGATATATCGCACTGACGCAGTGGGAACTGTGTTATGTCATATCAACATTGATCAATATAATGAAATTTGTTCTGCAATAAACGCTACATTAGACCACATGTCTCAGATTCAGATTGAGAGTGCTAACAAACAGGTTGCTGCATTATATTCCTCTCTTGAAAACATTGAGAGTACAATGAGCGAGTTGTTTAAGAACGTAACTCCCGAATCGTTTAACGGCATTATGGGGGCGCTGGCGGGCGGCAAGATTGACGAGGGTAAGATTATGCAAGCCTATCTTGACAGCAAGCGAGAGAGCGCGAACGGCGTTAGTCAGGACGCTACTCCCCCGATAGAGATGACTACAAAAGAGTAATTTTATTATGATATATATGAGATCAATACAGGCAAAGGCGAACAAGTGTTTGAAGAGTGGAGAATGGAAAAAGAGGATTGAGCAACGCATAGACCAGGAAATGCTTAGCAGAGGCGGCAAGAAAATAGGTCGCGCTAATATGCGCGATATGGCTGAAAGGTTTATTGAAGTTATGCAGGATTCTCTTTCCAATGTTGAAGGAAACTCGTTTGCAAGCGGGCAACTCGGCAGCGAGATTGTCGCGGAGTTAAAGAATCTCACATATTCAGAACCAATCAGACTTGGTAAAAATCGTTATTCCATTTCGATTTACTTCAATGGAGAGCTTAGTCGCGAGTCGTTACAGCCCGCGATATATGAAGGTATAAGTAACATTGCCGCGCTTCTCAATAAAGGCTACGACGCAGGACACGCTATCTCTGGTATGTGGCACGGACAGCCCACAGAGAGCTTGCCTGAGCGTCAGGGGGCTCACTTTATTGAGGACGCAGTCAGGTATTTTTTCCAATGCTATGCACAAGATTACGGAATCGTTGACATTAAGCTTAACGAAATATACAACTAACAATTAACCATAAGAAAGGATTGGATTAAAGCCAATCCTTATTTTTATTCACAAAGGACGGTGGTGAAATGGCTGGGAAAGGTAATAGAGACTTTGAACTCGTTGTTGGTTTAAATCCGTCACTGAGTTTAAAAGAAATGCAATCAGACATCTCTTCGCTGATTACTGATTTAAATGCTAAAAACTTCAAAATTAAAGTCGGTGTTATCGTTAACACAGCCGATCTGAAGCAGCAAGTAGAAGCTGCGCTGAGTGATACTGTCGCCACGCCCAAAAATGGTGGCGGCGGCGGAGGCGGGTCGCAGAGCAAAGAAGCTCAAAAGCTCACCAAAGATATGCAAGCTTATGGCTCCGCCTTATCTCAAGTCAGTAAACTTCTTACGGAACTTCGCACAAAGCAGACAGGTTGGTCTGCGTCTGCGAACACACCTCAGGGAGAAGCACTGACAAATTATATCTCTCAGTTAGAAACCTTAAGGACACGCTTGGAGCAGGGTGAACTGACCTCTAAGGAATTTGCGACGCAGTTTACCTTGATACGCGGTGAAGCTGCAAATACGGCTGATGAAATGCAGAGACTGGGTTTAGCGCAAGCCGCAGCTAATCCCAACTATATAAAAGACCAGACTAAGGAATACGCGAAGAGCTTACAGACGTTAAACGATTTACTCGGTCGCGTCACCGACCACCAAAATAAATGGACGGCGGCTAAGAATGGGAGTACAAGCGGCGAATATGAGAGGCTGCAAGATTATGCCGATACTATTTCTACGCTAATATCGCGTCTTAACTCTGGTACATTAACACAAGAAGAGTTTAACACAAGCGTCGCTAAGCTTAAGCAAGAGATTGGTGCTTCTGAAACCGCAATAAAAGGTGCGGGCGAGGCTACCAAGAGCTGGTCTGATAGAATCGGCGGGTTAATGCAGAAGTTCTCTGAGTGGTTTAGCCTAACTCGTGTTATAATGGCGGTCTATCGTGCGATTCGGCAGATGATATCTGCGTCTATCGAATTGGACGACGCTATGACACAGTTAAAGATAGTTACTAAGGATACCGATGACGTATATGCAAGATTCGGCGATAACATTGCCAATACTGCCAAGAAGATCGGCTCGTCTATTACGGACTTACTTAGTTCTACTACAACGTTCGCAAGGTTAGGATATTCGCTTGACGAATCATCTGCACTTGCTGAATATACTGCCATGCTCCAGAACGTCGGCGATATCGACGTTTCGGCGGCGCAGGACGCTATTACTGCGATTATTAAAGCGTTTGACGTTGACGTAAACGACATTGAGTCCATTATGGACAAACTGGTCGTTACTGGTAACAACTTCCCAATTTCAGTTGCACAGATTGCCGAAGGTATGAACAATGCTTCATCGGCGTTAGCTGCTGCTGGAAACACATTTGAACAGCCGGTGGCTCTTTTAACGGCCGCCAATGTGACGGTGCAAAATGCCGCAAAATCTTCAACAGGTTTGAGAACTATTGCGGCTCGTATCCGTAATACTAAGACCGAGCTTGATGACCTGGGCGAGGAAATGTCGGAGGCTTCTTACGAGGAGCTTGTTCAGCAGCTTACAGATTTCAACGTAGCGTTGACCACAGCTAATGGAGAATACAGAAGTACATACGATATCATGGCTGACATTGCAAAGCAGTGGGGCAAAATGACAAGTATGGAACAGGCGGCTCTTGCAACAGCCATGTCTGGTACAAGACAGCAAGCGGTATTCTATTCAATTATTGAACAGTTCCAAGAAGCTGAAGGCGCAATGCAGTCTATGGCTGGCAGCGCAGGAGAACTTCAAAAGTCATATGACATTTATCTCGAAAGTGTAACAGCACACATCAATGAATTTAAGGCTGCGTTCCAAGAACTTGGCTCTAATACATTTGAAAGCGATTTCTTGAAACAGCTTGTAGATTTAGGCACAGATTTAGTCGAGGCTCTCAACTGGCTGGTCGAAATTATCGACGCAGTCGGCGGGCTTAATACTGTTCTTAAAACGACGATTATTCTGCTTGCAACATTGAATGGTGCAAAGATAGTAGCCTCACTATCAAAGGTGGGTACGTCGATAGCAAATATCGGTGCAGACTTAACAAGGCTGGGCGGTAAACTGTCATTCGTTATTGAGAATGGCGGTGGACTTTCTGAGATATTCCGCACACTTGGCACGTCTGCTTATGCCGCTAATGTAGCGGTCGGTGCTGTAACGGCGGCCATTATTGTGGCTATATCGTTGTATAAGTCATACAAAGAACACCTTGAACAGGTTGCAAAGCAAGCAGAACAGGCGGCAGAAACTTCTCGCAATAATGTCAGAGCCCTTGAGGAACTCCGCACCCAGTTAGAGAGCGGGAGCGAATCAGTAGACACCCTTACTGAGGCGTTTAAGAATCAGCTCAAGACTATGGGCTACACTGAGGAACAGATTCAGTCGCTGACAAATAGATACACCAATCTTGCCTCGGCGATAGACGCTGCCAGCGAACAGGCGTTAAAACAATCGTATGCTGACAGTCGTGCTAATGTTGACGCGCAATTTAATTCGTCTCGCGGCTTGTGGGGCAATACATTCTCCAAAGACCTGGGGCCTGAGGTCGGTTCAGGAAATATGCGTGTTTGGATAACCGATCTCGAAGAGTATAAGTCTTCTGTTAAAGAACTCAACCAGTTAATGTCGCAGGTTGATAGCAAGACAGGAGAGGGGTTATACGAATACTATAATAGGTTGAAAGCGCTGCGCGAGGAACTCGCTGAAGGCGCGCTCAACGATAATAGTTTATACGATTCATATCTTTATGAGAACGTTTCCAAATATCTCGGTCTTTTAGAAGATGATTTTGGAGACTTCTTCAGTGCAGTTGAAAATGCTAATAATGCGACTCAGGATTATCTGACAACATGGTCTGAATCTCAAGATTTCTATAAGGTTCTTCCCGATGACGCTGCGGAACAGTTTAATCAGAATGTCAGCAAGGTTGTAGACGGCTACATGACGCTTGATGAGGCACAGCAAGCCGCGGCTGATTTAGCCAGACGGCTTAATGAGCTGTATTCTTCTGATTATATTAAGAATATTAACGAATATGCTCAAGGCGTTAATAGCGGCGCGATGTCAATCGAGGCATATCAAAAGCATGTCGCCGCATTGCAAAATGATTATGGATTGTCCGTTGATATTTGGGATGCGATTATTGCTGCACTCAATCAGTTACCCGATAAGATTCAAACGGTTGAGGAAAGTACAAAGTCTGCTGCTGACGCAATGGCAGAGTGGACAGCTCGTGATCAGGATATTCCTGAAATTGTTGAGGAAGTCGATAAGTGGGCTGACGTTGCGGCTAAAGCGGCTGTGGAGATGGCTGAGAACGGTGAAATCTCTAATGAAACCGTTAAGGCATTATCCGAACTGGTTGACGAAGGTGAAGATTGGCTGCAATATCTCACTCTGGAAAACGGCGAGTTAAAGCTTAATGTAGAGCTTCTTAAAGAAAGAGCCTTACAGGATTCGACTGAGCGAATTCAGACCTTAGAAGATGAGCTTGCAGTCATGAAGGATCAGAGTACGGAGTTGCTTACCCAAATTGCGTTGCAGGAGCAGCTTAAGCAACAAGATTCTGAGAACCTTGCAAGCGCACAGGCCGCATATGACGAAATGATGGCTAACTTCCCCGCTAACCCGACTTCGTATGATTTAGGCAGAAAGAGCGCATTAGAGAATTATCTGAATCACTATGATGTAATGATTAGCGGTTATCAGTTTAGTCTTAATAAAGTTGAGGCCAAGATAACTGAATGGCAGAAGAAGATAGAGGTTCTTCGCAATACTGGCAGAAGTTATGACAAGACTGTGGCTGACGCTCTTGATAAGTCATCTAATTCGAGTAAGGCTGACGAGGAGACTCTTAAGACCTTTAACTGGATTGAGGCTATGCTTGATAGAATCCAGCGCAAGGTCAATGAGTTCAGTCGCGTTGTCGGTTCAAAATTCAAATCTTTGTCCACCCGCAATGAGGCTGCTAAGAAAGAGATTGAAGCCATTACTGAAGAAATTGAACTTCAGGAAAAGGCTTATCAGAAATATATTGAGCTTTGTGAATCTATCAATCTGTCTGACGAAATCAAGAAGACTATTGAGAACGGTGCGATTGATATCAGCGATTACGACGAGGAAACCGCGGAGCTTATCTCTCAATATCAGGAATGGTATGAGGCGGCTCTTGATACTAAAGAGGCTGTAGACGAGTTGCACGAAAGCCTCGCCTCTCTGTATGACGATGAGTTCAACCGTATTCAGACAGACTTTGAAAACAGAATTTCTCTCTTAGAATATCTGTCGAATATGTATAACACGGGAATCAGTCAGCTTGAGACCGAAGGATATATGGCAAGCGCTGCGTTCTACGAATCCTTGACTGAGGCCACGAAACATAACATTGAGTTGCTCAAGGAAGAGCTGGACAGTCTTGAGGGCGCTTTGCAGGCGGCTTTGGATTCTGGCGAAATTGAAATGTATTCTGAGGCTTGGTATGGCTATATAACCACAATGAACGGAGTTAAAGAAGCCATTGCCGACGCCAATCTCTCTTTAGCTGAGTTTGCGAAGACAATGCAGGAGATTGATTGGGAGTACTTCGATTATCTTCAGGAGTGTATCTCAAACATTACTGACGAATCTGAGTTCCTGCTCGACTTGCTTGGAGAGGACAATATCTTCAAGGACGGCAAGCTTACGGCTGAGGGATTATCGGCGCTTGGGCTGAGAGCTATGGATTATAACGTCTATATGGCTCAGGCAGATAAGTATGCTCAGGAGATTGCCGAAATTGAACAGCAGCTCGCAAACGACCCGAACAACAGGACTCTGCTCGACCGCAGAGAGGAACTCTTAGAGCTTCAGCGTCAATCTATTCTCGCCGCCAAGGACGAGAAAGACGCGATACTTGACTTGGTACAAACTGCTATTGAGGAAGAACTTGATTCTATCAAGGAACTCATAGAGGCTTATAAGGACGCCCTTGACGCCGCTAAAGACCTTTATGACTACAGAAATAAGATTGCTGATGAGACTTCCGAAATCGCTTCGTTACAGAAACAGCTATCCGCGTATTCTGGTGATAATTCCGAAGAGGCTCGCGCAACAATTCAGCAACTTAAAGACCAGCTTATCAAGGCTCAAAAAGAACTCGAAGAAACTGAATATGACAAGTATATCAGCGACCAAAAGAAACTTCTCGATAACCTGTACGCCGAATATGAGCTTCTTCTAAATCGGCGTATGGACAATACAGACGCGTTATTGGCTGACGTTATAGCAATGGTCAATCAAAACGCAAACATAATAAGCGATACGCTGCATATGACGGCTGACAGCGTGGGATACACGCTGACCGATAGTATGCAGACAATTTGGGGTACTTCTTTCAATTCGTTGCAAAACGTTGTTACGATGTATGGAGAAGGATTCCTGTCGCAACTCACTACCACAAATCAAGCTATCAATAATATAGCAAACCTCGTTTCAAATATGCAGTCCTTCAGTAATTCTTGGGCAAACAACTGGATAGGTGGCGTGAATAGCTCGTACACTCCAGATATCAGCGGTTGGACGCCTGGAGGAAATACTGGTGGAGGCTATGACGATTGGGAAACTGAGATTGTTGATGACGGCGACACAGGCGGGGGGAACACTGGTTACACTCCTCCCACACCGACCAAACAAATTCAGGTAGGCGGTTTGATTAACGCTGGCAGTGCGCCGATTTATGATTATGCTGGAGATACAAGTGGTGAGCGTCAGTATTACAGAAACGATCCTATCTATCGTGTTCTTAGCGAAAAGAACGGGTACCTGTTGACGCGCTGGTATAAGCTCTCGGACGGATACACGGGATGGTTCAAGCGTTCTGACGTTAAGGCGTATAAACGTGGCGGCTTGGTTGATGAAACTGGCTTAATGTGGTTGGACGGAACAAAGCAGAATCCCGAAGCCGTTCTTAATTCTGAACAAACTGAAAGGTTTATCGGGCTAAGCAGGGCTATGGAGAAACTGGCAAAAAACGGAATTGACTTCTCGGAGCAGTCTGGTATTTCTGCTGGTGTAATCGGCAAACTCATCGGGGGTCGTGCCGAGATTACTCCTATCGGCGGTTCGTATGGCGGATATACACAAGACGTTCAAATCACTATACCGATTGACCATGTCTTTGACTATAACGACTTTATTTCTCAGCTTGTCAAAGATAAAGACGGCAGACGTATTATTCAAGCATTGGCACTCGACGCGGTTGCTGGTAAGAATAATCTGTCAGTTAATAGATTCATCAAATAGCAAATCAGTGGCGGGCAATCAAATGGTTGACCCGCCACATATAACGAAAAAGAGGATTATCTATGAAGAATAAACTGTATAAAGACAGAAAGACAGAACTTGCACTGCAATATTATCAGAACAGGTGCAAGGAGCTTGAAAAAGAAAATGAGGAGAGCCGAAAGGCAAAGGCTCAGTTGGCTAACGAAAACGAAATTCTGAAAAAGAGAGTTACAGAGCTTGAAAGCAAAATCGACGATTTGTCGAACAAGGCTGATAAAGTAGTATCGACTTTAAGAGAGACTATTATTAAACTGAAAGAATATCAAGATAAGTATAACACGCTCATAAAAGAAACACGAATTGTCATGAGCAGGCAGACACAGGAGCATGAAGCTTTGAAAAAGATGATTGAAAAAACGTCAACATAGAGAGGTGAACTTATAAATGTATGCAGAAGATTTTATTTATGACGGCAGACTGCTTAGCGATTATGGTTGTATGATTTGTTCTTTCGGTACTTCTTCTGGAATGGAGACGGTGGGAACTGGCGCTCAGATTGCTCTCACCACAGTTACTATGCATAACGGAACCCGCAGAAGTATTGTCGGTGCTAAATATTCTGAGTTTATAAAATCTACTTTTTATATTTGTAAGAATCCTTGCACATACGAAGATATCACTATGTCGCCCACGGAATACAGGGAACTGGTGAAATGGTTGAACCGCAGACGGTTTCTACCATTGAGATTTATTTCTACGATTATGCCCTCACCTGATCCTTGTTATTATAACGCTATGTTCAATATTCAGAAGATTACGGCTGGCGATAAGATTATTGGCGCGGAGCTGACTATGGAAACCGACAGCCCGTTCGGTCATGGTGAAGAAAGAGTTGAAACGGTAATGCCTGGATATGACGGGCAGGACTATATTGACTATGTTTCTGATGAAGTCGGGTTTATATATCCTAAGGTCAGAATCGCCCTCATGGGCGTGGGGAACCTGACTATCCATAACAGCATGGACGAGGAAGAGATGGTTATTACCAGCTGTTCCAACGGAGAGGTTATTGTTATGGACGGCGAGAGACAGACACTGCAAAGTAACTTCTCGGCACATGATATATATGACTGCTTTAACTACAACTTCATTAAGTTGGTTAGTCATCTTGAAACGGGCAGGAATACGTTTACTTCGTCAGTACCCTGCTCAATTCAGATTACATACAGTCCTATCATAAGAGATTTGCCACTATAAAGGAGCGTGACGGATATGGCAATTAAAATTAAGTTTGACAATGAACAGCGCGCCTTGCCACCTACGCTCGTTCTGGCTACACGTTCTGGGCATAAATTAGGGTGTATACCCGCGCAGCACATTGTATTCCACGGGTCGCTCGCGAACGGATATGAGCTTTCTTGCTCGGTTAGTAAGTATGACAACTGGGAAAAGATTGACTTGTGGGATACACTTGAGGACTTCAAGCTTGCTTGGTCTCCAGAATGGGATGTATGGTTTGAGCTGGACGTTACGACGAACGAGGCAGACGATACGGTCAAAAACATTACTGCCACTTCTATCGGAGAGGCGGAACTTTCTCAGGTTATGCTTTATAACATTGAGATAAATACGGAAACAGATATAGCAAGGGAAGATTACAAGCCGACCATTATATATAATCCAAACGATTATACTGCAAGTTTGCTCGACAGGATTATGGAGAAAACACCTCATTATAAAATACGCCACGTTGATTCTTCAATCGCAAAATTGCAGCGCACATTTACATTCGACGGGAAGTCTTTGAGAGACGCGCTGTTGGAAATATGCGAAGAGGTCAACGCCTTGCTTATTATCCATTCTGGTACTGACGCAAACGGCAAGATAGAGAGGGCGTATTCGATATATGACCTTGAAGAACACTGCCCTAACTGCGGTTATCGCGGCGAACAGGTCAACGGACACTGCCCTGAGTGCGGAAGAGCGGAATGGTCTTTCGGCTATGGAGACGATACTGGTATATTCGTTTCAAGAGAAAACTTAGCCGATGACATTACATACGAGACTGCAAAGGATTCAGTTAAGAACTGTTTCAGGCTTGTTGCGGGCGACGACCTTATGACCGCTGCGGTAGCAGCGGCAAACCCGAACGGCACACCATATCTGTGGTATATTTCGGATAAGGTCAGAGAGGATATGAGCCCAGCCCTTAGGAACAGGCTTAAGGAATATGACGATTTATATAAAGCTACTCAGGATAGCTCATTCTCGTTTACAAGCACAGCTATCAGGAATTATAACGCGCTTGCGGCAAAATACGGAAAGAATCAGATAGGAACAGTTGAGAAATTTGCTGGAGTACTGGATGCCTATTATGATACGATTGACTTTGAACTTTATCTTGAACACGGGTTATTGCCTGATGTAGACCCGCCATTAACAAGCGCGGCAGACGAACTCAGAAAGTTAATTGCAAATCTCTCTCCTGTTTCGGTACGCTCTCTTTCGACTCTTTCCTCTACTACTGCCTCAAGCTACGTTACACAGGCGGCGCGTTCTATAATTGATCCGAGATATTCAGTCACTACGCAGAACGAAACATTAAACGGAAACTTATGGAGCGGTTCATTTATCATTACAAGATATTCGGGCGAAGAAGATACCGCAACAAGCGCAGTCATTTCAGTGTCTTTAGATGAGAACTACGAAAATTATATTCGCAGACAAATCGAAAGAGTACTGAATACTACGGAGTTTGAGGACTTAGATATTGTTGAACTGTTTAAGAAAAGCGGAACAGCGTTTGCTTCGGCTATCAAACAATATTCGCTTGCTATGCTTGAATCGTTTTATGACGCTTGTCAAGCGTGTCTGAACGTTTTGGTAGAGCATAATTCAGCTAATGAATCCATCTGGGCAGAGATTTATCACGACCTTTACGAGCCATACTATGCAAAGCTTGGATATTTACAGGCTGAAATTTCTCTCAGAGAATCTGAAATCGGAACGATTCAAATGGCGCAAGCCGAAATCGAGAGTGTTATAACCTCAACGCAGAAGAAGCTTGATTTTGAAAAGTTTATGGGCGAAGAACTCTGGCTTGAGTTTGCGACATATCGGAGAGAGGATACATATCAGAATGATAATTATATATCCGACGGTCTTGATAATGCAGCCCTCGTTGAAAACGCTCGCGATTTTCTTAAGACGGCGCAAGAGGACATTGAGCGGTCAGCTACATTACAACACTCAATTTCGGCTAATCTTAGCAACCTCTTAGTTATGGAAGAGTTTCAGGGAATGACCGATAACTTCGAGCTTGGTAACTGGTTAAGAATCAGGGTTGATGATACAGTATATATCTTAAGACTTATTGACTATGAGATAGACTTCGATAACCTTGAAACATTAACTGTTGAATATTCTGACGTGGTCATATCTCCGAGTAGCGTTAACGATATTAAGAGCGTATTAAATTCAGCAAATTCAATGGCTTCGTCTTACGGCTCAGTGTCAAGACAGGCGAAGCACGGCGATAACTCACAGCGTCAGTTAGACAACTGGGTTACTGAGGGGCTTGAAGCCACTAAGGTTAGATTCTTAAGTGACGCTCAGAATCAGAATATCACTTGGGATGAGAACGGTATGTTATTCCGCAAATGGGATGACATTACTGAATCTTATGAACCTACACAGTTAAGAATTATTAACTCCACAATCGCAGTGACAGACGATAACTGGAAAACGGTAAAGACTGCGGTTGGCGGATTTGATTATAAAGACCCCGTTACGGGTGAAGTTAAGCACGGTTATGGTATCAATGCCGAGCTGTTAGTAGGCAAACTCATTTTAGGCGAAGAGCTTGGACTTTACAACGCGAACAACTCGCTTACATTCGATAGGAATGGTCTTACCATTACTAATGGTGATAACTCATTTATGGTAAGTCCTGACGGAACTAACCTGTTTGTGGTTGAGTGTGGAGAGGGCAATAAGGTAATGTGGGTCGATGAAAACGGCGGATTACATTTAAGACCTACTTCATTTGAGTTGTCCAGTGGACAAACAATACAAGACATTACCGATGATGCTTTGGAGAAGTTTAAGGAAACTATTTTTGATCCGGCGTATGAAGATTTGGTTGACTCCAAAATCGAAACTTGGTATCAATCCACCGACCCTCGAACCGATCCCGCCTCTCACTGGCAAAACGAAGGCGAAAGTTCTGCCGAAGCCGATAAGAGACATATCGGAGATATTTGGTATGATTCTGACGCGGCTGACGGTAACGGTATGTCCTATATGTGGGATGGCTCTAACTGGAAAGAAACTCGCACGAAACCGCCTGAGGGATTGGTTGACAAATGGGATGGCAAAAAAGTCGTATTCTATTACGTTCCGCCTGAACACCCCACACCCCCGTATGACTTAAACGACTTGTGGGTGCAGGGTGAAAGCGGTGAAATCAAACGTTGTCAAAATGCAAAGGCGGCTGGTGAATCCTATGCGGAAACCGACTGGGGTAAGGCTGACGGATACGCAGACGACGCTGCAATCAGAAACTTTATTAACGACGAATTAACGGCAATTCAGACACAGGTTGACTCCAAAATCGAAACTTGGTATCAATCCACCGACCCTCGAACCGATCCCGCCTCTCACTGGCAAAACGAAGGCGAAAGTTCTGCCGAAGCCGATAAGAGACATATCGGAGATATTTGGTATGATACGAGCGACGGTTCTTGTGAGCGTTGGGATGGTGGGCATTGGACAGAGGTAACAACCAAGCCACCTCAAGCAGTATTCGATAGGATAGACGGGAAGGCACAAATCTTTGTCGGAGAAAATGCGCCAGCTACGCCTTATCACGAAGGAGATTTGTGGTTTAAGTCAGAATCGGATCCGATTTATGTATCTACTAACGACCGCCTAAGCGGTGCGTGTGTACTTTCTGATTGGGTTAAGAAAGACCAATATATAGACAGCAGTGATGTTGGAGATATAATTGATAACACTTTAACTCAGGAAGATGTTTTTAATCGGCTGACAGGCGGCGGCAAAAATGAGGGTATTTACCTTGAAAACGGGCATTTATATGTCAATGCGTCGTACATCAAGAGCGGAACGCTTAGCGCAGACTTTATCAGCGGCGGTCATATAAGTGCCGACCTCATACAGGGCGGTCACATTAGTGCTGATTTGATACAAGGCGGTCATATAAGTGCCGATCTCATACAGGGTGGTCATGTAAGCGCAGACATTATTCAGGGCGGTACGCTGATATTGGGTGGCTCGGGAAATATGTTCGGCTCGTTACTTGTTAAAGATCCGTGGGGAAATACCATTGGAGAATGGAACATGGGCGGAATTTCTATCACCCGAGGTTCACTTGATTCAAGTCTTATCACTGGTAACGTACTTGCAACGGCTTATTGGCAAATTGGATTTTTGGGCTTACAGTATGACTATTCTGGCAATTACGGTGAGAGCGGGTGGAGCAATGTTCTTACACAAAACTATGCATTCCCATACGAGAACGTAATTGATGCTTACTTGGGAAGAGTACATTGTCTGCAAAGAGTTTTAACAGTGGGTGGTTATTATACTTCGTCTTATACGGCTGGGTGGTTTTTACAATCTCAATCTGCTCTTTATGCCGACCTTGGAGTTTTGGGTGCCTCTTCATCGAGATATAAGGATATAGACAGAGAACTCGTTAGAGACGAATTAAATGATTTATATGATATCCCTGTTGTGTGGGCTAAGTACAAAGACGGCTATTTAGCCGAAGCCGATGAAAGATGTGGCAAAGAAATGCCAATGTTCATAGCCGAAGATATTGAAAAGGTATTCCCTCTTGCAGTTGACCATTTGAGTGACGGGCAACCAGAAAACTGGAATTATAGGATAATGATACCACTTATGTTCCAAATGATTAAAGACCAAAAGAGCCAGCTTGATGAACTGAAGTCAGAGTTGGCGGAATTGAAGAAAGGAAATTGAAATGAATCAGAATAAACCTATATCTCTTATCAGAGATGAACTTATGAAGGAAGTTGTTGCGGCCATCAACAAATCGAACCTGTCTTATTTCCTGCTGGAGTATATCTTTAAGGATATACTTACCGAGATACATAACGGGGCAATTAAACAGGCTCAATCAGAACAGGCAGATTATCTTAAGGCTCTTAAAGCTGAGGAGGATAAGGCCAAGAACCCTCAGGAAGATAGAGCTGAGAACCCCGAAGCATAACGCTTTAAGCAATAATTAAATACAGTTCAAATGCGGGGCTCACTACCCCGCATTTTGAATAAAATCGACATTTTAAAAGGAGGTATGGCTATTGAAGGATATTCTTGTGTATAACGCTGCGGGCGATAGGCTGGTCAGAGTAGCGCAATGGGATAGAGATATTACCGTTACGATTGAAGATCCAGATATTGCTACGGCTTATCCCGTTCACTTCTTTAACAAAAACAGCGACCAAGCATATGTAGTTATGTCTACGTTCGAGGGCGGTAAGTTAAAAGCGAAGATTCCCGACAGGCTTCTGAGAGAGCCTTATACGGTTTGCGGCTATGTTCAGAGAAATGACGGCGACGAAGAGCGGCGAAGCGATTTCAGATTTGTAATCGGTGTTATTCCTAAGCCTCAACCTACGGACTATATTCTGCGTACCGACCCTGACTATATTGAGGTCGAGTCGCTTAAAGAGGAATATAAGGCACTCCAGAAAGAGGCCGACCAAGCGCTTAAAGAGGCTAAGGAGGCAAACACCACTGCAACAAGTTTGCTGAATGAAACAAGGCAAGCGATAAAAGATGCGAACACCGCAAAAGACAATGCAAACACGGCGGCGAACGCTGCCAATACGGCAAAGACGCAAGCTGACGCGGCAAGAGACAGAGCTAACGAAGCCGCCGAGGGCGCGGAGACTGCCAAGACCGAAACCGAAAAAGCTACGGCGGGGGCGAACAACGCTGCGAACAGGGCGACATCGGCTACGGATTCGGCGAACAAGGCAGCGGCTGACGCTGGACAAGTTGCAGACGAAGCAAAGACTCTGGTAGACGAGGCAGTTCAGGCGCTTAAGGACGCTCAGGCCGTTATCAGCGAGGCAAAAGACATAGCGTTCTTTATTGATGAAAATGACTTTGGACTTAATGCAAGGATTTTAAAGGAGGGCTTTTAAATGGCACAACAGGTAAACTTTCCCCGCGATACGACACTTCACGAAATCGCGGATGTATTGAGAAATAAGTATCAGGAATTTGACGGCACTGCCGCCACTTACAATAAGATTATGAGGGCGTGGTTCGTCGCACAGGGCGTGAATGTTATGACCCCCGCAGGGCTTACCGAACTGTGCGACAGGTGGTATTCGATTACCCGCGTTCCGTGGCACGGCTGGGTATCGTTCTCTAAATCTACTGCCGTTTCTACAGGCACAAAGGGCGGCGACAATGAGCATATGACTTGCGCAGCTTCTACAGACACCGTTGCGGGTAAGGACGACTACGCGGGCAATCCCCTCTTCGCTTGCGTGGACTGCAACTTTGTGGTTGACCCCGAAACCTTAGAGCCGCAGATTACAGCTATCTCGGGTATCACCGATAACTTCCAGAGATACAGCCCCAACCACTTTGTGGGCGTTTTACAGATGTCGGCATACTACGCCGTGGTCGATTACGACGATAGGTATGAGGAGCATTACTCCTCGACCGAAAACGTTCCCGTCAAGGGTATTGCGCCGCTTGACGAGGCGGTAAGACCCAACAGCAATAACGTTCGTCCGTGGGTAGTTCACTCGAAGTATTTCAACCACACCGTAAACAATAAGATGACTTCGTATGCGGGCGTTATTCCCACGGCTTACAGTATTTCTCATAACACGCTTCATACTTTGGCGGCTGCTACGGGAACAGGCTACAGCGGCGGCACTACTGCTGACGACGCTTTCCTCAAGATTATGCTCCATATTAAATATGCCTCGCTCACCGGCGACGGAATTATTCAGGGCTGCTGTAACTGCAATAAGCAGTCTGTCGCTAAGGTTTCTGAGACTAATGTTAAGCGCGTTATTCTCAGCGAGGCCGACGGCGCATACTTCGAGCCCGGTATGGGTGTTCTGATCGGCACCAACGCAAGTACTGATAGACAGGCAGCTACTACCTATAACGTTACTGGTCAAGCTGGTGCTGTTGTTACGAGCGTTGAAAAGGTCAGCATTTCCGATACGAATTACATTGCCGTTTATGTCAATACCGACGCAGTGTTTGATACCACGGCTGATACTACGTTAATATCTACATTCCATTGGGCTAACGGTACTACCGACTGCGTTCTCGGAAACGACGGATCGCCGAAAGACAATACGAGCGGTAAGTATCCTGGCAAGATTCAGGGTATTGAATTCATGCAGGGAGCATATGAAGCGTTTGCGGACGTTATTCTTAAGCTCTATAAAGAAGACGACGGTACATACTGGTATGAACCCTATGTATGCCGTCAGACTGCTAAGTTTGCTACTTCGATCACTACCGACTATCAGGCAAGCGGCATTAAACTGCCTCAGCCCGCGTCAAGTAACTGGTATTACATCAAACGTATGGGCTACAAGAAAGGCGTTTACTTCCCGATTGATGTCACCGATGCTTCAAGCTCGACATACGTCAGAGACGCTTTCTACCTGTTAGCAGCCACCGAGGGTATCCGAGAGTGGCTTGCCCGTTGCGACCTGTTCGACGGGGTTGCTCGCGCGGGCGGTGCGGGTGCGGGCTACGGCGACCGCGATGTCGGGGACGCGTACTGGTACATCGTCGGTCGGCTTTCGCCTAACGGCAACAGGGGTGAATGGGCGGCGTAAGCTGCCCAGAGGGGTCTTCCCCTCTAACGACAGAAGCACAGAAAAACAATTTTATTTAAACAACAATGCCGTGGTATACGGCGCGACTATAACAGTAGGCGCATGACACAACCGTGCGCCTACAAAGGGGTCGTATAATGCGCTTGCCTGTGGCTTGCCCGTTGCAACCTGAACAACGGGGTTGCTAACGCGGGCGTTGCGGGTGCGGGCAACGGCAACAACGATGTCGGGAACGCGAACTGGAACATCGTCGGTCGGAATTCTGGAAGTATATTTTCAGCATTATACGGCGGTCACTATTTTAAGGGTGACAGATGTGCTTAGGCACATTCCCTCCCTGCGGGGAAAATTGAGCAGAAAAAGCCTTAGGGTTAGTAGGAGGTCTGCAAGGAATATCTTATCGCGTTAGATTTGTATGACTGAGCGAAAGCCCTAAACTGTTCCAGAAAGCACTCACAAGTATCGGAACTTGAGGTGAAAAGAAAGAAAGGTGGCAATGAAACGAGATTGTAAAAGAGTAGATATTGAAAATCCAGATGTGATATTTCCCTGGGTTTGCGATTGTATCTCAAGACACAAGCGGAAGAAAGATTTTAAAAAGCTGTTATTCCGTGTCGGCAAAATGGACAAGCGCGAGTATTACGAAGCGATAAGGAACAAGAATATCGAACCCTTTGAGCGAGCGTCTGTACTCATCGCAAAAGAAGCGGCCAGACGAATTAAGGCAAGGCGGCTGAGACTTCCGTTAGTGAGAATCAGGGATATGGTCGATAAGTCCTCTGGCAAGAAAAGGCAAATCGGAAAGGAATCTGCTATGCAGCAGATATTCGATTATATTGCCAAGTTTTCCTGCGAGAGCATTTGGCAGCGGAGAATCACTCCGCAACAGGTATCAAGCATTAAAGGCAAAGGACAAACATTCGGCGTGAATATGATTCAGCGTTGGATTGAGAAAGACAATTCCGCGCTTAGGTGGGCTATGAAGAATAACCAGCGATATTATCGCAAATGTAAGTATTATGTCAAACTTGATATCAAGAAATGTTTCCCGTCAATGAGACTTGAAACGTTTATGAAATTTTTCAGAAGAGATTGCGGCAACCAAGCCATACTTTGGCTATGGGAGCGGCTGTTATCTTCACACCGAGTTCAAGATTATAAAGGATTTATGATCGGCGCGCTGCCGTCGGAATCTGCGGCACAATATCTTTTGTCGTTTCTGTATCGGTATGCGACAGGACTTCATAAAGAAAGGCGCGGCAAACAAGTCAAACTTATTTCACACGCGCTTTATTTTATGGACGACCAAGTATATTTCGGTTCGAACCGCAAGGATTTGAAGATGGCGGTCAGACAGATTATTAAATTCGCTAAGGACGAGCTTGGTATTGAAATGAAAGAAAATTGGCAGATATGCGATATAGACCAAACGCCGCTCGATACAATGGCTTATGTCATTCATTCGGACGCAAGTGTCACTATCAGGCCAAGAGTATTTATAAGAGCAAGGAGGACTATCCTTCGATATTTGCGTACTGGCAAAATGCCTATTTCGCGAGCGCGAAGATTATGCTCTTATAAAGGTTATTTCTGTCCGAATCCAAGGAAATCACGACGACGACATATCTATCTCAATTTACATACAAGAAAACTTGAGCGAAGGCTGCACTTAACCGAAGTGTTTGCTATCGCTGCCAAAGTTGTAAGCAACTATGAAAGGAGCCACAAATGAAGGTTGAATTTACAAATAAGCCGTTGGCAATTATGTATATGAAGCTTCCTGACGGCGGAGCCGATGTTTGGCTCAGAAAAAATATAGAACAAATCAGCGTCGAAAATCCTATGGGCGAACCCTCGGAAATGTATCAGGCTGACGAGGTCTATTTCCGCACTAACGAATCCGAAGAGTATGTTTCAGAACACTTTGAGGATCTCTTTGAGGGGAATATTCCCGTTCCGCCTATTCCTGAAATCACACTGGAAGAAAGAGTTGCCGCAACGGAAGCGGCTATTCTCGAATTCATTATGGGAGGTGCCGAATAATGGTTAAGTTTTTAGCTTTACAGGTACTTATGGGGAATATCACTATTGATGAAGTTCCCGAGAAATGGCGCGAGGCAGTCAAGAAAGAATTGGAGAAAATGAATGCCAACGCCTAAGTCTCAAAGAACAGACGGTCAGCTGACTGTTATTGAGCAGTCGAAAGAGCTGGCTGAATATACTATCAAGATTTGTTCAAATGAGAAAGTCTTTCCCAAAAGATATAGGTGGTGTCTAACCTCTAAACTCGTTGACAGCGCTATTGAAGTTTGCAGCAAAACTAAAATGGCTAACTCTGTATTTGTTAAAGACCGCGCAGACTACACTTTACGCAAAGGCTATCAGACAGAAGCTATTGCTTCTGCATCTTCGCTTTTGTCTTTAATCGAAGTTTCTGCGTCGGTCTTTGGTATAGATATGGATAGGGTAAGATATTGGACAAAGCTTGTTGTGAATGTCAAGAACTCTCTCCAGGGTTGGAGAGAGTCTGACGCAAAGAGATATGACAATAAATAATTGTTATGGGGTAATAATTGTATGTCCAGTCGGTCGGGCGGTCTCGCGATGCGGAAGTGGTCGGCTGGGCGAAGTGGCGTGAACTGAACTGCGACTATGCGTGGTACAGTCACGGCGTCGCTCCAGATTGTGAGAAATGCTCGCTTAAAGTAATCGGTATTTCGACGAAATCAATGCACTCACGCAAGGAATTATTATCCCGACCTTAAAGGTGAAACAAGGAATGCTGATGCAATTTACTCTTGGAGTAAGCATTGCTGTAAACGGCAGAAAGAATTATGACGGAATCTAAATCTAATGTTAAGGATTGCGTCGGAAGTTTTGAAAATCTATATGAGGCGATGAAAAAGTGCAAGTCTGGAGCGTCGCATAAGGATTCGGCTTGCAGATTCACCGCAGACGGTTTGGCAAATTGCTTAAAGCTTAGTGAGCAAATTGAAAACGACACATATAATCTTGGCAAGCAACACACATTTTATATTACAGAACCTAAACTTCGCAAAATAACAAGCTATACGTTTAAAGACAGGGTGGTTCAGAGGAGTCTGTGTGATAATTATCTGACCGAGCGACTTAGTCGGTCATTTGTGTATGACAATGCCGCCTGTCAGATTGGTAAAGGCACTGATTTCTTTAGACGCAGACTCAAGGCTCATATGCAGAGATTCTTTCGCAAGCACGGGTCGTTCGGATATGTTTATAAGTTTGACATAGCCAACTATTTCGGCAGTACACGTCACGATATTGCTTATCAAACTGTTGCGGAGAGGGTCGATGATGAGTGGGCTTTGTCTTTAATCTCGAAGATGATACAAAGTTATAACTATGAAGATATACTCGGTGTAGGTTTAAGCTTGGGGTCACAGGTCACTCAGATTATTCAACTTGCTGTTCTGGACGACTTAGACCATTTCATTAAAGAGAAACTGCATATCAAATATTATGTGCGATATATGGACGATTTCATACTAATTCATGAGGACAAGGAATATCTGAAGGAGTGCAGAAAACAGATTGAGGGGAAGTTATCTGAACTTGGACTTAGGCTTAACGCGAAGAAATCACAGCTTGCCCCGTTATCTCAACCTGTCAAGGCATTAGGTTTTTCATTCAGACTCACTGATACTGGCAAAGTAATTATGCGAGTATTGCCAGAGAAGATTTCAAAACAACGGCGCAAACTTAGAAAGCTTGTTAGACTATCAAGGGAGGGCAAGATTCCGCGAAGCGAGGTTGACGACAGCTTTCGCAGCTGGATATCTCATCTTGAACACGGGAACTGCTACAACCTTATCAAGTCAATGAGAGAATATTATATTGGTCTATGGGAGGATTAGCATATGACGCCGATCTACATAGCCGCAATTATCGGTTTGGTTATCTTAAATATTGCGTTAGTAATATGTATCATATTTAAGTTTAAACGACAAAAGTCGGACAAGCCAAAGCGGTTTAATATCATCAAATTTTCAAAAGGCATAGTGGTAACGATATTCTCACTATTGATTCTATACGTTATTACTGTGCTGATCATATTCATATGTACGAATTGCGAACCTGTCACTCTGACGGAGAATCTGTTTGGATTCTTTAAAGCAGAGGGCGGGTTCCTTGCAATTATAAAGGTCGCCGAAAACACCGTAGAGCGTTTTATGGCGCGAAAAGACAAACAAAATTCAGACAATGAAATTGAGGAGGATTCATTATGACTTTTGATTTAACACCCGTTCTCGGAGCAGTTATCACTCTGGTTATCACAATTATGACCGCTATCGTTATTCCCTATATCAAGAAAAAGATTGGGGATGAAAAGTATGCCGAGATTGAGCGCTGGGTAGGCGTTGCCGTTCAGGCGGCTGAGCAGCTCTTTGCTGGTTCTGGCAGAGGTGCTGAAAAGCTTGCGTTTGTTGAGGAGTTCCTTGCGAGTAAGGGCTTTAAGATAGACGCTATGTCACTCAGAAATTTGATTGAGGCTGCGGTGTATAACCTCACCAATCTTGAGGTCAGCCTTGAGGGTGAGGAGATAAAAGACGAGGAGGCTTAATTATGGCTACCTTTTTGAAACCCGATAAAGTTGTTAAGGTTAAAATCGGTCAGTATGAGCTGACTATCAACCAGAAAATAATTCCTGACAGTTTGGTCGCTACTAAAAACGTTGCAAGCTATGTCCAGAAAGGTGACAAGATGAAACCCTGTGCTAAGCTGAACAATGGCACGGGTAAGCCGAAAGGTATCACCGTTCACAACACAAATGATATTAAAGTATCTTCGGGTACTAATGCAGCTGAGCAGTATACCCGTGCTACATACAACGGTAATATGAGCGGCGTAGTCGTCCACTTCTATGTATGGCATAACGACATTTGGCAGAACCTTAACGAAGATGAGAGGGGCTGGCATGCCGCCGACGGCTCTTCTCGCAGAAAAGACCATAGAGGCAATCAGACTGGCGGCAACCTTGACACGATTGCGATTGAGACTATCGGCGCGGACACCGAGACCGAAACTACCGTTGAGAAGCTTGTTGCGTATCTGTGCAAGAAATATGGGCTTGACCCCAAATATGACGTATATACGCATAACTATTGGATGTACGGCAAGGACGCTTATGTCTCTGGCGCAAGGAAAAATTGCCCCACTTACATTCTTCCTCATTGGGATAAGTTCTTGGTGCATGTCAATAATTATTATTCGTCTGAGGCTGTGACTAAAAAAACCTTGTATAAGGTTCAGTGCGGGGCTTTCTCGGTAAAGTCCAATGCCTCTAATCTAAAGACCAAATTGATTAAAGAGGGATTCACGGATGCCTATATTGTATCAATCAATGGTCTTTATAAGGTTCAGGTCGGTGCCTTTGCAGTCAAGGATAATGCGGTTAAGCTTCAGGAGAAGCTTAAAGACAAGGGGTATAAGACATTCATAGTTCAGCAGTAAGGAGGTATTATGGACAGAGTTGAGCTGTTTAAACTTATCGGCTGCTCTTTTGGATATATTGTATCCTTTTGTGCTGTTGCCACTATGGTTGTGAAATATATCCGTAAAAAGGCTGGCGGATTTGTAAGAAGCGAAACTAATGCTCAGGACGTTGACGAACGACTGAGCAGAATCGAGGAAATGCTGCAAGCTCAGAATGAAGAAGACAACAAGTTCAGAACGGACGTTCTAAGCATGTTGAAAAAGCAGGGGCATGCAAGTAAGCAGTCTTTAGCGTTTATTATTGAGAGTACATACACTCAAAAGAAAAATGTCAAGGAACTTACGCCTCTGGAACTGAAACGCATAACGAGTGCGTATTCTGTATATCACGACGAGCTTGAGGGCAATTCATATATCACTGAGCTTTATACAGAAATGATGAACGAGTGGGAGCATATCTAAAGCTCCCACTACGCGAATTTGTAATGGGAGGCAATTAAATGGCTGAATATAAGAAAATATATGGGTATGACGAGGTGCTGGTTTCCGACGAGCTTATTCAAAAGAGCGACGCGGAAATTGACGCTGCAATACCAGATGTGAGGTCAGGAATGATTATTTATAATGCCGGATACAGAATGGTCAAGCAGAGAGGTTTGGACGGAAAGTGGTCATTAGTACCCGCCACTGGAGCCCCTGGTGCTGACGGTAAGGACGGCAAAGATGGGCAAGACGGTAAGAGCGCTTACGATATCGCCAAAGAAAATAACCCCGATGTCGGTTCTGAGGAGGAATGGCTTGCCTCACTGAAAGGCAAGGACGGTACTAACGGAACGAACGGCAAAGACGGTGCGCCAGGTGCTGCCGGTAAAGACGGTGCTGCTGGAGCCCCCGGTAAAGACGGCAACAGCGTTAAGTCTATTACTTTGATTGTTGACGCTGATGGCAAAGTTACCGGCGGTTCGGCTACGCTCACTGACGAGAGCGTTGTGCAGATTACTGTACAGGAGCAGGAATAATATAAAAAAATAAGGGCTGCCTATGCGGTAGCCCTTATGGTTTTGAAAGTGAGGTAGTTTGTACGAACCAAGAAAATAATAGTTGCAAAGTAGATGAAAATATGTTATTATTAAGGCAGTCATTATATGACTCGTTGGGATACCTTAATAAATGCATAAATCAGGAATATGGTACACCTCAAGAAGGAGTTGACCATATGCCAAAAATCAACCGAACCATAATGCTGAATGGACGCCGATTGTGGATTCATGCAGAAAATGAGCAGGAGTACGCTGAAAAGCTGATCAAGCTTTATGATGAGGAAACCGCGTCGCGCAGAACTGATAAGCATAATTTCAGAGAATATGCCTTAATGTGGTATAATGTCTACGCCAAGCCCAACATTGAAACAGCCACTGCTGAAACGTATATGAGGCAGATATCGCTGTATCTCATTCCTGCCTTTGGGGATATGGATATAGAAGATATCGCTACCGAAGACGTGCAGATACTGTTCAACAATATGTCTGGAGCAAAGGCGACAAAGGCGAAAACAAAGATGGTGTTGAATATGATTTTCAACACGGCTGTTGAGGACGATATTATCAAGAGAAATCCTCTCAGCTCTAAGCGCCTTAAAATTACAGGTAAGACAAGCAAGACCACAAAGAAATACAGCGTGGAACAAATGCGGTATCTGATTCAGAATCTTGACAGGGTAAAGCTACCGTCAGACAGAACGTATCTGGCAATTCAAGCCTTACACCCCTTGCGTCTTGAAGAAGTCCTCGGGCTAAAGTGGGCGGACATCGACACGGAGAATATGCTGCTACATATTAGACGTGCTGTCACACACCCCACAAGGAATCAGCCTGAGATTAAAGCGACCAAGACAGAGGCAAGTGCCAGGGATATTGGATTATCAAAAATCGTTCTTAAATATCTCAAACCTGGCGATAGGGATGATTTTGTGTTTGGCGGGGATAGACCTCTCTCATATTCGCAAGTTCGTAGAATGTGTAATCGCATAAAGAAGGATACTGAATTTGAGGATAACATTACTCCTATCAGATTCAGGACTACGGTGCTTACTGACATCTACGATCAGACGCATGACATCAAACAGGCTCAAGCTGCCGCCGGTCACACAACTTCCGCTATGACATTGAAATATTATGTCAAGGGGAGAACCTCGCAGTCGGAATCTGCGAGTGTTATTGAGAATGTGTACTGCCAGCCAGCAGCGGGTTAATTTGCAAAAAATTTGCAAACCACAACACCCCGCAAACGCCCTGATGATGCGGGTTTGAGAGGCGAAAATTTTCTGAAAATTTGCAGAATTTTTGCAAAAAACCACTACTTTTGTCCACGAGATGCTTATGGTAATATCAGTAAAACACAGAAAGTATGAAAAAAGCACCCAAAAACGGCCGTTTTTGAGTACTTTTCTCTGGAGCTGATATCCAGATTCGAACTGGAGACCTCATCCTTACCAAGGATGCGCTCTACCGGCTGAGCTATATCAGCGCCTCAGGCACGATTTATCCGTGCCACGATTTGATATTATAGACTATAAAGCGGAGTTTGTCAATAGGTTTTTGAAAAATTTTTGATAAAAAAGTTTTGCACGTTTTTGGAAGTTTTAATCAAATCTCACATAGTCCTTTATTCTGCGGTAGATTTCGGCAGTCATTCCGTCGCAGAAGCCGTAGAGCTCCTGAACGGTCGATATTTTATGTATCCTTTCGCGCAGGGCGACTATCTCCTCGGCGAGCTCGGGCTCTATCAAAAGCGCGTCGGCGATCTCTTCGGCGCTTGCTTCGTTTACGTTTACCTCGCGCATCACGCGCTCTTCGGTGACTGTCTTGGGAGGAATCTCGGGCTCGTCGGGCTCTGTAGAGACGGTAGCTTTGGCGGTCTTGCGGGGCTCATCGGTTGCTTTTTCGGGAGCGGTCGCCTCGGGAGATGTAACTTGGACTTCCGAGACTGCCGCTGCGGAGGTTTCGGCATGAGCCGTCAGGTAAAAATAGTCGATTATCCGCCGGAACAGCGAGTCGCTGATGCCGCTGACGTCTTTTAACTGAGCAGCGCTCTTAAAGCCGCCTATGGCGTCGCGGTAAGCGATTATATCCCCCGCCTTGACCTCGCCTATCCCGCTGATTTGCATAAAGTCGGCGGCTGTCGCGGAGTTGAGGACCGAGACATCATATTCCGAGTAAGCGTCGTACTCGGTCCCGGGTTCGACGTAAAGCGGGCTTTCTTCTGCCCTTGAGCGGGAGATGTAAACCGCGGCGACCGATACCGCAGCTGCGGCAAGGCAAATAAGGATAAACGCCGCTTCTGAGGGCTTGAGCTTCATTTTACGGCGTCGAGGAGCGCTTCGACCTTATCGGTCTTTTCCCAGGAAACGCCGAGGTCTTCTCTGCCCATATGACCGTATGCCGAGAGCGGGAGATATTTCATATTTCTTAAGCTCAAAAGCTCGATTATCGCCGCAGGGCGGAGGTCGAACACCCTGCCGACAGCCCGGGCGAGCTTTTCGTCGCTAACCTTTCCTGTCCCGAAGGTATCTACCATAAGCGAAACCGGCTTTGCAACTCCGATGGCATAGGCAATCTGGAGCTCGCATTTGCTTGCAAGACCCGCAGCAACGATGTTTTTAGCGGCATAGCGCGCGGCATAGGCTGCCGAGCGGTCGACCTTGGTGGGGTCCTTGCCGCTGAAGGCACCGCCGCCATGGCGGGAATATCCGCCGTAGGTATCTACAATTATTTTCCTGCCGGTAAGACCACAGTCGCCCTGGGGTCCGCCGATTACGAATCTGCCCGTCGGATTTACATAGAAAACTGTGTCGTTATCAAGAAGCCCCGAAGGTATAACTTCGCGGATAACTCTTTCGATAACGTCGCGCCGGATTACTTCCTGCGAAACGTCGGGGTCATGCTGAGCAGAGATAACAACGCTGTCTATCCTTACGGGCTTGGAGCCGTCGTATTCAACGGTTACCTGGCTCTTTCCGTCGGGGCGAAGATAACTAAGCTCGCCGCTCTTTCTGAGGTCGGCAAGGCGCTTTGCAAGCCTGTGGGCATATAAAATGGGCATAGGCATAAGCTCGGGGGTCTCGTCGCAGGCGAAGCCGAACATCATTCCCTGGTCCCCTGCGCCGATATCGAATCTTCCCGAACCGCGGCTCTCATAAGCATCGTCGACGCCCTGAGCGATGTCGGGCGACTGGCGGTGAATAGAGCTGAGAACCGAGCAGGTGTCGCAGTCGAGACCGTATTTTGCGCGGTCGTAGCCTATATCCCTGACGGCGCCGCGGACGATTTCGGGGATATCGAGCTTCGCGTTTGAGGTTATTTCTCCGCAGCACATGACCATTCCGGTGGCGGCAAAGGTCTCGCAGGCGACCCGCGACATTTTGTCCTGCGCGAGGCATTCGTCGAGAATCGCCTCGGAAACGCGGTCGCAGAGCTTATCGGGATGACCTTCTGTTACTGATTCCGATGTAAAAAGCTTTTTCATTTACTGTCCTCCGTTTTGACTTTACAAAAAACGCGCCCCGAAAGGAGCGCGAAAAATTCAATCGTCCTCATCTTTCGGTAAAACCGCAGGATTTAGCACCTTTTAAAGGTTGCCGGGCTTCATGGGGCCTGTTCCCTCCGCCGCTCTTGATAAGGCTTATTCGGTTTAATGTATTATACTTCCTTGCGCGGAAAATGTCAATAGGAAATCGGCAATTATATGAAAAACATCAGCCTTTTATCTTCGATACTATCAGCGCAACTATCGCCGCCGCGAGCAGAAGCAGGCACACGGCGTTGGCAACGACCGGCAGTGCGCTCTTTTTGCTCTCGCAGCCCTCCCTTTTCGGGAGAAGATTCGCCTTTCTTAAAACCGTCATGATCGGCTTATAGAGCAGGAAGGTTATGCAGGCGTTGATCAGCGACTTAACGAGGTTAAAGGGCAGAAATCCCGGGAGCAGAAGCTCGGTTATTGCCTCCCGCGAGATACCCATATAAAGCGGAGAGATAAGATAGTTCCAAAGGAGCATTACCGCGGTTTCGCATATAACCGACAGCGAAAGCCCTATCATAGCGCCGTTTAAGCTCCTGCGGTATTTATAGATGATACCTACCGGCAGCACGAAAGCCATTGAGGACAAAAAGTTCATAACTGCGCCGATTATCCCCGTGTCGCTTATGGTCACCATCTCGATAAGCGAAATGACGAGCGAGCTGAGAGCCGAAGGCAGCGGACCTATAATAAGCGCTTCGAGCGCTAAAACCGCGTCTTTAGCCTCATATTTAAGGAACCCGACCACGGGAACAAAGGGTATCCTGAGAATGAATACTGTCAGATATGCGAGCGCGGAAAAGAGCGCCGCAAGGACAAGAGTTACTGTTTTTGAGGTTGATTTTGTCTGCATAAAAAACATCTCCTGAAAATATTAAAAACCCGCGAAAAAATCCGCGGGTTTTCGGTCAATGCCGATGATCTTCTCTCATCCGGACTCCGCGCCTTTTCGCGCGTTACCGTCGGTACCGGAATTTCACCGGTTCCTGCGCGCCTTGCGGCGCTGCTCGCGGACTTTACCGCCGATTGGGATTCTCACCCTACCCCGAAGATATCAATATTAAGTTTTTTGGCGGGATTATTCCCCGTCCTCTTCCTCTCCTTCTTCGACTTCGTCGACGTCGAATTCAAGAAGCTCGCCGCAGTTGGGACATTCGACCGAGCCGTCCTCGAGCATGAGGTCGTTGAGCTCGATAGTGTCGCCGCAGGTCGGGCAGACTACTTCATATTCGCAGTCGTCATCGTCGCAGCAATCGCAGTCGTCGCAATCACATTCGTCGCAGTCGCACTCGTCTTCGTCGCCGAATACGGCGTCTTCAACGTCGGAGAGGTCCTGATCGACGGTGTCGCAGAACTCGACGATATCGTCGACGTCGGCGTCGATAGTGTCTACGGTCTCGCAGATCTCGCTTATCACGTCGTAAAGAGCAAGCAGAACCTTGCCCTCCTTTGTGGAACCGTCGATTTCAAGACCGTCAAGAAGACCTTTAAGATAGGCAGCCTTTTCGGAAAGCATAGAAATTCTCCTTTCAAATCGTTAAAATACTTCGGCGGGATTATGCTCTTTGCATATACTCGCCGGTGCGGGTGTCGACGCGGATAACATCGCCCTCATTGATGAAGAGCGGAACCTTTATCTCTGCGCCGGTCTCAAGAGTTGCGGGCTTGGTGGCGTTGGTAGCGGTGTCGCCTTTAAAGCCCGGGTCGGTCTGGGTGACGACGAGGTCTACGAAGAACGGGGGCTCAACGCCGAATACCTTGCCCTTGTAGGACAGGATCGTGCAGACCATATTTTCCTTTACGAAGCGGAAGCTGTCGCCAACGTCGTTAGGGCTGACGGGAACCTGCTCGTAGGTCTCGGAATCCATGAAGTAATAAAGCTCGCCGTCGGAATAAGAGTATTCCATATCCTTTCTCTCGATATATGCCGTCGGGAACTTGGCGGTGGGGTTGTACGACTTTTCGACAACCGCACCCGTAAGAACATTTTTGGTCTTGGTTCTCACAAAAGCAGCGCCCTTGCCCGGCTTGACATGCTGGAATTCGATTACCTGCATGACGTTGCCGTCTTCTTCAAATGTTACACCGTTTCTGAAATCACCTGCTGTGATCATATGAGTGTCCTCACTTTCTTATGTCTTTTTTCTTATGCCGTAGAGTACAATATATTGTAACCTATCTTTTCAAATAATGCAAGTGTTTTTACAAAGAAATCAGATTTTTCTTTGCCAGAGTCATATTTTCGCAGCCGTTTTCCTTTATTATGACAAAATCTTCTATCCTTACTCCGAATTCGTCGGGAAGATATATTCCCGGCTCGACGGTAACTATCATATTCTCCTTGAAGATATGCTTAGAAGAAGGAGACGCGTTCGGGGTCTCGTGGATATTCATTCCCACGCCATGCCCCAAGGAATGACCGAAGGCTTCGCCATAGCCGGCTTCGGTTATTACGTCGCGCGCTATTTTATCTATATCCGCGCCGCGGACGCCCGCCTTTATTTCTGCAAGAGCCTTTAGCTGAGCGTCGAGAACAATGGCGTAAACCTTTTCCATCTTCTCGGTGGGCTTGCCGACGCAAACCGTTCTCGTCATATCGCTGTGGTAGCCTTCGTAAGTCGCGCCGTAGTCCATAAGGACAAATTCGCCCGACTTAACCGGTCTGTCGGTAGGAACGCCGTGGCACATTGACGTGTTGGGACCCGAGACGGCGATGGTGTCAAAGCTCAAAGCCTCAGCGCCGTGAAGGAGCATGTAATAATCAAGGTGCAGACCTATCTCCCGCTCGGTAACACCGGGCTTGATGAAGTTCAAAGCGTCGTCAAAAGCTGCCTCGGCTATCCTCTGAGCCTTGATTATCTTGTCGATCTCGTCCTGAGTTTTGACTATTCTCAGCGCGTCGATAGCGTCGGAGAGCGCGGAAGTATCGACGATTTCGACATTTATCTTGCTCTTCATATCATTTAACTGCGCGACGGTGACGGACCGGCTCTCTATCGCCAAATTCTTGCAGCCGTGCTTTGCAAGAAGCTCGTTGATCTGGCTGCTGGCTTTATCCTGCATAATAACTTCCGCGTCGCGGACGGTCTTTCTCGCCTTTTCGATGTAGCGGAAGTCGATGATAAGATAAGCCTTCTCGCGGGTAACCAAAACCGTTCCCGCGGACGACTTCATTCCAGTGAAATACCGCCTGTTTACGTCTTCTGTGACGAGCGCCGCGTCAACGGTTGAAGGCAGCTCGTTCATAAGTCTTTCATATTTTGTCATAATTATCCTCCCTGTTTGTTAAGTTCGTCGGTATAGTATTTTTTCATCGCTAAAGCGTCGATATCCTGGGTTCCGGCGCTTTCGCAGATAAATGTCGGGCTGAGATTTTTCTTTGCGACAAGCTCCATCAGCGGCTCGAAATTCGGACCGTAGAGCAAATCTTCAAACGTAAGGTGCCGCTTTTCGCCTCCGCCCTCGGTATACTCGATTTTCGAGAAATGAGAGTGGAATCGCCTGAGCCTGTCGCTGCCGAGGCGGTTTTCGATGCTGTCGAGGATACCTGCAAAAGCTTCTTTTGAATTGACCTTGCCGATGGTGCGGGCGTTTAAATGACCGAAATCGACGGTCGGCAAAAAACTGTCGTCGAGGCGGCAAAGCTCCAAGACTTCCTCAAGGTTCCCGAGCTGGTTAAATTTTCCCATAGTTTCGGGGCAGAATATGATATCCTCAAATCCGGCTTCAACGGCGGCTTTGCGAGCTTTAGAAAGAGTGTCCTTCGCGAGAGATAAAGCCTCCTCGCGGGATATCTTCGAGCAGGAGCCGGAGTGAATGACTATCCTCTCGGCGCCGATTTTTTTAGCCGCGGCGGCGCTCTGGAGTATGTAGTCGATGGATTTGTCACGCTTTTCGGGCTCTACGCTCGAAAGCGAAATGAAATAGGGAGCATGGAGCGAGAGGGTTATGCCGTATTTTTCGGCGTTGGCTTTCAGAGCGGCGCCGACGGCGTCTGACACCCTTACTCCCTGACCGCACTGATACTCAAAGGCGTCGAGCCCGAGCTCGCTCAGATATTTCGGCATATCCGCCGATGATTTATAGAGCTTTGAAAAATTCTCCGCACTGCCGGCGGGTCCGAATATTGCTGACATTTTTACCCTCCTCTATTAGGTCTATTCGGCAAAAGCGGCTTTTCGAGCGTGCGCTTTACCCTGAACCAGAAACCGGTCTCGTATTCTATCGGAAAGACGAATACCGAGCGTATTCCAGCGGCTTTGCAGCCCATAACGTCGGTGAAGATCTGATCCCCTACGGCGGCTATCTTCTTTTTCGGTATTCCGAGCCGCCTGCAGGCTTCGTTATAGCCCCGCGGCAGAGGCTTTCTGCCGTCGGGAACGAAGTCGAGCCCCAAAAACTCGGCGAAGGGCTTTACCCGCTCGGGGTGGTTGTTTGAGACTATTATCATCTTAAGCCCGCGCGACTTCATATCTTCAAACCATTTCAGCCTCACGGCGTCGGGAACGGGGTTGTTATGGGTAGTCAGGGTGTTGTCGAGGTCTAAGATAAGCGCCTCTATGCCCTCTTTTTCAAAGAAGGCGGGCGAAATATCGGCTATAGAATCAAAAACATAGTCCGGCTTATGAAGCAAAATACCGCCTCCGTTACCGCAATAAAAACCGAAGCGAACAGAGATACTCTGCCCGCTTTCGTTTTATATTGCACTTTTAAATCAGTACTTGCGCTTACGAGCAGCTTCCGACTTTTTCTTGCGCCTTACCGAAGGCTTTTCGTACTGCTCGCGCTTGCGAACTTCGGCTATGATGCCGTCTCTGGCGCAGGATCTCTTAAAACGCTTAAGAGCCGTATCCAAAGACTCATTTTTGCCGACACGAACTTCTGCCATTTACTGTTCCCTCCCTTTGCCGCCTGAGGGCGAAGGTATTTTACATCACATCACAATGTACTGTATAATTATAATCCTTTATGCCCGATAAGTCAATACCCAAAAGCAAAATTCTTGCGTTTTTTACTTCACGACAATATTGACGAGCCTTCCCTTGACGTAAATCGCCTTTACTATCTGCTTTCCGGCGATTTCCGAGGCTATTCTTTCGAGCGATTTTGCGGCTTCGACGACCTCGTCCTGAGAGGCGTCGGCGCTTACGGTGAGCTTCTCCCTGATCTTTCCGTTGACCTGTACGGCTACCTCAACTTCGTCTTCGCGGCAGAGAGCGTCGTCGTATTTAGCCCACTCGGCGTTATGGAGATATCCGCCGAAGCGCTGAGCCTCGTAGATCTCTTCGGTAATATGGGGCGCAAACGGATAGAGAAGTATGCAGAAGTCTCTGAGCTCCGCGCGGGTTACGCTTCCGCTCGCATAGAAATCGTTGATAAGAGTCATAAGCGCGGCGATGGCGGTGTTATACTTCATCGAGTCGATATCGAGAGTTACCTTCTTTATCGCCTTGTGCATCTTAGAGACGAACTCGGGGCGGTAATTCTCGCCGTCGGTCATAATGTCCTGAAGACCCCAGACCCTTTCGAGGAAGCGCTTGCAGCCCGTAACGCCGGATTCCGACCAGGGCGCAGCCTTTTCGTAGTCGCCCATAAAGAGGACGTAAACCCTGAGAACGTCGGCGCCGTAGACATTTATAACGTCGAGCGGGTCGACGACGTTGCCCTTCGATTTCGACATCTTATCGCCGTCGGGACCGAGTATGAGCCCCTGGCAGGTGCGCTTCATATAGGGCTCGGGAGTGGGGACCTCGCCGATGTCGTAGAGGAAGCGGTGCCAGAATCTCGAATAGATCATATGGCGGGTGACGTGCTCGTTGCCGCCGTTATACCAGTCTACGGGGAGCCAGTATTCCATAGCCTCTTTTGAGGCGAACACCTCGGAATTGTGCGGGTCTACATACCTAAGATAATACCACGAAGAACCCGCCCACTGAGGCATGGTATCGGTCTCGCGCTTGGCGTCGCCGCCGCATTTCGGGCATTTGCAGTTTACAAAGCTCTCTATTCTTGCGAGCGGGCTCTGACCGTCGGTGCCGGGCTCGAAGTTTTCGACGTCGGGCAGCCTGAGCGGAAGCTCGTCGTAAGGAACGGCGACCATTCCGCAGTGAGGACAGTGGACGATTGGGATAGGCTCGCCCCAGTAGCGTTGGCGGTTGAAAGCCCAGTCCTTCATCTTATACTGAACGCCCTTTTCGCCTATCCCCTTTTCGGTGAGGAAGCCGAGCATCTTTTCGATGGAGTCCTTTTTATTTGTAAGACCGTTGAGAACGCCGGAGTTGACCATTTCGCCGTCGCCGGTATAGGCTTCCTTCTCGATGTCTCCGCCCTTGATGACCTCGATTATGTCGATTCCGAATTTCTTTGCAAATTCCCAGTCGCGCTGGTCGTGCGCGGGAACGGCCATAATCGCGCCGGTGCCGTAGCCCATCATAACGTAGTCCGAAATATAAATCGGGATCTCCTTGCCGTTTACTGGGTTTACGGCGCTTAAGCCGTCGAGCTTAACGCCGGTCTTGTCCTTAACGAGCTGAGTGCGCTCAAATTCGGTCTTCTTGGCGCATTCCGCCCTATAAGCCTTTACCTCGTCAAGGTTCTTTATAACGCCTGCGCTGCGGTCGATTATCGGGTGCTCGGGAGCGATTACCATAAAGGTGACGCCGTAAAGAGTGTCTGGGCGGGTGGTATATATTCTGAGCTTTTCGCTTGAACCCTTGAGCTCGAAGTTTACGAAAGCGCCTGTTGATTTTCCTATCCAGTTTTCCTGCTGAGCCTTTACATAGGGAAGATAATCAACCTCGTTGAGCCCTTCGAGGAGCTTATCGCAATATTCGGTTATCCTTAAGTACCAAACCTCTTTCGACATCTGAACGATGTCGCTGTGGCAAACATCGCACTTGCCGCCCTGAGAATCCTCGTTTGAAAGGACGACCTTGCAGCTCGGGCAGTAGTTGACGAGCGCGGTATCCCTGAATACGAGACCGTTCTCGAACATCTTCAGGAATATCCACTGAGTCCATTTATAGTAGTTTTCGTCGGAGGTGTCGACCACGCGGGACCAGTCGAAGCTGTAGCCCACCTTTTTCATCTGCTCAGAGAAGTGAGCGATGTTGCGGTCGGTTGAGACGCGGGGGTGTACGCCGGTTTTTATGGCGTAGTTTTCTGCGGGAAGACCGAACGCGTCGAAGCCCATCGGGAAGAGGACGTTATAGCCCTCAAGGCGCTTCTTGCGCGAGAGCGCCTCAAGACCGGTATAAGCCTTTATATGCCCGACGTGCATACCCGCGCCCGAGGGGTAGGGAAATTCCACCAAAGCGTAATACTTCGGCTTTGTGCGGTCTATCTCTACCTCAAATGTCTTGTTTTCCTCCCAGTATTTCTGCCATTTTGCTTCAACGGCGGAAAAATCGTATTTCATCTGAATCATTCCTTTTTATGAAAAATAGAAATCGGGAAATCGGACAATATTGTATCACAATAAAGTCGCGATGTCAACCGCTTCTCCGTCGCTCCAGAGCTTTTCGAGGTTATACTGCTCCCTGACGTCGCGGTAGAAGACGTGGACAACTATATCGCCGTAGTCCATAGCTATCCAGCTCGCGCCGTCTACTCCCTCGATATGGTCGACGTTCACGCCCTTTTCGCCCATTCTGAAATCGACCTCGTCGACAAGACCGCGGGTGTGGGTCGTCGAGGTGCCGTTGGCGATGACGAAATAGTCGGCAACAATAGTGAGGTCGCCTATCCTTATCACCCTGATGTCCTGCGCGCTCTTTGAATCGAGAGCCTTTACTATGGTCGACAGCTTTTCGAGTTGTGTCATACCGTTTTCCTCCTTTTTGTCATTCCAGTATATCCGCTGCCTTTACGGGCAGATTTTCATAAGGGAACTCCCCTGCCGGCGCCGCGGGGACGCTCAGATTTTCCTTGGGGACTTCTATACCCTTTACGCGAAAGTATTTGTTTAAAAGCTCAGCCATTCCGTCGGCGCTGAGCGACCATATCCTCGAATCGCCGAACTTCGCCGGATATCCGACTGCGAGCCGAAGATTTATCTTTCTGAGTTTAACGCCGCTGACGGAATTTACCGCGGCGATGATTTCGTCCATCGGCATATCGGTATCGAACCGGTTTACGATAAGATTCATCAGCAAAGAGAAGCTTTCAAACGAGCCTCGCCTGCTCATTTCGGAAAAGATACCAGCAAGAAGCCTTCGGTAGAGCGCGACAGCCTCTTTGTCTCCGCCGGAATAGCAGAAGCCGTCGAGGGCGATCTTTTTGCCGACATCTTCGGTAACTTCAATCTCTCGCGCCCGATAAACGCCCTTCGGGAGCTCAAGCTTAACCTCTAAGAGCTGCGCGATGTCGCCAAAAGTAACGGCGTCAAAGCTTACCGAGCCGCTTATTTCGAGCCGAAGGGCGGCTTCGGCAATCTGAGTGTAGACTGAGGTCGAAAAAGCGTCGCGGAGCGTCCCAAAATAGCCGTCGGCGATAACATAAGAGTCGGGCGGGAGCTCGAGGATATCTACAGTATTTTTGTCTTCGTCGACGGTAAAAACGTGGATCCTTACGGGCAGCTCGCCGTCGGTTACGGTTATCAGATAGTTTTTCTTGCTGCTGACGGTGTCGAACCCGTAGCCCTCGGAGATATATCTGATATAGTCGGGTTCGTTATACTGCGAGGCCACCCGAAGCCTTGCGGCTCTTGCGGCGCTGCCGAGAATCGCGAGAGTCGCCGCCGCGCTGACGAGGCAGAAGGTTATAAGCGTGAATGCAAATCCGGTTTTTTTCATTCGGAAAACCCGACGGGGCGCTGCTTCCCGAATCTCCTGTTATCCGTCGCCGAGCCTTGAAATCTCCAAAGCGGTGTATTCGTTGTATGCGTCGTATGTAGACGGAGGTATAAGCCTGCATTTTTCGAGGTTTTCCTGTATCATCCATTTGAAGGCTTCGTAAAGCCCGCGGTTGAGGTCGGCATAAGTGATTTTTCTTATTCTCTCGATGTCGCCATAGCTGCGGTCGTCCGAAATAAGGTCAGCCATATAGATTATCTTCTCGTTAAGGGTCATACCGCCCTTTCCGACGGTGTGCCAGCGTATCGGCGAGAGGATATCGCGGTCGGTGATGCCGTATTTTTCCTTCACGAAAACGGCTCCGGCTATGGCGTGGTGGGTCTTAGGCGCGCCGAGCTCGATTTCGGAGACTTCAAACTCGGAGCGCTTAACCAGCTCGAGCTGCTCGGGCTTCGGAAGCTCCTTACAGATGTCGTGAAGAAGCCCCGCAAGATAGCATTTATCGGCGTCTGCGCCGTTTATTTCGGCGAGGCGCTTCGCTGCGGCGGCAACGTTTAAGCTGTGGGTATATCTCTTTTCGGAGAGGTTTTCTTTAAGAAATTCCTTCATTTCGGGAATTCTCGGGTCGGTCAATGTTAAGCCCTCTTTTCCTGATATATTGCTTTCAAAGATTTTGGCTTACCGTCGGCTTTTCGGGATTAGGGCGGAACAAAACCGCTTTTGAGCCGATAACGATTACGACCTCGGAACCGGTCAGCGAGGCGAGCTCGCGCGCGGCTTCGTCGGCGGTATAAAGCGAATTGTCGAGCACCTTTATCTTTACGAGCTCGTGGGCTGTGAGGTATTTCGATATCCCCTCAGCCTGCTCTTTCGATACGCCGCCCTTCCCGACCTGAAACGCAGGTTCGAGATTTGCGGCTATGCCCTTTAAATATGAGCGCTGTTTTGAAGTCAGCATATTATTCCTCCGATAATTATTTATAGTTTTCGAGAAGCCATTTTGCAACTCCGTCGTCCTCGTTCGAGCCGATGACTCCTGTCGCCGCGGCTTTAAGCTCGTCGCAGGCGTTTTCGACTACGGCGGCACCGTTATAGGTTATAAGCGGAATCTTTGACACAAGCCCGTTCGTGACCTTTGAAGCGGTAACGGCAGAGCGCGCCGTCGCATAGGAAAAGAGCATTCCTTTTGCTGTCAGACTGTTTATAACGCCGTTCGTAAACTCCGAAGTTCGCTCGCTGCTTCGCAGAAGGGTTCCGTCGAGGTCGGAGATATACAGAGTCCTCATTGATTTTTGAGGCGAATATATTCCGCAAGGGCTCTTAAAGCCTTTCCGCGGTGGCTCACGGCGTTTTTCTGCTCGGGGGTCATCTCTGCGGAGCTTATATCGCCGACCATAAATATCGGGTCGTAGCCGAAGCCGTGTTCCCCTCTCATTTCGTAGCCTATCCTTCCCTCGAACTTGCCGAGAAAATGCGATTCGCTGCCGTCGGAGTCGATATAGGTTATCGCGCAGACAAACCTTGCGGTCCGCTTTTCGTCGGGAACGCCCTCAAGCTTTTTTATAACGAGGTAGTTATGCGCGATGTCGTCGCGAGTACCGCCGTAGCGCGCGGAGTAAACCCCGGGCTCGCCGCCGAGAGCGTCTACCTCAAGACCGCTGTCGTCGGCAATAACCGCGCATTTCGCGATGCCGTAAATGGTCCTTGCCTTTATCGCGGAGTTTTCCTCGAATGTGGCGCCGTTCTCTTCGGGCTCGATATCTATTCCTGCGTCCTTCTGCGAAACGACTTCGCAGCCGAGCGGTTCCAAGATCTCGCGGAATTCGCGGAGCTTATGCGGATTCGAGCTTGCAAGTATCATCTTTGTCATAGCTTTCCCCTCAGTCGTCGTTTTCAAACAGCGCCTCGACGAAATCATGCGCCGAGAAAGGCTGTAGATCGTCTATCTTTTCACCGACCGAAACAAGCTTCACGGGGACTTTGAGCTCGTTGGCGATGGAAATGACTATCCCGCCCTTAGCGGAGCTGTCGAGCTTGGTAAGGATTATTCCCGTGATGTCGGCGGCTTCGTTGAACGCCCGAGCCTGATTAACGGCGTTCTGACCCGTTGTGGCGTCGAGGGCTATAAGGACCTCCAATGCGCAGCCCTCCGCCTTTTGGCGGACTATTCTCGATATCTTTGCAAGCTCGTTCATAAGGTTCGACTTGTTATGAAGCCTTCCGGCGGTGTCGATGATAACAACGTCGGCGTTGCGGGATTTCGCCGCGTCGAGAGCGTCGTATACAACGGCCGCGGGGTCCGAGCCCTCGTTATGCTTTACTATCTCTACTCCGGCGCGGTCGGTCCAGACGTTGAGCTGATCAATAGCAGCCGCGCGGAAGGTATCCGCCGCCGCGACGATAACGCGCTTCCCCTCGCTTCGGAGCTGATTTGAGAGCTTGCCTATAGCCGTGGTCTTTCCAACGCCGTTTACGCCGATAACGAGCACCACCGACGGAACGGTCGAAAGGTCGAGCGGGGTGTCGTCGCCGAGCATCTCCCTAATCATCTGCTTTAAAGCCTCGCGGACCTCGTCGGGGGTCGAGAGCTTTTGCTCCTTTACCCTTTGGCGAAGACCCGAAACGATATCCTCCGAGGTCTTTGCGCCGATATCCGAGAGGATAAGCGTTTCTTCGAGCTCGTCGTAAAAATCGTCGTTTATCTCTGAGCCCGAGAGCAGCGAATTTATGCTGCCGATAAGTCCGGATTTTGTCTTTTTAAGACCCTGTTTAAGCTTTTCAAAAAATCCCATAATGTCTCCTTATTCCGCTTCCGTATTTCCTACTTCGCTTATATCCATTCTCAGAAGCTTTGAAACGCCCTTTTCCTGCATCGTAACGCCGTAAAGAACGTCGGCCTCCTCCATAGTTCCTCTTCTGTGGGTTATAAGTATAAACTGAGTGGTGCCGGTGAAGTTTCTGAGATACTGCGCATAGCGCGTTACGTTCACGTCGTCGAGCGCCGCTTCAATCTCGTCGAGTATGCAGAACGGCGACGGGCGGAGCTTGAGTATCGCGAAGTATATCGCTATTGCGACGAACGCCTGCTCTCCTCCCGATAGCAGCGACAGGTTTTTTATGACCTTTCCCGGAGGGGCTACGTTTATCTCGATGCCGGATTCAAGAACGTTGTCGGGGTCGGTAAGAATCAGCTCTCCCCTGCCCCCTCCGAACAGCTCGACGAAGGTGGTCTTGAAGTTTTCGTTTATCTTATTGAAGCTCTCGGTGAATATCTCGCGCATACTCTTGGTTAGGCTTGCAATAAGCTTTTCTAACTCGTCTTTTGACTGCGTAACGTCGCCGAGCTGCCCCGAAAGGAATTCGTATCGTTCCTTTACTTCCTTATATTCGTCGATGGCGTCGGTGTTGACCGAGCCGAGCGCGCGTATCTTGTTCTTAATCTCGTTGAGGCGCTTCTGAGCGTCGGCGATGTCTTCTATATCCTCAGCCTGAGCCGCGGCGTCGGCAACGGTAAGCGAGTATGACTCCCAGAGCTGGGCGATCATTCCGTCGCTTTCTTTTTTTACGTTGTCGCGGCGCTCGGTTATGCGGGATATCTCAGCCGAGACGGTCTCTTTTTCGTCGGATTTCGAGCGCTGGATTCCCCTGAGGCTCTGCGACTGCCGCTCATATTCGAGCCCGCGCTCGTTTTCCTCCCTGATTTTATCCGAAAGCGAAGCGGCGGTCTGCTTTGCTTCGTCTGCCTCGCGCCCGCGTTCCTCGAGTTTTATGTTTTCGTCGTCGATAGCCTTTTTGAGCTCGCCTATCTTCTCGTCATACCGCTTTGCCTCGGCTTCGGAATCGACGATGCTCTGTTCGAGCCTTGAAATCTCATCTTCGCAGGACTGAACGTCCTTAGAAAGACCGGCTATCCTGAGCCTGCGGTCGGAAATCCCTTCCGAGAGCTTTTCTCTGACGCCCTTTGTCTCTCCGCTCTTTTCCTGAGCTGCCGAGAGCTCGCTTTCGAGCGCGGAAATCTTTGCTTCGCAGTCTTTGAGCTCGGCGGAATCCGATTCCTTCTGAGCGGCAGAGGCGGCTATTCTCTCGGCGCTGTCGCCGATGCTCTTTTCGAGCTCGGCTATGCGCTTTTCGTATTGCTCCTTAAGGGCTGATATCCTGCCCTTTTCGCCTTCGAGGCGGACCTTTTCGGTCTCTGCCCTCGATATCATATCCCGTTCGCCCTCGAGGTCAAAGCCGAGCTTTTCGGTCTCGGCGGAAAGGCTCTCGCGCCTGCGCTTTACGGTTTCATAAGAGGCGCTGAGCTTTTCGAGGCGGGATTCTATCGACTTTATCTCGTTCCTCCTCGAAAGCACGCCAGACGAGCGCTGAGAGCTTCCTCCCGTGAAGGAGCCGCCCGCGTTGATGACCTGACCGTCGAGGGTTATTATCCTGAATTTATAGCCGTATTTCTTCGCGATATTCGAGGCGAGGTCGATGTCCTCGGCGATAACTATCCTGCCGAGAAGCGAATCGACTATCCCGCGGTATTCCGGCTCGAAGCTCACGAGCTCGCTCGCGAGGGCAATATAGCCCTCCTGCATATCGAGGTTCTTCTCTGTAAGGGTGTTTCCCTTTACGGAGGTTATCGGCAGGAAGGTCGCGCGACCTCCGTTGGTCTCCTTTAAAATCTTTATTCCGCGCTTGGCGGTATCCTCACTGTCGACGACGATATTCTGGAGCGCGCCGCCGAGTGCGGTCTCGATGGCGAGGCTGTATTTTTGTTCGACCGAGATGAGCTGGGCGACGGTACCCCTGACACCCCTAAGCTGACCGCTTCTGCCTGCCTTGACTATCTGCCTGACGCTCCCCGCGAAGCCCTCCATCGAGTTTTCGAGGTCCAAAAGCATCTGCCTGCGCTGGCTCAGGTTTCTTATGTCGAGGTCGGCGCTGTTGCACTCTTCAGTGAGCGCCTTGAGCTGCTCGCTCTTTTTATTATAGAGCATCTGGAAGCCGTTTAAACGGTTGGTATGATCCTTCGAGGCTTCCTGCGCATCGGCTATCTCTTTATCGAGACGCGCGAGCTCGTTTTCGGCGCTATTCGCCTCGGATTTTCCCTGTAAGACGGCGTTTTTGGCGTCGGAGACGGTTTTTTCAAGCTCGGCTTTAAGCGAATCCGCGCTTGCGATTGAAAAGCTCAGCTCTGATTTTCTGATGTAAAGGCGGTTGAGCTCCTCGTTTCTGTCCGAAAGGGAGCGCTCGAATTCGTCAGCCTCAAGCGAAAGGGTCGAGAGCTTTTCGGAAAGCTCGGCTATCTCGGCTTCAATTCCGGATTTTTCCTCTTCGATGCTTTCGATCTCGGCTTTTTTCGCGGCTATCTTCTCGCGAAGCTGAGTTTCTCCGAGAGAAAGCTCCGACTTGCGCTGAATGTTTTCGTCGATCTGGGCGTTGAAATGCTGGATATTGTTCTTATAGACCGCGATGTCGGCTGCGGCGGTGGCGCCGAGACTTTCTAGCTCGGAGATCCTCAGGCGGTATTCCTCGGCGGCGGCGGTGCAAAGCTGGCGCTTGCGCGAGAGCTCGGAAATATCGGCGTCGCATTTGTCTATCTCGCTGCTCAGGTGCTCGTATTCGGCGTTAGAAGCCAAAAGCCTGTCCTCCAAGCCGTCGATGACTCCGCTCAGTTCCTGCAATCTGCGGGTCCAGACAGCTATTTCGAGCGAGCGGCGCGAATCGGCAAGGACGAGGTATTTTTTCGCCTTTTCCGACTGGACTCTGAGCGGCTCGACCCTTCCTTCGAGCTCGGAAAGAATGTCTTTGAGCCTGAGGATATTGTCCTCGGCGGCGGCGAGCCTGCGCTCAGATTCCGCCTTTTTATAGCGGAATTTCGATATTCCGGCGGCTTCTTCAAAGATCTCTCTGCGCTCACCCGACTTGCTGCCGACGATATCGGCAACTCTGCCCTGACCGATTATCGAGTAGCCGTCGCGCCCGAGACCGGTGTCCATAAACAGCTCGACTACGTCGCGGAGCCTAACGGGGCTGCCGTTTATAAGGTATTCGCTGTCGCCGTTGCGGTAGAGCTTGCGCGTTACGCTTACGGTGTCGGCGTCGACGGAGAGGGTTCGGTCGTCGTTGACGATATTCAGCGTTACCGAGGCGAAGCCCACTGGCTTGCGCTGCTGAGTTCCGCCGAAAATTACGTCCTCCATCTTGCCGCCGCGCAGCGTTTTTGATGACTGCTCGCCGAGGACCCACCTCACGGCGTCGCCGATATTCGATTTTCCGCTGCCGTTCGGTCCGACAACGGCAGTAAGCCCCTTGCCGAATTCAAGAGTTACTTTGTCGGGAAAGGACTTGAAGCCGTGAAGTTCAAGCGATTTTAAATACACTTAGTCGTCCTCCGTTTGTCTTTTTATCTTATGCCCGAGGGCTTGCGGGTCGGGTATCAGCCTGACCTCAACGCCCTTCGAGCGGAAATATTCTATATTCGATCTTTTCTGACCGAGAGCCTTTGAAAGCTCCCTCTGCGGCACTGTAAAGGCAGCTTCCTTGTCAGTACCGATGAGCCGCTCCATTTCGTTTCGATAGCGAAGGCTTTCGCAGAGCTCACGAAAAGCGGGATGATAGAGCCCTCCGAGCATGTCCTTTTCGACGTCCTGAGAAGAATGAAGCCCAAGCTTTATCACCGATATCCCCGCTGCTTCAAACATATCGAGAAGCCTCGCGCAGAGCGCAACTGCGTCGTTTAAGGCGTAAGGTCGGTATTCTCCGCTCAGAAAAAGCTCTCCGAGACGGGTATTTTTAAGGATAACCGTAGGGTAGATTCGCGCCTCGGAGGGCTCGAGAGCTATCAGACGTTCGGCGGTATATATGTCGGTATCGGGGGAAGAGCCGTAGAGCCCGACCATCATCTGCAAGCCGAGAGTAAAGCCATATGACTTTACAAGCTTTGATGCGTTCACGACGTCTGCCGAAGTGTGCCCGCGCTCGTTTTTTGCGAGAACTTCGTCCGACATCGACTGCGCGCCGAGTTCAATAGAAGTAACGCCGTAGTCTTTGAGTATACCGAGCACTTCAGAATCAATGGCGTCGGGGCGGGTCGAGAGGCGTATCCCTCTAAAGCCCTTTTTGACGTATTCCTTCGCCGCGGCAAGAAGCTCAAGCATATACTCCCTCGGGACAGCGGTAAAGCTGCCGCCGAAAAAGGCTATCTCGGTGTTTTTAAGGTCTGCGCCGCACTCAGCGGCGCGCTCGCAGGCTGCGGCTACGTCGTGCGCGCGGGGAACGGTCTGCGAGCCGGTTATCGCCCTCTGGTCGCAGAAGCTGCACCTGTGCGGGCAGCCTATATGCGGCACGAATATTGCCACCGAAGCGCGTTTGCTCATTTCTTTTTCCAACCCATCAGGCGGAGCGCCTCTTTTGCGGCAAGCTGTTCTGCGGACTTCTTGCTGTGAGCGGTCCCCTCGCCTATGACGTTGGAATTGAGCATCACCCTGACCGTAAACGACTTGTTGTGGTCGGGTCCCGACTCGCCTACGAGCCTGTATTCTACGTGCTCCTCTGGGTTTTTCTGGATTATCTCCTGCAAAATAGTCTTGTAGTCGTCGTAAGCCTCGGCGACGGCGCCCAGAACATCTTCGGGCATAAACCTTAGAATGTGCCTGCGGGCAGCTTCTATTCCCCCGTCGAGATATATCGCGGCTATGACCGCTTCGAAAGCGTCGGCGATTATCGACGGGCGCTCGCGTCCTCCGGCAAGCTCTTCGCCTTTACCGAGCATAATGTAGCTTCCGAGGTCGATCTGCGAACCGAAGTGGTGAAGCGCCTTTTCGCAGACAAGCGTCGCGCGGGTCTTGGTGAGCTCGCCCTCGGGAATATCGGTGAAATTCTCGAAGAGGTAGTCGGAAACGACTATCGAGAGCACCGAATCGCCCAAAAATTCCAGCCTTTCGTTGGAGCGGAAGCGGTGCTTCGACTCGTTCGCAAAGGAGGAGTGCGACAGCGCTTCAAAAAGCAGACTGCGGTCCTTAAAGCGGTAATCTATTACCTTTTCAAATTCTTCGAGTTTGTCCATACTGCCTCCAAATGTAAAGTAAAATGCCTTTAATGTTCATCTACCTGTACTTTAAGGCTGTCGAGCCCCTTGGAAATCTCGTCTACAAGGTTGTTTTCTACGCATATCTTAGCCTGACGGACCGCGTTGTAAAACGCCTTTGCGTTAGACGAGCCGTGCGCCTTGATAACCGGCTTGCGCGCGCCCAAAAGCGGCGCTCCGCCGTGCTCGGTATAGTCCATCTTCTTTTTGAAAGCGTTTATTTTTCCGAGGAGCATAACCGCGCCTAACTTTGCGCCCAAACCTCCCGAGAACATCTCTTTTAGCGACGAGGAGAAGAATTTTCCCATTCCCTCGATAGTCTTTAAGATAAGGTTTCCCGAGAAGCCGTCGGAAACGACTACGTCGGCGGCTCCTAAAGGAATATCCCGCCCTTCGACATTTCCGATGAATTTTACCGGCGCTGTTTCGAGGAGCTTATAGCTCTCGGTCTCGAGTTCTCTGCCCTTGGTCGGCTCTGCGCCGATATTCGCAAGCGCGACGGTCGGTTCCTTGATATCCATAAAGCGGGTCATATATGCCGAGCCCATAACCGCAAACTGCGCGAGCATTTCGGGGCGGCAGTCGGCATTTGCGCCTACGTCGAGCAAAAGCGTATTAGAGCGCAGAGTCGGGATAAGCGTAGCCAGCGCAACGCGCTTTATGCCCTTAAGCCGCTTCACTATAAATGTCGTTCCGACAACGAGCGCGCCGGTAGAGCCCGCCGACAGAAAGGCGTCGCCCTCGCCGTCGGCAAGCATTTTAAGCCCGACAGCCATCGAGGAATCGGAGTATTCCTTAAGTATCTTTGTCGGCTCGCAACAGACGTCGATAACAGATTCCGCGTGCCTGAGCGTCAGACCGGATATGTCGATTCCGTTTTCCTCGGCGCATTTGCGTAGCCTGTCCTCGTCTCCGACGACGGTTATCTCAACTCCGAGACCCTCGGTCGCCTGTACGCATCCCTTTAAAACTTCGAGCGGGGCGTTGTCTCCTCCGAAGCCGTCAACGATTATTCTCATTTCGGTTACCTCCTGTCAGAGCGTCTTCAAGACTTCTCAGCGAACGCTCGGCGAGCGCCGCGTATTTTTCCTGCTTGCCTCTTATCTTTTCGGGGAGCTCGGGCAGTATCCCCATATTCGCGCCCATCGGCTGAAATCCCGAGGGCGAGCCCGTCTCGACGTATTTTGCGAGCGCCCCGAGCATCGTGTCCTCGGGAAGAGTTATCTCGCTCTCGCCCTTTAGCCGCCTTGCAAGGCTCATAGCGGCGTAAATCCCGCTCGCCGCCGATTCGATATAGCCCTCTACGCCGGTCATCTGCCCCGCGAAGTATATCCTCGGGTCGCTTTTCAGGCAGAAATGCCTGTCCAGCAGCTCGGGCGAGTTAAGGTAGGTATTTCTGTGCATAACGCCGTATCTCATAAACTCGGCGTTCCCAAGCCCGGGTATCATCGAAAACACGCGCTTCTGCTCGCCGAATTTCAGATTAGTCTGGAACCCGACGAGGTTATAAAGAGTTCCGGCGGTGTTTTCAAGCCTGAGCTGAACGACCGCGTAAGGGCGTCTGCCTGTCCTCGGGTCGGTAAGACCGACGGGCTTGAGCGGTCCGAAGCGCATACAATCTTCTCCGCGCTTTGCGAGCGCCTCTATCGGCATACAGCCCTCGTAGACCTTGTAGTTTCCCGCTTCGTCAAAGTCGTGGAGCAGTGCGGTCTCGGCGCTGATGAGCTCGCTGTAAAATGCGAGGTATTCCTCTTTGTTCATCGGGCAGTTGAGGTAATCCTCGCCGCCCCTGCCGTAGCGTGACGCGCCGAAAACAAGGCTTCTGTCGAGGCTCTCGGCGGAGACTATCGGCGCAGCGGCGTCGTGAAAATAGAGATAATCCGAGCCGACGAGCCTGTTGATGCTCTCGGAAAGAGCGTCGGAGGTCAGCGGTCCTGTGGCGATTATAACGTACCCATCGGGGATATCGGTTACTTCTCCCTCAATGAGCTTTATCATCGGGTGGGAGCGGATCTTTTCGGTGATGAAGTCGGAAAACTGCTCGCGGTTTACGGCAAGAGCTCCTCCTGCGGGAACGCGAGAAGCTTCGGCAGCCCGCATAGAAAGCGAACCGAGTCGGCGCATCTCCTCTTTTAGGAGCCCCGCTGCCGATTCGAGCCGCTCAGCCTTTAAGGAATTAGAACAGACGAGCTCGCTGAGCCCCTTGTATTTATGGGCGGGGGTGAATTTTTGCGGCTTCATCTCGAAGAGCTCGACGTTTATTCCGCTCTCGGCAAGGCGCCAAGCCGCTTCGCAGCCCGCGAGCCCCGCTCCGATGACCTTTACTTCCGTCATTTCAGCTCCTTTTCGTAGCCGCAGCCCTCTTTGTGGCAAATAAGCTTTCCGTGAGCGCCGCCCTTGTTGAAGAGCGTAGAGCCGCAGTTCGGGCAAACCTCGGCGGTCGGGGTGTCCCAGGTCATAAATTTGCAGGTCGGATTGTCTTCGCAGCCGAAGTATTTCTTTGCCTTTCTGGTCTTGCGCTGAACGATTTTTTTGCCGCATATAGGGCATTTTCCGGGCGTTTCCTGAACGAGCCTCTTTGTGTTCTTACACTCGGGGAAGCCGGTGCAGGCGAGGAATTTTCCGTATCTTCCGAGCTTTATGACCATAGGCTTTCCGCAGAGCTCGCAAATCTCGTCGGTCGCCTCGTCGGGGACCTTTACCCGCTTGCCCTCCATATCGGTCTCGGCCTGTTTGAGGGTCTTGTCAAATCCGTTATAGAAGCCCGAGAGCACGTCTACCCAATCCTTTTCGCCGAGCTCTATTTTATCGAGGTCGTCCTCCATCTCGGCGGTAAACCCGAGGTCGACTATATCCTTGAAGTGCTCTTTCATTAGCTCGGTAGTGACTTCACCGAGCGAAGTAGGCTTTAGCTGCCTGCCGTCGCGCTCGACGTATGCGCGAGAGATTATCGTCGTTATAGTGGAGGCGTAGGTCGAAGGGCGGGCAATGCCGTATTCCTTGAACGCCTTTATAAGAGTGGCTTCGGTGTATCTTGCGGGCGGCTGGGTGAAATGCTGAACGCCGCCGACGGATTTTACATTGAGGATATCCCCTTTTTCGAGCGGCGGTAGGGCGTTGTTTTCTTCATCGTCGTCGTTCTGCTCCTCATAAAGGACTGTAAAGCCGTCAAACTTTACAGAGAACCCCGAGGTTCGGAACACGCAGCCGTTGGCGTCTATAGCCGCGGCGGTGGTGTCGAGCACGCAGTCCGACATCTGGCTTGCCAAAAATCTCGACCAAATCAGCCTGTAGAGCTTATACTGGTCTGCCGTGAGCGAGGATTTTGCTGCGTCGGGCGTCAAAGAGGGCATAGTCGGTCTTATCGCCTCGTGGGCGTCCTGGACGTTAGCCCCGCCTGCGCGGTATGCCCTCGGCTTTTCGGGGATATATCTGCTGCCGTAGGTATTTTCGATGAATTCCTTTGCGGCGGCTCTCGCCTCGTCGGAAATTCTGAGCGAGTCGGTCCTCATATAGGTAATGAGACCCATAGCGCCTATCCCCTCTACGTCGACGCCCTCGTAGAGCTCCTGGGCTACGTTCATAGTCCTTCTTGCCTGCCAGCCGAGGCGCTGTGCGGCGTCCTGCAAAAGGGTCGAGGTCGAGAACGGAGCCGCAGGAGAGCGCAGGCGCGTTCCCTTTTTTACCGATGCGACCTTAAATTCTGCGCCGTTTACTCTTGCAAGAACGGCGTCGGTCTCCTCTTTGGTTTTGAGGTCGGCTTTTTTGCCGTCGACGGTAGAGAGCTTTGCGGTGAAAGCTTTTTTAGAGGTTCCCGCAGTGAGCTTAGCCTCGACGCTCCAATACTCCGCAGGAACGAACGCCCTTATTTCGTTCTCGCGGTCGACTATCATTCTTACGGCGGCGGACTGAACTCTGCCCGCCGAAAGACCGCGCCTTACCTTTTTCCAGAGGAAGGGCGAGAGCTTATAGCCGACAATCCTGTCTAAGATACGGCGCGCCTGCTGCGCGTTTACTATATTCATATCTATCGTGCGCGGAGCCTTCATTCCGGCTTCGACGCCAGTTTTTGTTATCTCGTTGAAGGTCACGCGGTTCTTGTCGTTCATATCGAAGCCGAGGATAGTTGCAAGGTGCCAGGAAATAGCTTCGCCCTCGCGGTCGGGGTCGGTTGCGAAATAAACGTGTTCCGACTTGTTCGCAAGCTTGCGGATATCCTCGATTATCTTCTCCTTGCCCTTTATATCGACATAGGTGGGCTTGAAGCCGTGTTCGATATCAACCGCAAGCTTGGATTTCGGCAGGTCTCTGACATGACCTATGCACGCCACGACCTTGTAACCCTTGCCGAGCGTGCTCTGAACCGTGTGGATTTTTGAAGGTGACTCCAGAATGATTAAATCAGACATTTCTTACCTCTTGATATGCTGTGACTTTGCCTTAAACGCTGAATCTGTTCCCGGGGAGCGAGCGGATAAGCCCGTCGAGCTCGAGCTCGGTCAAAAAGGCTTCTATCTCGTAAACGTCCCCTATTCCCACCGCGAGCTGGTCGAGATGCGTCTCACCGTGCTCGCGTATGTATTCGTATATCTGCTTCTTTGTTCCCTCGAGAGCATACGCCTCGGGGGCTTCGGTTATTTCGACGAGCTCGACCTCGGGCTTTGCGGCTTCGGGCTCAATCCTATGCGGCTTTTCGCCCGTCGGCTTCTTAGGCTGCTTTTTATAAAGCGGCTTCGTCTGAAGCTTATGCCTGTATATGCCGGTGTATTCGCCCAAGATGTCGCCGCTGTCAAAGACCGGCGTTGCGCCGTCGCGGATAAGCCCTATAACTCCGGCGTAGGAATCGTTATAGAGCTCGTGAGGAGGGATACAGAAGATATCCCTGCCCTGTGAGAGCGCGAACGAAGCAGTGCTGAGCGCGCCGCTCTTCGAGCCCGCCTGAAGCACGAGCGTTCCGAGACCTAAGCCCGAGAGAACTCTGTTCCGCGCCCTGAAGCTCAATGACGTAACGTTGTCGCCGGGGAAATATTCGCTTATGAGAGCGCCGTGGGCGGCAATTATCGGTCTTGATTCCAAGTTTTCTTTAGGATATTCGCACAGAAGACCGCAGGGAAGGACGGCATAGGTTATTCCTCCCGCCCTGAGCGCTGCGGAATGGGCGACGGAATCGAGCCCTACAGTGAAGCCGCTCGCTATCCTTACGCCGTTGGCGGCGAGGTCGGTTATTATCCTTCGGCTTACGTCGACGGAATATTCGCTCGGGGTCTTTGTCCCTACGGCGGTTATTACTATACTGTCGTCAATGCCCGAAATATCGCCCGAATAAAACAGCACCGACGGAGGATTGTATATCTCTTTCAGCCTTTGGGGGTAATCGGCGTCGCCGTAACAGCATATGCTTATCCCCTTTTCAGCGCATAGCTCCTCAAGCTTTATTACCAGCTCCATATTCGCGGCGGAGACCGTTTTTGCGTCCTGAGGGAGAATTTTTGAAGCGTCGGAAGAGGTTATCCTCTCATAAGCCTCGGAGACGGAGCCGTAATGCGAAAGCGCGTTCCATTTGCGTGGATTTGCCGGTCCGAACGCGAGAGTGAGCCAAAGCCAATACTGCCTGTCGGTATACTGCATAAGATTCCCTCACTTTCTATTTGCAGAGCTCCCAAAGGAATATCGCCGCAGCCGCAGCCGCGTTGAGCGATTCTATTGTTCCGCTCATCTTTATCGTTATTCTGCCGTCGCAGAGGGCGGCGTCTTCATTAGAAAGACCGTTTCCCTCGTTCCCGATAACTGCCGCGCAGCTCTCGGGAAAAGCGAATCCGCGAAGGCTTTCGGCGGTTTTATCGACAACCGAGGCATAAACCGGAATCCCCGACGCCTTAAACAGCGCGATGACGTCGCGATAGCCGAGCCTGTCGGTCAGCGGGACCCTGAAAAGCGAGCCCATAGTCGAGCGAACGAGCTTCGGGTTATATATATCGCAGGAATCGCAGAGATATACGCCCGAGATTCCTACCGCATCGGCGGCGCGAAGAATCGTCCCGACGTTGCCCGGGTCCTGAAGCGAATTGAGTATCAGGAATTTTCCCCCGTCTACTATTTTATCCAAAGGCGGAGTTTTGTCAAGCCTCGGGGCGACGGCGTATATCCCCTGCGGCGCTGATGTGTCGCAGAGCTTTTGCGAGACTTCCTCCGAGATCTCCTCGGCGGCGCCGCCGATTTTTGATATAAGCGCCGAAACGGTATCGGGGTATCTTTCGGCGGCGGAGGCGGTGTAAAAGGCAGATTTCAGCGGGACATTCTCTTTAAGAGCGTCTGAGATTATCCTTGCGCCCTCGAGTACAAAAAGACCTTCGTCGGCGCGGGTCTGTTTTTTATCGCGCAAGCGGGTATACATTTTTATCTTCGGATTGTCCCTGCTGACAATAGCCATAGCCTTCACCTTAAATCTTCGGATAATTAGAAAACACGCCCGCGTGAGGAGCGTGTTTTATAAGGGGCTTAGTTTAGAGCCGCCTTTGCCTTTTCAACGATAGCGGTGAACCCTGCGGGGTCGCTGATCGCGATTTCTGAAAGCATCTTTCTGTTGAGCGTTACGCCCGCCTTTTTAAGACCGTTCATCAGAGTCGAATAGTTGATGCCGTTCATCTTTGCGGCGGCGGAAATTCTCGCTATCCAAAGCTGGCGGAATTCGCGCTTCTTCTGCTTTCTGCCGATATATGCGTAGTTGCCGGATTTCATGACGGCTTGCTTAGCCATCTTGAAATGCTTCGACTTTGAACCCCAATAGCCCTTGGCGAGGCTGAGGGTCTTGTTTCTTCTCTTGCGAGTCATCATTGCTCCCTTAACACGAGCCATAATTTATTACCTCCGTTATTTGATGTTCTGAGTTTCCTTACGACCCGTGATTATTTGTAAGGGATCGTTTTTCTGAGCGCTTCGATGTTTGCGGACGAAGCATAAGCAGTGCCTCTTGCGAGTCTCTTTGCCTTGTGGTCCTTAGAGACGAGGCGGTGTCTCTTATAGGCGTGCTGGAACTTTACCTTGCCGGTTCCGGTGAAGGAAAAGCGCTTCTTGGTGCCGGAATGGGTTTTTACCTTGATTTTTGCCATTTTTGTATCCTCCTAAAATAATGATTCACTGCTTTTTGGGCGAGACGAACAGAACTATGTTCCTGCCCTCGACTTTGCTGGGCTTGTCGAATACGCCGAATTCAGCCACGGCATCCTTGAACTGATCGAGAAGCTTGTTGCTGAGCTCCGAATGAAGCGCGACACCCTTGCGGAATTGAAGCCTTATCGAGACCTTTACCTTGTCTCCGCCTTTGAGGAACTTTACAGCCTGATTGACCTTTGTGTTGAAATCGTTGGTATCGATCTTTGAGGTCATTCTGACCTCTTTTATATCGACTGTCTTCTGGTTTTTGCGGGCTTCTTTTTCGCGCTTGGACTGCTCGAAGCAATACTTCGCATAGTCCATGATCTTGCATACGGGCGGGACGGCGTTCGGCGCGATTTTAACGAGGTCCATATCCTTGGAAGCGGCTATATCAAGGGCTTCCTTCGAGGAAATGATACCGAGCTGGGTGCCGTCGGCGTCGATGACTCTTACCTGCGCGTCGCGGATTTCTTCATTGATCTGATGCTCCATGGTGGCTATGGCGCAACACCTCCAAAGTGAAATAAAATTAAAGAGCGCAAGCCTTTCGGTTCACGCTCCAAAAATGCACGCTTATCGGCATAAGCCGACGCTGCGGGAAAATCGGGATATTGACCTCTTCGCAACAGGCTGGAGGCGAGAACGCGAACGCTTCTGCTTTCTTTACCCGCATATTATATACTCCCCCGATGGATTTGTCAAGGGGTTTTGAAAAAATTTTTACGCTTTCAGCTCTATTCCCTCTCCGAGGCGGAAGGAATAGATAAAGCTCGATTTAACGGGCTTATCGAGCAAAACGTCGAAGGCGGCTTTATAAAGCTCGAGCTGCCCCCTGTATTTCTCGACGAGCTCCTCGGGGCTTTTTACCCTGTCGGTCTTGTAATCGACAAGGACATAGCCGTCGTCTTCTTCAAACAGGCAGTCGGCGATGCCCTGGAGCATTCCGTCGGTGCTGCCGTATTTTTCCCTGAGGCTGCCGTCGACCTTTATATCGTCAAATCTGACGATAAACTGCTTTTCTCTCAGGACGTTTTTGCTTCGGCTCAGCCGCACGTATACCCCGCTTTCAAAGAATCTCATCACCGCTCTGCGGTCTATGGCTGCCGCCTCCTGAGCGGTGAAAACTCCGGCAAGCCTCAGGCGCTCGATCTCGGGCTCGACGCTTTCGCTCGAGGCTTTAAAGTTGCAGAACTGCATAAAGCGGTGGGTTATAGTGCCTCGGCGAGCTGCGGAGATTTCTTCGAGTGATTCCCCGAGGCTCGGGACCTGCGGGAAGAAGCTCAGGGCGTCTTCCTTTACGACCTCGGTGACAGTGAGCTTAGCCTCGCTTTCGGTGAGGATACCGTCGGTCCTCAGAGCAAAGCTTTCTTTAAGGAACGCCGCGAGGGCTTCGTCGGCAACGGCGGCTTTTTCGCCCTCGGAAGTCGCTTCGCTCGTGGAACGCTCCGGCATAGACGTAACCGAGATGTCGGGAAGGATATCCCCGCTGTCGGTGTAAATCCCGCCGTCGAGGCGGCTGCGGAGCGCTCCGAAATCGGGGTGCTTCATAAGCGCCGACATAAGCCAGTCGGCAAGGCAGGTCGCTTTGCAAGCGACCGAAGGCGGAACGCGGTAGCCGTCTATTTCAAACGAGAGCTCCGAGGCGCGCTTTATTGCCTTTTCGTTGAGGTCGAGGACTATAAACAGCCGCTCCTTTGCGCGGGTCAGCGCGACATATAAAAGCCTGAGTTCCTCAGAGAGCATTTCCTCGGTGTTGGCGCGCCTGAGATATTCCCAAATCGCGGTTTTTCTCTTTGTGAGGGTCGAATAATCGAGGAATCCGAGACCGACGCCCTTTTCGTTGTTGAGCTGCATAAGCCCGTTCAAGTCGGTGCGGTTGAACCTCTTAGAGGTTCGGCAGAGGAACACAAACGGGTATTCCAGTCCCTTAGAGCGGTGGATAGTTTTTATCACGACGGAATCCTCGGGCTCGGTCACAGTGAGCGCCTGCTCGAAGTCCCCTCCGCTCGCGGAGATATAGTCGATATATCTCAGAAATCCAGCTATTCCGTCGGGCGACGACTGCTCATAGCTCCTTGCATATTCGAGGAGCAGATAGAGGTTCGCGCATTTCTGAGCGCCGTCCTCGTAGGCGGAAGCCGCCGCGAAAATGTCGGTTATATCGTAGATTTTCCGGATCAGCCTTGTAAGTGTGAGACCCGAGGCGTAGACGCTCAGCCGCTTGAGAAGCGCAACGGCATCGGCGCATTTTTTGCGGAGCGCGTCAGTTGCTTCATAATCTCCGACGGATACCGCGAGCATCACCTTATAGAGCTTGTCGCTCCTTGAAAAGAGCCGCAGCGCGGCGACGTCGTCGTCGGAAAAGCCGAAAATCGGAGAGAGCATTACCGAAACGAGCGGAATGTCCTGCATAGGGTTTGAAATCAGCGCAAGAAGGTTCAAAAGAAGCGAAATTTCCCGCGATTTGAGATACCCCGAGGTGTCGCTCGTTAAAACCTTAAGACCCTCTTCGGCGAATATCTCCGAGATGTCGGAGCCGGCGATGTTGTTGCGGCTGAGAACGCAGAAATCCGAGGGCTTGCAGGGTCTCACGCCGTTTTCGTCCTTAACGGGGGTCTTTTCGTCGATGAGCTGCCTAATGCGGCGGGCTATCGCCGTGAATTCGAGGTCGGCTCCGTCGGCGGTATCGCTGTTTACCGCGATTATCTCGGTTGGAACGTCGCCGCCGTCAAACTCGGCGCCCTTAACGAGCGCTTCCTCCGAGGTATAGTCGGTCTCACCGACTCGCCTCGACATAAGCGCCCCGAAGACGTAGTTGCAGAATTTCAGCACTCCGCCGCGGCTCCTGAAATTGCGCCTTAAAAGTATCTCTCTGACCGGGCTTTCGGGTGATTTTCCCTGAGCGCGGGTACGCATAAAAATCTGCGGGTTGGCGAGCCTGAACCGGTATATCGCCTGTTTTACGTCGCCGACTGCAAAGACGTTTGAGCCTATCTCGTCGGTGTTTTCGCCGCTCGATATAGCCTTGAAAATGACCTCCTGGAGGTTGTTGACGTCCTGAAACTCGTCGATGAGGATTACTTTATATCTCTGAGCGCGTATCATCTCTTCGGCAAGAGGAGTGCGGACGATCTTTCCGTCCGAGCCGCAGCTCGCCAAGAGCCTTACGCTCATCAGCTCGGTATCGGCAAAATCTACGGCGTTCCGCTCGACCTTTAAGCGGTGGGTCTCGGCGTCGAGAAGATTGCAGAGCCTTACGAGCTCGGCGAAGTAAACCGCAGTTTTTTCGGCGTCGGCGGCGGTCTCATCCTCGGTGTATATGTATATCTGCGATAGCTCTTCAAAGAGGCTTTTAAGATGGTTGTTGCAGCTCCTTGCGGACTCGTAGAGCCCCTCCTCAAGCTGAGAACAGCACTCCTTTTCGGCTTTTGTCTGCCTTACTCTGAGGGCTTTCCATTCGATTCCCGAGGCGAGCGCCGCAACCTCGCTCCGCTCTGCACGAGAAATCTTTTCGGCGGCATCGAGCGCGAGCGCGCAGTTGTCGAGCAGAACGGCTTTTGCACCGGAATGGTATTCGAGCGACTCGGCGCATCTTCTGAGCCTCTCGACGGCGCCGGATATCAGCCCGAGAGTCTCCCGGGCGCGGGAATCGAGCTCGTCAAATACGGCTTTAACAACGCTTCCGTCGCGAAGCGAGCGCAGAACGTTCTCGGTCCAGACCTCTGAAAAAGGCAGCGAGCGCAGGAACCTGTAAAGCTGAAGTATCATTCTTCTAAGCGAGGAATCGTTTTCGCGGCAGAACAGCGAAATGAGTTCCTCGGTCTCCTGCGGGCGCTCGGAATATTCCCGCTCCAAAACGGCTGTAAGCGCCCTGTCGGTAAGCATATCTGCTTCGTTTTCCTCAAGTATCCTTATCCCGCTCTGAAAATCGGTGTCGGAGAGGTTGTCCTTAACTAAATTGTAGCAAAACGAATTTATCGTCGTGATATCGGCGAGCCTCAGAAGCACCTGCTGGCGCTGTATCCATTCGTTATCGGGCTCGAGCTCGGCTCTTGCGTCGATAGCCTGAGAGAGCTTCTGCGACATCTGAGATGCGGCGTCGTTGGTAAACGTTACCGCGAGCAGTCTGTCTGCGGGAATGGCGAGCTCTTTGTCGCATAAAAGGCGGATTGTACGCTCGACGAGCACAGCAGTTTTGCCGCTGCCCGCCGCAGCAGAAACTATTACAGGCGAACCGTAGGCACTTACGGCTTCGAGCTGTTCGTCGGTCCAGTTATACATTTTCACCGCCTCCTTCGCCTATCTCGGCTTTGAGCTTTTCGGCGTCGCTGCCGCTTATTATCTTCATAAGATACTTTTTGCGGTTGCAGACCGAGAAATATTCGCACCAGGAGCATTCAAGCTCATCGGGGCTGTCGCCCGCGGGAACGGCGTCTATTCTTCCGTCAATAAGGCAGCGCCCGAATTCCTCGACCTTGCGCTTTGCAAAGTCCTCCAACAGCTTAAAACTCTCGGGGCTGATGAGCTCGGAGCTTGAGGTATAATCGCCGTTGCTCTTTTTCTTTACGGGGACGAACTGACCGCCAAAGGTGGAATCCATAGCCTCTATCGCTTCGTCGATGCCGACTATGAGACCGTTTCTCTTGAGCTGCTCGGCGGTTCGCTTAAGCCTCGATTTTGAGTCCTCCGAGAGAGGGTCGAAGTTGTCTTTACACTCCAAAAATCCCGCGCGCATATAGAGGATACCGCTCGGTATGCAGTCCTTAAAATCGGCGTCGCTGCCCTCGGTAAGGGCGAGCATATAGAGCAGAAGCTGCAAATTTATGCCGTTGTAGATGTCTTCAAGGCAGAATTTCTTGCTGCCGGTCTTGTAGTCCACAACGCGGATATAGCGCTTTCCCTCGGGCGAGACATAGGTATCGACCCTGTCGACGACGCCGCGAATTTTTACGCTCACTCCCCTGCCGATGGGAACGGTTAAAACGCTGCCGCCGTCTTCGCGGTTTAAGTCGTATTCAAACCTTGCGGGGCGGAACTTCGAGACCTTGAACTCCTCGCGCATATTAAAGAGTATCTCGAGCGCCGCTCCGCCGAGGCGGGCGTAATCGGCGCGGAATTTCGCGCTCTTGCCGAAGTCTCCGCCGAGATCGCGGTCGGAAAATTCCTTTAAAAGCCTGTCGACGAGCGCGGCGAGCTCTTCGTCGGTAGCCTCGGAAAAGCTCTCGCCGTAATATTCGAGCACGCTCTGGAACAGAAAGTGCATAACGGTGCCTCGGTTCGCGGGATCGACCGCCATCGGCTTCACCGGCTCGATTTTGAGACCGTATTTGCAGAAATACTCGAACTGACAGCGGTTATAAACGTCTATCCTCGAGGCGGTAACGTTAATGTCCTTCGCGGCGAAAAGCTTCTGCGAAATTTCGGGCGCGAGGATATGCCGGCTGTCGGATATGCCCCCGAGCCGCCGAAGCTTTTCTCGGTATTCGGGAATTTCGGAAAGTGCGCCATAAATCGCGGCTTTTTCCGAGGGAGTGCAGTTTCGCGATACCGCGCAGGCGTAATACGCGGCGGCAGGCGTCGAGGAATAGAGCGCCGTTCCGAGCGAAAGAGCGCTTTTTGTCTCGGCGCCGCAGAACTGAGTTATCCTTCTTATAAAGCGCGACGGGCGGAGCTCTTTTCCTCTGAGGTCTGTGCCGGACCAGCTCAGATAGAGCCTCTCCGAAGGAGCTGTAAGAGCTTTATAGCAGTCGAACCGCTCGGCGTTGAGTCCGGCCTCGGGGGGTATGTCGAAGCAAACTCCGACCGCTTCAAGCTCGGCGAGGTCGCGCCCCGAAAACAGCCCAGATTTTCTGACATCGGCGGGGAAAGCTCCGTCGGCAAGACCGACGACAAAAGCCGCCCTCGGTTCGCGGATTATCGAGCGCTCGACGTCGGCGACGGTAACGCTGTCTAACTTCTGCGGCGGGCTTGAAACCGTAGTTTGCATAAGCATCAGACGGAGAAGATCGGCGAAAGCGCGAAGGGTGATTTTTTCCTCCCCTGCGGCGAGGTAAACCTCGCTGATCGCCGACATAACTGCGTTCCAGAGCTGTTTGAAGAGCCTCGCGGTCTCGAGCTTCAGACCGTCTTCGGCGCAGTCTTCGATAACTTTATAGGCGCGCTCGGCGAGCTCGGTCTCTCTGAGAAATTCGCAGAAGGTCTCGGCGACTTCCTTTGCCGTCGCTGATTTTGCGGCTTCGTGGAGCTTCAAAAGCGGAGTTATCGCCTTTTCCCGAGCGGAGTTGACCGTTTCGAGGGCGTCGTCGGCACCGGTGAAATCGCCTTTCCACATTTCGCCGTCGACGTTCCACTTAACGCAGTAGTCCCACAGAAGCGAGACCTCCTCCTGAGAAAGCGGAGAAAACGGCGAGCGGAGATATTTAAGTATTTTGTCGGTGTCGGGGCTGCGGGTCGCCGCGGCTTCGAGGGCGTCGAGCGCGAAAAGAACGAGCGACATTCCCGCAGCGGGCTGGGGGCGGTCGATGAAGGCGGTTATGCCGAAGCGCTCAAAAGCAGCCTCCAAAACGCCGGAATAGCTCTCGATATCGTGGGTTATGACGGCAATATCGTTGAAGCTGAAGCCCTCGCGGGTGACGAGCCGGCGTATCTGCGCGGCGACATATTCCGCTTCTTCATACATATTTTCCGCCCTGACTATGCTTATGCTGCCGTCGTTTTTAACGGTGCTTTTTATCGGCGCGAAAAGGCATTCGCCCACCCCCGAAAGGACGGCGTTTGAGGTTCGCGGAAGGTCGCAGTCGAGGTATTTTAGCGGAACGTTGAGCGAGGCGGCGAGCTCGGCAAGCTGCCGCTGGGTCGCTTCGCAATGGAGATACGGCGAGACCGCCGAACGCTTTGATGAGAACGGAACCCCGAGGTTGACGGTAACCGTTCGGGCGTCTTTTACCGCCGCGCGGAGCATAAGAAGCTCATCGGGCGAAAAGCTGTCGAACCGCTCTACGAAAACGTCGCTGCCCGAGAAAAATCCGCTCTCCGAGGCGATACGCGCGCCCTCGGTTATTATCGAGCTTTCGTCGCGGAGGGAGCGCTCCTTTAAAAGTTCGAGATAGGCTCCGTAGATTTTTGAGATGTCAAACAGCTTGTCCTTAAGAGCGCCGGAGAGCTTTTCCGAGGCGCTTTCGAGGTCGGAGGGAGATATCCCCGCGCGGCGGAGCCTGTCGGCAAGGCGGGACATATCCTCGCAAAAAGCGGGCTTTTCGGCGGCTTTTTCAAGGAATCTGAGGCATTTTTCGGCTCTTATGCGCCGAAGGGCGAGCCAAATAATAACGGTGCGCTCGTTCTGGGAGATCAGCGTTCCCTCGCGCGTTCCGAAGCGCTCTATCAGCGACTCCGAAAGCCGCCTGAAGCTTAAAACGGTAACGCGGTTGAAGTCCTTAGCGCCGAGCTCTTGGTAGAGCGCCTTGTCGAAATCAAAGGAAAACTGGTCGGGAACAACGGCGATAACGCTTCCGCCGCTTAAAAGCCGCTCCTTCATATCGAGGGCGCACCTACGAAGCTTTTCGTTCTGATTTTCGCCTAAAAAAATTCTCAACATTCCGCTCGCCTCCTGTCTGATAAAATTTTACCACAAGGAGCGCGCAGTGTCAAACATAATTTTAGTTTTCGGCGTTTGCGTCCGAAAAAACGTACTTATTTTAAAAACAGCCGACGAAGCTTTCTTATCGCCTCGAAGCACCAGAGCTTATATCTGACTTTTTCCGGCTCCTTTATGATAATCAGCTCGCCCTCGCTGAACACTCCGCATTTGTCGACCGACATCGCCGAGCCGAGGCATATCGACGGGTAGCAGACGCACCACCAGTTTTTCCCCTCGGCGCTGCCCAATCTTATGCAGAGCGAGTCGTACTCCCCCGCGGGCAGCTCGAAGCCGTCGTATGTCCTGCGGTCAAACTCCTCGCGCGAAAGAGTGCAGTTTACCTCATAGCCGAAGCCGTTTTCGGCGACTATCCCGCGAGCCTCATCCTCAATCCTGCCGAGACCGTCGCAGAGCGATTCCATAGCCTCGGTCTTGGTTTTGCAGCCCTCGGTCAGCTCGGAAACATAGGAAAGTATACCGTCGCGGACCGCTAATTTGAGGTTTTGGTCCTCTTCGCTGTCGGAATTAGCGATAACGTGTATCCTAATCAGCTTGTCGGTGAGGTCTTCGACCTCGCGGGCGCTGCCGATAACGCTCAGAACGGCGCAGATAATGAGCGAAAGAGCGATTGAAAATGTAAGCTTTTTCAAGAAAAATCCTCCCGAAATTTATTCGGAAGGATTATTGGCATATTTTTCCTCTTATATTCAGAGCCTTGAAACCGATACCTTTTCAAAGCCGTTGCGGAGCTTATCTCTGACCCGAAACGCCATATGCGTCCCCCTGGCGACGCAGCCGAGAGGGTCGTCGGCGACGGTGCACTTAACGCCGAATTCTCGGGTTATATGCATATCGAGACCGCGAAGCAGCGCGCCTCCGCCGGTTATTACTATGCCGTGGTCGAATATGTCGCCTACGAGCTCGGGAGGTGTTCTCTCAAAGACCACTCTTATTGCGGCGATAATGGCGTCGATGTCGTCGGTTATCGCGCGGCAGATGTCGTCCTCGCTTATTTCGAGCTTTGCGGGAAGCCCGGTTATAAGGCTTCTGCCCGAGATGACGCCGGTTTTTTCGGTCGAGGGCCAGAACACGTTTCCGCATTTGATTTTTGCGTCCTCAGCCATTCTTTCGCCGATGAGGAGCTTGTAATTTTCTTCAAAATAACGCTGAATCGAAGCGTTAAAGGCGTTGCCCGCCTTTTTGACCGAGTTTGCCGCGACGATGCCACCGAGAGAGGTAACCGCTATATCCGAGGTCCCGCCGCCGATATCGACTACCATTCTTCCGAAGGGGCGCATAATGTCTTCCCCCGCGCCTAAAAGCGCCGCTACGGGCTCCTCTATAAGATAAACCGTCCTCGCGCCGGCGGATTCCGCGCTTTCTACGACGGCTTTGCGCTCGACGGCGGTTATCCCGCTCGGAACGCACATAACTATCCGCGGGTTAATAAGCCTTTTGCCGATTACCTTTAAAATGCAGAGGCGGATAAGCTCCTGAGCCATATCGTTGTTTGAGATAACGCCGTCTTTCAGCGGCTTTATGACGGCAATGTGCTCCGGCGCTCTGCCTATCATTGCGTAGGCCTCTCTGCCGAAGGCAACTACGCTTTCGGTGTTCTTGTCGAAGGCTATTACGGTCGGCTCGTTGAGTACGGCGCCGCCCTTTCCCGTCGATATGATTATATTAGCGGTACCGAGGTCGATACCGAGGTCGAGAACAGACATTTATATCCCTCCGTTTTTGATGGTTCCGGCGAGCACAGCGCAGTAAACCTTTGCCGCGCCGATGGATTTGAGCGCTTCGGCGCAGGCAGATAGCGTGCTGCCGGTGGTGATTATGTCGTCGCATAAAATTACGGTTTTACCGGTAATATCGCTGTGTTTTTCAAGCGGAAAATAAGCTTTGAAGGCTTCTGCGCGGCGCTCGTCCGCCGAAAGCTCGTGCTGCGCCCGCGGGGAGCTTCTTTTTCCGAGAAGCTTAAAATCGCAGCTTAACCCGCTCAGCTTCGAGAGCTCTTTGGCGATGTATTCCGCCTGATTATATCCGGTTTCGCGGCGGCGGGAGCGGGTCATCGGGACGGCGGTTATAAGCGAAGCTTCCGAAAGAAAGCCGTTTTCGGCGAGGATATTAAAAACCTCGGGAGCGAGATACTCAGCGGCGTTGAAGCCGCAGCGGTATTTGAGCTCGAGTATGCCGTTTCGGACGGTTCCGGCATAAGGTCTTGCAACGGCGCAGCCGTCGTAGCTTATGCCGCCCGCAGAGCATTCGCAGGGACTCTTTCCGCATAAAGGGCAGAAACTTGCAGTCTCTAACTTTTGCCTGCATTCCTCGCATACAAGCGCATCCCACTTTATAAAGCCCGAGCAGAACGCGCAGCGGTTCGGGAACACGAGATTTGATACCCAATTCAAAACCTTATTCATCTCCGCTGTCCTCCGGCGGAGCGCCGTATGCCTCTTCGCAGAGCATCTGCCTTAGGCAGGTGTAGCGGTTCATTCTGCGGTTGTTCTTCACCATAAATTCGAGCCTGTTTTTTGAGCCGACTATAACGAGGAGCTTTTTTGCCCGCGTCACGGCGGTATAAAGCAGATTCCTGAAATAGAGCTTGTCGTAGCCGCCGAGTATCGGGAGGATAACTGCGTCGAACTCGCTGCCCTGGCTCTTATGTACCGTTGCGGCATAGGCGAGCTCAAGATTTTCGAGCATACCCGTGTTATATACCGCGACTCTGCCGTCGAAGTCGATCTCGATTTCACCTAAAAGGCGGTTAAGTCGGGTTATAACTCCGATGTCGCCGTTGAAGATACCCGCGCCGCGCTCGTCGCCCTTTTTCCAGTCGATCTCGTAGTCGTTCTTTGTCTGCATAACCTTGTCGCCGACGCGGAAGGTATAAAGGAAGGTTTTTATTTCGGTCTTTTGGCGGGAAGGAGGATTGAGCGCCGCCTGAAGCCTTTTATTGAGCTCTACCGTCCCGAGCGGACCCTTTCTCGTCGGAGAAAGGACCTGTATGCCGCCTATCGGGTCGAGACCGTAAGCCTTCGGAAGGCGGTTTTCGCAGAGATCGACGGTCAGCGCGGCGGCTTCGTCGAAGTCGAGGCGCTGCAAAAAGAAGAAGTCCTTCGAGTTGTCAAGAACCGGCATCTCGCCGCCGACGATTCGGTGGGCGTTGGTTATTATCGCGCTTTCGAGCGCCTGTCGGAATATCTCGGTAAGCGAGATTACGGGGACGGTATGCGATTCGATTATGTCGTGGAGGACGTTGCCCGCGCCGACCGACGGGAGCTGATCGCTGTCTCCGACCATTATAAGCTTGCAGTCTATCGGCAAAGCCCTCAGAAGCGCTTCGAAGAGCAGAGAATCGACCATCGACATCTCGTCGATGATAACAACGTCGCAGTCGAGGAGGTTTTCCTCGTTATGCTCGAAGCCGGCAATCTCGCCGCCGGCTTTCACTCCCAAAAGGCGGTGTATTGTCTTGGCGTCGTAGCCGGTGAGGTCGGAAACGCGCTTTGCGGCTCTGCCCGTCGGCGCGCAGATAAGCGGCTTGAGCCCCTGCTGTTCAAAGAGCGAGATTATTGCGTTTAAAGTGGTGGTCTTGCCGGTGCCGGGACCGCCCGTTAAAACCATAAAGCCCTTTGAAAGCGCGGTGTTTATAGCTTCGCGCTGCTTTTCGGCGTATTCGATGCCGTTTTCGGTCTCGGCGATGTCTATTACTTCGTCGTAGTTTATTTTGGTGTCATAAGAAAGGCTGTTCATTATCGAGAGCCTCCGCGCGATATACTGCTCAGCGGTATAGTAGTCACGGAGCATTATGAACGGGCGGTTTTTCTTCAGATAGACAAATAGGTTTTCCTCGTCGATCTCGCGCTTAACGGCTTCGTATGCGACCGCGGGCTCGACTCCGAGGAGCTTTGCGGCGAGGTCTAAGAGCCTGTCCTGCGGGAGGGCGGTATGACCGGCGTCGGCGTTTTCTTCCAAAATGTATTTTATTCCCGCTGTGAGCCTGAACGGGCTGTCCTCGGGGACGCCCTTCTCGCGGGCTATCTCCTCAGCCTTAAGAAACGGGAGCTCGATAGACGAGGAGCAGAGGATATAAGGGTTCCTGCGGACGAGCTCTAAGGCGTTTTCGGCGTATTTTTTCCAGGCTCTTATGCCGTAGAGCGCAGGGATACCGCATTCGGTGAAATGCATAAGAAGGCTGCGAAAGCCTATTACCTTCGCAAATTCGTCGGAAAAGGTCTTCGCTTTAGCCTTTGTTATCCCCTCGACTTCGGTGAGGCGGTCGGGGTCGTTCTCCATGATCTCGAGGGTCTCGTCGCCGAACTGGGCGACTATCCTCTTTGCGAGGACGGGTCCTATCCCCTTGACTACTCCCCCCGCAAGGTAGCGCTGGATAGCCGACGCCTCGGCGGGAAGGGTTCGTATGCAGACGTCTGCCCTGAACTGGTCGCCGAATTTCGGGTGCCTGATAAAAGCGCCGGTGAGTTCGAGGTCTTCACCCTCTTCGACATTTCCGAGCTCGCCGACGACGTTTAACGGCTCGCCGTTGTAATCGAGAACGATCACTCCGAAGCCGTTGTCGTCGTTTCTGTATGTAACGCTGTCGACCGTGCCTTTTATCGTCACGGATTTATTCCGTTCCTCCACTTTTTTCCTCCGGAACTATGTCAAAATCTCTCTTGAGCTTTTTGCGCAGAGCCTCAAGCCACTGCCCGCTCTCGGGCGTCGCTATCCTGTCCGCGACCGTTATATGAAGGTCGAGCCCTCTGAGCGCCGAGCTTGAATATATTTTTTCAAGGATATATTCGAGGCACTCGCAGCCGCTGTCGAAATAAACGGTCATATCGGCGCGCGGGCGCGGGCAGGAATGCCTGAAATCGGAGGTAAGGAGCCTCACGATTAAAATCAGACCGACCGCCGCCGCAATAAGTATCGCAGAAAAAACAATATCTCTCATCTGTCACGCCTCCGAAGATTTTTCTATATTTTATGCTAAATCCCGACTGCGCGACACGGCGTTGTTAAATTATTGTACCACAAAACCTTTTACAATGCAAGACAAAAAGCTTCCGAAAAACGGAAGCTTTCCCGATACTATTTTTTGTTGGCGTCGGTCTCTTTTTTGGCTTGGATCACGTTCTCGACGGAGCGGTTGTAAACTCTGCCGTCTCCGTCGGTGTAGTTGTCGACGGCGGGATTGGTCTCGTAGAGCGGGATGACCCTGCCCTTTGGCTTATAAATTTTTACATCTTCTTTTTCGGACATAATGCTTCTCCTTTCGGATAATCTTAAAGTATTATTGACAAAAAAGAATTTTCTATTCGGCTGTTGACATTTTGGGGACAAAGTGGTAATATAAAAGTCGCGCCGCTGTGGTGAAATTGGCAGACACATGGGACTTAAAATCCCCCGCCCTTAAAGCGTACCGGTTCGAGTCCGGTCAGCGGCACCACTCTGAACGTAAGTTGAACCATTTCAGCTTGCGTTCCATTTTAGCAAAAAGCGAGGACAAACCGCCCTCGCTTTCCTTATATTCCGCTAAATTGAAATTTATTTCTCTGTTTTTTCCAAAGCAAACGAAAAACTGCCATCATTGCATTTACCGTCTGATTCAATTATTATGTAAATTGTTTTATTGCCTGTAAAAGCTTCAGTTTTTCCATCAACAGAACCGTTAGCTTCAATTTCAAATAAGTTCAGCTTTTCATCATTAAAATCATCGTAAACTTTTATATTTCCTTCTCCCAACGTCGCTTCATAAGTTAAAAACACCTCGTCTGTGCTGTTGTTTTTCAATTTTATAACGTATGTTCCGCTAAAACTATCAAATGAAACCGACGCTTTATTTGAGAAATTTGTGCTTACCATCAGCATAGCACTATAATGGCTTACATATTTATTTCCGCAAGCAGATAATGTAAAACACAATACCAATGTTACCACTGCAATGATTACTCTTGCAAATTTTTTCATAATACACTTCTCCAATAAATTACTGTTTATTATAATATGATTATAGCATAGAACCGCAAATAAATCAAGTCTTAACGGGAAAAAATCAGAATGGCACTTTGCGTCATTTTCGGGGCCCTTTTATTTGCGGGCCGCGTATCGTTCGCGGCGGCATTTTTATGTTGCTGCTCATTTATAACAACATTTAAAATCACAGTTGCATTTGAAAAACCGAGGTGATAAAGCTTGAACAAGCTCATTAAACAGTCAAACGATTTGTTAAGGCACGGAAATTTTGAATACACGTTTTGCGGAGGTCAGGCTGTCGACCTCTTTTTAGGATATGAAAGCCGAATCCACGGCGACATTGACGTTTGCGCCTATTGGAGCGAGCGGGATAAAATCATTCGGTTTATGCAGTCACGAGGATTTCTGGTCTATGAAATGCTCGGAGGAGGCAGAGCGCACAAAATCGCCGACATATCAAACCAAATGAAGTTAAAGCGCAATATTTTCTGCTTCAAAGACGGCTGCCCGCTTGTCAGGCTTTACCCTCACGATGAGAACGACTGCTGTTTAATCGAATTTTTCCACATTGGGCAAACCGAGTTAAACTTTATAGAAATTCTTTTTAACGACAGGTCGGAAACTCGGTTTGAATATGCCCGCGACAGAGAAATCAAACGCGAATACGGAAAAGCCTTGCTCTATGCGGACGGAGTACCGTATCTCGCTCCGGAGATTTGCCTTTTGTATAAATCGACCGATACTGAGCGCAAAGGCTATCAGCGCGACTTCGAACTCGCATACGCAGCTATGAGCCCTGAACAGCGGGCTTGGCTCCAAAATGCGCTTAAAAGGCTTTATCCGCAAGGGCATAAATGGATAACCGACCGATAAAAAGCGGGCGTTGAACTCGCTTTTTTCTTTCCGTCACAGCCGTAATTCGGATATTTTTTTGACAAATACTCTTGATATGCTCAAAATCTTGTGATATAATGTAAATAGCTAAAATTCGGCAGTTATTTGACGTTATTTAGGAGGCTGACAGTATGGAAGAAAGAGACGCTCTGCGGACAATGCTTTACGGCTGGGCAAGGCTCGGTCTGTTCTGGCTGATAAATATTTTTGCGACAATAATCGGTAGGACGGCGATACTCGGCATCGTCGGGACTTTTGTCCCCCGCCTCGCCCTTTACGACAACCCCGAAACGCTCAGCTTTATTTCGTGGTTCATTCCGGTATGGCTCCTTATCTGGCTCTTCTGGGACGACGCAAAAAGGCACACCGCATACGGAAGATACGATCCCGTGGCGGTGTCGATAATCGTTATTTTAACTGCGGCGGTATTCTACGCGCCGGTGTTTATCCTCGAATATATGACGGATAAAAAGGTCGTGACCGTTGTAACGAACATCTATTTCACGAGCTACTGGCTTTCTAAAATAGACGACGACCCGCAGATCTACGCGCTTATAGGCGCGATCATCGAGGCTGTACTGTGCATCGCGAGCTATCTTATAGCGCACAGGTTCTACCTGAAAAAGTTTGCCGAAGAGGAAGCGGAATAACCCCCTCAGAGCGAAACCGAAGCTCCGTCGTATTTGTAGATCAGCAGCGACGACGGCGAAAATACTCCCATATTCATACGCACTATGTCGGCTTTGAACTCAAGGCTTTCGGACGGCGGCGCAAGCGGTATCCTAACGGTAACGCTGAAGCCGCCGTTTTCCGTTGTCTCAATAAGCGGCGAGGTACCTACGCTGTTGCAGAATTTTTTGAGTATGTCGAATCCGCAGCAGCCGTCCTCGCGGCTGAGGCGCTCCGATACCTCGGCTCCGCTCATACCGTAGCCGTTGTCTATTACCGATACCGCGGCGAAGTCGGAGGCTCTCTTTAAGGTTATCTTTACCTCGCCCTCCTCCTGGTCGACATTCTGGAAGGCGTTTACGATAAGATTAACCAAACAAGCCGAAAAGCGCTCGGGGTCGGCGGTGACGAGGAGCCCCTCCTCGATATCGGCGCCGAATTTGACCTTTACATTTCTCGTTTTTGAGCGGACCGCTCCGAAAATGTCTTCGACCGTCTCCGATATATTGAATACGGAGGGCTCCGACCTGCCCTCGCGGTAGGCGGCGGCTTCAAACAGGTTCTGTATCTGCGCCAAAGAGCGCAGGCAGCAGGCTGCCTGCTCGCGGAGAAGCCGCGCTTCTTCAAACATTTCGGCGGATTCAAGGCGGTGGTTGAGCTCATAATCTATCGAGAGTGCGCGGGTGAGATATGCACTCAGGAGTATGGGGTCGATTCCCGTTCGCTCGATATCGCTCATAATAGCCCTCCTAAAAAATTTATTTTTTTCAGTATAACATTTTTTTGTCGAATAGTAAAGGATTTTCGCGATTTTTTGAGAAGGTATATTTTTTTCGGCTTTGTTCGGAAAATTTTGTTGATATTTTTTTCCCAAAGGACTTGCAAATATAACCGATTTGGTGTAATATATAGGAGCAATAAAGCGCAAATTTTTACAGGAGGTAATTCATAATGTCAGTAAAAGTTGCAATCAACGGCTTCGGAAGAATCGGACGTCTTGCTTTCCGCCAGATGTTCAACGCTCCCGGCTACGAGATCGTTGCCATCAACGACCTCACCAACCCCGAGATGCTCGCGCATCTTCTCAAGTATGATACCGCTCAGGGCGGCTACTGCGGAAAGATCGGCGAGAATCTCCACACCGTCGACGTTAAGCCCGCCGTTTACGGCGAGGACGGCAAGACCGTCGTAACCCCCGGCGCCATCATCGTTGACGGAAAGGAAATCACCATCTATGCGGAGCCCAAGGCCCAGAACCTTCCTTGGGGCAAGCTCGGCGTAGACGTCGTCCTCGAATGCACCGGTTTCTACACCTCTAAGGCAAAGAGCCAGGCTCATATCGACGCCGGCGCAAAGAAGGTCGTTATCTCCGCTCCCGCAGGAAACGATCTCCCCACTATTGTCTACGGCGTAAACGAGAATACTCTCACCAAGGACGACACTATCATCTCCGCGGCTTCCTGCACCACCAACTGCCTCGCTCCTATGGCTAAGGCTCTCAACGACTACGCTCCCATTCAGAGCGGCATTATGTCGACCATTCACGCCTACACCGGCGACCAGATGATCCTCGACGGTCCTCACCGCAAGGGCGATCTCCGCAGAGCCCGTGCCGGCGCTGCCAACATCGTTCCCAACTCCACCGGCGCCGCCAAGGCTATCGGACTCGTTATCCCCGAGCTGAACGGCAAGCTCATCGGCTCTGCCCAGAGAGTTCCCGTTCCCACCGGCTCTACCACCATTCTCACCGCTGTAGTTAAGGCAGACGAGCTCACCAAGGACGGCATCAACGCCGCTATGAAGGCTGCCGCCTCCGAGTCCTACGGCTACAATTCCGATCCTATCGTCTCCTCCGACGTTATCGGAATGAGATACGGCTCCCTCTTCGACGCCACCCAGACTATGGTCGCCAAGATCGCCGACGGTCTCTATGAAGTCCAGGTCGTTTCCTGGTACGACAACGAGAACAGCTACACCAGCCAGATGGTAAGAACTATTAAGTACTTCGCTGAGCTCGGATAATCACAAGCAAAAAAGACCTCCCCTGAGGGAGGTCTTTTTGTTTTGCAAAAAACGGATATATTTCCTGCTGAAGCTGCAAAATCACACGTTGAACCTGAACAGAATCACGTCGCCGTCCGCAACCACATAGTCCTTGCCCTCGGAGCGGACGAGCCCCTTTTCCTTGGCGGCGTTCATCGTTCCGCAGGCTTTGAGGTCGTCGAATGCGACCACCTCGGCGCGGATAAATCCCCGCTCGAAGTCGGTGTGAATTTTTCCCGCGGCCTGAGGCGCTTTTGTACCGCGCTTTATAGTCCAGGCGCGGCATTCGTCGTGTCCGGCGGTGAGGAAGGATATCAGCCCGAGGAGCGAATAGCCCTCCTTTATAACGCGGTTGAGACCCGAGACCTCGAGCCCCATTTCCTCGAGGAACATCTGCTTGTCTTCGTCCTCCATTTCGGAAATTTCGGCTTCGATCTGAGCGCATATCGGCAGAACGACCGAGCCCTCGGCGTCGGCTATAGCCTTTACCGCGAGGTAATTCTTGCAGGAATCTATGTCGGAAAAATCGTCCTCCGAGACGTTTGCGGCGTATATGACCGGCTTCTGCGAAAGAAGCGGAGTAGACTTTATAAGCTCGGCTTCTTCCTCGCTGAACGGATAGGAACGCGCGGGCTTGCCGTCGGTGAGGTGAGCTATTAGCGCTTCGGTCATATCGATGTCGGCCTGATATTTCTTGTCGCCCTTGAGCGCCTTTTTTGCGCGGTCGAGGCGGCGCTCCAAAACTTCGAGGTCGGCAAAGATCAGCTCTAAGTCGATGGTCTCGATGTCGCGCTTGGGGTCGACTGAGCCTTCAACGTGGATAATATCGTCGGACTCGAAGCACCGCACGACGTGGATTATCGCGTCGCACTCGCGGATATTCGCCAAGAATTTGTTGCCCAGACCCTCGCCCTTCGACGCGCCCTTTACAAGCCCCGCGATATCGACAAATTCGAGGGTTGCGGGCTTGAAGCTGAGGGTGTCGTAAAGCTCGGCGAGCCAGTCGAGGCGCTCGTCGGGAACCGATACTATGCCGACGTTCGGCTCGATGGTGCAAAATGGATAGTTCGCCGACTCTGCGCCGGCGTTAGTGAGCGCGTTGAAAAGGGTGCTCTTTCCGACGTTCGGGAGACCCACCATTCCTAATTTCATATGTTTTCATATCTCCTTTATTACTGCGGGTTTGCAGGTTTTTCTCTTGCGCCGCTTTTTTATTCTGCGGCGGATATTTTATCTATAATTTCCTTTGCTCTGCGCAAAATCGGCAGCTCCCTGTTTGCGATAAGCCTGCCCAATTTTGTAGCGGAGCAAAGTTCATATTCCCTCACCGCGCCGTCATATGACAGCCTCAGCGTCGAGAGATGAAAGCTCTCGATCTCGTCCCGAGTCAGATGCTTATCCCCGAAGGATTCTGCGCGGCAGAGGTAATAATTGTTGATATTGTGCCGGTGAATAAGGTTATAATAGTCGCTCACGACCCCGATCTTGCAGATTATTTCGACGTTCGCGCCGAGCTCCTCCAAAAGCTCGCGCTTTATCGCGGCAATAAGATCTTCGCCGCTCTCAACGCCGCCTCCGGCGGTCTCGATGAACGTCCCCTTTCCAAAGTCGTCGTCCCGCGTGACCCTGACGAAACGGAACATTCCGTCGCTGTCAAAAACTATCGCCCGCGCGGTCTGCCGGTCGTTGTCGGTATATTCAAACTCCCACTCTTCGTCTTTGAGCTCGAGCCGAATTTCCGAGATGTCGGAAAGGATTTTCGGAGCCATTTTTACTCCTTACTCGGGAGAGTCGAACTCCCGCTAAAATTTAAGATTATCAATAGCGGCTATCGCCTTACACCAGTTTTCGGCGATATACCACTCTTTATAGTCGTTGCCCCAAGTCCAGGGGACGTAGAACGAGCCGTCGGGGCTCTGGTAATCCTTGATAAACTTACACTCTGCGCGGCAGACTTCCTCTAAATCGGCGCGGTAGAACCTGCTATTGCGCGAATCTATAAACGCCGACGGGCGGGGAAGATATTCCCACCAGCGGTTTGGGTCGCGGCAGACAGACTTATCGACGACCTCGTCGAGCGCTTTTAAGAGCGCCTCGCCGTCAAAGGGCATCACACCCGCAGCCTTGCAGTCGTCATACATCGTTATGAAGCAGCGCGCGATATGCCGCTCGATAGGAGTTTCTTTTAAAAACCACTCGGCGGCTTCGTGGGCGATTCGAACGCCCTTTTCGTAAAGAACGCTCCCCTTTTCGGCGTATCTGACTATGAAACCCGCGAGCGCGGCGGTGGGGTTGTATCTGAAATCTCCGCCGTCTTCGGGGCATTTCCACCAAATCGCGCAGGGGACTTCGTTGCTCGAAGGGACGACGTTTGCCCATTGGTCATGCTCGGCACTGAAGCCGTCGCCGCTTTCAAGATAGCGCAAAATTCCCCGAATTATGGGGTGTGAGGGTTCGAGCCCGCCCGCTTCGCGGATATATTCGGTTGCTTTCCAAACGCCCATCGGCAGCGAAAGCGGGTTGAAGTTATCCGCCTCCAAGCCGTGACCGAAGCCGCCGTCGGGGTTCTGGTAAGCCGCAAGCGCGGTTATGATATCCTCGGCGGGGGCGTTTTCAAAGGCGTGACGGTAAACTGCGAGGTCGATGGGTCGGGCGCTGCGGTAGATGAACGCGCGGGATTTTTCGTAGGTGGTCATTCGAAACTCCCCTTTTTGATAATGGCGGCTCAGCGGTAATCCACAAAGCCTATCTTTCTGCAAGCCTTGGCGTAGATCTTGTTTGAAAGCCTGAACGCGCGCTGAGCGCCGTCGGTCCAGCACTGCTTCAAATACGCCTTGTCGTCCATAAGTCGGGCGTATTCAGTGCGGACGGGTTCGAGCCAATCTGCGACGGCTTCTCCGACCGCTGCCTTGAAATCGCCGTAGCCGAAGCCCGAAAACTCCTTCTCGGCGTCTTGGACGGTCTTTCCCGTGGCGCAGGAATATATCGTTAAAAGGTTGTTTATGCCGTCCTTGCCCTCGGCGTAGCGAATCTCGGTCTCGCTGTCGGTGACGGCGCGCTTGAATTTGCGCATGATCGTATCTTTGTCGTCAAGAATGAAAATAGTCGCGTTGGGGTTGTCGTCTGACTTTGACATCTTCTTGGTCGGGTCCTGGAGTGACTTTATCCTTGCGCCTACCTTCGGAATATAAGCCTCGGGGACAGTGAAGGTCTCGCCGTAGCGCTGGTTGAACCTTACGGCGATGTTCCTTGCAAGCTCTAAATGCTGGCGCTGGTCGTCGCCTATCGGGACGACGTCGGCGTTATAGGTCAAAATATCCGCCGCCATAAGAACGGGATAGGTGAAAAGACCGGCGTTGATATCGTCGGCGTGCTTTGCCGCCTTGTCCTTGAACTGGGTCATTCTCGAAAGCTCGCCGAACTGGGTTACACAGCCAAGTATCCAGCTGAGCTGGGCGTGGTTGGGGTTATGTGACTGTATAAACGCTATGGATTTTTTCGGGTCGATACCGCAGGCAAGAAGAAGGGCGTAGCCCTCGACGGTCTGCTGGCGGAATTTCACCGGATCGCGCCTTACGGTTATCGCGTGCTCGTCGACTATTGAGTATATGCAGTCGTATTCGTCCTGGAGAGGTCCCCAGTTGCGTATTGCTCCGACATAGTTGCCGAGCGTGAAAACGCCCGTGGGCTGTATCCCGCTGAATATGACTTTTTTTCTTTCGGCTTCCGACATAATTATCCTCCTCGTTCGGAAAATGTAATCGGGGATATTTTAGCACAACAGCGGGAAAATGTCAAACATTTGTGAACAGAGAGTACGCTGACCGAAAACTTCTGAGTTTATGTTCACAAATCGGACACATCTGATTCTATATTGCCCGTCCCCGAAATAGAATAGTACAAACTGTTCTGAGGGGTTGACATTTACGAAAAAGCAGGGACTTATTCACAGCTCGATTATTCTAATGACCGCCGTTTTTGTCGGCAAGGCGGCGGGGCTTATATTCAAGATATTTTTGGCGAATATCCTCGGCGGAACGGGAATGGGCTACTTTTCGAGCGCATACGCCGTTTTCACGCCGCTTTATGCGCTCTGCGCCGCAAGCCTGACTCCCGCCGTCGCTCAGCTCGTCTCGGAAAACGAGGCGAAGGGGCGCTTAAAAAGCGTCAAGGGAGTTAAGACCGCCGCGCTGAGGCTGTTTTTGATACCGAGCATACTCTGCTCAACGCTGCCGATGATCTTTGCGGGATTCATCACAAGGCGGTTTATCGGCAATGAGGGCGCAAAAGCCGCGGTCATAGCTATTCTCCCCTGCGTTTTTCTCGGGACCGTTACGGCAATCTACAGGGGCTATTACGAGGGGCTGCGGAATATGACTCCGACCGCCGTTTCGCAGATACTCGAATCGGCCGTTAGGGTCGCATCGGGGCTCGGGTTCGCATTTTTGGCGCAGAACGCCGCATATAAGTCCTTCATCGACGGAAAAGACGTTTTCGGGGTACACTGCCAGAGCTTGCAAACGCTTTCTGAGGTTTCGCTGCCCTATGTAGCCGCCGCAGCGGTGCTCGGGGTGACTGCTTCCGAGCTTTCGAGCTTTCTTTTTATGCTGTTAAGATACCGCCTCGGCTCGGACGGTATCCCGAAGGATATCCGCGCGGGAAAGGACGAGATAAACGAGGAGCGCGGCAGACTTATAAGGCTGATAATGCCTATTTCGGCGGCGGCGATAGTTTCGAGCCTCGCGGGGACCGTCGACCTTTATACTATTATCCTCTGCATAAAAACCTCGCTTGCGAAATACCCTCAGCTTTACACGGAAAAATATGCCGAAGTTATAGCGAGCGGAGTGCAGCTTAAAGAGCTTCCGAACTATCTTTACGGCTCGTTCACCGGGCTTGCGGCAACGGTTTTCGGGCTGGCGCCTTCGATCTGCTCGGTATTCGGAAAGAGCGCGCTGCCGAACGCCGCGCAGTATTGGGCGAGGCGCGACGGCGAAAGACTGAGCCGCGAGATAAGGCGGGTATTTTCGGTGATACTCTTTATTTCGATCCCCGCGGGGATAGGGCTTTCGGCAATGTCGAGGCAGATACTCGGGCTGCTGTTTTCATCGAGGTCGGGAGAGATCGCGGTCACGGCTCTGCCGCTGAGCATTATGGCTCTCGGAACGCCCTTCGTAACCGTCGGCGGGGCGGCGTATTCGATGTTGCAGGCAGTCGGGCGGGCCGACCTTCCGATAAAAATAAACCTTATGGGAGCTTTTGTTAAATTAGGACTCAATACCCTGCTTGTACCTGTCCCCTCCCTCGGGCTGTCGGGCGCGGCTTTGGCTTCGCTGATAAGCGGCGCGGCGATGTGTTTGGCGTCGGTAATATCGCTCTATCGGATAACAAATACAAAACCGAAGCTGATTTTTACAGTCATTCTGCCCTCGGCTGGAGGAGCGATAGCCGCTATGGCGGCAAAAAGCATCGGCGTTTCTTCCTCAAAATACCTGCCGTATTCGGTTTCTACCCTATTTTCTGTAATTTTTGCCGTGATATCGTACATAATTTTTGTTATTGTGTTGGACATTTCTACTAAAAATCGTCTGAGAGACGAAATATTGGGAAAATAGGCTTGATTTTTGGGCAAAATCGGTATAAAATGTTTGTTATGTTGAGCCTGCGGACTACCGCGGCAAAATATGATTTATGCAAAAACAGGAGGAAACAAAAATGACAAAGGTCGAACTCGTAAACAAAATTGCGGCTAAAGCTGCATGCTCCAAGAAGGATGCCGAAAAGGCTCTCAATGCTGTTGTAAGCAGCATTACCGAAGCTCTCACCGAAGGTGATAAGGTCACTCTCGTAGGATTCGGAACATTTGAAGTAAAGAACCGCGACGCTAAGGTCGGTATCAATCCGAGAACCAAGGCTCAGATCAAGATTCCTGCAAGAAAGGTCCCCACCTTTAAGGCAGGCAAGGCTCTCAAGGACGTAGTAGCCAAGTAATCAAAAGCTTTGACCGATCGGTGTTCAACGCCGGTCGGTTATTTTTATGAGGTATATATGAGACTTGATAAATATCTGAAAGTATCGCGGCTGATAAAGCGCCGCACAGTTGCCAACGAAGCCTGCGACGCGGGCAGGATATCGGTAAACGGAAAGGTCGCGCGGGCTTCTTACGACGTAAAGGTAGGCGACGTTATCGAAATAAACTTAGGGCAGTCCCCTCTCAAGGCTAAGGTGACCGCAGTTACCGAGGTCGTTAGAAAAGAATCTGCTCAGGAGCTCTACGAAATAATTCAATAAAGAATGCGCCCGCCTCAGCGAGGTCAGGGCGCATATATTTTTCGGCATTCAGAAGTCGCAGCCGAAAGTGTATCCTTCTGCGAGCATAGCGTCGATAAAGTCTCCGAGGATATTTGCGTTTGTCTCGGAAACCGAGTGCAGAAGATAGATGGCTCCGGGGTGAGCCCTGTCGATGAGCTTTTGCAGAGCCTCCTGCGGATCGGGCTGGTTTTTGGTGTCCCAATCGGCATAGGCAAAGCTCCAAAGAACCGTTTTATAGCCGAGGTCCGAGGTTATCGCGAGGCTCTTTTCGGAATACTCCCCCTTCGGAGGTCTGAATAAATTCATCTGTATTCCGAAATTCTCGAGCATATATTCGTGAAGCCCCATTATCTCCTCGGTCGCTTCCTCTACGGAAAGCTCGGGCATCGAATAATGGTTCACGGAATGCGAGCCGACGGTATGACCTTCGTCTATCATTCTTTTTACGAGCTCGGGCTGGCGCTCGGCGTAGTCCCCGACTACAAAGAAGGTGGCTTTTACGCCCTTTTCCTTTAAGGTGTCGAGAATCATCGGAGTGAAGCCGTTTTCGTAGCCTTGGTCAAAGGTGAGGTTTATCACCTTTTCTTCGGTCTCGTTTATCGCCTTTGCGTTGTAATCCGAATAACCGCTGTTGAAATTAAGCGCGCCCTTCGGGCGGTTGAGGTCGTCGAATCTGACTCCCTGACCGTATCCGTGGGACTCGGTGTCAAGAGCCGAATAGTCGCTCCGCAGGGTCGTTGACAGAGGCTCTATAACGTCGCTCACGCCTGTTTCCGAGCTCTCGGGCGCCTCTTCGGGCAGCTCCTCGGGTTCCTCGGAAAAAGCGGAAGTCTGCTCCTCTGTCGCCTCGGTCTCGGGAGCGGTGCTTGCCGGAGCCTCGGTTATTACCGAAGGCGCGGGCTCGCTCTCGGAAGGAGGCGAGGTTATCCTGCCGTTGTTTTCGTATCTGCCGTTCTCTAAAGACGTGCAGCCGCAGAGCGACAGAACGACCGCCGCAGCCGACAATATCGAAATAAATCCTGTTTTAACTGACATTTTTATCTCCGTTTCTGTCACGGCGCCGTTAAGCGCCTGCCGTTTCAAATGTTTCGGGGGATTTTAAGCCCGAAGCGCTCTTGAACCGCGGGAATCCCCGCAGTTATAATATGCGCGGAAAAGCGTCAAAAATCGGCGGTAAATTTTGAATTTTAATGACGATTTCCGTCGATGATCATATTATAAATCACCGCTCCGAAAAAATCAATTTCGGAGCGGTAACAATTTTATGAATTTTCGGTAACAGAATCGGATTTCTTTTTCACACGCTTTAATGCAAGTATTCCCGCGATCATGACCGCAGGGAAGATGACCGCGGCTAAAAGACCCGTCCGCAGGCTGTCGCCCGCAGCGGAAGATACCAGCCCGACGAAGGTCGGTCCTCCCGTGCAGCCGAGGTCGCCGGCAAGCGCCAAAAGCGCAAAGAGCGCCGTTCCGCCCTTCGGCATCGAGGCGGAGGCTATGCTGAACACTCCGGGCCACATTATCCCGACCGAGAAGCCGCATAAGCCGCAGCCCAAAAGCGCGACTGCTGGTATCGGGCAGAGAGAAGCCGCAAGATAGCTGATAAGGCAGAGAAGCCCGCTTATGAGAATAAAGCTTTCGAGCTTGATTTTATCACCGAATTTGGCGTAAAAAACCCGCGCGACGCCCATAAGTATCGCAAACACGCAGGGACCCGCTAAGTCGCCTATAGCCTTTGCGACTCCGAGACCGCTTTCGGCAAATGCGGAAGCCCACTGCGCCATCGCGAGCTCCGAGGCTCCGGCGGCAAACATAAGAAGCATAAATATCCAGAAAATGCCTGTTTTAAAGAGCCCGCCGAAGCTCATTCCCTCGCCCTCCGAGGTCAGGCTGTTGATAGGCACACGGGTGAAGAAAAACGCGTTGGCAAGCGGGATGATCGCCCAAATCACGCAGAGCAGCCGCCAGCTTTCCCGCCCGAAGAGCCAAAGCCAAAGGGTAGAGAGAGCGATGACCGCTACAACTCCCCAGCAGTAGAAGGAATGGAGCAGGCTCATAGCCCCCGCCTTGTTGTCGGAAGGACACGCCTCCACTATCGGGCTTACGAGGACCTCAAGGAGCCCTCCGCCGACGGCATAGAGAACGGCAGATATAAGCAGCCCCGCGAACGGACTCGGGAGATAAAAGGGCAGCACAGCCATTCCGACAAGACCGAAGAAGCAGAAAATATGAGCCGCGACGACGCACTTTCGGTAGCCGATCTTATCTACGAAGCACGCCGAGAGAAGGTCGACGGCAAGCTGAGTCGCGAAATTCAACGTTGTGAGGAGCGTTACGCTGCCGAGGGTAGCCCAGCCGGAGTTTATGAAGGTAAGAAAGAGCAGCGGGGCAAGGTTATTGACGATGCCCTGAGTTATGTAGCCGATATAGCAGGCGTAAACAGTTTTGCGATAGGACTTTTCCAAAATAATCACCCAAAAACAAATATGACATAAAAAACCGCCGCAAGCATAACGTATCCTGCGGCGGCTTGGCGCGCCCGGGGAGATTCGAACTCACGACCTACCGGTTCGTAGCCGGGCACTCTATCCACTGAGCTACGGGCGCATCCACAAGTAGGTATGTTATCACAAAATCCTGCGGTTGTCAAGCGATTGGAAGAAAAAATTTGAATTTATTTCTCGGACGGTTGCCCAAAGCCGAAAACTTTGGTATACTTTATTCAAGCGATGCTTGAATCGGGCGCTTCAACCAGCGCTTGCTGGTATTTTACGCGCAGCCGATGCATAATGGAGGCACCAAATAACGAAAGGGCGGTTAAAATGATATTCGGCAAATCCAAAAACGAAATTCTTAAGAGCACCCAGAGCGAGGTGTTCGACATTATGAGGGTCGGCGCAAACATCTCGAGACTGAGAAAAGCCGCGGGAATAACCCAGACCGAGCTCGCCGACAGGCTCAACGTAAGCTTTCAGGCGGTATCGAACTGGGAAAGAGGTCAGAGCTGCCCCGACATCGCGAACCTTATGGAGCTCGCCTCGATATTCGGCGTAAGCGTCGACAGGATACTCGGCAGCGAGCGCGCGGCAAAGCTCGTGACCGAAATAAGCGAGGAAAAGGCTCCGGAAATGTCGGCGGAGGAGATAAAGGAGATAGCTCCTATTCTCGACGAGGCTCAGGCGGACAGCGTTGTGAGGAAAAACCTTATTGGCGAAGCCGGTACGACCGAGGAAGAAGCCGCCGACAGCGAAGAATACGAAAGCCTGTGCAGCGTTCCGACGGCGCTTCTGCCGTTTTTGAGCAACGAGCTTATAAGCGAGCTTGCCGTCGACGCATTTAAAAAAGACGGCATAGATGCAATTCCGCCGAGCTGGCTGCCGTTTATCGACTATGAAGTTTTAGGGAAAATCGCAAAGGAGATTATGGAAAATGAAGGCATAAACGCGATACCGAACAGCTGGCTCCCGTTTATCGATGAGGACGTGTTGAGCGATATGGCGGATGATGTCTGCGAGAAAAACGGAATCGGCGCACTGCCGCCGAGTTGGCTGCCGTATATCGACGCGGAACGGCTCGGAGCGCAGGCAAAGGCTTTGATCGAAAAGAGCGGAAAGGACGCGCTTCCGCCGAGTTGGCTGCCGTTCATAGACTATGAGGTTTTAGGCACAATCGCAAGAGAAATTATGGAAAATGAAGGTATAAAAGCGATACCGTCGAGCTGGCTCCCGTTTATAGACGATGACGTGCTGAGCGACTATATCAGAAAGCGATTGAAAAAGAAATAACAGGCGTTTTTGCATTGCGGGCGGGAAGATTTTTCCCGCCTGCTTTTTGCAATATATAATCCATTATTTTATCTATTGCAAAATCAGTAACAGTCTGCTATAATAATCGCAAGCGATTATTATATTTTATTTTTAGTCGCCCTTTTGCTCCCCGACTTCGTCGGGAACCGCAAAAGATGGCTAATTATAGCACAAAGCCTTCGGCTTTATGCTATAATAGAGCGCACACACAACAAGCAGACAACGGGTTTTCCTATTCTGATAAAAAGAGGTAATTGGTTTATGTCCGAAAAATTCACGTTTATTACCCTGCCCTGCATCGCCACGCGCGACGTTATCGTGCAGCCGGGTATGTCGCTGAGATTCGATATTTCGCGCAAGCGCTCCCTCGAATCCTTGCAGTATGCCCTCGACGGCGACAGGCAGGTATTTCTGACCGCTCAGCGCGACGTTACCGTCGCCGACCCTTCGCTCGAAGACGTTTACAACATAGGAACGGTATGCGAGGTAAAGCAGATAGTTAAGGGCGCCGACGGGCTCTCAAGGGTAAGGGTCGAAGGGCTTTACAAGGCGAGGATAATCGACTTCAACAAGGACGCCGCGGGTATACTCACGATAGTGCGCCCGCTCAGGACCTTCTCGCGCGAGCACGCAAGCGAGGAGGAGATCTCGGCGCTGATGAGAGTTCTCAAATCCGCGTTCGGGGCGTATATGCAGGTCGTACCGAGAATGCCCGACGAGCTCAGAAGCGCAGTCGAAAACGCCAAGACCGCAGAAGCGCTCTATGAAACGCTCGCTTTTAATCTGAGCATTCCCGCAGAAGACAGGCAGCAGATATTGGAAGCTCCCTCGCTCAGCGACAAGCTCTCGGTTTTGCTCGCCGTTCTCACAAAGGAAACGCAGATACTCTCTATCGAAAAAGATATACATATGAAGGTCGGCGAGGCTATAGACCGCGGTCAGCGGGAATATTACCTTCGTGAGGAGATGAGAGTTATACGCGAAGAGCTCGGCGAGGAGGAAGACCCCGCCGACGAGAGCTATCAGTATCTCGAAAAAATAGCGAAGCTCGGGCTTTCGGAGGAAAGCGTCGAAAAGCTTGTCGGCGAGGCAAAGCGGCTCGAAAAAATGCCCTACGGCTCGCAGGAGGCGGCGGTCATTCGCAGCTATCTCGATACCGTTTTGGAGCTCCCCTGGAACGTAAAAACCGAGGATAAGACCGACATCGAGCGGGTCCGCGCGCAGCTCGACAAGGACCACTACGGAATGAAGAAGGTAAAGGAGCGCATACTCGAGCTTATAGCCGTGAGAAGCCTCGTTCCCGACGTTAAGGGGCAGATAATCTGCCTTGTCGGACCTCCGGGCGTCGGCAAGACCTCTATCGGCAGGTCGATTGCAAAGGCTCTCGGCAGAAAATACGCGAGGGTATCTCTCGGCGGAGTGAGGGACGAATCCGATATAAGGGGTCACAGAAAGACCTACATAGGCTCTATGCCGGGGCGCATAATCGCTGCGATAAAGCAGGCCGGAACCTCTAACCCGCTGATACTCCTCGACGAGATAGACAAGATGTCGAACGACTTCCGCGGCGACCCTTCGAGCGCGATGCTCGAAGTCCTCGACAGCGAGCAGAATAAAGAGTTCAGGGACCACTACATCGAAGTCCCGTTCGACCTCTCGGACGTTCTCTTTGTAACGACCGCAAACAACCTCGATACCGTAGCTCCCCCGCTGCTCGACAGAATGGATATAATCGAGCTGCCGAGCTATACCCGCGAGGAAAAATTCGAGATAGCAAAGCGCCACCTCGTCCCGAAGCAGCTCAAGGCAAACGGCTTGAACGGGAATATGCTCCGCTTCCCCGACGCGGGGCTCTACGAGATAATAGACTTCTATACCCGCGAGGCGGGCGTGAGAACGCTTGAGCGCACTATCGCCTCGATTTGCAGAAAAGCCGCAAAGGACATCGTCTCGCACGAAGCCCAGAGGATAACCGTTACCCCCGAGGTCGCGGAAAAATACCTCGGCGTAAGAAAGTTTACCGACGACCTAAAATCCGATAAGCCGCAAGTCGGCGAGGTGAACGGCCTTGCGTGGACCTCGGTAGGCGGAACGCTTATGCCGCTCGAAGTCCTGAGCATCGACGGCAAGGGCGCAATAGAGCTCACCGGCTCGCTGGGCGACGTTATGAAGGAAAGCGCAAAAATTGCGGTAAGCTACGCAAGAAGCGTCGCGGAAAAATACGGGATCGAAAAGGACTTCTACACCAAGAAGGACATACATATCCACGCGCCGGAGGGAGCTGTCCCGAAGGACGGACCTTCGGCGGGCGTTACCCTTGCGACGGCGATAATCTCGGAGCTTTCGGGGCTCCCAGTCCGCTCAGACGTTGCGATGACCGGCGAAATAACCCTTCGCGGAAAGGTCCTCGCGATAGGCGGTCTGAGAGAAAAGACGATGGCTGCCTATAAAGCCGGAATCAAGACGGTTATAATCCCGAAGGCAAACAAGCCCGACCTCGAGGAGGTAGACGAAAAGGTCCGCGACGGGCTGGAGTTCGTTTACGCCGACACGGTCGAGGACGTCCTCGGAACTGCGCTGATAATGCCGGAATCGGAGCGCAAGATCATTCCTCCGCCGCAGTATAAGAAGGCGCCGACGGGAATAGGAGCGAGAAGCTGATGAACTTTGCCGCAGCCGAATTCAAGGCGTCATATGGGGTGTTTGAGCAGCTCCCGCCGCCCGAAAAAAGCGAGATTGCCTTTTCGGGGCGCTCAAACGTAGGGAAATCCTCGCTGATAAACCGCCTCTTCGGGAGGAAAAACCTCGCGAGGGTGAGCTCGCAGCCCGGCAAGACCGCGACGATAAACTTCTATTCGCTCGAAAATCTCTATTTTGCCGACCTCCCCGGCTACGGCTACGCAAAGGTCTCGAAAGCCGAAAAGGAGCGCTGGAATAAGCTCATCGGCGGATATTTATCTGACCCCGACAGGGATATTGCGCTCGTTTTTCAGCTCGTGGATATGCGCCACAGCCCGACAAAGGACGACCTTTCGATGATAGAATATCTCGTCGAGACCGAGCTGCCGTTCGTGGTCGTTCTGACAAAGGCGGATAAGCTCAACAAGTCCGAGCGGGAGCGCCGCCTGGAGGCTCTTAAAACCGAGCTCCCCTATTACGATCAGCTCACCGTTGTGCCGTTCTCAGCGGTCACAGATGAAGGAGTTGAACGATTAAGAGAAATTATTGACGAAATATCGGAATGATTTTTGATTTCTTTTGAAAAATTTTGAAAAAAAGTGGCATTTCTTTGATTTGCCACTTTACTTTTTTGAAATAATGTGATAATATATATTATATAGGTAAACCGGACGTTTAAGAAAGGAGAATATATTATGAAATCAGGATCCACAGGATTGAAAGACCGCCAGCTTGACGATTTATTCGAGGCCATTCTCAGCCTTAAAACGAAGGAAGAATGCTACAGCTTCTTTGAGGACATCTGCACCGTTCTCGAGCTCAAGAGCATCTCCCAGCGCTATGAGGTCGCAAGAATGCTCACCAACCACTATGTTTACAGCGATATCGTCGCGGAGACAGGCGCCTCCACGGCTACTATAAGCAGAGTCAACCGCTCCATCAACTACGGAAACGGCGGCTATGCTATGGTCTTCAAGCGCCTCGAAGAAAACAAGGGTAAATGAGCTACTCGGCTTTCGCGGCTTATTACGACATTCTGACAGCAAATGTAAACTACGCGGGATATGCACGCAGGGTGGATCATTTGCTGTCGGGCTTCGGGCTGCAGGGCTGCACCGTTCTTGACGCCGCCTGCGGGACCGCGAGCCTTTCCGCAAAGCTGTCGGAACTCGGCTACGGTATCATCGGCGCGGATATAAGCCGCGAGATGATTTCGGCTGCCTGTGATAAGCTCGGTTCAGAGCGTCCGAAAGGGCGCTTTAAACTTTCCGTCGGGGATATACGCAGGCTTTCGCCCTCGGAATTTTCGGCGGACGCTGCCGTTTGCTCGCTCGACGCTCTTAATCACCTCGGCGGGATTCGCGAGGTAGAAGCGGCTTTTCGCAGCATAGCCGGCTGCCTCGGCAGGGGCGGCGTTTTTATCTTCGATATGAACACCCCCTATAAGCACCGCGCGGTCCTCGGAGACAATACTTTTGTCTACGACCTCCCGGATGTCTACGCCGTATGGCAGAACAGCTTCCGCGAGAGCGACTGCTCGGTCGGCATAACCCTCGACCTTTTCGGGAAAACCGAGAGCGGATATCAGCGCCATACCGAGCGTTTCCGCGAAAAGGCATACCCGAAAAGCGCTGTTTTGGGCGCTCTGCGCCGAGCGGGGTTCAGGTCGGAGGCTGTTTTTGACGAGCTCAAAAGCTGCGCGCCCGGTCCGCGCACCGAACGGATACTTTATGTCGCAAGGAGAATATGATATGGGCAGAATCGTGAGAACGATAAGCGCCGACGCCTCTGCGGTGTGCAGCGCCATAGACGGGACGGATATAGTAGCCGAAATCGAGAGGATCCACAAGACGAGCGCGGTAGTTACCGCGGCTCTCGGCAGGCTCGCCCTCGGAACGTCGCTAATAGGCTTCGGTCTCAAGGACAAGGACGACTCGGTTACCGTAAAGGTCAGCGGCGGCGGTCCTATCGGCGGAATGACTGCGGTTTCGGACAGCTTCGGGAACGTAAAGGCATATTGCGACGAAAATATAGTTGAGCTCCCCCTTAAGCCGAACGGCAAGTTAGACGTCGGCGCAGCCGTAGGCAGCAGCGGAAGCATCACCGTGATAAAGGACCTCGGTCTGAAGGAGCCGTATATCGGTCAGACCGAGCTTGTGAGCGGAGAAATCGCGGAGGACATCACCAACTACTTCGCGGTGAGCGAGCAGGTCCCGACGGTATGCGCACTCGGGGTATTGGTAAATCCCGACCTGACCGTCAAAAAAGCTGGCGGATTTATTTTGCAGCTCCTCCCCTTCGCGCCCGAAGATTGCATCGACACTATCGAAAAGAATATCTCATCGATGCCGAGCGTTACGACTATGCTCGAACTCGGGCTTACTGCCGAGGAGATAGCGATGAACGCGCTGAATGGGTTGGAGCCGAATGTTCTCGACGACTTCGAGGTGGCGTATAAATGCGATTGCAGCCGCGAGCGAACCGAAAGGATACTTTTCAGCCTCTCGAAGAAAGACATCGAGAGCCTCGCCGAGGACGAAATTACAGAGGTGAAGTGCCATTTCTGCGACAAGGTTTATCGCTTTACACGCGATGAGATACTCGCGCTGGTAACGCGGAAACAGGCGGTTTCGGAGAGCGGCGGAGAGCAAGAACAGTGATAATATTTGTAAAGTGATTTGGATTTACAAGAAATTTTTCAAGTTTTTTCGATTTAGGTATTGACATTTAGGCTCTGATTCTGTATAATTGTACAGGTCGGCACGAGATGCCGAATGGCCCGGTAGTTCAGTTGGTTAGAACGCTAGCCTGTCACGCTAGAGGTCGTCGGTTCGAGCCCGATCCGGGTCGCCAACTTTTAAATATGCGGATTTAGCTCATCCGGTAGAGCGCCACCTTGCCAAGGTGGAGGTAGCGAGTTCGAGCCTCGTAATCCGCTCCATAGGGTGCCATAGCCAAGTGGTAAGGCGTAGGACTGCAACTCCTTGACCCCCAGTTCAAATCTGGGTGGCACCTCCACGCCGTCGCGGACTTCGTATCGTTCGCGGCGGCATTTTTATGCCGCCGCTCATTCACTCCGTGCGCATACGCGTAAAAACTCTTTGAGGGCGAGCAATCAATCCGAAACGATTGCGAAGCCCGAAAAGATAGCTTTTTACGCTTATGCTGCCGGCTTTTTCCCCACAAAGTCTTATGACTTTGCGGGGAGCCCTTTTTCAAGCGATATGAAGCTTGCGGCGCCTTTTATATGTATAATTAGACGCCATCAATATCAATATATAACGCTCCCCGCTTCGACTGCGAGGAGCGTTTGTTATATATGTTTTTGCAACGTTGTCACGCCGCGGTTTTCTTTCTTCCGCACCACTTTATCTTTGCATAAACTGCTGCAGCGATGCCGACAGCTGCCGCCATAATCCACGGCAGAGCGTGAAGAAGGCTGCCGTCGCCCATTTTCCACATTATCTCGGCAGACGACACGGGAATCGTGAAGGAAAAATACTTTGCGGCGTCGAGCCCGAGGACGGTAAACATCGGCGGAAGAACGAGCACAGCCGTCCCGAGAAGATAAGCGCCGAGAACGTTTTTCGACAGGCTGCTCAGAAGCAGGACGGCGAGCGCAACGAATATCAGCATTACCAGCCTTACGGCGTAGAGAATTATCAGGTACTGCGCTATGCTTATGTTGAGAGGAAAGCTTGCGAGCGCGTCGATGTTTCTGACGGGCGCGGCAAAGGTCTTGGGGTGGCAGAACCGGATAAAATCGCCGAGCTCGCGCATATAGACCGCCGCCCACGAAATTGCCGCAGAAAGAACCGAAATAAGGACCTTACGCGCAAACACTGCGTTTCTTCCGCGCTTGAGGGAACGGAGCATATATTCGACTCCGGTCTGGCGCTCATAGACGAAGATCGCCGCCGTCAGAAACACTGTGAAGAATATCGCGGCTGCGGCGTTGAGGCGCTGAACCGAGAACGAAGAGCTGCCGAAATAAATGTCGTAATTTACGTCGTAGACTATCCAAGGCTCAAAGCCGCCCTCGGATGCGCGCTGCTTTATCTCTTCGGCCTTGCGCTCGAGCATATCTATAGCCTGAAGAGCTTCGCCGGCGTTGGCGGAGTAAAGAGCGGATTCTCGGGCGCGCTCGAAGTATTCGGCTTCGCTGCCGTCTATCACGCCCTCGACATCGGAGCAATAGGCGCCATACATTCCGTTTTTGAGAAGCGACGAATCGAAGATCCCTCTGAATCCTAAAAGACCGCCGACCGCGACCACCGCGATTATGATAATTATTCCGAACTCATATATCAGCCACTTGTAGAGCTCCCAGCCGCCGACCGTAAGGCGGGCGCGGAAAACGTCGGAAAAGCGGTTAAGCACCGAAGAAAGCTTCGAGAGGATATCCTTGTTGCCTTCGGGGCGGCGCTTCGCCTGCATAAGTATCGCCCAGAGCGCAAAGCAAACAGCCAGAACGGGCGCAGCAGTGAGCATAAACCTGCGGGCATTTATCGGCGTTCCGAAAACGTTGAGATTGAAATAATCGGTATATAGACCGGATATGCGGACATAAGAAAACAGGTTCAGATATTTGAATACATTCGCAGAGCTTTGGGCGGGAATGAATCTGTAGAGGACGTATTCCCCGACAAGAAGCGTTCCCAGCACGCCGAGGGAAAACTGAGCGTTTGCGAGCGAGCCCAAAAGGCACCACAGAAACAGCCCTATGAGTATACCCGTGAAGACCTTGAGAGCGAAATATCCGCAAAGCCATTCGCCGACAGTGACAACGGCGCTGCAAAGCTTAAAGCTTTCGAGGGACTGTATCGGTCGACCGAGGTCTCCGAGACCGCCGCCGAAAGCGCAGGACACCGCCAGCGGTATTGCGTAAACGAGAACGGTTGAAACAAGCGAGCCGACAAAAAGTATCCCCACGCGGGTGAAGCCGAGGACGGCTCTGCCGTTTTTGCAGCTTCTGACGGTATGCCAGAGACCGTTTTTGCGCTCGTCCAAAAACGAGAGGACGATGATTATTATCATCGCGAGGAAGAAATAATCGGCAAAGTCGTATCCGAGCCAGTTTTCGAGGGAAATGCTGTTGTCGAACGAAACCTTTGTGCCGTCTATCTTAGAGAAATCCTCGGCGGTCTTTTCGATATTCTTTGAGGTGTAGCCGCCGCTTGTCTGGAATATCCCGACGCCGGAGACCCTTTTAGCCTGCTCGTTTACCGAATTGAGGTAATCGGCATAGCCCGAGAGGTATACCGCCTGATCTCTTACCCTGTATACCCCTGCAAGCGCTGTCCCCGCGAACCTCATTACGGCGTATCTTTCGTTTCCGAGGGATAAAAACCTCGGGAAATGGACCGCAACCGCTTCTTCGGCTTCTTTAAAAGAATCGCTTTCCTCGGGCGGAAGAGAGCCCGAGAAAAAGGCGGTGTAATTATAAATCACGGATTCGTATTCCGCGCAGATCTCGGCTATCTCGTCGTAGCTCCTGCCCCTGCACTCGGAATAAAGCTCGGAAACGGCTTTCTGAGCGGCTATCATATCTCCGACCGCCCCGGGCTCGAGGCGGCTGACGAGCGAGGTTGCAAAGAACACCGTGCAGAGAACGGTTATAAGAAGAAACAGGACCGCTCTTTTTCGGTCAAAAAATACCCTTTTCCATTCGCTCATAGCTCATTCCCCCAGGAAGCAGAGATAAACGTCTTCGAGGCTCGGATAATGCGCGACGGGGGTCCAGCTTTCGGGAAGCGAGGCGATGAGCTCGGCGGGAGTAGCCGTGTTGATGAGCTTGCCGCGCTTCATAAGTATCACCTTGTCGGCAATAGACTCTATATCGCTGACGATATGGGTCGCAAGCAGGACTATCCTGTCTTTTGAAAGCTCGCTGATAAAATTGCGTATCCTTACCCTTTCACGCGGGTCGAGACCGGCGGTGGGCTCGTCTAAAATAAGCACCTTCGGGTCGCCAAGAAGAGCCTGAGCCAGAAGCGCGCGCTGCTTCATTCCGCCCGAAAACTGACCGACGGCTTTATGCTTTACGTCCCAAAGGTTGGTGAGCCTTAAGACCTGCTCGGTCTGTTCGCGCAGGAGCCTCCCCTTTAAACCCTTGAGCCTGCCCATATAGGTCACGAAGCTTAGGGCGGTCATACGGTCATAGATGCCCTGCTGCTGTGGCATATAGCCTAAAACTGCGCGGAATTCGTTACCCATTTCGAGGATATCCCTGCCCTCGAAGGTTATAGAGCCGCCGTCGCGCTTTATGTTGTCGGTGATGAGGTTCATCATAGTTGATTTTCCCGCGCCGTTAGCGCCGAGAATACCGCATATTCCGGTATCGAAGGTCACCGTAAGACCGTCGAGGGCGGTAAAGCTGCCGTAGCGCTTTACAACGTTTTCAAGCTTAAGTTCCATATTTTCACCCCTGATCTTTATGGTTTGCGTCCAAAAGGACTTCGGCAAAGGAGCCGTCGAGAGCAAAGCGCACAAAATAGTTATTTGCTGTAGTACCGAAGAACACGCCGTCTTTGACGGAGCAGGGATAGCAAGCTATATTTTGGTTTTCAAACTGCCTCTTTGTGACATCGCTTCCGGCTTCAAATTTCGGCGTGCCGAAGCTTATGGGATTTCCGTCGTAGTCCCAAGCCTCGAGCGTAACGCTCCCGTCGTCCTCTATGATCGGCACTTTGAAAATATAATCTTCCGTAAACTCAACGCTCGTGTCGCTACAATCCGGCGTAAATACGACTTCGCTCCTGTTTTCTTCGGGAATAACTTTTTCAACGCTAACAATACGATTGCCTTCGTCGTCTTTGTGCCAAGTGCAGATATATATATCCCGCTCGGGGGTCACCTTAAGGTTGCCCATCAAGATAAGGTTATCGGTCGGCGGGACGATTTTGCAAATAGTTTCAAGCTCGCGGGTCTTTGAGTGAAATACTCTGAGTATTATCGGCTGGGTACCTACAGACTCATCGACAGACCCGTCGTCGCTGAGGATATAAATATCGTTCCCAATCGCATACATACCGAAATCAAGAGTGGGACCGCTGATATAAGGACCACTCAGGTCGTCTAACACTTCATATTTCTCTCCGGTTTTAAGAGATATCGCATACAAATAATTGTGCCCGACATTAACACCGTTTTCGACAATACTTGTGTTAAAAGCTACATAGCAGTAGCCGCGGTGGCAAAACATTGTTCTGTTGCTGTAGTACTTCTGATGCGTCGGCGGCAATTCGCGGACTACCGCGATCTCTTTTCTGTCGCTGCCGTCTGTCGCACAGGAATAGAGGCAATCGTCGTCGCCTTCGCCTATGCTTACCCAATAGATCCTCCCGTCGTAATAGCACATACACAAAGGAAAGCCTATATAAGCGTTGCAATCGGGGGTATCGTGCATACATTCGGGCTTGGCGCAAAGCGGGCCGGAGATTCCCGAGGCTTTATCGTAAAATATTAAACTGTCATGAGCACCTCCGGCAAACATATAATAAGCGTCGGGAGTTTCGCAACCCATCCACGAACTATAGCAGAGCACTCCCGCGTCGTAGCCCTCGAGATATTCATCGGTATCGAATTTTTTGTCGGCAAGGTAATTTGCGTCCGACTTTTTGCCGCTCCCGTCGCTTTCGGCTTCGGCAGGACCGCAGGCGGTCAGCAGAGAAAGCGCGAGCAGAGCGCAGAGAAGAAGGCTTATAAGTTTTTTCATATATTTAATCACTCCTTGAAAATGTCTTTAACCTTATTTTATCACATAAATTCGATAAAGTAAAGAGGCTATAAAAATTTATTTTGCAGCATTTTTGACCCTCCTTTAAAATCGCCTTCATGATAATAAACGAAGGTTCACTGCAATTAACTTCAAATTCTCGGCTTTATTTTATATTTTCGGCAATTTCAACAATTTCTTCTTTGCTTAACTGTCCACTAATGCAATATACATAACTGTCATTATACCATATTGCGGTATTATCCTCTCCGTCTTGCGTTGCGATATAAAAGTAGTAAAGCTGACCGTTGATTGTTTCCTCGACATATTCGTGCCGTTCGTTATCCATATCAAAGAAAGAACTGCCGGCGGAACTGTATGAAAACACAAACAAATCAGAGTCGGAATGGGCATTGAGATACTGCATAGTAATGCAATTACCCGCAAAATTTATCTGTGTAAGTTCATACCTTTCCGGTATATAGCCGAGGCGCAGCTGCTTTCCTGTTTCCGGTTCAACGTCGCTTTTAAAGGTAATGTAGTCGTGGTCCGAAAAAGTCTCTTTTATAACGTTTTGCACGGCGGCATATACCTCCTGCTGCGTTAAAAGCGCGCAGAAGCAGAGGCTTAATACAACAGCGAGCGTAAGCGCTATGCTGCGGACGGCTTTTCCGAACCCCGCCGCCTGCTCCTTTATCCCCACCGAACGGCGGAGCTTTTTTATCTTTTTATCAAACTCCGGCGAAAAGCCGACGCTTTCCGTTCCGTCGAGCCGCTCAAGCTCGCGCTCGCAGTGCTCGGTGAGGGCTTCGGTCAGAAGCGCGTCCCAAAGTCTCGAATTTGCTCTATCAGTCAATTTCATAGCCCATTTCCTCCAGCTTTTCTTTAAGCATTATTTTTGCGCGGTATATCCTCGTCGCCGCGCCCTTTTCGGATATTCCGAGCAGTCCGCCTATATCGGCGCTGCCGTAGCCGAATATGTATTTCAGCTTTAAGGCGTCGCTGTAAATGCTGTCGAGACTGTCTATTGCCTCTAAGAGCCCGACTGTGCCGCCCTCGAGGACCGCGCGAACGTCGGGGAAAGCGACGGAATCGGAATAATCGGCGATGTCTCCGAGGGGCTCGGTTCTCTCGGGTCGCTCTTTCCTGAGGATATCTATCGCTGTGTTTCTGACGATAATTATTATGAGCGACTGCGTTTTCCTGCCGCTCAGACCGGAAAACAGCGCGAATTTCTTTGCAATTTTGAAGAACGACTCCGAGACGGCTTCCTCCGCCAAAGAGGGATTATGGAGCACCGACATAGCGGCAGCATACATTTTATCCCTGTACGAGTTGTAGAGTTTATCGAATTTTTCCTTGTCAGAGGGCTCGGGAATCAAGGCAAGGTAAAGCGAAAGCATAAAATCACTCCTTTCTGACAGTATCTCACATGATGCGACGAAATGCAAGATAAGTAAAGGGGTGCAAGGATATTTACGGATTAAAAAATCCTTACATGATAATAAACGAAAATTTTTTGCAATTAACTTCAAATTTTCGGCTTTATTTTATTTTTTCGGCGATTTCAACAAGTTTATCGGGGAAAATTGCAAAAAAATAAGGCTCCCTTTCGGAAGCCTCTTTTTCAGTGTCTGCTTTTGATGTAAATTATATCGCTCTTAACGTGATGCGTTTCGCCGCCGTCTGCGATATAGAGACTGTTGAAGCCTTTGGCTTTTACGCCGTCAACGTAAGCCTTTATGCCCTCTTCTATCTGCTCAAAATCCATCTTGAGCTTTAAATTTTCGTAAGCATCGGCGCCGTCGCAGACGATGAACAGCCGGTTTGCAAAATGCTTTCTCCCGCCCTGAGACTGGTGCTTGTAATACCAATATATCATATTGTTTTTGCCTATGCGGGTGGTGAGGTCATAGGAGTGGTCGGGAAGACTTGCGGGATAAACCGTAACCTTGAGGTCGAAATGCTCCCCGCAGAGGTAAAAATCAATGAGATTATTCTTTTCGTTTTTTTCGGGTGTTGCACCGTGTTCCGCAAATATCCGCTCGCATTCCTTTGAAGTCTTGTAGTTATACCAGCGGCAAAGCGCATAGTTGACGTCGCAGCCGTTTTCGCGGGCTTTGCTCACAACCTCGTCATAGGTTTCCGCGTCGTAGATGAATTTGCTTTTTTCGTCGTTCTCGTCGTCCTGAATTTTCCAGTGCGGGTCGATGTGTTCAAGCGCCTTTCGGAGCTCGGCTTTAAGTTCTTCGGTCACGACTTTCCCTCCGCGTTATTTATTTTCACTGTGCTTAAGAGCGGCCTCTATGAAGCCCTTAAACAGCGGATGAGCCTTATTCGGGCGGGACTTGAATTCGGGGTGATACTGAACTCCGATATGGAAATCACGGTCGGTAAGCTCTACGGTCTCGATGAGCCTGCCGTCGGGAGAGCGCCCGCTCAGAGTAAGACCCGCCCGCTCCATCCTCTCGCGGTAGTCGTTGTTGAATTCGTAGCGGTGGCGGTGGCGCTCGGCGATCTCAAGGGTGCCGTAGCATCGCGCCATAGCGGTCCCCTCTTTTATAATGCAGGGGTAGCTCCCGAGGCGGAGCGTTCCGCCCTTGTCGATAGAGTCGCTCTGACCCGGCATAAAGTCGATGACCTTGTTTTTGCAGAGCTCGTCGAACTCGCCGGAGTTGGCGTCGGGAATACCGAGGACGTTCCTCGCGTATTCGATGACGGCAATCTGCATTCCGAGGCAGATGCCGAAGTAGGGAGTGCCGTTTTCGCGGGCATATTTCGCGGCTAAAATCATTCCCTCGATCCCCCTGTTGCCGAAGCCGCCCGGGACGATTATTCCGTCGAGCTTTTCAAGGCGGGCTTTATAGCTCTCTTCGGTGAGGGTCTCGGAGTCTATCCACTCTATCTCGACCTCTGCGCCGACGGCAAATCCGGCGTGCCTCAAAGCCTCGGCGACAGAAAGATAGGCGTCGTGGAGCTGTATGTACTTTCCGACAAGACCTATGACCACCGGCTTTTTGAGGCTCTTTATCCGCTCGACCATTTCTGTCCACTCCTTAAGGTCGGGCTCGGGGGCGTTTATACCGAGCTCGCGGCAAACGACGCCCGAGAAGTTATGCTCTTCGAGCATAAGCGGAGCTTCGTAGAGGTGAGGCAGAGTGATGTTTTCTATAACGCAGTCGGGCTTGACGTTGCAGAACATCGCTATCTTATTGAAGATAGAGGGCTCGAGCGGCTCGTCGCAGCGAAGGACGATTATATTCGGGGTGACGCCGAGACCCTGGAGCTCCTTGACGGAGTGCTGAGTGGGCTTGGATTTATGCTCGTCGGAGCCTCTGAGGAAGGGAACGAGGGTGACGTGGATAAAGAGGCTGTTCTGCCTGCCGACTTCGAGGGAGATCTGCCTTACGGCTTCGAGGAAGGGCTGAGATTCGATATCGCCTATCGTTCCGCCGATCTCGGTTATAACGACGTCGGCGTTGGTCTTTCTTCCGACGCGGTAGACAAATTCCTTTATCTCATTTGTGATATGGGGAATGACCTGAACCGTTGAGCCGAGGTATTCGCCGCGGCGCTCTTTATTGAGGACGTTCCAGTAGACCTTACCGGTAGTGAGGTTGGAATATTTATTGAGGTTTTCGTCGATGAAGCGCTCGTAATGACCGAGGTCAAGATCGGTCTCGGCGCCGTCTTCGGTGACGTAAACTTCGCCGTGCTGATAGGGGCTCATTGTCCCCGGGTCGACGTTGATATAAGGGTCGAGCTTCTGAGCGGCGACCTTTAATCCCCTCGCCTTTAAAAGCCTTCCCAAGGAAGCGGCGGTTATCCCCTTTCCGAGACCCGAAACGACTCCTCCCGTGACGAAAATATACTTTGTATCCATTTTTATCCTCCCTTATTTGTATTTCTCGATTATTTCCTCGGCTGCGCGCCTTTTGGTTATGCAGCCGTTCATCGCCTTGCGCTCTATATATCTGTGGGCTTCCGCCTCGTTCATTCCGAATTCGTTTATAAGCGCCCATTTCGCGCGGTTCACAAGCCTTATTTCCTCCATTTTTTCCTCGAGCGAAGCGGTTTTCTGCTCCATTCTTCTGAGCCTTTCGCGGGTGGCGCATAAAAGGAGCATAGATTGCAGGACGATCTGACCGCTCGCGGGCTTAGATACCGTAAGAACTCCGTAATCGGTCACCTGATTATAGACCTCGTCGAAATTTTCGCTCTTTACAAACAGCATAACGCCTATGCCTATCTCGCTCGAAAGGTCGATGGCAAGGCGGGTGCCGTAGTCGTCGGGAAGCGGTGTGTTGATTATAACGATATCGTAGCTGCGCTCCAAAAGCTCGCGCTTGGCGGCGCCCACCCCCGACGTTACCTTTATAGGCTGATACTTCTCGGCGGGAAGGGCGTTCTGAAGCGAGGTATTGAATTTTTCGGAACCCGAAACAATAAGAACGCTGTATACCTGTTCCTTTGGGCTCAAGGCTCTCTCCTCCTCGGCACGGAATAAATCTCGGCTGCTCAGCGCTTGGCGCAGTAGCAGTCGGTGATCTGGGCGGGAAGGTATTTGTTTATAAAGTCGCTCGAGCGAGCTGCGCGGACCGCCTCCTCGAAGTCGTGGGGAAGGGTCTTGAAGCCGCTAAGAGTCTGTTCGTCGGCGGTGTAGAGGTCGATATCGGCGGGAAGGGGCAGAACGGCGTCGTCCTTTAAGCCCTCGAGCCCCGCAAGGATAAGGAGAGCAAACGCAAGATAGGGATTTGCGAGCGGGTCGGGAGACCTGAGCTCGGCGGCTCTTAAATCGTCGGACTCGCCCGTCGGGGCGGGTATTCTTATGAGCTGGGAGCGGTTTTCGCTCGACCAGGTTATGTATTTCGGGGCCTTGTTTGCCCCGAGCCTGAGATACGATTCGTCGGAGGTGTTGAGGAAGAGGGTCATATCGGGTATGCGCTTTAAGATTCCGGCGATAACGCGGGGCAGAAGCTCGCCGCGCGCGTTGTTGGCGACGGATATCTTAATATGGAAGCCGTTGCCGGGCCTGTTCTTAATGGGCTTCGGCGAAAAATCGGCATAAAGACCGTTCCTCGCGGCGATGGTGCTCACCACCGAGCGGAAGGTAACGGCGTTGTCAGCCGCGGTAAGCGGGTCTGAGCGGCGGAAATCTATTTCGTTCTGACCGGGACCCTCGGCATGGTGAGAGCTTTCGGGGATTATCCCCATTCTCTCGAGGTCGAGGCATATTTCGCGCCTTACGTTTTCGCCCTTGTCGGCGGGGGCGATGTCCATATACCCCGCGCGGTCATAGGGGACTGAGGTGGGCTCGCCGTTTTCGTCGCGGTTAAAGAGGTAAAACTCGGTCTCGGAGCCGATGTAAAAGCTGTAGCCCTCGGCTTCGGCGAGCTCGACCGCCCTTTTGAGCAGGCTGCGGGTGTCGGGCGCGAACTCCCTGCCGTCGGGGTAGGTTATCGTGCAGAACATTCTGACTACCCTGCCGTGCTCGGGTCTCCAAGGGAGAATGGCGAGCGTTGAAGGGTCGGGGTGTAAAAAGAGGTCTGAATGGACCACGCCTCCGAAGCCGGCTATGGCGGAGGCATCAATCGCGATGCCGTATTTGAAGGCGCGCTCAAGCTCTCCCGGCATTACCGAGATGTTTTTCTGAGTGCCGAAAACATCGGTGAACGCAAGCCTGATGAACTTTACGTCTTCCTCCGCAACATACTGAATAGTCTCTTCGGGCGTGTAAATCATACCTTTCAGTCCTTCCTTTAATTCTGAACGTACATCTGTTTATAGGGGTTCTTGCTGTCGGGCGTTACGACGGTGTAATCCGACGAAATAAGGCTTTTAAAATCCTCGCCGTAAAGCGCGCAGTATTCGCCGACATATTTTTCTATCTCTTTTATGTCGTCGGGCGAAGCGGGGCGGGCGGTGACCTGCTTCGGGAAGGCTATCCCCTCGCATTTCGACCTTAAGAACAGCTTTCCGCCGTGCATACCCGTGCAGGGGAAGTTGCCGACTATAGGCTTGCCGTCGGTGTTCAGACCGAGGACTATTATAAGACCTCCAGCCTGATACTCGCCCAAAAAGCTGCCAGTTCTGCCGCCTATTACCATAACGGGGACTTTGTCTTTATAGGCTTTCATATGGATACCCGCGCGGTAGCCCGCGTCGGTTTTAACGAAAATCTCGCCGCCGCGCATGGCATACCCCGCGGCGTCGCCTATAGAGCCGTGAATGATTATCTTTCCGTCGTTCATAGTGTCGCCGACGGCGTCCTGAGCGTTGCCGAAGACCTCGACGGTCCCGCCGTTGAGATAAGCTCCGAGGGCGTTGCCCGGGGTCCCGCCTATCTTTATGCTGCGGTAGCTCATTCCCGCCGCGATGAACCTCTGACCGAGGCAGTTTTTGATCTCGCAGTCGCCCGCTTCTCTTATTATAGCATTTAATTCCGAAAATTCAAGATTTTCCGCGTCGATTACCGTGATTTTATTTTCGGACATCACACAACACCTCCGAGTTTTTCGCTCCGATATGCCCTGCCGAACGGCGCGAGCGCGGGAGACTTCTTTAAAAGCTCAAAATCGACTGAATCGAGCGGGGTCCTGTTTCTAATAAGAGCGGTGTAGATACCCGCGCGGTCGTTTTTGCCGATGAGGATAAAGCCCTTGAGCAGGTTGTCTTTGACGTAAAGCCGCTTTATTCCGCCCTCGAAGCGCTCTTCAAGGCATTCGCCGACATAGCTTCCGGCGGTCATACAATGGAGCCCCGCGAAGCCGATGGAGTTCATAGGAAACGCGTTTTCGATTTTCTCATCGCCGCCAGCCATATTCGCGCCGGCGCAGTGACCCTGCATATATGCAAGCGGCATTATCGCCATGACCTTGCGGGTCTCCGAGGTTATATCGAAGGATTCGGTGCAGTCGCCGGCGGCGTAGATACCGGAAAGCGAGGTCTGCATTTTTTCGTTTACGGCAATTCCCCTGCCGCATTCTCCGCCGATATCTTTTATCAGCGAAATATTCGCCCTTACGCCTACTGCCGTAACGAGCGCGTCGAAATCAACGTCGCAGCCGCTTTTCATATGGGCGGTATTTTCCTCGAATTTCGCGACGGTATCGCCGAGGAGGAATTTTATCCCCATTTTTTCGAGGCGAGCCTGCATTATAGCGGCGCAGTCCTGGTCGAGTATGCTCGAAAGGACTCTCGGGGCGAGGTCGCAGACGGTTATTTCGCGGCAGAGGTTTAAAATCCCTTCGGCGCATTTAAGACCTATCAGCCCCGCGCCGACTATCAAAACCTTAGAATCGGGAGTAAGGCTCGATTTGAGCGACTCGGCGTCGTCGAGGGTCATAAAGGTGTGAACGTTCTTGACGCTTTTGAGCCCCTCCGTCGGCGGGACGAACGGGGTCGAGCCCGTCGCCGCGCAAAGCGCGTCGTAGCCGAGCTTTTTGCCGCTGCCGAGCGAAACCGTCTTGCCGCTCGGGTCAACGGAAACGGCTTCTTCGCCGTAAAGGACTGTTACGGAGTTTTTCTCGTAGAAGTCGGACGGGCGGTAGAGGATACGCCCGAGGTCGGTTTTGCCCTCGAGGTAGTAGGAAATGAGCGGGCGGGCGTAAACGCTGCGGTTTTCGCGGGAAATAACGGTTATCTCGCCGCTTTTGTCGGCGGAGCGTATGCCCTCTATCGCGCCGACGGCAGCCGCGCCGTTGCCTATGATGACGTATTTTTTCAAGCCGCTCACCTCTCTTCAAAAACTATCGCCCTGTTGGGGCAGCCCTTTACGCAGGCGGGCTCTCCGAAGGAATTGTTAAGGCAGAGCTCGCATTTCTGCACCGCGCCTTGCTCGCCCTCGCGAATGCAGCCGTAAGGGCAGACGAGAACGCAGGTAAGGCAGCCGACGCATTTGTCGTGATCCACCCTTACAGCGCCGTCCTCGATGGAGAGGGCGCCGGAAATGCAGCTTTTTACGCAGATCGGGTCGCGGCAATGGCGGCAGGAGACCGCAAAGTTGATATCGCCGTCCTCCTCGACTACTATATTCGGGCGCACCGTCTTTTTGCGCAGAGCCTTTATCATATCGCTCTCGCCGGAATTGGCATAGGCGCAGTTGTATTCGCAGAGCCGGCAGCCAAGGCACCATTTTTCGTTTACATAAACTCTTTTCATATCATTCACCCGCGTGGGAGATACCGAGTATCTCCAGCTCCTTTTCAGTCATATTCACGCCTCTGAGCATAAGCCTGTTGCCCCTGAGCGCCTCTATCGAGTTGATACCCATTCCGCCCATAAGCTCCATTATTTCGTGGCGCCAAGCGGTCATAAGATTTATTAGCCGCTCGCTGCCTATATCGGGATTCAGGCGCTTTACGAGCTCGGGGCGCTGGGTGGCTATTCCCCAGTTGCACTTGCCGGTCTGGCATGTGCGGCAGAGGTGGCAGCCGAGAGCCAAGAGCGCTGCGGTCGCTATGTAGCAGGCGTCGGCCCCGAGGGCGACCGCCTTTACGACGTCGGCTGCGGAGCGTATCGACCCGCCGACGACGAGGCTGACGTTTCCTCTTATGCCCTCGTCCCTGAGCCTTTTATCGACCGAGGCGAGCGCAAGCTCTATCGGAATGCCGACGTTGTCCCTGATCCTTGTCGGGGCTGCGCCGGTGCCTCCTCTGAAGCCGTCTATCGCGATGATGTCTGCTCCCGAGCGGGCTATGCCCGAGGCTATCGCCGCGATATTATGAACGGCGGCGACCTTTACGATTATCGGCTTTTTATATTCGGTAGCTTCCTTAAGGGAGTAGACGAGCTGCCTGAGGTCTTCTATCGAATAGATGTCGTGGTGAGGCGCGGGAGAAATGGCGTCGGAGCCCTCGGGGATCATCCTTGTGCGGGAGACGTCGCCGACTATCTTAGCGCCGGGAAGATGCCCGCCGATGCCGGGCTTCGCGCCCTGACCCATCTTTATCTCAATAGCTGCGCCGGCGTTGAGATACCCTTCGTGGACGCCGAAGCGCCCCGAAGCCACCTGAACTATCGTATTCGGTCCGTATTTATAGAAGTCCTCGTGGAGACCGCCCTCGCCGGTGTTGTAGTAAAGACCGAGCGCGGTTGCGGCGCGGGCAAGGCTTTCGTGGGCGTTATAACTAATCGAGCCGTAGCTCATCGCAGAGAACATAACCGGCATAGAAAGCTCGAGCTGAGGGTCTAACTTGGTTACAAGCTTTCCGTCTTCGCCGCGCTTCATTTCGGAGGGCTTTTTTCCGAGGAAAACCTTGGTTTCCATCGGCTCTCTTAGCGGGTCAATCGAAGGGTTAGTTACCTGGGAGGCGTTGATAAGTATCCTGTCCCAATAAACGGGAAGCGGGTTCGGGTTGCCCATCGAGGAGAGCAGAACGCCGCCGCTCGAAGCCTGCTTGTAGATTTCCTTTATAGTGTCCTGACCCCAGTTGGCGTTGGGGCGGAGAGTGCAGTCGCTCTTTACGATCTTGAGCGCGCGGGTCGGGCAGAGAGCGACGCAGCGCTGGCAGTCGACGCATTTAGTTTCGTCGCTGAGCATAACGTCGCCGTCGGGGTCGTAGCTGTGGACGCAGTTGGCACACTGGCGCTCGCAGACGCGGCACCTTATGCACCTTGAATCGTTCCTGACGACCTCAAACTCGGGGTAGATATATTCGATTCCCATTAAAACGCGCCCTCCTTTACTTTAACGATAACAGGCTCTCCGCCCGCGGGGGCGTAGAGCTTTGTAAGATTCGGCTCCATAACCCTTATGGCCGCCTCTTCGCTCGCAACGTATACCATATCGTCCTTCTCGCCGACGACCATCGAGCGGAGCTTTAGGCGGTCGTTTAACGCCATCATTCCCCCCTCGAAGCCGAGAATTATAGAAAACGGTCCGGTTATAAGAAGGTTGGGGTAAACGGTGCGCAGGAATTTCAGCTTTTCGGCTTCCTCGGGGGGCTTTTTGGCAATAGTGGACCAGAACGGAGCCGCTATGACCGAAGCTGTCTCTTCGAGGGTGAGCCCCTGTTTTCTGAGGAGATAGTCGGCGATATAGGTTATTACCTCGGTATCGGTCTGAAGAGTGCAGCGGTAGCCGAACATCTCTATAAAGCGGCGGTTGGCGTCGTAAGAGGAGATCTCGCCGTTGTGGACTATCGAATAGTTGAGCAGCGCAAACGGGTGCGCGCCTCCCCACCAGCCCGGGGTATTTGTCGGGTATCTGCCGTGGGACGTCCAGAGGTATGCCTCGTATTCGTCGAGCTTATAGAACCTTCCGACGTCTTCGGGGAAGCCCACAGCCTTGAAGGCTCCCATATTCTTGCCGCTTGAAAAAACATAAGCGCCCTTAAGCTCGGCGTTTATCCTCGTTACCGCGCGGGCGACGTATTCGTCGGGCGTTAGCTGAGAGGCGTTGAGCCTGTTATGCTCGGGGACGGCGAAATAGCGCCATATAAGCGGGCAGTCGGTTATTTCGGGCATTTTTCGGGTCGGAATTATCTCGCTGCGGACGATCTCAAACCTCTCGGCGAGATATTTCTCGCAGTCGAAACGGCAATCGTTGTCGTCATAAAAAATGTGGAGCGCGTAGTAATCCTTGTAGTCGGGGTAGATGCCGTAGGCAGCGAAGCCTCCTCCGAGACCGTTGGAACGGTCGTGCATCGGCACCATGCTCCTGATTATCCCCTCGCCGGTGAATTTTCTTCCGTCTTTTGAGATCGCGGCGGAAATGGCGCAGCCGGAGGGTATTCTTACCGAGCCCTCCCTTAAATTGCCGTTGGGACAATCCCGCATACCATCATATCCTTTCATAAAAAAATAAACGCCGCCCGAAAAAGGGCATATGCCCCCTGTCGAGTGAACGCCTTTGCTCACTTTTGAATTGTCACTTTCGGTATTTTATCATACAATAATAAAAATGTCAATCGTATTCGGAGAAAATTTTGCACAAAAGCGAATCAACCGATAGGGCAATCCTGCAAAAATTTCAACAAAATGAGCCAAAATCGAAAAAAATTTCAAAAAAATGAAATTCCGGTATTGACAAACGGGCAAAAAGGGTGTAGAATGGCAAACGTTGAAGGCAAAGACGTCTTCGGGATAAAGTTCCCGTCGGCGTCTTTCTTTTTTGTTTTTCAAAATCTTTACAGGATAGGAGAAGAAGATTATGGCAAACGTTTCGGATTACTTCGGCAGCATGGTATTTGACGACAGAGTTATGAAAGCAACCCTTTCGGGCTCGGTCTACAAGTCGCTCAAGAAGACTATCGACGAGGGCGCGCGGCTCGACATTTCGGTCGCAAACGCCGTCGCCGAGGCCATGAAGGATTGGGCCGTCTCTAAGGGAGCGACCCATTACACCCACTGGTTCCAGCCGCTCACCGGCATTACCGCCGAGAAGCACGACAGCTTTATTTCGCCCTCGCCCGACGGCAGGGTTATAATGGAGTTCTCGGGCAAGGAGCTTATAAAGGGCGAGCCCGACGCTTCGAGCTTCCCTTCGGGCGGCTTAAGAGCTACTTTTGAGGCAAGAGGCTATACCGCCTGGGACCCGACCTCTTATGCGTTCATCAAAGGTAAGACGCTCTGCATTCCGACCGCTTTCTGCTCTTACGGCGGCGAGGCTCTCGATAAGAAGACTCCCCTTCTGCGCTCGATGGAGGCTCTCAACAAACAGGCGCTCAGGATACTACGCCTCTTCGGAAACGACGACGTCAAGTGCGTAAAGACCTCTGTAGGACCGGAGCAGGAATACTTCCTTGTTGACAAGGAGCTCTACGACCAGCGCCCCGACCTTATCTATACCGGCAGAACGCTCTTCGGAGCTATGCCGCCTAAGGGTCAGGAGCTCGACGACCACTACTTCGGCGTTATCAAGCCGAGAGTTGCGGCTTATATGGCTGAGCTCAACGACGAGCTCTGGAAGCTCGGTATCCTCGCAAAGACCGAGCACAACGAGGTAGCCCCCGCGCAGCACGAGCTCGCGCCCATCTACTCGACCACCAACATCGCGACCGACCACAACCAGCTCACTATGGAGATAATGCAGAAGGTCGCGGCTAAGCACGGTCTTGTCTGCCTGCTCCACGAAAAGCCCTTCGCAGGCGTAAACGGCAGCGGCAAGCACAACAACTGGTCGATCTCGACCGACACCGGCGTAAACCTCCTCGCCCCCGGAGAGACCCCCTACGAGAACGCGCAGTTCCTGCTATTCCTCGTTGCGGTCATCAAGGCGGTAGACGATTATCAGGATCTTCTCAGGCTCGCGGTCGCGACAGCCGGCAACGACCACCGTCTCGGCGCCAACGAGGCTCCTCCGGCGGTAGTTTCGATGTTCCTCGGTGACGAGCTCCAAGGCATTCTTGACGCCATCGAGAGCGACACCCCCTACGGCGGCTCGGAAAAGACGACAATGAAGCTCGGCGTACACGTTCTGCCCCGCTTCCAGCGCGACAACACCGACCGCAACCGCACCTCGCCCTTCGCCTTTACCGGCAACAAGTTCGAGTTCAGAATGCTCGGCTCGTCAAACTCTATCGCCTGCGCGAACATTATGCTCAACTCCGCAGTCGCCGAGAGCCTTAAGCAGTTTGCCGACGAGCTCGAAAAAGCCGACGATTTCAACGCCGCTCTTCACGACGTTATCCGCCGCACGATAAAGGAGCACAAGAGGATAATATTCAACGGCAACGGCTACGACGACAGCTGGATAGAAGAAGCTACTAAGGTAAGAGGGCTTATGAACCTTAAGACCACCCCCGACGCGATGCCTCACCTTCTCGACAAGAAGAACGTGGATATGCTCACCGCGCATAAGGTATATTCGGAGGCTGAGCTGAAGTCGCGCTGCGAGATAATGCTCGAAAACTACGTTAAGACCGTAAACATCGAGGCAAAGACGATGGCGGAGATGTCGAGGAAGATGATAATGCCCTCTATCGACGAATATATCGCCGACCTCTCGGAAGCGGCTTACAAGAAGATGGGCATAGGCGTTCCCTACAACTACGAGAAGAAGATAATCGAAAAGCTTTCGGCGCTGCTCGAAAAAATCGACGCCGCGACCGACGATCTCGAAGCGAAGATAGCCGAATACAAGACTATCGACGGCGTCGAGAAGGCTTCGTTCTTCATCCGCGACGAGATAATCCCGAGAATGGACGCCCTCCGCGCCCCCGCCGACGAAGCCGAAACGATGACTTCCGAGAAATACTGGAAGTATCCTACATACGGCAAGCTTCTCTTCGGCGTAAGATAATTACCTCCCTAATCTACGGCGGGCGCCGTTAAAACAGCGGCGCCTGCCAAATCAAAACAGAATATTTTATTACTCAGTGTCCTTTGCGGGCAAGCGGCAGACCGTGGGGTCAGGCTCTGGAACTGGTTATAAATCAACATTTTATTTTCAAGAAAGGTGAAATTTATGACAGTAGAATTCTGGTACCTCATAGGAGCCGCTCTTGTTTTCTGGATGCAAGCCGGCTTTGCGATGGTAGAAACGGGCTTTACAAGAGCCAAAAACGCCGGCAACATTATAATGAAAAACCTTATGGACTTCTGCATCGGAACGGTCGTTTTTTCGCTCCTCGGCTACACTTTGATGATGGGCGAAGACACGCTCTTCGGGCTTATAGGTCTTCCGAATATGGACCTGTTCACCAACTTCAAGGAGTTCATCGCCTCCCCCGCCGACGGGTTCACCGGAGCCTCGACATTCGTATTTAACCTCGTGTTCTGCGCCACCACCGCGACTATAGTCTCGGGCGCTATGGCTGAAAGAACGAAGTTCTCGGCATACTGCATATACAGCGCGGTAATATCGCTTGTCGTATATCCTATCGAAGCCCACTGGATCTGGGGCGGCGGCTGGCTTTCGCAGCTCGGCTTCCACGACTATGCGGGTTCCTGCGCCATTCATATGGTCGGCGGCATCGCCGCGCTCGTAGGCGCTATATTCCTCGGTCCGAGGATCGGCAAATATGTCCGCGACAAGAGCGGCAAGGTTGTTAAAGTAAACGCCATTCCCGGTCACTCCATAACCCTCGGCGCTCTCGGAGTTTTCATTCTCTGGCTCGGCTGGTACGGCTTTAACGGCGCCGCCGCAACGAGCGTGAGCGAGCTTGCTTCAATCTTCCTCACCACCACCGTTGCGCCCTCCGTTGCGACCTGCACGACGATGATATTCACCTGGATTAAAAACGGCAAGCCCGATGTTTCGATGTGCCTCAACGCCTCTTTGGCGGGTCTTGTCGGCATAACCGCAGGCTGCGACGCTATGGACTGGATAGGCGCCTGCGTAGTCGGCATTGTCTCTGGCATACTCGTTGTAGTCGTGGTTGAAGTCCTCGACCTTAAGCTTCATATAGACGACCCCGTCGGCGCGGTAGGCGTTCATATGGCAAACGGTATCTGGGGAACGATAGCAGTCGGACTTCTCTCTAACCCCGACGCGCCCGCAGGACTTCGCGGTCTCTTCTACACCGGCGAATTCAAACAGCTCGGACTTCAGCTCCTGGGCTTCGGAAGCGTAGCACTCTATGCGGCAGTTATGATGACTATATTCTTCGCGCTTATTAAGAAGTTCCACGGCATAAGAGTTACCGCAGAGGAAGAGATCATGGGTCTCGACATTCCCGAGCATGGTCTCCCCTCCGCATACCCCGACTTTATGCCCGCTGTCGATAAGTTCACCTCTTACGGCGACTACGAAGCTCCGACCGTTGTAAGCGGAGACGTTCCCGAGGCGGAAGCCGTTCCCGTAAGGAAGATGCCCACCTTCACCGGAGATTCTCCGAAATTCACCAAGGTCGAGATCATCTGCAAGGAAGCAAGGTTCGACGCCCTCAAGAACGCTATGTCGAAGCTCGGCATTACCGGTATGACCGTCTCACACGTTATGGGCTTCGGCGCTCAGAAGGGCAAGCCGGAATATTACCGCGGCGTTCCCGTCGAGACAAACCTGCTGCCTAAGGTCCAGGTCGATATAGTCGTCTCGAAGATACCCGTAAGAACGGTAATCGAGACCGCCAAGAAGGTGCTCTACACCGGACATATCGGCGACGGCAAGATATTCGTTTACGACGTTGAGAACGTTGTAAAGGTGAGGACCGGAGAAGAGGGCTACGACGCTCTCCAGGACGTTGAATAACTCCCCCGCCCTCGTTTAATCAGACATCTTCTCCTGTTGATAAAAAGTGATGCGTTCTGCACCCCGGGACCGCTTTTAGGGTTTCGGGGCGCAAACGCTTGAATCGGCGGGATTTTGAAAGGACAGATATATATGTGCTCAATAATGGGCTGCTGCGGCGAGACCGACATAAGGCTTTTTAAAGCGGGATTTCAGAGGACGAAATCTCGCGGTCCCGACGACAGCCGCATAACCGACACCGGAAGCGGACTTTTGGGCTTCCACCGCCTTGCGATAATGGGGCTCACCCCAGAGGGCATGCAGCCCTTTGAACGCGACGGCAGTTATATAGTGTGCAACGGCGAAATTTACGGCTTTGAGAAGATAAAGGAAAAGCTCAGCGAAAAGTATTCCTTTAAGAGCGGCTCGGACTGCGAGATACTCCTGCCGATGTATTTTGAATACGGCACCGATATGTTTAAAATGCTCGACGCCGAATTCGCGCTTATCCTCTTCGACGGCAAGACCCGCGAATTCATAGCCGCGCGCGACCCTATCGGCATACGCCCGCTATATTACGGCTATAAGCCCGACGGAAACATCGCTTTTGCGAGCGAGCCCAAGAACCTTGTCGGGTTATGCGATAAAATTCTGCCCTTCCCTCCCGGTCACTACTATAAAAACGGCGAATTTATCCGCTACCGCGACATTTCAAAAGCCAAGTCATACTCCCCCGACGGGATCAAAGAAGCGACCAAAAAGATTCACGACCTTCTTAAAAAGGGAATCGAAAAGAGGCTCGTTGCCGACGCTAAGGTAGGGTATCTTCTGAGCGGCGGGCTCGACAGCTCGCTCGTCTGCGCAGTTGCTCAGAGAGCCTCAAAAGAGCCTATAAAGACCTTCTCGATAGGAATGAGCGGCGACGCCATTGACCTTAAATATGCACGGCAGGTCGCCGACTACATCGTCAGCAACCACACCGAGGTAATCATCTCGAAGGACGACGTTCTTTCGTCGCTCGAAAGAGTTATAGAGCTGCTCGGGACCTTCGACATAACCACTATCCGCGCGAGCATAGGAATGTATCTCGTCTGCAAGGCAATCCACGAGCAGACGGATATCCGCGTTATACTCACCGGCGAAATTTCAGACGAGCTGTTCGGATATAAATACACCGACTTCGCGCCCTCTGCCGAGGCGTTCCAGAAGGAAGCCGAAAAGCGTATCCGCGAGCTTCATATGTACGACGTCCTCCGTGCCGACCGCTGCATTTCGGTCAACTCGCTCGAAGCGCGCGTACCCTTCGGGGACCTCGATTTTGTCGAGTATGTTATGTCGGTAAACCCCGAGCTGAAGCTCAATAAATACAACAAGGGAAAATACCTCCTCAGAAAGGCTTTTGAGGACGGCGACTACCTCCCCCGCGATATACTCTACCGCGAAAAAGCCGCTTTTTCGGACGCTGTCGGTCACTCGATGGTCGACTACCTAAAGGAATACGCCGAGAGCTTTTACGGCGACGCGGAGTTTGAGGAGAAATGCAAAAAATACAGCCACGCGCGCCCTTTCACGAAGGAATCGCTTTTATACCGCGAGATATTCGAGAAGTATTATCCGAACCAGTCGCAGATGATAGTTGACTTCTGGATGCCGAACAAGGACTGGGAGGGCTGCAACGTGAACGACCCTTCGGCAAGGGTGCTCTCAAACTACGGCGAAAGCGGAAAATAGCAAAAGAAAAAGCGGTCTTGCGACCGCTTTTTTATGGTTTGATTTAAAACCGTTATTTGCCGTACTTTCTGACGGTTTCGGCGTTTTCGGAGTCGGAGACTTCGCACTTGATACGGTTGTAGAACGAGCTGCCGTCGGAATTATGGGTGTCCCAGATAACGGGGATAAAGCCGTAATCCTCCTTGGCGAGCCTTATAAGCTCGCGCACGCAGTCCTGAGAGCTGCCGTATTCGGGGTTGCTTACCATTCTGCCGGAATAGCCGCCCGTGCATTCGCCGACGAAAACGGGTATTCCCTCGGCGGTAAAGCGGTTTTTGAGGAGCTCGCACTGCGCGACGGAGTAGTCGTGCCAGTTTTTGCTGCCTATCTGGTTGGACCAGTACATATTGTTGTCGATGTAATGGACCGAGACCATAAGCTTGTTCTCGGCGGAATCGGTCGGCATTTTGAAGCCGTCGCTCGTTGTTCTGTCGATATTGGTGTTGAAGCCCGAGGCGATGAGTATGCGCTCGGCGTTGTTGCCGCCCGTCGCGCGGACGGAATCGACGAATATCTGGTTCATCTCGTTGCAGTAGCTGAACTTCTCGGCGTCAGAGGGGTTAGTGCCCTCTTTTGCTCCTCCGAGATATTCGTTGTAGCCCTCAAAGATAAGGTGGTCGCCGTAATCCTTGAAGTGCTCCGCGACCTGGGTCCAGACCTTTCCGGCAGCCGCGACTGCGTCTTCGCGGTCGAGGAACATTATCAGCCGCTCGTCGTAGTGGTGCATATTTATTACGACATAAAGACCGTCTTCAAGAGCCCACTTCACTACCTCTTCGACGCGGTCTATGACCTCGCTGCTGACCTTGAAATCGGAGCCGTCTGCCATTCCGTTGCCCCAGAAAACGGGTACTCTCAGGGTTTTGAAGCCGGAATCCCTGATGCCGTCAATGATCTCTCGGGTGGTCTCAACGGCTCCCCAGCAGCTTTCGTAGTCGCCGGGCTCGCCGTCGCCGACGACCTGAGAGAAGCCGCACATATTGGTGTCGTCGTTATAATAAGCCTCGAAGGTGTTGCCGAGGTTGAGCCCCAAGCCCATCTCTTCGACGATATCGGTCGCTTTTAAGCCCTCGCGCATCGAATAGATATCAGCCGCTGCAGGGGCTGAGCCGCAGCCCGAAAGCAGCGACAAAAGCAGGACAAAAACGAGCGTGAGCGAAGTTAATCTTGTAAATTTTGACATAGTGCAGCTTCCTTTCTAAATCATATCCGACATACTGTAAAGCCCGGGGGCTTTACGGCTGACAAACACTGCGGCGTTGACCGCGCCTACCGCAAACACCTCTTTAGAGGCGGCGGAGTGGCTGAGAGTTATGACCTCGTCGCGGCCGGCGAAGATTACCTCGTGGTCGCCGACTATCGTTCCCCCGCGGACGGAATGGATGCCTATTTCGGTGCGCTCGCGCTTGCGGCGAACGCTGTGGCGGTCGTAGACATAGTTATAGCAGCCGTCGCGGGCTTCGTTTATCGAGTCGGCGAGCATCAGCGCGGTGCCGCTCGGGGCGTCGAGCTTCAGGTTGTGGTGGCGCTCGACTATCTCGACGTCGAACTGGTCGCCCAGGACCGAAGCCGCCTTCTTTGCGAGCTCGCGGAGAAGGTTTATCCCGAGAGACATATTAGCCGTGAAGAAAATCGGTATCTGAAGCGCCGCGGAGCGGATCTTTTCGGTCTGCTCGGGGGTGTAGCCCGTTGAGGCGAGGACGAGCGCGACGCCGTTCGTTAGGGCGTAGTTTAAAAGACCGTCGAGAGCCGAGGGGTGGGAGAAATCGACGATAACGTCGGGAGCCTCTGGGAGTTCGGACGGCGAGGAATATACCGTAAAGTCAGAAAGCTTTACAGTATTGAGGTCGATTCCTGCCGTTACCTCGCAGTCGCTTCGGGCTGAGACTACATCGGCGACTGCCCTGCCCATCTTGCCGTTTGCGCCGCTTATAACTATCTTTGTCAAGGCTTTCACTTCCTTTGAAATTATTGCTCGGATTTTATATGTAAAGCTTAGTTACTTTACAAGCCCGTTTGCGATAAGAGCATCTTTAAGAGCCTCGCGGTCGCGCTCGGTCATATCGCAGAGCGGCAGGCGGCAGCCTCCGACCCCGAAACCCATCATATTCATAGCCTCTTTTACCGGCACGGGATTTACGTCGATAAAGAGCTTATTCGCGAGGTCGAGGTATTTCATCATAAGCTCGCGCGCCGAGGCAAAATCGTTGTCGAGGCAGAGGCGGCATATTCTGTGAGTCTCCCGCGGCAGGATATTCGAGAGCACCGATATAACGCCCTTTGCGCCGAGAGCCATTGTCGGCAGAATAAGGTCGTCGTTGCCGCTGTAAACGGCAAGGTCGTCTCCGCAGGCGTCAAGAAGCGCCGCGACGAATGAGACATTCCCGCTCGCCTCTTTTACTCCTACCACCTGCGGGTGCTTCGAGAGCTCCTTAAAGGTCTCGACCTTTACGGTCAGACCCGTCCGCCCGGGGATATGGTAGAGGATAACGGGCAGCGAAACGCTCTCAAGCATCTTTTCGTAGTGGCGGATAAGACCGTGCTGAGAGGTCTTGTTGTAATAGGGCGTGACCCATAAAAGACCGTCGGCTCCGGCTTCTTCGGCGGCTTTGGAAGTCTCGATGCCGTAGGCGGTGTCGTTAGAGCCGGTCGAGCATATCACGGGGACGCGGTGCGCTGCCCTTTTTACGGCATAGCGCATAAGCTCGCGGTGCTCCTCGCCGGAAAGAGTGGCGTTTTCACCGGTGGTGCCTACTGCGACAATCGCGTCGATGCCGCTTTCTATCTGCCAGTCGATGAGCTCGCCGTATTTATCGAAATTTATACTTCCGTCGGGGTTAAACGGCGTGACTATTGCTGTCGCCGCGCCCTCAAAAAGCAGCTTTTTCATAAAATACGACCTTTCATATAAATTTGCGATTTATCAGTCGAAATATCCCTTTGCAGCCAGAAGCTCCGCCGCAAGGACTCCCCCGCCCGCAGCGCCGCGAAGAGTGTTGTGGGAGAGGCAGACAAACTTGTAGTCGAAGAGGACGTCTTCGCGAAGGCGCCCTATCGAGACCGCCATGCCTCCCTCAAGGTCGCGGTCGAGCTTAGCCTGGGGGCGGTTATCCTCCTCGAAGTAGTTGAGGAACTGCTTCGGCGCGGAGGGCAGACCGAGAAGCTGAGGCTCGCCCTTGTATTCGCGCCAAGCCTTTATCATTTCCTCTTTCGAGGGCTTGCGGGCAAACTTTACGAATACCGCAGAGGTATGACCGTCGGAAACGGGGACGCGCAGGCACTGGGTTGTAATAACGGGCTTTACGGCGGGGACTATTACGCCGTCTTTGAGCTCGCCCCAGATCTTCATAGGCTCTATTTCGCTCTTCTGCTCCTCGCCCTTTATAAAGGGAATGAGGTTGTCGACCATTTCGGGCCAGGTTTCAAAGGTCTTGCCCGCGCCGGAGATCGCCTGATAGTTGCAGGCGAGAACGGCTTCGATACCGTATTCCCTGAGCGGATGGAGCGCGGGAACATAGCTCTGGATAGAGCAGTTGGGCTTTACGGCGATGAAGCCGCGCTTTGTTCCGAGGCGCTTGCGCTGGGTCTCGATAACGGCGATGTGCTCTGAGTTGCACTCGGGAATGAGCATAGGAACATCGGGGTAGAGGCGGTGCTCCTTGTTGTTGGAGACGACGGGGCATTCTAACTTTGCGTAGCCCTCTTCGAGCGCGATTATCTCCTCGGACGGCATATCGACCGCGCAGAAGACGAAATCGACCTCCGAGGCTATCTCCTTCATATCGGCGGCGGCGTCTTTAACTACTATGTTCGCGACATTTTCGGGAAGCGGGGTTTTCATAGCCCACTTGGCGCCTACAGCCTCGCGGTAGGTCTTGCCGGCGGAACGCCCCGAAGCAGCGAGGACCTTGATTTTGAACCAAGGGTGGTTTGCAAGGAGCGTTACGAAGCGCTGCCCAACCATTCCCGTAGCGCCGATGATTCCTACGTTATAATTTTTCATACTGTCAATTCCTCTCTTGAAAAAATCATGCAAACGGTATATAATCATATACAAATACAGAATATCACACCGATGCGATTCTGTCAATAAATTTTCGGAGTTAAAACATTATGCTTGATTTAAACGACCTCAAAAAAAGCGATTTTTATTACGAGCTCCCCGAGGAGCTGATAGCTCAGACTCCCGTTGAACCGCGCAACAGCTCAAGACTTATGGTCATCGACCGCAAAACCGGCGCGGTTTCTCACGACCGCTTCTATAATCTATGCGATCACCTTAAAAAAGGCGACACGCTCGTTGTGAACGATTCGCGCGTTTTGCCCGCAAGGATCTACGGCGAGAGGGAATCGAACGGAAGCTTTATAGAATTCCTGCTTTTGGAGCAGAAGGAACAGAACGTCTGGGAAATTCTCTGCCGCCCCGGGAAAAAAGCGAAGGTAGGGACGTTCTTCACCTTCGGCAACGGCAGGCTGAGAGCCGAGATATTAGACGTTATGGAGGACGGCAACCGGATAGCGAAATTTTACTGCGACGGAAGCCTTTATGAAGTCCTCGACGATATAGGGCAGATGCCGCTGCCGCCATATATCACAAAAAAGTTAGAGGACAAGGAGCGGTATCAGACCGTTTATTCCCGCGAAACGGGCTCTGCCGCAGCGCCGACCGCGGGGCTTCACTTCACGAAGGAACAGCTCAAGGACCTCGAGAGCAGAGGGGTAAATATCGCTTATGTAACGCTGCATGTCGGGCTCGGGACGTTCCGACCCGTCAAGGAAGAATCCGTCGCGGAGCATAAGATGCACAGCGAATTTTACGTCCTGCCGCAGAAGACCGCCGACATTATCAACAGGACCAAAGCCGAGGGCGGGCGGGTAATAGCCGTCGGGACGACCTCCTGCCGAACGCTTGAAAGCGTTGTTAAGAAATTAGGGAGGATAGCCGCAGACGAGGGCTCGACGGATATTTTCATCTACCCCGGATACGAGTTCGGCGCGATTGACGGGCTGATAACGAACTTCCACCTGCCCGAGAGCACGCTTATAATGCTGGTTTCGGCTTTTGCGGGGTATGAAAACACGATGAACGCCTACCGCATAGCCGTTGAGGAAAGGTACAGGTTCTTCTCGTTCGGAGATGCGATGATGATAGTGTGAGGGGCGAAAAGAATTAAAAGTTTTCGGTCCACCCTTTTTCAAAAAGATAAGCGTTATTTCTTGCCGCTCGCTCTCCCTCGCCGTTACGGCTTGGCTCGGGGAGCTTGCGGAGAAATAATCGCGTATCTCGGGTGGCGGGGTCAAGGCGCAGGGTATTCGGGCCGAGAGCGAAGCGAACGACAGATGCGGCGTGCAGGCAGTAGGGCTTGTGCAAACTTGGACGCCGCATTGGTTCCCCATTTGCCGAGCAGAGTGAGGCAAATAAATAGATTGCCGCCTTTCGGCGGGATAAGATTCGGCAAACGCCGCACGTTTTTTGCTTCCATACCCCCTGCCCCCTCTCCCTCAGAGAGGGCGAGGGGGTTCCACCCTACCCCCTGGTCGTTCACCGTTCGGCGAACGACACGACCCCTCCCCTCGAGGGGAGGGGTAATTGAGCTCCTTGAAAAAGCTTTAGAGGGTTGGAAAACGGGCGAGCAAAATACATACGCCTCCCCTATTTGACATCCCCATTCCGTTATGATAGAATATCACAAACAATTCGACTGACAGAGGTGCAATATGAGAATAGACGAAATTCTGAAAAACAAGCGGACGCTTTCGTTCGAGGTCTTTCCTCCGAAAAAGGACGGAGTTGAGCGCGAAGAGCTCTACCGCACTATCGACTCGCTGAAGGCGCTCAAGCCCGACTTTATCAGCGTTACCTACGGCGCGGGAGGCGGCAACGCGAGAAACGCCGTTGAGATCGCAGGGCATATAAAATCGGTCGGGATAGAACCGCTCGCCCATATAACCGGCGGTCCCTCCTCGCCCGAGGATATAGACGCCGTTACCGCCGAGCTTAAGCGCTTGGGCGTAGACAACGTTTTGGCGCTCAGAGGCGACAGACCGCTCGACTATACCGCGGAATACTGCAAATACTTCCCCCACGCGACGGACCTTATGAAATACATTGGCGATAAATTCTGCCTCGGCGGAGCCTGCTACCCCGAGGGGCATTCGGAATGCTCCACCCTCGGCGAAGACCTTATAAGCCTGAAAATGAAGCAGGACTGCGGCGCAAAGTTCCTGATAACGCAGATTTTCTACGACAACTCCTATTACTACCGGCTTGTCCACGAGGCGGGAAAGGCGGGCATCACCGTTCCGATAATCCCCGGGATAATGCCGCTTGTAAATTCCAAGAACATCGCCCGCATAAAATCGATGTGCGGGAGCACCGTTCCGCTCGACTTCAGAAATATGATAGAAACGTATTCCCAAAGCCCCGCGGTCATGCGCGAAATAGGGCTCAACTACGCGGTTTATCAGATAATCGACCTTATAGCGAAGGGCGCGCCGGGAATACATCTTTACATTATGAACAAAGCGGACACCGCAGTTGAGATATACGAAAGGCTCAGAGAGGTTTTCAATGAACTGTTCAGAAATTAAGCCGCAAATTTATAATTACCTCGGCTTTAAAGGAGTCGCGGAGTCGCCCGATACCGATGAGCTCATCGTTTCCTGCCTCGGGAAGCTCGAAAAGACCGCGCAGTTCAACAGCCTTTACAGGGCTTTTGAGAACGCTCCGGAATTTCTGAAAAAGCCGCCTTATGAGAGCTTTCTTGCGGGGACGGCGGGAGTGATACTCTCGGTAACGACCCTCGGCGCGGGGGTGGACAGGCTTATCAACCGCCTTTACCGCACCGATATGGCGCGGGCGGTTGTTTTTGACGCCTGCGCGAGCGCTTATCTTGAGGCGAAATCCGACGAATTCGAGCGCACACTCGGCGATAATCTTACCTACCGCTTCTGCCCCGGCTACGGAGGAAGCTCGGTTGAAGATTTGAAATATATCTTTGAAATTTTAAAGCCCGAAAAGATAGGCGTTACACTGAACGAGAGCCTGTTTATGCTTCCGGCAAAGACGATGGCGGGAGTTATCGGGATAGGAAAGAAAGTTAAAAAGACCTGCGAGGGCTGTTTTATGCTCCCGCACTGCAAATACAGGGAGGAGGGAAAGCGATGCTACGCCTCGGAAAAAACGTTATAGTATTCGACGGGGGCTTTGGAAGTGAGCTCGAAAGGCTCGGGCTTGAAGGCATTCCCGAGGACTTAAATATGACCTCGCCCGAGGAGATAAAGGGCATTCACCGCTCCTACTCCTGCGCGGATATAATCACGACCAACACCTTCGGATTGAACAGAATAAAGTATCATGGCGCGTATGAGCTTAAAGACGTCGCCGTTCGGGCTGTCGAGAACGCACGCGCCGCGGGAAAGACCGTTTTCTTCGACGTTGGTCCGACGGGGGCTATGCTCGAACCGATAGGAACGCTCTCGTTTGAAGAGGCTTATGAAGCCTTTGCGGAGATAGCGGATATAACTAAGGACATCGTTGACGGCTATATCGCCGAGACCTTCTCTGACCTCTATGAGCTTAAAGCCTGCGTTCTCGCGCTGAAAGAGCATTCTGACAAGCTCGTTTTCGCAACTGCCACCTTTGATTCCACCTGCCGCACTCTTACCGGCTCCACTCCGGAGATTGTTGCGAACACTCTCGAGGGGCTCGGGGTCGACGCGCTCGGGGTAAACTGCTCGCTCGGTCCGAAGGAGCTTCTGCCTATAGTCGAAAGGCTCGTGAACTCGACGAACGTTCCGATAATCGTTCAGCCGAACAGAGGGCTGCCGGTTCTCGAGGGCGGAAAGACGGTTTATAAACTCGGCATAGACGAATTCGACGAGTATACCGAAAAGATGCTCGGGCTCGGAGTAAGCGTTATCGGCGGCTGCTGCGGAACGACTCCGGAATTCATTAAGAGGATTTCCCGCTTCTCGGGAACCGAGGTAAAAAGGCGCGCGGTCGAGCCGAAAACGGTCATAAATTCCGCGAATGTGCTTGTTGAGATAGACGGCGTTAAGATCTGCGGCGAAAGGCTCAACCCGACAGGCAAAAAGGCGCTTAAAGAGGCGCTTATCTCTGAAAACTACGACTATCTCGTCGACGAAGCTTTAAAACAGCAGGAAGCCGGCGCCGACCTTTTGGACATTAACGTAGGTCTGCCGCAGCTCGACGAAAAAAAGGTGATGCCGGCGGTCGTGAAAAAGGTTCAGGAATACTGCGACCTGCCGCTTCAGATAGACTCCTCCGACGCCGAGGCGATAGAGGCGGGCGTAAGGCTCGTCAACGGCATACCGCTTATAAACAGCGTGAACGGCGACGAGGAGGTAATGGCGCGGGTATTCCCGATAGCAAAGAAATACGGTGCGGTAGTCCTCGGGCTCGCGATGGACAAAAACGGAGTCCCGCGGACCGCCGAGGGGCGCTTTGAGATCGCGAAGCGGATAATCTCGCGCGCGGCGGATTTCGGGATTCCGCGACATAAAATTATGATAGACACCCTCGTTGTAACTGCTTCTGCCGAGCAGGCGCTCGTAAAGGAGACCCTCGGGGCTCTGCGGCTCGTTAAGGAGCTCGGCGTTAAAACAGCGCTCGGGGTGTCGAACGTGTCGTTCGGGCTGCCGAACAGACCGCTTTTGAACCGAACCTTCCTCACGATGGCGATGACCTGCGGTCTTAATATGCCGATACTGAATCCGCTCGACGGAGAAATGACCGGAGCGGTAAAGGCGTTCGGGGTACTTTCGGGAGAGGACGAAAATTCCGAGAAATTCATCGAAGCATATAAGGACTACTCCCCCGCCGCTCCGACCGCGGCTCTTACATCTCAAAAGAAACAGGAAAAAAGCGCTTCTTCGCTCTACGACTGCGTTGTCGCGGGGCTTAAAAACAAAGCCGAGGAGCTCTGCGAGCGCGAGCTCGAGACCAAGGACCCGCTGAGCGTTGTAAACGATATTTTGATAAAGGCGCTCAACGAGGTCGGCTCGCTCTATGAGAGCGGAAAGCTGTTTCTGCCCCAGCTCGTTTCGGCGGCGGAGGCGGCAAAGGCGGCTTTTGCGGCTGTCGGAAGGCATATGCCGAAAGACGCCGAGCCGAAGGGCAAGGTAATTCTCGCGACGGTTAAGGGCGACGTACACGACATCGGGAAGAACATCGTAAAGGTCGTGCTCGAGTCATATGGCTACAGGGTGATAGACCTCGGCAAGGACGTTCCGCCCGAGAGGGTCGTTGAGGCATATAAGGAGCACAAGCCCATTGTGATCGGGCTTTCGGCGCTTATGACGACGACGGTAAAGGGAATGGAGGAGACTGTTGCCGCCTTAAGAGCAGAAAACTGCACTGCGAAGATATTCGTGGGCGGGGCTGTTCTCAACGCGGAGACGGCAGAGAGAATCGGCGCGGACTACTATACCCGCGACGCGCTCGAAATGGCAAAGCTCCTCGACGAGCTGTTCCCGCAAAATAAGGGATAAAAGCGGAGCGGGAAGGGCTAAAAATCGGTGTTTGCAAAGGAGCGAGGTTATCGTGAAAAAAGCATTTTTATCTTTCGCCGTTATCTTTATTCTTGCTTTTTCCTTATGCGCTTGTACTCATCGGGATTTGGCGGATATGACTTACGGAGAAGGCGACGGGTATGCAACCATAGTATGGGGCGATAAGACCTATGTACCATACGGCGCATTATCCGAATATGGTGAGCGTGGAAAGCAAATCGGAATCGTTGATGGGAATAAGGATGACAGAGTTTATGAATTAAAAGGATATTCGGTTGACAAATGGATTGTAAATTCGTTTCCTCACGATGCGGCTATGCTGCTAAGAGAAGTAAATGTCACCGACATACCCGACGGTTGGCAGTCAGAATACGAATGGAACAATTAAATTCCCGTTTACCGCCGAATAAGAGCAAAAAAGCAGACGTTATTTCGTCTGCTTTTGCTTTATTACCGATTCGGATTTTGCTGTGAGATTTGATTTTTAAACCTCGAAAATGTGCTTTTGAGCGGTCTGAAAAGCAGGAACACGCTCACCGCCGCGCAGACCGTCTGGGGCAGCATCGCTAAAAATCCGCCGTAGAAATAACCTGCCGCGGCTTCGGCGCTGTAGCCCATCGTGAGCGGGGTTATGACGTCGTCAAGAAGAGTGAAGAAGACCGTCATAAAGACTGCGGCGGAGGTGACCGAGGCGAGCTCGGCGGCGCTCTCCGCCTTTTTTATGAGCGCGGCTATGAGATAAAAAATCAGTATGACTGCGGTGAGCCCGAAAATCACCCAGAGCATTACCCTTACGCGTGTCTTATAAAGAGCGCTTATCGGCACTCCCCTAACGGCGAAATATCCGCTAAGAGCCATTATCGCGAGCGCTATTGCGGGGCAGAGCTTAAGCAGCGCGGGGCGCTCGCCCATCAGCCCGAAAACGACCGCGAAGAGGCTGTAATAAAGAAGATACAGGAGTATGACATTCGGGAAAAAGCCGTAAATAAGGCATCGCAGGAGCGAAAAGGCTATCCCGACGGCGGCGCCGCAGCGGACTCCGAATACATAGCAGAAGCAGAGAAAGAACGCGGTGACGAGCTCTACCCCCGAGACAAACCCGAGGACATACTGTATCGCTATGAGAAGCGCAGTCGTCACCGCGCAGAGAGCGAGTCTTTTTGCATTCATCAGTATGATTCCACGGTAAGGACGTAGGTCTCGCCCTTTACCATAATGAGCCCCGAAACGCCGTAGGAAGCGCTTGCGCAGGCCGTGCCGTCGTAATCGTAGGTACCGTATTCCGCGTTCGAATAGGATACGCCCTCGTATTCGCCGAGGGTGGTGTAAATCGCCCAGTATTCGTTTGCGGAGGCGTCTGGAGTGTAGCCGTTCACCGAAGTGATGTAATAGCCGTAGTCGCCGTCTTCGCCTTCAAACGAGAGTCCGCCCTCTTCCTTGAGCGCGTTAAGTGCGTCTAAAAGGCTTCCGCCGGTGGCTTCGGCTTCAATTACTACAAGATTGTCGGAGCTTCTGAGGAGCTTAGCACCGACAGAAGAGCTTTCGCCGCAGGAAGCGAGCGAAACGGCCGCCAAAATTACGGCTAAGATAACCGAAAGGATCTTTGCGGGTTTTTTCATAAAAATTCCTCCTTAAATTAAAAAATGCCCGACTCTCGGGCATAGCAAAAAGACGCCGCTTAAATTCTCCTCTGCCCGAGAAAACGGCGTATTCGGCGGGCAGGCTATCGGACTTTTACCGTAATGACTGTTGCGGCGGATTTTCACCGCGCTTCCCCTGCTCTCTGCCGCTAAAAGGCGGCAACTCCGCTGAATCATATTGATTTTGGATAATTATAGCATCGGGGCGGGAGGATGTCAAGGAAAAAATATTTTTATGGGGAAAATTTGCCTCACTCGCCGTTCGGCAAATCAGGGGACCAATGCGGCGTCAAAGTTTGCACAAGCCGTACTTCCTGCACGCCGCATAGGCTGAGCCCTTCGGGCTCGCCCCAAACCACCGAACGGATTCGGGCTACCCTCCTGATTCTTGATTGAATAAGGATTTCGCGCTCTACGGAGCGCGACCAAAGGCTTCTCGCCTCTGGACTCTCGCGAGCCTTTTGAAAAAGGCTCGACCGAAAACTTTTATGCTATGCGTGCATTTTTAACTTTCGGCTGACTTTTGAACTCTTTACAATTCCGAAAAAGTGTGATATACTTATTGTGTTTCTGCCGAATAATTCTCAAACTGCGTCAGGAGACTGATCATGGATAGCGAAAACATTAGAAACTTTTGCATAATCGCGCATATTGACCACGGAAAGTCGACCCTTGCCGACAGGATACTCGAGCTCACCGAAACCGTTGCCGCAAGGGATATGGAGGAACAGCTCCTCGACAATATGGACATAGAGCGAGAGCGCGGAATAACGATAAAAGCGCGCGCCGTAAGGCTGAAATATCATTCAGACAACGGCGGCGACTATATTTTCAATCTCATCGACACCCCCGGGCATGTTGACTTCAACTATGAAGTCTCGCGCTCACTCGCAGCCTGCGAAGGCGCGATACTCGTTGTCGACGCCTCTCAGGGAATCGAGGCGCAGACTCTCGCGAACACCTATCTCGCAATAGAGCACGACTTAGAGGTCGTACCGGTAATAAACAAAATCGACCTTCCGAGCGCGCACCCCGAAAACGTCATCGCCGAAATCGAGAACGTCATAGGTCTTCCCGCCGAGGACGCGCCGAGGATATCGGCAAAGATGGGAATAAACATCAAAGAGGTCCTCGAAAAGGTAATAACCGATATCCCCGCGCCGAAGGGAGACCCCGAAGCGCCGCTCAAATGCCTTATCTTCGACAGCGTTTACGACTCATATAAAGGCGTTATCATTTATGTGAGGGTCAAGGAAGGGACGCTTAAGGTCGGAGACACAATTAAACTTATGGCGACCGGCGCACAGTTCCAGACCGTGGAGGTAGGATATATGGGCGCTACGGAGCTAATTCCCTCGGGGATACTCTCGGCGGGAGAAGTGGGGTATATCACCGCCTCGATAAAGAGCATTTCGGACACGAAGGTCGGCGACACCGTTACCGACGCTTTCAGACCCTGCGCCGAAGCCCTCCCCGGCTACAGGAACGTTCAGTCGATGGTGTTTTCAGGAATATACCCCGCCGACGGCTCGAAATACGAGGACCTCAAGGACGCCCTCGAAAAGCTGAGGCTCAACGACGCTTCGCTGACATTCGAGCCGGAGACATCGGTAGCCCTCGGATTCGGGTTCAGATGCGGGTTTTTGGGGCTGCTGCATATGGACATAATCCAGGAGCGCCTCGAACGGGAATACAACCTCGACCTCATTACGACCGCTCCGTCGGTAATATATAAGGTCACGCTGACGACCGGCGAGGTTAGATTTATAGACAACCCCACCAACTACCCCGACCCTTCGCTGATACAGTCTGCCGAGGAGCCGATAATCAACGCGCATATATTCACGCCTTCTGATTACGTCGGGAACGTTATGGAGCTCTGCCAGGAGCGCCGAGGGACCTTCAGGGATATGAAATATATCGACGACAAGCGAGTAGACATTCACTACGAGCTCCCGCTCAACGAGGTCATCTACGACTTCTTCGACACTCTCAAATCCCGCACGCGGGGCTACGCCTCATACGACTACGAGATGCTCGGCTACGCGCCCTCGAAGCTCGTAAAGCTCGACCTGCTTCTCAACGGCGAAATAGTCGACGCGCTGAGCTTTATCGTCCACGCAGACAGAGCCTATAACCGCGCGCGGAGGCTCTGCGAAAAGCTTAAGGAGAACATTCCGCGCCAGCTCTTCGAGATACCCATTCAGGCGGCTATCGGCGGAAAAATCATCGCCCGCGAGACCGTTAAGGCTTACCGCAAGGACGTTCTTGCGAAATGCTACGGCGGCGACATAACCCGCAAAAAGAAGCTCCTTGAAAAGCAAAAAGAGGGTAAAAAGCGAATGAGACAGCTTGGAACAGTGGAAGTCCCTCAGGAAGCTTTTATGAGCGTTCTTAAGCTCGACTCTTAAGGAGGAAGAAATATGAACAAATCAGTTTTGTCAAACAAATGGCTCAAGCTCGCGGTATCGCTGCTTACATTTGCATATCTTGCGCTTATCGCCGCTCTTTCCTGGTGGACATTCCTCTATGAGATCCGCTTTAAAAGCGACAGAGCGTTCGATATCGTATATATCGCCGCGAGCGCAATATTCCTGATACTGATGCTCTATACCCGCAAGCAGCTCCCGACGCGCTTTATTTCTATGGCGCTGCTGTTTCCGGTGTTCCTGCTTATAATCTTCAACACCGCAAGACCGGTTATCTACGTTCCCCCGCTCGTGGTTGGGATAGTCCTCTTCTTTGCCTGCTCTGCCTCGGAATCGACAAAGGTCATTATGGGAACGATCTATATACTGCTCTACGTCGTGGGATTGGTGATGTTCTTTATCGCGAGCACTCTCTTCGGAGGCTCGTCGGTCGAGACTGTGATAAATTCCTCGGCACCCCAGGAGATAACCTCGCAGTATGATATGGCTCAGATAGACAACCTCAACGCGATGAGCGTTTCGCCGAGCGGAAAATACCGCTATTACATCGTAGACGTTCAGGACAATTCCAGAGGAAAGGTTATGATAGTTGTTGAGCCGAACGACAGGGATATCGAATACCGCTATTTCACCCTTGTTGAAGTCGGATATACGAGCCGCGTTGCGATTTATTCTACTCGCGGCGTAACGCCGGACATAAGATGGGTAGACGACCAGACGATAAGCTACACCTTCGGCGACGGCGAGTGGAAAACCTCGACGATAACCGAAATGAAGGACAAGAACTACCTGCGATTCTTAAATATCGGATAAAGCAAAACCGCCGACCTAACGTCGGCGGTTTTTTATGTACACAGCCGGAGCTATTGCCCCGACTGCGTGAAAAAATGCGATTAGCGAACGTTGCCGGTCTTGTAAGCGTCGATCATTTTCTTGACCATCTGACCGCCGACGGAACCCGCCTCACGGGAGGTGAGGTCGCCGTTGTAACCGTTCTTGAGGTTTACGCCGACTTCATTGGCAGCCTCGATCTTGAACTTTTCAAGAGTCTGTCTGCCCTGATCACTGGTTATACCCTTCATTTGTAACACTCCTTTATTAAAAATGCTCTGCATTTTCATTATATAACTGTGTCGTTCACTGAGGTGATCGGGAGCCGGAACAAGGTCCGCAGCAAAATCTGACCTTTTCGGTTCCTTTTCGCCTGCATAGATATTATAGCCTCGCAGCGTCGCATTATTTGAGGTAATATTTTCTGTTTTTTCGATGAAAAAATTCAATGTTCGGGCAAAAAGCCCCCTTGATTGGGGGCTTATGCGCGGTAAAAACCTTATGAAAAGAATGTTGAAAGACGTCTACGCTTTCCTGTTCTCCAAAAATCTTGTCTCGCGGGTCTGACAATAGGCGTAATAGCGCTGCTGCGAATTGATGAGCAGCCACGCCGTCA
>CANQXS010000003.1 GCA_947627875.1 uncultured Clostridia bacterium
CGCCTGCTTTGCTATGCTTTTTTCTTCTTCATATATTTTTTCATTTTCCTATTGACTTTTATTTGCAGGTTTCGAATTGTGTCATTCTTTCACCACCGCTTTCGCATTTTTTCTGCAGATATTGTCCGACTCGATGTTTTTCATGATAGAAATAATCCACAACACTGTATGCGGAACATGACCAAGCAACCAATCGTCAAGCTCATATTCTGTATCATATTCTTGATACAAAGGCACATAATAACAATCTTTAAAAATTCAGTTGTAATCTGTTCAATTACATCTATATATTAGCATAGCTAAAATGCAGTGTCAATAGTCACCTCAAAAATGCAGATATTTTTGAATTACGATTAGGATTATACCGCCCTATCAGTCCAAAAGTACGGACTGATAGGGTGGTATTTGCAATTTACAGATAAATTCTCTTATTCACTTCAATCATAACCGACACGACCCTGCCGAAAGTTCTGCCCGACATGACCGTGTTGGGAACAAGGCTGCCGCTGTACGGGAGGTTTATCATGCATGAATATCCTCTTTTTAGGACTTCCGACACGATGCCGTCAACAATGCCGCGGTCATAATAGTCTTTTTCAACGCCTATGCAGACGTCGGGGAAAGGCGGTTTGAAGAAATATGACGCCATTTCGTCTGAAAAGCTGTGGCAGTCAAGTATAAGAAGCTCACCGTCCTTTTGCAGAAGATATTCGGTCACTCTGTCAAGCTCAGCGTGATACCTGTCATAGTATTCAAGAACCGTGCTTTTATAGTTGTCGCCATGGACGTGAAAATCCCTGCCGTCGTATAATTTCGTATACACAACGCCCTCCCCGAAGCGGGACATCGTTTCTTTCTCATCGTCGCGGAACCGCTCGACATCGCAGAAAAGCCTTGAGTAGCATGACCTGACCCTCTCGCCCCTGACATCTCTGAACAGCTCGTCAACACCGACATCGCTCATCTTCAGGTTATATCTTCTGAACTCCTCTCTCGGAATGAGCAGACCGTCATAGAAACTGTCGGGAACGCTAAGCGAGGCGTGCGGAATGTGGAGCAGGGTTTTCATTTCGCGTACTTCCGCATGACCCGCTCAATGGCTTCAAGCTCCTCTTTCTTGGCGTGAGCAGCCATTGCGCCTGCCCAAGAGTTGTATGTGCAGGATTCAAGCGCAGTCCTGCACTCGGTCGGTATGTTTTCCACCGAGGTAGGGTGACCGAAGTCATAGAAAATACCCAGCTCTATCCCGTAAAGAACGCTGTTCTCCTCGCCCCAGCCGTCGCAAACGGAGAAGTAATACCTGCCGTCCTCCGTTCTGAACAGGAGCTCATCTCTGCTAACCTTTCCGCAGCAGACGGTATTTGCGCGCGTAAGAGCCGAATAATCCTCCATACCGTCCTCATCTGCAAGCCGGATACCCTTGAATGTCTGACTGGCAGTGATGTTTCCGCTCTTTTTGCAGACGGAATAAATTTTGTCTTCCCTTTTGAATTTGTTTGATAACATACTTTCGTCCTCCGAAAAATTTATTCCAGAAAGAGGCACGAAAAAAGCCCATCGTCCGATGGGCTGAAAGTCTTGTTTACCCATCGATCAGACTTTGGCACCTTGCATTGCAGGTTGCCGGACGGTCATAGGGTCTGTCCCTCGCGTCACTCTTTATGGTAGTTACATCATAGCACATATTTCGGAAGTTGTCAAGCGGTTTATTAGCAAGACAAGTCCAAGAATGCGGACTGAAAGAGCGCACAGGTTGATTACGCGTCCGAATCCTTGTACTCCGCTGCCAAATCGGTTGAAATCGCCCCTTGAATGTGCTATAATTATAAAAAACTCAAGGAGGAACTTATGACATACGAATCCGAAGAATATTCAGCATTTCTGCCGCCTAACGAAGAGGACAGCGAAGTTTTAACTGCCGATGAGCAGTCCGCGGTTGAGGAATTTCTGAGCGGCGACGCCGACCTGCTCGAAACCGAGGACGATGTAAAATACTATAAGGACAGTACATATGAAATCGTATCAAAAGTCGCATATCTGATAGGCGTGCCGAAAAGAATCTTTGAAAATGAACACACGCCGCCGAAAATTGAAGTTTTTGAAAAGTTTGAGGTCAACAAAACCGCCCGAATCGTCAGAAATCTCTGCCGAATCAGGACGGCGATAGAGCGCAATTTCAAGCATATAAACGACCTTATGCGGCTGCCTTCGGTCACAAGCTCGGTGCTTGACTATCTGCCGACAGACGGTATCAGACAGCTCGCCGACGACGGAATCAGCCTGAATTTCCGCTCATCGGTCAAGCTCGCGCAGCACATCGTCGACATAAACCGCCTTATCTCCGACCGCGTGAACAACTGCAAGAACCTGTTCCCGACTTGGCTCAACTGGCAGTATCTCAAGAACATTTTTGTCATGCCGAACGGCTTGACCGAGGCGGGAACGAAAGCCGCCGCAAACCTCTATTTCCCGAATATCTCCTATTATCCGTATCAGATGTATATAAACTGGCAGCCGAAGAACGAGGGGAATATCCTCTACAGCGACAAGAAGTTCGTCACGCTCCTCTACCGTTGGAATAAAGATGAGTTTCTTGATTACTCCAAGGTTTCGGACGCGGGAAGTTATGTCAAAGGCAATATCTATGACTTCATCAGCGAAGCGGGGAAGGTCGTTGTGGTCGTTGACTGCGAAAACTCCGACCCCTACAAGCTCAGCGCGGTGCTTAAGAATCTCGACTATACCTATACTTCAAAAATCTCCTCCATAATTCTCTTTGACGATGTTCACACCGCGACCGCTTGGAGAATCTTGGACGAGGTTACTGACATTCCGGTTGAGCATATGATGATCGACCGGGTGAAGCAGAGCAAGTCGCTTGTTGACATCACACTGACCGCAAGAACCTGCACTGAATTCTACCGAAACAACGTCGATTCGTTCATCATCGTATCGAGCGATTCGGATTACTGGGGATTGATAACCTCACTCCCTGATGCGCATTTTCTTGTGATGATAGAGCATGAAAACTGCGGTCCCGACCTCAAGAACGCTCTTGAAAACGCCGGCATCTTCTACTGCTATATCGACGATTTCTACTCCGGCAACGCGGAGGACTTGAAGCTCATTGCGCTGATGAAGGAGATGTACCGCTACATCGGCGAGAAGGTTCAGCTCAATATAAACGATATGTACGAGGCGGCTCTGACCGCCACTCGGGTCGAAATGACCGACGCGGAGAAGAAGCAGTTCTTCGACAAGCACATCAGGACGGTAAAATTGGACATTGACGACGACGGCAGCGTCAGACTGAGGTTGAAGATGTAATGGTGATTGAAAAAGATAATTGGAGCGAGTTTTCGCCCGAAGAAAAGAAGAAAGAGCTATACCTGCGGCAAAAGCGTATACTCGATGATTTTCTGGAGCGCGGAGCTATCACTCAGGCGCAGTATGATAAAAGTTTCGGGGATCTGACCGAGAAGATGGGAATGGGAGAGGTTTTAAGAAACTGCAAAGCAGCTCAAAAAAGCAATGTGTAGGCGTGAGGCTGTAGATTTTAGTTTTATATAAGGAGTAACCGTATGAGCGAACGCATATTGACCAGCTCACTTTCTGCGGAAGAGATTGAGCAGAACTTTAAAAACACAGATTTCTTTTCGGATATTATGGCAGGTCTTGAGGAATCCCTTGCTTACGAAAAGGGTGAGGCTAAGGCAGCTAAAATGACCGAAGCAGAAATTACCACGCCTCGTATTGTATAGTATAAACTGCCCTTGAAATTCCGCTGACAGTATGGTATAATAAATACAACAAATACTACAATGAACGGAGAGTGATATTATGAGCATTGACGAGATAAAAAACGCAGTCCTAAAAGTGGTTGATGAATACCGAATCAGCCGGGTCGTGCTTTTCGGCTCGCGCGCAAACGGAACAGCAACGCCCTCAAGCGACATCGATTTGATAGTCGAATTCAGTGCGCCTGTCACGCTTATCACCCTTTCCAAGCTTTCGCAGGCCCTTGAAGATATTCTTCATACAAGTGTGGACGTTATCCATGGTCCTATCCAAAGCACCGACCTTCTTGAAATCGACAGGGAGATTGAACTTTATGCAGCATAGAGACATTATCATAATTGACAAAATCCTGTCGGAAATCAAGATAGCGCTTGAAATGCTTGGTAATACCGACCTTCCTGCATTTCTTGATGATGAAAAACTGAAGCGGGCAGTCGGAATGACCGTCATAAATATCGGCGAACTTGTGAAAAATATTTCTGAGGAAACGCGTATGAAATACCGCGATGTGCCGTGGAAAGCAATCGCCGGACTTCGGGATATTGCGGCTCATAAATACCAGACGCTTCGTATGGAGGACGTCTATAATACGGCAAAGTTTGATTTGCCGGAGCTGAATGTGAAGCTGAAGAATATTCTTGAGAAGGAGAAAAACGGCTGACAGAGTTATTACATCAATAACAGTTTAATTTTCAGCTGTTTTCTTTCGCCAAAAACTCCCTTATAATTTCAAGATGCCGCTTTGGCTTCCGCACAATCTCGCTTGCATATTCCGAGGTAAGAAATTCAACGAGCCATTCTTTCGGAACATGATATGCCCCGGAGATTCTAAAGGAGCGGAGCTTCCCGCTTTCACACCATCTGCAAATTGAAGAGCAACTGTATCCGGTGACTTTGCTGATCATTTTGATATTCAGCAGGTCGCCGACTTTGTTTATCTGCATATCTCATAGGAGCAGTTAAAAATCGTGTCTAGGAAATCGCCATACAGTGTCTTGTGTCACCGTGCCGTGTCAGTGATATAAAAACTAAAAAATCTTGTATTTACGCCATTTTTCGGCGCAAAATCTATAGTATCTCTGACATTGACACGCCGGCACGGCGTAAATTATATCAATCAGCCTTGGGCAATTTGGAAATTTTGAGTAATAAATTTTTTATAACCTCTTGCATTTCTTGTTTGAGCAAGGCACAGGATTGAAGCTGTAAAGATTAAAAACACCTGCCCAAACACAGGTGCTTTTAATTTGCTCATACGGTAATATTTCGGTCGTGTCACCGTGCCGTGCCAAGGACATAAAAACTAAAAATATCCCGTATTTCCGCCGTTTTTTGGCGCAGAATCTATAGTATCTCTGACACTGGCACGCCGGCACAGGGCTGTTTGGCATTGTCAGCGGCACTCATAAACGATCATGTTAAGACCGGCTGCCCCTCGCGCGGTGTTCAAAAAGTATAATGGTCTTTCACTCTGCGTATTCTTCTCCGAACACCTCTGCGACGAGCCGCTTATACTCGATATAGGCAAACTCATCTTTAAACTCGCTCAAATTATGCAGTATGCTCGAATAGTACCACGCATGCATTTCCTTGCGCTTTTCGTGGAATTTCTCCCAAAGCTTGTCGCCGATGACGAGCTGCTGCTGTCTGCAAGAGCGAATGTTGGAGAGCTTATCGCCAAGGATAATGATCTTTTCGTCGCGCGGAGCGTTCTTCAGGTGCTCTATAGAGGCAGTCTTGCGGGCAAGCCATGTCTCCTCCGGTGGAAGAGATTCCATCTTGTCCTCGGTGTCCGACGATACCAGCGACGCTACTCTGTCGCCGAAATTTTCCCTGATGTCGTCGATGGTGTAAGGAGTATCTTCGACCACATCGTGGAGCACAGCGGCAGCAAGAATCTCCTCGTCCGACGTGACGGTTCCGGCGATAGTCGCCACCTCAAGCGGGTGAGTGATATAAGGCGTATCGCTCCCTTTGCGCACCATGCCGTGATGCGCGTTCAGCGCAAACCGTATTGCTCTTTCAAAAGTGGATTCCTCAACGGTGTTCATAAGCTGCACCTTCCTTATATATTTTCTATTACTATTATAATTTGCAGTAATATATATGTCAAGCTGCCCTCAGTGAGGGCAGCTTTTTATGCGTATGCGATTGCTGTGTGAGAAAGTCATCATGTGCCACCGTGCCGTGTCAAGGGCAAAAAACTAAAAAACTTCGTATTTCCACCATTTTTTTGGCGCAGAATCTATAATATCTCTGACACTGACACGCCGGCACAAGGCTCTTATTCGGGCTTGCTGCGGTCAATTCCACTCTTTCGCCGTCAGAAAATCGCGGACGTTCATGTGCTGGATACCGTTTCGGCTCATGTCGATCTCGTCAAGCGATACGACATACTTCGGGAAGTTGTCCCTCACTAAATCATATACCCCGAACTCCCGCTCGACCGTTTCGGGCGAGGCGAGCATATACGTCACCTGAACATACAGCTTCTGACTTTTCAGAGTGCAGACGAAGTCAATCTCCCGCTCGCCGATCTTTCCGGTGCGGACGGTATAGCCCCTGCGCAGAAGCTCAAGATACACGATGTTCTCAAGCGTGAGGTTTATATCCCGCATATTCCCGCCGTAGACAGCCTCGCGAATACCGTGGTCGGCGATATAATACTTTTCGTTGGTTGAAAGTATCTGCTTGCCCTGAAGGTCTTCTCGGCTCACCTTATAAAAGAGATACGCCTCGGAGCAGTACCTTATATAGTTGATGATCGTTTCGGGCGCAACCGTCCTGCCTTCGTTTTTCAGATATTTCGACAGCGATGTCGCGGAGAAGGTAGTCCCGACATTGGCCATAACATAGGCGATGATGCGCTCCAAAAGGTCGGCGTCGCGAATGTTCTGCCGCCTGACAATATCCTTGAGCTGGACGGAATTGAATATGTCTGTCAGGTACTGCCGGACAGGTTCCTCCTCAAATCTCAGATTATAGAGATAGGGCATTCCGCCTGATATGAGATACTTCTTAAACGCCTGCTCTGCCGTAGTATTCGGGAAGCACTGGCGGTAAAGTTCCAGAAACTCGGTAAAGGAGAACGGATAGATGACGAACTCAACATATCTGCCGCCGAGGTATGACGACAGCTCTCCCGACAGCAGCTTTGCGTTGGAGCCGGTGATGTAGATGTCGCAGTCAAGCTCTACCCTGAAAGAGTTAATGCACTTTTCCCAATCCCTGACCTCCTGAATCTCGTCGAAGAAGAGATACTTTTTGCCATCGATTCCGCTCGCCCGGGCAATAACCTCGTCGTGAAGCGCCTGAGCGTTAAGAAGGTGAGAGTTGCGCATATCCTCAAAATTCATAGAGATAAACTGCTCGGAGCTGATGCCGTTCTCGGTCAGCTCTTCTTTTATGAGCTCCAGCATGACCGACTTCCCGCTCCTGCGAATGCCCGTCATCACCTTGACAAGCTCCCCGCCGATAAAGGGTCTGATCCTTTGCATATACATTTCACGTTTTATCATGATTCCCGCCTCGCTTTCTGTATATCAAGTGTATCACATTTATAATTGAAATTCAAGAGATTTTTATAATTTTGTAAGATGTAACTTATAAAATCTATAACCCGACAAAAAACAGAAGCAGCCGAAGCTGCTTCAAGGGGGAAATCTATGATGTGTCGCCGTGCCGTGCCGAGGACATAAAAACTGAAAAGCCCCGTATTTTCGCCATTTTTCGGCGCAGAACCTATAATATCTCTGGCACTGACACGCCGGCACTGCGCGGTTCGGCGTTCGTCGGCATCATTCATCAATGATCTTGTCAGGTTAATATCAAGCTGATTGTGCTACGTCCAGCGTTCAAGAAGTGTAGATTCTTGCACTATGAGTACTTCTCCTGCCTGTACTCCGAAAGCTCTTTCTTTTCGTCAAGGTTGGGAATATGTTTGCGCATTTTTTCAAGCTGTTCAAATGCCGCCTCACGGTTTGGGACAGGGTCTTTAATTTCCGGCACCAAGCCTCCGAAAAGGGCAATAAACGCCTTGAGCTGTTCTTCGGTAAATCGCTCCAAAATTTCCATAGCTATTTCTTTTGTACTCACGATGCAACTCCTTTAATATACAGACTGTGCATAGCGCGAGGCTGTGCCGCCGTGCCGTGTCAGGGACATAAAAACTATAAAGCGCTGTACTTATTATAGTATATTCTTTGCTGCTTTTCAAGATTGATTTATGCTGCTCAGTCACCCCCATAAAAAGTCAGAACACACTTATGTCAGCTATAACATTTTATATGCAAAGTGCTTGACATTGTAAACCAAAAAGCGTATAATAAATGTAAAGGAGATGTTACTATGTCCACAACGCCTACACAGATTCGGATCGATTCCGACATCAAGAAACAGGCGACGGCGCTTTTTAACAACTTGGGGCTGGATATGTCTTCGGCGGTTAATCTGTTTTTGCACCAGTGCGTTCTGCGCGGAGGCTTGCCGTTTGCGGTGGAGATCCCGCAGCAATATAACGAGGAAACCGTTGCCGCAATGAACGAGTTTTATGCGATGAAAGCTCACCCGGAACAGTATAAGCGTTACTCCTCTTTCAGCGACGCGATAAACGAGGTCTTAGAAGATGACGCTTAATATCGTTCTTTCGGAGTTGAAAAAATAAAGCGCATCGCACTAAGCAACCTGCCCGGGTATATTTCGAGCGGATTACTCATCATTGCTTAAACGCGATTCCTTCCAGACAGCTCTGCGGGTTTGTCTGACCGGGCTTGCGTTTTCTGGAGTGCTTCGCATCGAAAGTATTCTCCACGTATTTTCTGAATATTCCGGCAAAAGATGGCAGCGGAATGCATACGACTTCGTTGCAGAAAAGATTATACGCGTCTTCCAAGAATACACTTCCGTTCGGGTCCTGGGTGAAAGCTTCTATAACGAACATTGAAATCGCTGATTCCACATTTGTGGACTCCAATTTGACGGCATAGTTCACCTCATATTTGGGATCTCCGGAGCCAGTGAAATCTGCGGAATACGGCAGGCTGCAATAGGCTTTCAGACACTGGTAAACAATCCCGTCCCTTTCATTAGAAAGCTTCTCAAGAAGATTGGGAATCCGATTTTCTCTTGGTATGCTGATAAGAAAGGGCATTGCAGCTATCCTGTCTTTCAAGGCTGCATCTCCGTCCTTTGTGAAGAAGGCATGATTGGTCGCGAATACCAGCTTGGCTGTATTCTTAAACTGCTTCCTGCTTTTATATTTAACGTCGGTAGTCACGATGTCATGGCCAGTCATCTGTTTAATCTTGCTTGCGGCAGCGGCGCTGATGGCTTTGTTGGGCATGTCCTGAATTTCACAGAGTGCTTTAAACGGCAGATTGGCAAGGGTAAACTGTCCGGCAAAGTTTTCGATATCGAGAACATAGACGGAACCTGGGGACAGCACAGAGTTTATAAAATTCACTATAGTTGATTTCCCGGAGTTGGTGACGCCTTGCAGGAGAATCAGCTTCTTCCTTTCGCCGAGAGGTGCAAGAAGATAGCCTATGACCTCTTTCATGCGCTGCTGCCAGGTTGGATCCCCGTCAGATAGGTCACTCAGCATTTGATTGAAGTACGGCGTAGGAGTGTAGGCTCCCTGCTTAAAAAACGCTTCAATCCTGTATATTGTAAAGCAGTCGGGGCAGAACGGTTCAAGCAACCCTGTTTGAAGGTTGAGTATCCCGTCCTGAAAGTTGAGATAATCATTGCTGACTTCCGGTGTTTCATGGCTGTCGCCTAGTATCAGCTCGACAGCTTGCTCAATGCTGTTGACAAGGCTCGGATTGTCGCTGTCTTCGATTTTAGCCTTGAGCTCAGAATATATGAGCTTATTAAGCGAATCCTTTCCGATATGCAGGTAGTAATACCTCTCCTTGGAGTCGTAAACAAATATCTCATCATCGACGCATACCATCCTGACCGCCTGAAGGAATCTTCTGGCAAGGAAGAAGGGCGTTTCGTTCTTCTTCAATTCCTCGGAATGCTTTTTGATCAGTGCTTCTTTCTCCGCTTCAGACAATGCCAGAACATCATAGTCGTAGTCTCGGCAGGGATTTTGAGTAATATTGCTCGGCGGAGTTTGGCTGCTGCAAATCGGCATCTTTGTTCGGATAATGTCATTATATTCCTGATATGTCAGATGGATAGCGTCTGCCACTTCATCGCTGAGCGGCATGGCACCCTCTCTTAGTAGATCGATGATTGGTTTGCGATTTTGCAGATCAACAGACTGGCCGTCGTTGAATATGACCGGAATCTCTAAGTTGTTGCTTTTACAATGTCTACCGATGATACTCTCGTCAATACGTTTTTGATCCTCAGCGGTAAATCCTGCTTGGGAATGATAAGGATAGCTCTCCTGCGCTGCTTTGATTTCATCTATTTCTGCTTGAGATAGTTTCAAAGCTGTGGCCGTATCATGATTCAGCGGGATTTTTCTCTCCTTGATTAAATCGATGGTGGGAGCGCGATATTCTTCATCGATGGATTTATTACTAGGGATGAACCCTATTTCGCCATCATGTCCGTATCTTCCCAACACGCTTTCTTTTATACGCCTGTCCATTTCCTCGTCCGGCATGATGTCGTTAGAAAGAATCCAACCGATTTGTGAGTTGAACTGTTGGTTGTTTTGGTTTTCATTTAGCATTTTGATTTCCTCCAAAAAAATTTTAATGTTTCAAACTCCGCAGCGACACACTTTGCCTTTATCCGGCAGACGATCTTGATTTTTAAAATCACGATGACTATCATGGTATCTGCCTTTGTGCTGCTCGCGGGTTTATATGGTGACGTGCGTCACGGCTAAGTTTTCCGATGGTTATATCCCTTTTGCCTGTTGGCTTCTTTTATTTCCGCGATTTCTCTTTGCGAAAGTCTCAAAGCAATAGCGATATCCAAAGTCAGCGGAATATTGCCCTCTTTCAAAAGTCTGACGACAGCATTGTGGCTCTCTTCATCGAGCGAGACGTTCTGCGGCCCGAACCAGACTGTATCACCAGCCCCGTATTTGGCCAGCATACTCTCATGAGCGCGCCACTTTGCCTCATCGTCTGAAATTGTGGTTGTGATGTCTTGATAGGTCTCTGTGCTTGGTTGAGATTCTTTCTTTTGCTTAATTTTTCCAGCGCCACACTTCGTGGCGATATAATCTTTGAGACATACCTTTGGTATAAGATATTTTCCTGAAACCATGAATGCTTTCAGCTTCCCGCTCCTGCACCACCGCAGGACTGCAGTGTTGCTAAATCCTGTTAATCTGCAGATGTCATTGATGTCAAGTAGATCCTCAAGCTCTTCCAATTTGGCATCGGTAAGCTCCTTGAGTTTGTTCCTTGCGGCGTTGATCTTCTGCTTGCGTTTTTTTGATCGCCGCCTTTTCTTGCCGTGCTTTACCTTTCCTGAATACCAACCGGGCTCTGCCTCATACTCGTCAGGGTGAATTTCCCTGTCCTCAAGGTATCTGATGGCGTTCTCCGTCGGGATCAGATATCGGTGAGTCTTCTTGCCGGTGTCCTTGCATGGCACCTTACCGCTTTGAAGAAGATAGCGGGCGGTGGCCTTGCTGATATGTGCAATTTTGTAAAATTCCTCCTTTGTCAGATATTTTGGATAATCCTGAAATAGATAATCAAATTTTCCTTCTTTCATAAAGACAACTCCTGTAAAATATTGGCATGACAGGCGTCATCTTTGAGCACAAAAATGTCCCCAATTCTCTCGAAAAGTTCTCGCGAGAACGCCTCAGTTCTCGCGAAATTGAGCCTTTCGAGCCGATTTCGTTAAACAGCGATATTAAAGGCTCTGCGAGCATAAAAAGTCCGCAGAGGGGCTATACAAGCCGCTTTGCGGGTGACTTCAAATTCCGATAATTTCTCTTGTTTTCCGGCAGGTGCCGAATGACCGAACGAACTTGAAAACCGTTTGGTCAAAAGCCACAAGGGTTCGAATCCCTTCCTCTCCGCCACGTCGCGGCAAGCCCTTTTGGCTCGCCGCGATTTGCTTTTAAAACTATTTGCAAATCGCGGTTTCGCTTTACGGGCTGCCGCTCCTCCTCCCCAAAAATGCTTACGCATTTTCGGGGACTCCTTTTAATTTCGGACTTCGTATCGTTCGCGGCGGCATTTTAATACTTGAATATATGCCGCCGCTCATTCACTCCGTCGCTCCGGCTTTTCCCCACAAAGTCTTGCGACTTTGCGGGGACCCCTTTATCCGCGTAGGCGGATTTTTTTATTGGCAAACATACGCGCAAAAACTCTTTGAGGGCGAGCAATCAATCCGAAACGATTGCGAAGCCCGAAAAGATAGCTTTTTACGCTTATGTTACATATATGCGATTATTTCTCCGTGAGCTCCGCGAGCCAAGCCGATTAACAACGCGATTAAAACTCTTTGAGCCGACCGAGGCAATCCCAAACGCCGAGGAAAGGCGAAAAGCAAGTTTTAACGCTTTGTTTGGCGAGCGAGAGCGAACGGCAAGAAATAACGCTTATATTGTCGCCACGGCGTCGCAAGCTTTGTATCGCTTGTGACGCCCTTTTTATGCCTTCTTTCGGGCGTCACCGCTCACACCGCTGCTCCGCCTTCTCCCCAAAAATGCCGCTTCGCGTCATTTTCGGGGACCCCTTTTAATTTCGCGGACTCCGTATCGTTCGCGGCGGCATTTTATACGCATAATACGCATAATAAGCATAATAGGACCTAAAATGTCTATTATCCACAGAAGTACCGAATGGATTTTTTGTATTCATACCAACACGCATAATCGGCATAATCAGCATAATCGACCCGAAAATGTCGAAAATGTCGATTATTCACAAAAGTACAATCATTTTTTCGGGCAAGCAAAGCTGCCGTTACCGCATTATATCTTCCGATTTAAATTATTAAAGCAAATTTCGGTATTATCATCTTCGTGGATAATAAGCATTATAAGCACAATAGGCTCTAAAATGTCTAAAATGTCTATTATCCACAGAAGTATCAAATCAAATTTTCGTATTCAGACCAATACGCATAATCGACATAATCAGCATAATCGACCCGAAAAAGCGAATAGTTAATAGTTTGATAGTTATTAGTTGTTAGTAATTGTTTGCCGCACCTTTAGAATCGCCGCGCAGGGCGGAACCTTGAGGCTAACCGCTAATAACTATTCACTAATAAGCGGATGATTTTCATTCCCTCCACTTTCCGCAGAGCTCGCGTATCTGCGAGGTGAGCTTTGCGTTGTCCTTGTTGGTCATTCCTCGGCGTGATTTCGCGAGCTTCAGGAGCTTTTCGGCCTCGGCAACGAGCTCGTTATACACCGCTTCCGCGCGGGTCGTTCCCTTTAATGCCTTCGCGCTGTCGGCGGCTCTGCCCTCGGCAAAAACGGTCATTCTGCCTGTCGCGAGGTCGTATTCGGCGCCGCTGTAGGGAGCGTCGGCGGCGTAGCCCTTTCCGGCGAGCAGCTTTTTGAAGTCTTCGCAGGATTCGTCGTCACCGTGGTTTACGAATATAAGCTCCGGCTTTTTTTCAAATCCCTCGACCCAGGCGGTAAGCCCCGCTTGGTCGGCGTGACCGCTCGTGCCGTGGAGGGAGCATATCTCCGCGCTGACCGAAATCTCCTCGCCGAACAGCGTTACGCATTTTTCGCCGTTCAAAAGCCGCCTTCCGAGCGAGCCCTCCGCCTGATACCCCACAAAGAGGATTATATTTTCGGGCTTCCAGAGGTTGTGCTTTAAGTGGTGGCGTATTCTTCCCGCCTCGCACATTCCGCTCGCCGAAAGGATCACCTTCGGCTCGGGGTCGTCGTTTATAAGCTTCGATTCCTCCGAGGTAAGAGTCATCTTTATGCCGTCAAACCAAATCGGGTTGACGCCTTTTTTTATGAGCTCTAAGGTCTCGTCGTCGAAGCAGACGGGGTCGCACTGCATAAATATCGAGGTCGCCTCGGCGGCGAGCGGGCTGTCGACGTAAACGGGGAAGCCGTCGTGATTTTTGACCGCGCCGCTCTGCTTTATTTCGCGTATCGCATATAGAATCTCCTGGGTCCTGCCGACGGCAAACGAAGGTATAACAACGTTTCCGCCGCGGTCGAGAGCCCGTTGTATTATCCCCGCGAGCTCAGCCTCGACGTTTCCGCGCTCGGGGCTGTGGAGGCGGTTGCCGTAGGTCGATTCTATAACGAGATAGTCGGTCTCGCTGACCTGCTGAGGGTCGCGGATTATTCGCTGATTCGTGTTCCCGACGTCGCCGCTGAAAACTATCTTTTTTCTGACGTCTCCCTCGGTGAGCCAAAGCTCGATGCAAGCCGAGCCGAGGAGATGGCCTATATCGGTAAAGCGGAGCTCTATTCCCTCGGCGGGGCGGATAATCTCGCCGTAATCGCAGCGAATAAACAGCGAGAGCGCGCCCAGAGCGTCGTCGAGGTCATAAACCGGTTCAACGCCGTCGAGCCCCGCACGTTCGTTCTTGCGCGAGCGCCATTTCGCCTCCGACTCCTGAATATGCGCCGAGTCGCGGAGCATTATCTCGCAGAGGTCGCAGGTTACGGCGGTGGCGTATATCTTTCCCTCAAAGCCGTCTTTATAGAGCTTCGGGAGCATTCCCGAATGGTCGATATGGGCGTGGGTGAGGAACACCGCCTCTATCAGAGAGGGGGCAACCGGCAGGTCGATGTTTTTGAAAACGTCTCTGCCCTGTTCCATTCCGCAGTCGACGAGGTAATACTTCCCGCAGACGGTCAGAAGCGTGCAGCTCCCCGTGACTTCGTGCGTAGCGCCTATAAACTGTATCTTCATTTTCAGCACCTCCGAGGATTATTATAGCACGTTTTTCAATATGGTGCAACATATAAGAAAAGGCTCGACCGAAAACTTTTGTGATTGCAAAAACCCCGCCCGAAGCGCTGAGCTCCGAGCGGGGTTTGACTTTGTTATACCGTTTCCGATGCGGTTTCGTGGACTGCGGGAGCCGCCGAGAAGGGTTCGTTTTTGACTATCTCGACGTTGTTGTAGCATTCCATACCCGTTCCGGCGGGGAGAAGCTTGCCTATGATTACGTTCTCCTTCAGACCGATGAGGTGGTCGACCTTGCCCTTGATGGCTGCGTCGGTGAGCGCCCTTGTGGTCTCCTGGAAGGATGCCGCCGAGAGGAAGCTCTCGGAGCTCGAAGAAGCCTTCGTGATACCCTGGATCACCGGACTTGTGGTGATGAGGCGAGCCTCGGTATCTCCGGCGTCTATCTCCTCCTGAATCTGCGCGTTCATTTCGGCGATTTCGTTCTTGTCAACAAGGGTGCCGGGGAGCAGGTAGCTCGAGCCCGGGTCCTCGATTTTAACGCGGCGGAGCATCTGGCGGGTGATGACCTCTATATGCTTGTCGTTTACGTTGACGCTCTGGAGTCGGTAGACCTTCTGGACTTCGGTTATGATGTAGTTCCTTACCGCCTCGATCCCCTGGATTGCGAGGACGTCTGCGGGGTTCTTCGAGCCCGCGGTGAGCTCGTCGCCCGGCTTAACAACGTCGTCGTCGTGAACTCTTATCCTGTAGTCCCACGGGACGGGATACTGCTCTATTTCGCCGGTCTCCTCGTTGGTAACGATTATTACCCTCGACTTCTTTATCTCGTCGATCTTAACGGTTCCGCCTATTCTTGCGAGGATAGCCGCGCCCTTGGGCTTGCGGCTCTCAAAGAGCTCCTCAACACGCGGCAGACCCTGAGTGATGTCTTCCGCCGAGGCAACGCCGCCGGTATGGAAGTTTCTCATCGTGAGCTGGGTACCCGGCTCGCCTATCGACTGAGCCGCGATAATGCCTACGGCTTCGCCGGTGGAAACGACGGTGAAGTGAGCGAGGTCCATTCCGTAGCACTTGGCGCAGACGCCTCTGTGGGCTTTGCAGCCGAGAACGGAGCGGATAGCTATTCTGTCCTTGCCTTCGGCGGCAAGGGTCTCGATAACCTTCTTTGCGTCGGCGGCGGTCATAAACCTTGAAGCCGATACGACTACCTCGCCGCTCTTGTTTTTAAGGTCGTGGACGAGGAAACGCCCTACAAGGCGGTCGGCGAACGGCTCGATAACTTCGTTGCCGTTTCTTATCTCGAATACGTCGATGCCCTCTTCGGTGCCGCAGTCCTCTTCGGTGATGATAACGTCCTGAGCAACGTCGACGAGACGGCGGGTAAGATAGCCCGAGTCGGCGGTTTTAAGAGCGGTATCGGTGAGACCCTTTCTCGCGCCGCGCGAGGAGATGAAGTATTCGAGGACGTTAAGCCCTTCGCGGTAGTTGGCTCTTATAGGCATTTCGATGGTAGCGCCCGAGGTGTTGGCAATAAGTCCGCGCATACCCGCGAGCTGACGGATCTGGGCTATAGAGCCTCTCGCTCCCGAATCCGACATCATATAGATCGGGTTGTATTTGTCTAGCCCGTTCTGGAGGGCGGCGGTAACGTCGTCGGTAGCCTTGTTCCAGATGCTTATGAACTTGCGGGAACGCTCGGCTCTCGAGATCATACCGCGCTTAAACTGCTTGTCGATCTTATCTACCTGAGCGTCGGCGTCGGCGAGGATATCCTTCTTTGCGGGCGGAACTACGGCGTCGCAGACCGCGACGGTTATAGCCGCCTTGGTGGAATACTTGAAGCCTAAAGCCTTTATCGAGTCGAGCACCTCCGAGGTGCGGGTGGTGCCGTGCTTGCGAATGCAGCGGTCGATGATGTCGCCGAGCTGCTTATGCTTAACGAGGAAGCCTATTTCAAGGTCGAACTGCTTCGAGCTGTCCGTCCTGTCTACATATCCGAGGTCCTGAGGGATATTCTCGTTGAAGATGAGCCTGCCGACAGTGGTGTCGATTATCTTTGAGACCTGCCTGTCGCCTATGGTCTTGGTTACTCTTACCTTTATCTTCGCCTGGAGCGTTACTATTCCCGCCTGATAAGCCATCATAGCCTCGTTTACGTCGCGGAATATCTTGCCCTCGCCGGGCTCGTTGTCGCGCTCGAGGGTGAGGTAATACGAGCCGAGGACCATATCCTGAGTAGGAACGGTGACGGGCTCGCCGGTGGCGGGCTTTAAGAGGTTATTCGCGGCGAGCATAAGGAATCTCGCCTCGGCCTGTGCCTCGACCGAAAGGGGAACGTGGACCGACATCTGGTCGCCGTCGAAGTCGGCGTTATAGGCGGTGCAGGCGAGCGGGTGAAGCTTAAGGGCTCTGCCTTCTACGAGCACTGGCTCGAAAGCCTGAATGCCGAGACGGTGAAGAGTAGGCGCGCGGTTGAGGAGAACGGGGTGACCCTGAATTACGTTTTCAAGGGCGTCCCAGACCTCGTTTTCGCCGCGCTCAACCTTTTTCCTCGCGGATTTGATGTTGATATTCGGGTTGGTATCGACAAGGCGCTTCATAACGAAGGGCTTGAAGAGCTCGAGCGCCATCTCTTTCGGGAGACCGCACTGATACATCTTGAGCTCAGGTCCTACGACGATAACGGAACGTCCGGAATAGTCTACGCGCTTGCCGAGGAGGTTCTGGCGGAAGCGCCCCTGCTTGCCCTTGAGCATATCCGAGAGCGACTTGAACGCGCGGTTGTTCGGACCGGTGACGGGTCTGCCGTGGCGCCCGTTGTCTATGAGCGCGTCGACGGCTTCCTGGAGCATTCTCTTTTCGTTTCTGACGATGATGTCGGGCGCGTCGAGCTCGAGCATCCTCTTTAAGCGGTTGTTTCTGTTGATTACCCTGCGGTAGAGGTCGTTGAGGTCAGAGGTGGCGTATCTGCCGCCGTCGAGCGGGACCATAGGTCTTAAGTCCGGCGGGATTACCGGAACTACGTCGAGTATCATCCATTCGGGGCGGTTGCCCGAGGTCCTGAACGCCTCGACTATTTCGAGCCTTTTAAGGAGCTTTATGCGCTTCTGACCGGTGGGGAGGTCCTTGAGCTCTGCCTTGAGGCTGTTCGCGAGCTCCTCTACGTCGATCTCTTCAAGGAGCTTCTTGATAGACTCCGCGCCCATTCCGGCGACGAATGCGTCTTCATATCTCTCGCGGGCGTCCTGATATTCGCGCTCGGTGAGAATCTGCTTCTTTACGAGTCCGGTGTCTCCGGGGTCGATGACGATATACTTGGTGAAGTAAAGGACTTCCTCGAGCCTCTTCTGGCTTATGTCGAGCATCTGACCGATCCTCGAGGGGGTACCCTTGAAGTACCAGATATGGGATACCGGAGCTGCGAGCTCGATATGACCCATTCTCTCGCGGCGGACCTTTGCCCTTGTTACCTCAACTCCGCAGCGCTCGCATATCTTGCCCTTGAAGCGAATCTTCTTGTATTTTCCGCAGTGGCATTCCCAGTCCTTGATAGGACCGAAGATGCGCTCGCAGTAAAGACCGTCGCGCTCCGGCTTCTGGGTGCGGTAGTTGATGGTCTCGGGCTTTTCGACAACGCCGTGAGACCAGCTTCTTATCTGTTCGGGCGAAGCGAGACCTATTTTTATAGAATCACATACGTTAAAATCCAAAATACAAACCCTCTTTACTTTAGTTTAAACGTTGACGTTGTCTTACAGTATGTCCGCGTTGTCAGAGTCGCCGTCTACTATCGAGTATCCGTCGAGACCGTCGGGCTCCTCGTCGAAATCTATCTCGGAGTCGTCGTCATAGTCGTCGGTGGGCTCGGTGTAGTCGTCCTCGACCGCGTCGGCTTCATACGACATACCGTAGTCGCTTATCGGGGCGGGGATTATATCGGCGTCGTCGTCGAAGTTCTGGGTGAGGTCTATCTCCTGACCCTGCTCGTCGAGCACTCTTACGTCGAGAGCGAGCGACTGGAGCTCCTTGACCATAACCTTGAACGCCTCGGGGATACCCGCCTTCGGAACGTTCTGACCCTTGACTATAGCTTCGTAGGTCTTAACGCGGCCGGTAGTGTCGTCCGACTTGACGGTGAGTATTTCCTGAAGGGTATAAGCGGCGCCGTAGGCTTCGAGAGCCCAGACTTCCATTTCTCCGAATCTCTGTCCGCCGAACTGCGCCTTGCCTCCGAGCGGCTGCTGGGTAACGAGGGCGTAAGGACCGACCGAGCGGGCGTGGATCTTATCGTCTACAAGGTGGTGGAGCTTGAGATAATACATTATGCCGACGGTAACGCGGTTGTCGAAGGGTTCGCCGGTCCTGCCGTCATAGAGGGTGGTCTTGCCGTCTTCGTCCATTCCGGCGAGGCGGAAGCACTCGCGTATATCCTCTTCGTGGGCGCCGTCGAATACGGGGGTCATTATCTTCCAGCCGAGCTTCTTGGCTGCCATTCCGAGGTGGACCTCGAGAACCTGACCGATGTTCATACGCGAAGGAACGCCGAGCGGGTTAAGAACGATGTCGAGCGGGGTGCCGTCGGCGAGGAAGGGCATATCCTCCTGAGAGAGTATTCTCGAAACAACGCCCTTGTTTCCGTGGCGGCCCGCCATCTTGTCGCCCACGGAGATCTTTCTCTTCTGGGCGATGTAGCACCTTACGAGCTGATTAACTCCGGGGCTCAGCTCGTCGCAGTTTTCGGGGGTGAATATCTTTACGTCGATGATAACGCCGGATTCGCCGTGAGGGACTCTCAGCGAGTTGTCGCGGACTTCTCTTGCTTTTTCGCCGAATATAGCTCTTAAGAGCCTTTCCTCGGCGGTGAGCTCGGTCTCGCCCTTGGGCGTTACCTTGCCGACCAGAATGTCTCCGCTCCTCACTTCGGCGCCTATGCGGATAATGCCGTTTTCGTCGAGGTCTTTGAGCGCGTCGTCGCCCACGCCGGGGATATCCTTGGTTATCTCCTCGGGACCGAGCTTGGTATCGCGGCATTCTATCTCGTATTCCTCGATGTGGATAGAGGTGTAGATATCGTCTCTTACGAGGCGCTCGTTGAGAAGAACGGCGTCTTCGTAGTTATAGCCTTCCCAGGTCATAAAGCCGATGAGCGCGTTTCTGCCGAGCGAGATTTCGCCGTTGCAGGTTGCGGGACCGTCGCCTATAACCTGATGAGCCTCTATCCTCTCGCCCTTCGAGACTATCGGGCGCTGGTTGGTGCAGGTTCCCGAGTTGGAGCGCTTGAATTTGGTGAGGTTATAGGTCCTGAGCTCGCCGGAATCCTCGCGTACCACTATGGTCGAGGCGTCGACCTTTTCGACAACGCCGGCGGCTTCCGAAACAACGGCAACGCCGGAGTCGAGGCAGGCCTTGTATTCCATACCCGTGCCGACTATCGGGTTCTCGGTGACGAGAAGCGGTACCGCCTGGCACTGCATGTTCGCTCCCATAAGGGCGCGGTTGGCGTCGTCGTTCTCGAGGAAAGGTATCATAGCGGTAGCTACGGATACGACCATCTTCGGCGAGACGTCCATAAAGTCGATGTTTTCGCGGTCGATCTCCATGATCTGATCGCGGTAGCGCCCGTTGACCTTTGCGCGGGCAAACTTGTTGTCTTCGGTCAGCGGCTCGTTCGCCTGAGCGACCATATAGTTGTCCTCAACGTCGGCGGTCATATAGACGACCTCGTCGGTGACTACGCCGGTAGTCTTATCCACGCGGCGGTAGGGGGCTTCGATGAAGCCGTATTCGTTGATCCTCGCGAAGGTTGCAAGGTAGGAAATAAGTCCGATGTTAGGACCTTCCGGGGTCTCAACCGGGCACATTCTGCCGTAGTGGGAGTAGTGGACGTCTCGAACCTCGAAGCCTGCGCGGTCGCGCGAGAGACCGCCGGGACCGAGAGCCGAAATTCTTCTCTTGTGCCTGAGCTCCGAGAGGGGGTTTACCTGGTCCATAAACTGCGACAGCGGGGAGCTTCCGAAGAATTCCTTGAGAGCCGCGGTCACAGGGCGGATATTGATGAGCGCCGTCGGGGTGACTACCTCGAGGTCCTGCGACTGAATGTTCATTCTCTCGCGGATAACGCGCTCCATTCTCGCAAATCCGATGCGGAACTGGTTCTGCAAAAGCTCGCCGACGCAGCGGATACGCCTGTTTCCGAGGTGGTCTATGTCGTCGACGGTCCCGACTCCCTCGCAAAGGTTGAGGAAGTAGCTTATGGTCGCGATAATGTCTTCGATGACGATATGGCGCGGAATGAGCTCTTCGCGGCGGAGCCTTATCTGCTCGGCGATCTCGTCGTCGCCGTTTGCGGTATCGAGAATCTCGCGAAGGACCTTGAACGACACCTTTTCGTTGATGCCGAGGGGCTTGGCGTCGAAGTTGATGAAGCGGTCGATGTCGACCATCGCGCTGCCGATTATCTTTACCTCGTCGATGTCTACCTTATGGGTGACCTCGCCGGTGGGGCTGGTGAGGGTCTCGCGCTTTTCAACGGTAACGTAAGCCTCGCTTACGCCCGCGGCTTCGACCTCGAACGCGCGCTCCAGAGAGAGGGTCTCGCCTGCTTCAGCCATAACCTCGCCGGTCATCGGGTTCACGATGGGTCTTGAAAGAAGGTGACCCGCAAGGCGCGAGGCTATTCCGAGCTTCTTGTTGTATTTGTATCTGCCGAAGCGGGAGAGATCGTATCTCGCCGCGTCGAAGAACAGGTTGTTGAGGTGGGTGATAGCGCTGTCTACCGTCGGGGGCTCGCCCGGGCGGAGCTTCTTATAGACCTCTATAAGACCTTCCTCGGTGGTGGCGGTGGAATCCTTCTGGATTATAGTAGCCCTGAGACGCGGATCGTTGTTGAACATCGCGTCGATCTCGTCGTTGGTGCCTATTCCTATCGAGCGGATAAAGGTGGTTATCGGGATCTTTCTGTTCTTGTCGATCCTGACGTATACAACGTCGTTCGAGTCCATTTCATACTCGAGCCAGGCGCCGCGGTTGGGGATAACGGTGGATTTGAAGAGCTCCTTGCCGGTCTTGTCCCTCTCGACGGCATAATACACGCCGGGCGAGCGGACGAGCTGGGAAACGATGACTCTCTCAGCGCCGTTGATGACAAAGGTGCCCGAAGGGGTCATAAGCGGGAAATCTCCCATATAGACCTCCGAGTCCTTTATTTCGCCGGTCTCGAGGTTGTTGAGCCTTGCGGTAACGCGAAGCGGCGCGGCATAGGTCGTATCCCGCTCCTTGCATTCCGCTATCGAATACTTCGGCTCGGGGTCGAGCCTGTAATCGATAAAGCTGAGCTCTAAGGTCTCGTTGTAGTCCTTGATGGGACCGATGTCGCGAAAGACCTCTGCGAGCCCTTCGTCGAGGAACTGACGGTAGGACTTCTTCTGCACCTCGATGAGGTTCGGCATCTCAAGAACTTCGTTGATTTTTGCGAAGCTCTTTCGGACGTTCTTGCCGAGCTGCACGTCCCTAACATTCATTGGCTATCACTCCTTAATATTTTTACAGAGCATTGTTCACGGATAAAAAAGCGCTGTTTTGTTGATAATGCACATAGAACGCGGAAATCTGTTGAGAAATTTCTCAACAAAATTTTGCATTTTTTGCACTTTTGGCGATTGAGCGCTTATTTGCCATTTTGACTATGATACATAATCGACTATACTACAACTTTCGGCTCAAGTCAAGCAAAACTTTGACGAAAAATGATTTTTGGCGCAAAGAGCAAGTAAAACACCTTTACAGCCTCTTTTTTGGTGAAAATAGCCAAATTTGCCCCGCGTTCCCGCCGCCGAGAGGGGGCGCGAAGCAGCATAAAAGAAAGTCGGCACCCCGAAAAGGGCGCCGGTATGAGGCATCAATATATCTCTTGCTCAAGATTGTCAAAGATTTCAGCCGAGAAGAATTCGCCGAGCGTGATGTCGAGCCCGTCGCAGAACTTTTTTATCGTGGTGATGGAAATTTCCCGCCGCTTCGGGTCGAGCATTGAATAAGCCGTAGAGGGCGTAACTCCCGAGCGATTGGCAAGCTCGTTTATTTTTATGCCTTTTCTTTTGCAAATCTCCAAAAACCTTTCGGCAACCGCATCCTTGACTGACATAACATCACCTCAAGGATAATTTTAAAAAATTTTACGCAAATGCGTGTACGCACTTGCGTAATACAAAAAAGTATGCTATAATATTGTCATCTTATTCACAAAGGAGAAAAAATTATGTTCAAAAAATCGCTATCCCTCATCTTATGCCTCATATTCGCAATAACTTTTGCTTCCTGCTCTTCTATGACGGAATATACCCCCGAGAGCGGAGACAATAATCCGCCGGCGAACGCCGATGCAGGTGACAAGACGCCTTCATCGGACGAAAATGAGCCCGCATCTGCCCAATCTGGGCTTACGGCAACAAAGCCCGAAGCCGCTCCGCTCGAATCATCGGGAGACTTGGGCGATTATCACATTGACATCGGCGACTTCGAGCTTTCAAAGGATTATAACGGCAATCCCGCAATAATAATCAGCTATACCTATACCAACAATTCGGACAAAGCTCAAAGCGCTATGGTGGCAATAACCGAACGCGCATTCCAGAACGGCGTCGGTCTTGAATCGGCATATTTCGGTGTCGATTCTGAAATCGATACCTCGCTGGATATGAAAGACGTACAGCCGGGTTCGTCTTTGGAAATCAAGGAAGGTTATCTGCTTTCGAGCGAGACCGCGCCGGTTGAGTATGAGGTCTCGGGGTCGTTTTCTTTTGACGACGCGACGCTCGGAAAGACATTTGAAATAAGTCCCGACGGAAAGACCGAATATTCGGTCGCTCCCACAGGAGACGTAACCGGCGAGCTCGGGGACTTTACGGTTTCGGTGGTTTCGTGCGAAATAGATCAGGACCGCGACGGAAGCGACATTTTGGTAGTACACTACGGCTTTACAAACAACAGCAGGAAAAACGCGAGCTTTTCCGTAAACATTTCGGCGGAAGCGTTTCAAAACGGTATAGAGCTTGACAGAGCATATTTTGCAGACGCCAACGACAATTCAATGCTGAATATAAAGCCCGGAGCAGGTATAGAGGTCATAGAGGCATATAAGCTGCCCGACACATCGTCACCGGTGGATCTTGAAATTACAGAGTCGTTCAGCTTCAACGACGATAAGCTGACCACAACGATAAACCTCGGATAAAAATAACCGGCATCCAAAGAGGGTGCCGGTATTTTGTATTTTGTTCTTACTTCGTACCGTAAATTCTGTCGCCCGCGTCGCCGAGACCCGGGACGATATATGCGTTCTCGTTCAGACCTTCGTCGAGATGCCCGCAGTAGACCTCAACGTCGGGGTGAGCCTCGGTGAGCGCCTTGAGCCCCTCGGGAGCCGCGATTATCGACATAAACTTTATATGCTTGCCGCCGCGCTGCTTTATCAGGTTGATGGCGTCGACGGCCGAGCCGCCCGTCGCGAGCATCGGGTCAAGAACGATTATAAGCCTCTCGCCGATGTTCTCGGGGAGCTTGCAGTAATACTCGTGGGGGATATGGGTAGTTTCGTCGCGGTACATTCCTATATGCCCGACCTTAGCCGAAGGCACCAAAGCGAGTATGCCGTTGACCATACCGAGCCCCGCCCTTAAAATGGGAACTATCGCGAGCTTCTTTCCCGCGACCATCGGCTGAACGGTCTTACAGATAGGCGTTTCGACCTCGACCATATCAAGGGGGAGGTCTCTTAAAGCCTCGTATCCCATAAGGGTGGCTATCTCCTCTATAAGGGTGCGGAAATCCTTGGTTCCGGTGGACTTGTCTCTCAGCAGGGAAATTTTGTGCTTGATAAGAGGGTGGTCAAAAATAGTTACGTTTGACATAATCTCGCTCCTTTATACTTTTTTATAAATAATACCACCGCCGCGTAAAAATTTCAATACCCGCAGAAAATTTTTGAAAAATTTGTAGACAAATCCTTGAGGAAAGTGTACAATAGTCACAAGAGCTTTTGCAAGAAATATCCGATATTTTGCAAAGACTTTTTTCGAAAAACCGCTATTATCGTATCTGACGAATTTTTAACGGAGGTTATCTTATGAAAAGGATACTTTTAAACCGCGGCTGGCAGTTCTGCCTCTGCCCGCCCGACTCTGCGCCGAAGAGCTTTTCGCCCGTCGACATTCCCCACGACTGGCTTATTTATGACTCGAAAAACCTCTATAAAGACGGCGACGGGCGGTATCGCCGTACTATCGGCGTTCCCGAGGGGGAGAAGGGGCATTATACCCTCAGATTCGAGGGCGTTTATCAGGACTGCGATGTTTTTCTCAACGGCAAAAAGATATTTGAATGGAAATACGGCTACACGACCTTTGACGTTCCGCTCGAGGGCATAAAGTCGGGCGAAAACCTTATCGAAGTCCTTGTGAGGCACCGCAGCCCCAACTCGCGTTGGTATTCCGGCGCGGGTATCTACAGAAACGTCCGGCTCACCGTTAAGGGCGACAGCGAGATCGTTCCCGACGGCGTATATGTCGCCCCTAAAAGGCTTGACGACGGCAGCTTCGCGATAGAAATCGATACCGAGGTAAAGGGGATCGGCAGCGCCGTTATTCGGCAGACCGTTACCGACCCTGACGGCGCGGTCATGACTTCCGCCGAGACCGAAACGCCTCTCGGTGCAGAGACTGCGACCGTTTCGCAGACGCTCCCGCCGTTTAAAGCAAAGCTCTGGAGCCCCGAGTCGCCGAACCTCTACGTTCTTAAGACCGAGCTTATCCAGAACGGCGAGACCGTCGACGAGGTCGTTCAGAATATAGGCTGCAAAACCTTGGAATTTTCCGCCGAAAAGGGCTTGTTCCTCAACGGAGAGCATTACAAGCTCCTCGGCACCTGCATACACCACGATATGGGCGCGCTCGGCTCGGCGACCAACAAAGCCGCGCTCCGCAGGCAGTTCACTATCCTTAAGGAGATGGGCGTAAACGCCCTTCGCACCTCTCACAACCCGCCGTCGGTCGAATTTATGGACCTCGCCGACGAGATGGGATTTTTGGTCCTCAGCGAATGCTTCGATATGTGGGAGCAGAGAAAGACCACCTACGACTATGCGCGCTTCTTCCCCGAATGGCACGCCCGCGACGTTAAAAGCTGGGTGCGCCGCGACCGCAGCCGCGCGAGCCTGTTTATGTGGAGCATCGGCAACGAGATAGGCGAGACCTATTCCCCGCGCGGAGTAGAGCTCTCGAAGGAATTAAAGGAGCTCGTAAGGCTCTACGACTATAAAAATATGTATCCCGTAACCCTCGGCTCCAACTCGATGCACAGCCCGGGCGGGCAGGAGAGCGCGAAGGTCCTCGACGTTGTGGGCTACAACTACCTCGAGCGAATCTACGACGAGCACCACGCCAAATATCCCGACTGGATAATCTACGGCTCCGAGACCTCCTCGACCTATCAGTCACGAGGGGTATACCACTTCCCCGCTTCGATGACGACTTCAACCTTCGACGACGAGCAGTGCTCGTCGCTCCTCAACTGCGCGACGAGCTACGGCGCGATAAACTCGGAGTATAACATAACAATAGACCGCGCTAAAGAGTATTCCCTCGGGCAGTTTATCTGGACAGCTCTCGACTACATCGGCGAGCCTACGCCATATCACACCAAGAACTCCCACTTCGGTCACGCCGACACCGCGGGCTTCCCGAAGGACACCTTCTATGCCTATAAAGCCGAGTGGAACAAGAGCTGCGAGCCGTTTGTTTATCTCTACCCTTACTGGGACTTCAACGAAGGGCAGCTTATCGACCTCTTTATCTTCTCGAACTGCTTTGAGTCGGAGCTCTGGGTCAACGGCGAATGCCTCGGCAGGCATAAGCACGACCACACCGGCTTCGGAAAGCTCTCGGGGCGCTGGCAGGTGCCTTATCATAAGGGCGAGATAAAGGCTGTGGGCTACAACGAAAAGGGCGAAAAGGTCGCTGAGATGATACGCCGCAGCTTCGGCGACGCGGCGAAAATATCCCTCAAGCCCGATAAAACCGAGCTTCTTGCCGACGGGAGCGACCTCATTTTCGTCGAGATAGGAACGCTCGATAAAGACGGGAACCCCGTTGAAAACGACCGTTCCCGCGTGAACGTCAGCGTGAGCGGAGTGGGAAGGCTCGTAGGGCTCGACAACGGCGACTCCACCGATTACGACCAATATAAAGGCACCTCGCGCAGGCTCTTTAACGGAAAGCTCCTCGCGATAATCGCCGCTAAGGACTGCGCCGGAGAGATAAATATTTGTGTAAGCTCGCGCGGTCTGCCCGACGAAAAGCTCACTCTTAAAGCGCTCCCTTATGACGGCGAGCCCGCCTGCTGCACCGCGGAAAACACTCCGAGCGAGCCGAGCGGCGAGATACCCGTAAGAAAGATAGAGCTGAAAGTGAGCTCTCAGGTCCTCAGCCCCGACTGCCCGACCGTTGCCGCCGAGGCAAGGCTCCTGCCCGAAAACACGACCTTTGCGCCTTCCGATATAATGTTCAAGGTCACTAACGACGCGGGCGTCGTCACCAACCTCGCTAAAGTCGGGTATAAAGACGGCAGGGCAACGGTCCGCGCAGTGGGCGACGGAAAATACCGCCTAAGAGCGTACTGCAAGAACGGCACCCACTTCGACGCAATAATCTCAGAGATCGAGCTCGAAAACAAGGGCTTCGGAAAGGCGGGTTTCGACCCCTACGGCAGTATCGTGAGCGCGTCGCTCTGCACCGATTCGGGCGAGCCGCTCCAGGTCGTTATGGAGGGCGGCTTGCAGACCGCTCACAGCGGGAGCAGGATATGCTTCGAGGGCGTGGACTTCGGCAAAATAGGCTCCGACGAGCTTACCGTGGGAATATTCAGCTATTCGAGCGGACCTATTCCGTTTGACCTCTGCGACGGCGAGGGGAACGTCTTGGAACACCTCGTCTATCAGGCGAGGAGCATATGGAACACCTACAGCTACAACACCTTTAAGCTCAGCCGCAGATACAAGGGCGTTATGAACATAAGCTTCAAGTTTGAGGAATCGCTGAGGTTCGAGGGCTTTAAGTTCACCCCGACCCCCGTTATCGGGACCGCGATACCCGCCTCAGACAGAGACAGCGTTTTCGGCGACGATTTTACCGAGAACGGCAGCGCGATAGAGCATATCGGCAACAACGTGACGGTGGTGTTCGGCGGATTGAAGCCCGAGGCTCCCGCCAAGAAGCTCGAAATCACCGGCAGGACCCGCAACGCCTCCGAGAGCATAAGGATAATCGTAGGCTGCGGCGGCGAAGAAAGGCTTTATACGGTGAGCTTCCCCCATACCGAGGAGTATTCGGCACAGAGCTTTGACGTCGATATCCCCGCGGAAGCGGTCGATATAACTCTGCTGTTCCTCCCGGGGTGCGACTTCGACCTCGGCTCGATAAGGCTATTATGAGAAATCACATCATATTTTCAATAAAAATTTGCTTTTTTGCAAGGAATTTATGTGAATGTTGTGGTATACTTATAACTAAGCATTTGCCGAACAACTGCTTAATTTTGAATTGAAAGGTAAAGAGATTATGAAAAGAATTTTATCTGTTGCATTGGTTCTGCTTATGATCGTCGCGCTCGTGGGCTGCGGCAGCAAAAAGCGTGAGCCGATAATCCTTACTCTCTCGACCGAAGACTCGGAAGCTATACTTAACGCCGCCGGCGTAAGGCTGCCCGACAGGGAAACCGCTGCCGGAGCCGATTCCTCGATCATCTATCTCGGCACCGAGGACCTGATGAACAACTACTCCGAAGATCAGATCATCAACACCGGCTTCTGGACCTTCCGCGAGAAATACGGCGGAGCCATAATTTTCGAGGAGACCACCTATGAAGAGCGCTTCGATAAGCTCGCGCAGGACGTCATCGGCGGCAACCCGCCCGACTTCTTCTCTTGCGGCGTAAGCTCTGAGGCGACTTTCCCGATGTACTGCATCAACGGCTCCTTCCAGCCCGTCGATAAATACGTCGACTACACCGATCCCCTCTGGGAAGCTATGGCAGACGCCGCCGAGGCGTTCGCCCTCGGTGAAAGGCATTTCGCCTTCGTCACCGACATAACCTTCCGCAACATCGTTCCCTACAACCGCAGAGTTATTGAAGAATACGGCTACGACGACCCCGCCGACCTCTACTACAACGACGAGTGGACTTGGGACGTATTCTACGAGATGTGCATGGACTTCTCCGACCCCGATGAAGACCGTTACGCTCTCGACGGCTACGCCTATAACGGCGCTCTCGTTCAGGAAGCCACCGGCAGAAAGATAATCCATAAGGACGAAAACGGCGACTACTATGCCGAGATGGACGACCCGTATATCGAGGCTGCCAACGACCTCATCTACAACCTCAAGAAGAATGAGTGCGTATATCACGAAGGCACCAACTACTGGGCAGGAAGAAACAACCACGAAGAAGGCGCCGGCGTTAAAGACGGTCTCTGCCTCTTCTACATAACTGTTTTCGGCAACATTCAGCGCACCGTAGCGGAAATGGAAGCCGTTTGGGGCGACGTTACCAACCACGAGTTTATGTTCGCTCCTCTTCCGAGATACCAGAACGGCGACGGCGAATATTATCTCGCCTCCATTCCTACCGGATTTATGCTCGTTGAGAACGCAAGGAACCCCGAGGGCGTTGCGCTTTACGCCGCCTGCGACCGCTTCAAGCGTATGGACTCGGTCGTTATGAGCATCGATAAGAAGCAGCTCAAGGAGAAATATCTCTGGACCGACGAAATGCTCGACATGTACGACGAGTGCCGCGAGATAATCCTCAAGAACTCCGGTATGTATCTCAACGGCAACCTCACCGACAACGTAAACAACGCCTACAACGCCTTCCGCGATAAGGTCGCGAGAGACTCGGGTGCAACCTCTTGGGCTCAGGTCAAGGAGGAATACAAGGATCAGCTCGACTACTATCTCGATGAGCAGAACGATATAATCAGGGATTATATCGACAGCCTCGGATAATTCGGCAAATTTAAAAGCAGTCCGCGCTTTGCGGGCTGCTTTTTTGTGCGTCGCTCTGCTGCCTGCGGGCGAAGCCCCGTCCGCTCCCTTGCGGGAGCGGACGTGCCGCGCCTGCGGCGCGGCGCACGCTTCGCGTGCGGGGCTTCGCCCGCGTCGGGGAGCTTTGCTTTACTTCTCCGACGAATACCCCGTCTGCTTCAGGAACTCCGCTAAGTCCCCGCCAGGCAGGTCGCATTCGAGCTCCTCGTCGGCTGTGATGTAGTGCAGGACCAGCTTCTGCGGCTCGGCGTCGGGGTCGGTGTCACCGCCCGAGACGGTGAGCAAATACCCTCTGTCTTCAAGGAAGAACCGCAGGATATACATTCCCGAGCCGACGTCGTCGCTGCGGTAGCTCTCAAAGTCCGACCAGGTTACGCCGTCCTCCTCGTTCAGTATCTCGATGAGCTTTTCTAAGGTAAGCCTCTCCCTGCCGTCGGCGTCGGGGTCGTAGGGGCGGGTATAGGCGTTTATCAGCGTTATCTTCGAGCCCTCTGCAAGCTTTCTGCCGCTAAGCTCGAGGAAAATGTATTTCTCGACTTCTGCGTCGCCGTCGCCGAACGTCCCCGAAAGGACTATCTGATACTCTTTGTTAGCGTAGGTTACGGCATTGACCCGAAAATCGGCGGGACTCGACCCCGAATAGGCGTAGATGATTATAAGCGAGTTTTCCTCAAACCAATCCTCGGGATAATCCCCGAGCTTCGCCTCGAATTCCCCGATCTGCGGCTCGTTTTCAAGCGACCAGTAATAGCTGTCCTTAAGCGCGTTATAATACTCCTCTAACTCTTCGCGGGTGTTTATCGGAGCGGCGTCGGGAAGGTCGGTTTCGCCCGCGCTCGCCGATACCGATGAAAAATCGAAGGCGATCGAGTCTCTCTCGGGGATGGGGCTACCCGCGAACTGCTTTCCGTAAAGCCCCTCCAAGAGCCGCGCGGTGTCGTTTTCAAAGGAGCCGTATTCGATTATCGCGTTTCCCGAGAGCCAGAAGTGGATAGGGCAGGCGTAGTCGATGACCATTCCGCCGCCGTCATAGCCGTATTCGCTGCCGTCTCCGCCGTAGTTCGAGGCTTCGTCGGCTGCGGTCTCTGGGCTGTCGTAAAGCCTTATATAAGCCGCCTCGCCGCCGTCAAGCTCCAGAACGTAATATTCCTCGGGGATATGCTCGATGCCCTCAAAACTGTAATCTTCGGTGCTTTCGCGCCTGACTTCTTTTAGCAGCCCCGCTTCGTCTAAAAAGCTTCTGAGCTTTTCGACCTCGTCGGGCAGGGCGTCGGGCTCGGTCGACTGGGGGATATCCCCCGAAACAACGCCGTTTTGCCCGCCGTCGGGAGTTTTCGGCGTGCAGCCGGCAAGGCAGAGCGCCGCAAGCAAAATTATCATAAACCGCTTCATATTCATACTTCCTTTCAAAAAGCCTTCAACTGTAATACGCTTTTCGGGTGCAAAAAATTGCACCCGAATGCGATTTTTTAAAACTGAGTTTGATAAAAGGGGACTCCGTAAGAGCCCCCTTTTGAGTCTTAAAGCCGAGCCTGAAGTCGTCAGGTCCTTGCAGCGGCCTGGATTATCGCCGTAACGAGCGCGAATGCAAGAGTATAGGCGATGACAACGGTTGCGGTGAGGACTTCGGTGAATATCCCCACGAGCGACAGCACTACCGCTAATATCACTCCGAGGACCGCCGAGAGCATCTGAACGCCGATGCCTACCGCGGCGGAGCGCTGGAGCCTCTTTGTTCCCGTAAGGAGCATCGCGAGCGAGGCGAAATGCCCCGAGTAGATCATAGGCGACGACATCTTTTCAACATAAGAGGTGTATTCGTCGTATTCGCTGTGATATCTGAACGGCAGGAGCTTGAACATATTCGGCGCCACCCCGAAGAGCTCGGCTATCCTCGAAATGCTGAGGAGCGAATCCACCGAGCGCAAAATCACCGTAAGCTTCTGCTTTTCAAGGTCTCTCAAGCCCCTGGCGACGGTCACCGAAGCCTTGAGCTTAACTACGAATATCATCGCGAGCGAGCCGCCTATCGAGAGATATTGCAGGCTCGAGCCGTCCTTGGCGTATTGTGCTTCCTTTTCGGGAGTGGGCAGCCCCTCTATAGAGTGGCTCTCCATAAGCGCGCGGTTGCCGAACAGAACGCGCTTGTTCTGTATCCACCCCAAAAGCCCGAGCCCGTCTTCATAGAGATAGCTCTCGACCGGGAAGAGCATTTCGGTCTTGCCCTTTATCATTTTATAGAAGGTGGGTCTTAAAATGCTCTCGGTCTGGCAGCAGAGCGAAGCGGCGTAGATTATACCGTCTTCGATAGGGGTCTTCTTGGCGGGCTTTATGTTTACTATCTCGACCATTCCGTCGGGGAAGAGGTCTATAGCGTCTATAAGAACAGAGTTGGTATCGGCAAAGGTATCAACGGCGGAATATCCGAGCATTACCGCGGAGGATTGCAGATATTTCTTAGAAGCCTTCGCAAGGGGAATGTTGGCGACGAGCATCATTCCGGCGGCGGAGCATATAGCATAAGCTCCCGCGGCGCAGGAAAGACCGTACATTATCATTCTCGTTCCGTCGGTCACCGCCTCGGGGTGGAGAAATGCCGAGATGACTCCGACAATAATTGAGATTACGGTTATTATCGGGACGTAGTATTTGCAGAATGCGTCGGTCATATCGGGGGAGTAGCTGTTCTTGATGAAATCGCTCACGAATTCGGTCTTGCGCGAGGTCGCGAGCGACGGGAAATCGGTCAGCGCGCCCTTGGTGAATTTAGCGGCGGCGTCTTCGTCGTCTACCTTCATCACTGCGTATTTTGAATATCCGCCCGAAACATATCTGAAGTTGCGCTCGGTCCTTGTGACTATCAAAAGCTTGCCTATCGTATTTATCAGCAGCCCGATTATCGAAACGCTGATGTAAACGTTTACCGTAGAGAGCTGAACGAGCTCGGTGTCGGTCAAAAGGGCTATGCCCGAGCCGATGCTCAGAAGAGCCGATACCGCCGCAAGGCTGTCGCTGTCGGCCTTAAGGGTGAAGAGCTTTTTCAGCCCGACGACCAATACCGTATATGAGACAAAGCAGGCGGCGAGCCCGAGTATGACGTTTACAAAGAGATAGGGCATTCCCTGGTTTTCTGATTTGGAGAGAAGCGAGATCACCGGCAGCCCGATATCGTTGGCGACGGCTACATAAGCCGACACTATCGAGGTCACCAGCAGAACGCAGAGCCTAACGACAAGGCTTGCCTTTAGCGAGGATATTCCGCTCGCCATCTCCTTTGCCTGCTCGAAGCCCGTGAAGTCGGCGACGTCGTCCTTCGAGGGCTTTTCCTCGTCCTCCGAGGATATAACGAACTGCTTTACCCTTTCGCGGCGCTTGGCGTTAAGATATGCGAGACGCTCCTCCTCGGTGGCGTTTTCGTCGAGCCCGACCTCGGTGTTGGGGATTATCTTCGAGCCTATATCGAGCTCGATGTCGTCAATAGAGGCGCGGTTTACCGGCGGGACCTTAGATTCGCGGTGCTTCGGGACTCCGCGCTCCTTCTTGAGCTTCATAAGCCCTTCCATTATCGCGGTGTTGGAGCCGTTTTCGCGGAGCGGTCTTATCGGCTGCTCGGTGCGGTGAATGGTGTCTTCGACAGGTCTTACCTTCGGCTCGGCTTCTGCGGGAGCCTCGGCGGGAGCTTTCGGCTCGGGAGCCTTTTCGGGCTCGGCGGGCTCGTCGTTTAAAACTCTTTCGATAACGTCGGTGCCCTGCAGGGTGTTCTTTGCGTGGCGGATACCTATGTCTTCCGGCTCAACACTGCGCTCGGACTCAGCAGTGTTCAGCGGCTGAGAGAGCTTTTCAAATATCACCGCGGTCTCGCTCATCTGCGGGGGCTCGCGGGGCGGCTGCTCCTCATTTTCGGCAGGGGAGGGCTGCTCTGCGGCTTCCTCCTCTTCGGGGGTGAAGGCATAGCTGTTGTCGCCTATTTCGAGCACATCTTCGATGATCTCGGTCTTCGGTCCTACCTTCGACGCCGGCTTTGAAGCAGCTTCGCGGTCGCCGCTGTGGTCAAGGCTGTTTATGAGAGCGTCGAGGTCGAGGGTGTCCTCGCTGTGGCGCTTTCCCGGAGCCTTGCCGGAGTATTCGCTGATGATGTCGTCAACAGAAAAATTCTTGTCTGCCATAATTGTCCTCCCGTCCTTTACCTGCTGCCGTCGGCGGCTTCGCGCTGCCTCAGGACCTCATACATAAATATTCCCGCCGCCACGGAGGCGTTGAGCGAGGTTATCTTCCCTTTAAGCGGAAGCTTAAGCATAAAGTCGCATTTTGAAGCGGCAAGCTTTCCTATTCCGAAGCCCTCAGAGCCTATAACAAGCCCTATCGGACCCTTTAAGTCGGTCTTTGTGTAATCCTCTCCCGAGGCGTCGGTGCCGTATATCCAGAGCCCCTGCTCCTTCAGCTCGTCTATCGCGGCGGGGATATTCGGGACTCTCGCCACAGGCACCCAGCTTGCGGCTCCCGCGGAGGTCTTGAAAACGGTCTCGCTAAGCGAAGCCGAACGCCTCTTAGGGATAATGACCCCGTGGGCTCCCGCACATTCGGCGGTCCTGATTATCGCGCCGAGGTTATGCGGGTCTTCTATCCCGTCGCATATTATCACGAACGGGGGCTCGTTCTTTGCCCTGGCGGCGTCGAGAATGTCTTTTATCCCGACGTATTCCGCGCAGGCTCCGAATGCTATCACGCCCTGATGAGCCGCCCCGCCAGAAATTTCGTCGAGCTTCTGCCTGCCGGCTTCCTTAACTACGGCGCCCTGCTCTTTGGCGAGCCTTGCGATAAGGCTGAGCGAGCCGCCCTCGCCGCTGATGTAAACGCTGTCGATCGGTCTTCCCGCCTTAAGCGCCTCGAGTACGGGGTTCCGCCCGATTATAAGGTCGCTCCGCACGGGTTTATTCAAAGGTTTTCTGTCCATATTACGTCCTTCGGCAATTACACAAATTTATACATATATCATTATAGCACAGACGCGGCGATTTGAAAAGCCCTTTTTTCGGGAATTACCGCCAAAATATGAATTAAATTTTTGTGTAAAGAAGCAATACCGCCGCGAGAGCAGCAAGCGCCGCCCCGAGGCTCAGCGACAATACCGCCACCGTAAGCCGCAGGTCTCTCGGCTTTTTGGGGCTTTTCACCGGTTCGAGCGACGCGATATAGTCGTTCGCGGCAGAAACCGCCTCGCCCTTTTTCGGGTAGGGCTTATCGGCGCGAAGATAGAGCACCGCCCTCTCGAAATAGCCGCTCGCCGGGCTCTTGATCTCAACTATTCTCTTTGTAACTCCCTTTAACATTCCGATACCTCGCAATACCTTTATTTCCCGTAACTTCTTCCGAAATTATGCCCGCGACCGCGCGTTTGTATACATTCTGTATATCCGAATTTCAACGCGGCGGTTGAAAACTCCGTTGAAAGTGTTGAAAACATTCGCTCAGCTAAAGCCAAAGTGTTAAAAAAACGGTTGAAAAGTTGGAAAACTCGCGGTTTTTCGGCTTTCCGTTTTCAACCGACCCGCATTTTGGGTTATACAGTCGGTAAAAAAAGTTTTATTCACTGTTTTTGCGCCGCCTGCGGATACGGCTTCGGGGGGCGGGGTTCGCAAAACGTCGAAAAAAGGCGGATTCCGATTCAGCCGAAAAAAGGGCGCCGCTCCTTTTGCTCTCCTTTCGGAGGCGCGGGGGCGGCGGTTTTTCGTTCAAAAAATTATCACGAGTACAAAATCACGGACGTTTATTCATCGCTGTGCATAAGACCCGTTCAGGGCTTGCGGGAGGTCAGAAATTCGACGGCTCTTTCGACGGCGTCGCGGGAGTTGCCCCAATCGGCGTTTTCGCCGTTGTTGCGGTAGTCGAACATCGAGCAGAAGTGTGAAACGTCGCTGTAAAGCCCGCGGATATGCTTCGAGGCGAGGGCGATGCAGTCGTCTCTCAGGTCGGCGGCGGTGCGCTTGTCGAGCCCCTCGGCGGTGAGATTGCAGAGCATTTCGCAGTGGGGCATACAGATGTATTCCTGCGACTTAAACAGCTCGCGGAACTCCTTCGAGGTCTTATACTGCTCGAAAACGGTCACCATTAGGCGCTCCATAGCCCAGTCGACCTTTGAGCAGACGAAGCAAGTGGAGTTGTTTTTTACGAGCGATTTTACCTTTTTCTGCTTGCCTTCAAAGAGCGTCGGCTTCGAGAACACCTCTTTTTCGAGGGTGTCGAGGCGGGTCTGGAGCATAAGGGCGAGGGAGAGGCGGTTTTTCTGCTTGAGCATCTGGTCGAAATGGGTCTTGCAGAAGCCGAGGCGGTTGGTTTCGATCCTTACGTCGGGCTCCATCATCGCCGCGCCCATTATGTATTCGGTGGTGCGCTTTTCGAGCATATCGCGCATGCGGCAGATAGGGCAGCCCTCGCGGGGCTCGAAGATCTCGCTCACGGGAATGGTTAAAATACTTTCTCTCAAAATATGACCTCCTTTTTTCCGGTAAAAGAGACTTGCGGAGTTTTGCTTCCACACCCCCTGACCCCCCTCTCCCTCAGGAGAGGAAGAGGGGGGCATCACCCTACCCCCTGGTCGTTCACCGTTCGGCGAACGACACGACCCCTCCCCTCGAGGGGAGGGGTAATAGGGTTCCTCGAAAGAACTTTCGAGGGTGGGAATTTGGTGCGGCTCTTTCGGGCGCGAATGCGCATCGCCGCGCCGTTTCCCTTTGTAACCGTTTCGGCAAAAGTCCTTTAGCAGGCGCGGCTACTGACAGCGTTTCAAGGGGAGAGCCCCGAGAGGGGGAAATCGCAATCCCCCTCTCGGGCGTGCTCTTTTCGCTTCACTTTTCTGCACGAGCAGAAAAGTGACGGAGCCCTCCCCCATTGGGGAGGGAGGAGAGGGTGGGGGTGTTGCAGGAAAATATCCTTCCTTCCGCAAAGCCTCTTGAAAATAATCTCCTTTTATATTATAATGGATAATCAACGGAAATTCAAGTGCCGGAGGGAAATATGAAATACGAAATTTCGGGAAGCGATATAATTCTCTATGAGGACGACCTCGTTTTGGACGACGTTTTAGACACCGGTCAGGCGTTTCGCTGGGATAAGATCGGCGAAAACGCCTATTTCGGCTACTGCCTCGACCACCCGCTCGAGATATCCGGCTCGGGCGGCAGGTTCGTTCTCAAAAACACCTCCGAAGAGGATTTTCTCGGCGTATGGGCGCCATATTTCGACCTTGAGACCGATTATTCTGCGCTGAGAAAGCTCTATTCCTCCGACGCTGTTCTCTGTTCTGCCTGCGAATTTTCGCGGGGGATACGCCTGCTTCGGCAGGACAGCTGGGAGGCGCTCGTTAGCTTCATATTCTCGTCGAACAACAACATTATGAGGATAAAGGGGATAATCTCGCGGCTCGCCGCCCATTACGGGCATTTCCCGACGGCGGGGGAGCTGAGCGTTGAAACCCCCGAGAGCCTCGGATATCTTCGCGCGGGATTTCGGGCAAAATATATCGTCGACGCGGCGCAGAAGGTAGCTTCGGGCGAGGTAGACCTCAAAAAAGCCGCCGTGCTTCCTTATGAAGAGGCAAAGGCGGAACTTATGAAGATAAAGGGCGTCGGTCCGAAGGTCGCAGACTGCGTTCTGCTCAGCGGAATGTACCGCACCGAGGCGTTCCCGATAGACGTTTGGATAAAACGCGTTATGGAGGAATACTACAAAGACGGTCTGCCGCAGGAGTTTTACGGGACCCGCGGCATAGCGCAGCTCTATCTGTTCAACTACATACGCAAATATAAAGGAGAAAAAAAGTGAAGATCGCCGGAGTTATCGCCGAGTATAACCCCTTCCATCTCGGGCATAAATATCACCTCGAAAAGACCCGCGAGGCGGGCGCGACGCATATCGCCGCCGTTATGAGCGGGAGCTTTGTCCAGCGCGGAGACGTCGCCGTTTTCGACGCCTACGGCCGAGCCTGCGAAGCCGTAAAGGGCGGAGCCGACCTCGTTTTGGAGCTCTCGCCGGAGTATTCCCTCGGAGCCGCGCGCGACTTCGCAAGGGCGGGGATAAGCGTTCTTAGGCGGCTCGGGTGCGTCGATATGCTCTCCTTCGGCGCCGAGACCGACGATATAGAGGCGCTGCGTTCGGCTCTTGAAAGTATAACCGCCTCTGAGCTCGAAATAAAATCGCTGATGTCGTCAGGGAGGACTTACCCCCAGGCGGCCGCGGAGGTCTGCGGAGAAAGCGTCGCAAAAATGCTCAGCCCCAACAACACCCTCGCGCTCGAATATCTCCGTGCGCTCAAGGGCAGCGGTATCGAGCCGCTCGCCGTAAAGCGAACGGTTCCCCACGACGGCGAAGAGGGAAACGGCTGCTTTGCCTCGGCTTCGATGATAAGAAGCCTCTTAAAAGAGGGGAAAAGCGCCGAAAAATTCCTCGGCTACAGCTTTGAGGGCGAGCCGTATTTTGCCGAAAACGGCGAAAAAGCTATATTGTGGCGGCTCTCGCAGATGACGAAGGAGGACTTCGCAGAGGTCCCGTATTGCGGAGAGCTCGCGGGGCGGCTCTATGAAGCCTCGCGGAGGGCGGCAAGCCTTGAGGAGCTTTATTCGAGGGTGAAATCGCGGAACGTGACCCATTCGAGGGTGAGGCGGGCGGTAATGCTCGCGGCGCTCGGGGTGAGAGAAAAAGACGTTGCCGAGCCAGCATTTGCGCGGGTGCTCGCGCTCAACGAACGCGGAGCGGAGATACTTAAAGCCTGCCGAAAAACCGCGCAGATACCGCTCGGGAGCTCGCTTGCGGAGCTTTCGAGGATTTCTCCCGAGGCAAAAAGGCAGGCGGAGCTGATTGAGCTCGGCTCGCGGCTGCAAAGCCTTTGCGGGCAGGCGACAGAGGGCGCAACGGAATACGAAAAGAGCGCGAGGATAATAAAATAGCGCAAGTGAGCGGCAGCAAGCTGTAAAAGTTTTCGGTCAAGCCTTTTTCAAAAACAATGTGTCGGGGCGAGTCAAAAAGCTATGGCAATTTATATGAAACAAAGCCTCATTTTCCTGTTGACTTTTTTTGCGGGTTGTGATACTATGACTTTATAAAGGCGAAGACAGGGAGGATCCCGCTCCCGAGCGCTTTTTCAGAGAGGCGGGCAAGGTGAGAGCCGCCGGAGCGCTTTGCGGGACCGTAGCCCTTGAGCCGGAAAGAAGAAAGCATTTTTTGCAAGTAGAGCTTTCCCGTGTGCGCACGTTAAAGCGCGTTAAGTGGCGCGGCTGTCCGCGCAATTTGAGTGGTACCGCGGGAATTTTCTCGTCTCAAAGCAGGGGCTTTGGGGCGGTTTTTTATCGCCTCTGCCCGCAAAATCAAGCCTAAACAGGCGAAAGGAAAGGTACTCGATGAAAAAAGAACTCGAAAAGCTCTACGAGCCGAAATCCGTCGAAGACAGGATATACGGCTACTGGATGGACAAGGGCTGCTTCCACGCCGAGGTGAACCCCTCGAAGAAGCCTTATACCATCGTCATTCCCCCGCCGAACATAACGGGGCAGCTCCATATGGGGCACGCGCTCGACAACACCCTTCAGGATATCCTTATCCGCTACAAGAGAATGTCGGGCTACGAGACCCTTTGGCTCCCCGGGACCGACCACGCCTCTATCGCCACCGAAGCGAAGATAGTCGCCGAGATGAAAAAAGAAGGTCTCACCAAAGACGACCTCGGCAGAGAGGGCTTTTTGGAGCGCGCGTGGGCGTGGAGAGAAAAATACGGCTCGACTATTATCAATCAGCTCAAAAAGCTCGGCTCTTCCTGCGACTGGGAGCGAGAGCGCTTCACCCTCGACGAGGGCTGCTCGAAGGCGGTAAAAGAAGTCTTTGTAAAATACTACGAAAAAGGGCTTATCTACAGGGGCGAGCGCATCATAAACTGGTGTCCCCACTGCCTGACCTCTATCTCGAACGCCGAAGTTGAATACGAGGAGCAGGCGGGGCATTTCTGGCACCTCAGATACCCCCTGACCGACGGCAGCGGCTGGCTCGAGCTTGCGACCACCCGACCCGAAACGCTCCTCGGCGATACCGCAGTCGCGGTAAACCCGAAGGACGAGCGCTATAAGAAATACGTCGGAAAAACCGTTACTCTGCCGCTCGTCGGGAGGGAGATACCCGTTGTGGCGGACAGCTATGTGGATACGGAATTCGGCACCGGCGTCGTAAAGATAACCCCCGCCCACGACCCGAACGACTTCGAGGTCGGGCTTCGGCATAACCTCCCCGTGATAAATGTTATGACCGACGACGCCAAGATAACCGAGGATTACCCGAAATACGCGGGAATGGACCGCTTTGAGGCGAGAAAGGCAATAGTCGAAGACTTGGAGGCGGGCGGATATCTTGTAAGGATAGAGGATTATTCCCACAACGTAGGCACCTGCTACCGCTGCGGGACCACTATCGAGCCGAGAGTATCGCTCCAGTGGTTCGTAAAAATGGCGGACCTTGCAAAGCCCGCGATAGAAGCCGTGAGGTCGGGCGATATAAAATTCGTCCCCGAGCGCTTTGAAAAGAACTACTTCAACTGGATGGAGGATATCCGCGACTGGTGCGTTTCGCGTCAGCTTTGGTGGGGTCACCGCATACCCGCGTTCTACTGCGACGACTGCGGCGAAACCGTCGTAACCAAGGAGGAGAGCGCCGTCTGTCCGAAGTGCCACAAGCCTATGAGGCAGGACCCCGACACGCTCGACACCTGGTTTTCTTCGGCGCTCTGGCCCTTCTCGACCCTCGGCTGGCCCGACGACACCCCCGAGCTCAGGTATTTCTACCCGACCTCGACCCTCGTCACCGGCTGGGACATCATAACCTTCTGGGTATCGAGAATGATAGTCGCCGGAATGGAGCATATGCACAAAAAGCCGTTCGACACAGTCCTCATTCACGGTCTTATCCGCGACCCGAACGGCGTTAAGATGTCGAAATCGCTCGGCAACGGTGTAGACCCGCTCGAGGTGATAGAAAAATACGGCGCCGACGCCTTGAGGTTTATGGTCGCCTCGGGGACTTCGCCCGGAAACGATATGCGCTATTCCGAAGACAAGGTAAAGGCGAGCCGCAACTTTGCAAACAAGCTCTGGAACGCCACGCGCTTCATTATGATGAACCTTCCCGAGGACTTCGAGATGCCGAAAAAGCTCCCCGAAAACCTCGCGCTCGAAGACAAATGGCTCGTTTCAAAGGTGAACACCCTCGCCAAAGAAGTCGGCGACAACCTCGACAAATTCGAGATAGGCGTTGCCGCTCAGAAGGTCTACGACTTTATCTGGGACGTCTACTGCGACTGGTATATCGAGCTCACAAAGCCCCGCATCAACGCGGGCGGCGAGACCGCAGCCTCGGCTCAGAACGTCCTCGTCTGGGCGATGGAGCGCATCCTCAAGCTCCTCCACCCGTTTATGCCGTTTATAACCGAGGAGATCTGGCAGGCGCTCGACGGCAGCGGCAAGCCGATAATGCTCGAAAGCTTCCCCGTTTTCGATCCAGCGCTCGCTTACCCCGCCGAGGAGAACGACTTCGAGAAGATAATCGAGGCGATAAAGGCGATAAGAAACCGCCGCGCCGAGATGAACGTTCCGCCGTCGAAAAAGGCAGAGCTCTTTATCGAGACCGAGCAGAAAAACGTCTACGAAAATGGAGTTATGTTCTTCGAAAGGCTCGCCTCGGCGTCGTCGGTCGAAATATCGGAGCACTGCGAGCCCGCCGATTCCGTTACGATAGTAACAAGCTCTGCAAGGCTCTTTATCCCGATGAACGAGCTTATCGACCGCGAAAAAGAGCTTGCCCGCCTGAATAAGGAAAAGGCTTCCGCCGAAAAGGACGTCGCGATGATAAACGGCAAGCTGAATAACGCCGGATTCGTCGCCAAGGCGCCCGCGCAGGTTGTCGAGGCAGAGAGGGCAAAGCTTGAGCTCGCCCTTGAAAAGCTCAAAAAAATCGAGCAGTCGTTAAAGGCTCTCGGATAAGTTATAATTTCAACGCGCCGCCCGTGAAGGGCTTCTGCGGGCGGCATACTTAAAAGAAAGGCTGGTAATCCTATGCGAAAAGCGGCTGTCAGGCACCCGATATTCTCGTCGGTAATCGTGGTGGCGCTGTTTATTGCTTCAATGTACCTCTCGTCATTCTTCCTTGTGTTCTGCAGCCCGATCTTCAGGGCAAACGGCGAGTTCCTGATGCAGCTCGTCGCAGAAAGCCTGCTCAGTCTGATAGGCTTGCTGATAATGCTGATATTCGGCTATGTCAAGGTTTGGAACAACACAGAAAACTTCGGCTCGGGGCTTCTGAGCGGCGGATATTTCATTGTTATATCGCTGATATCCCTGTCGTCCACGGCGATTTATGAGCTCGAAGCGCGGGGCAGCGGGTTTTTCTCGCAAATGGTCCCGCTCTGGAAGATATTAGTCTTTGCCGCGACGATGTTTACCGTAGGCTTCTGCGAAGAGATGTTCTTCCGCGGGATAGTCTCGAACCTCTTCTGGGATAAGCACGCCAAAGACCCTGCCGGCGTCTGGACGGCTACGATTTATTCGGGGCTCATCTTCGGGCTTATGCACGGTATAAACTTCCAGGCGGCGATAGCCTCGGGAGTGCTCGTTCAGATGCTCGCGGCCTCGGCTATGGGAATGGCGCTTACAGCAATCTACTACCGCTGCCGCAACCTTTGGGTCACGGTCTGTGTTCACGCTTTCCTCGATTTCTGCGCGCTGTTCTCCGAAGGCTTCTTCGGCGGGACCATAGCCGAAGCGATCGGCGGCTACACCCCTGTTCAGGCTATAACCTCTACTGTGCCTTATATTATCGTCACGCTCGTTTTGCTACGCAAGAGAAAGTTAGCCGAGATGTTTGCCGACAAGCCCACTCTTGACGCCTTAAGAAACGACCGCAGCCTCATTATGACCGTGAACTTCGCCTCAAACCTAAAGAGCCGCAAGTCGCTCGACCGCGCGATAATCGTTTTTATCGTCTGCGCGGTAATGCTTTTCTTCGGAAGCGTTGCGCTGAATCCCGATTTCGGCGCTCAGCTTTCCGGCGCTTTTGACGAGATGTTCGGCGAAGCTGCGCTCGACGTCACCCACAGCGGAACCTGGGAGGGCGAAAACGTATTCGGCTACCGCGCGATATTTGAGATCGACGAATACGGCAGCTATAAGGTGAACATAAGCAGCCGACCCTCGGAGTCGGATTCATACGTCTTCGTTCAGATAAACAACTCTGAAGGCGAAGCGGTTTATGAGGAAAACTACGGCGGCACCTGCATCGTCACGTTTATGCTCGAGCTTGAAGCCGGTGAGTATGAGCTGAACCTCGTTTACGACTACTCTCGGGTCGACGACCCCGACGCGCAGTATAATACTCAGGTTGTAATACAGTGAGTAATTCCCCGATATGCAGCATATCGGGGAAAATTATAATGCCGACTCACTCAATGAGTGAAAAAATCTCTCTTTATGAGTTATTGATTTAGTGTTGCGGGCAGGTTATACTTATATCGTCGACAGGAAAACTCTTTGCAAAGAGAAAAAAATCTAAACTACTTTTAAGGAGAGAAACATTATGAAACTTACAATAGGCGAAAACATTCGCAGGCTCCGCCGCGAAAAGGACATGACACAGGAACAGCTTGCCGACAGGCTCGGGCTCACATATCAGTCGGTGAGCCGCTGGGAAAACGGCACCGCTTACCCCGATATGGAGCTTCTGCCGCCGCTGGCGCAGATGTTCGGTGTCAGCATCGACGAGCTTCTGGGTATGCCGAGCGAGGCGAAGGACGAAAAGAAGCGCAGAATGATAGACGATTTCTGCAAGGCGACCTTCGAGACCCCGACCGACTTTGAAAAGCTTAAAGCGATGCTTGCCGAAATCAGGCGCGACGGCTACCATTGGTCGATGTGGCGGCTCTGGCTCGAATGCAACTACCGCGTCCGCAATTCAAAGGAGATGCTCCCCGAATACAGGCGTTTGGCTGAGCTTATCTTAGAGGAAAATCCGCAGGACAGCATAACCGTCAACGCGATGGTCGAAATCGAGGACGACGAGCACATCGGGGAATTCCTGAAGAAATATTCCTACAGCATCGACCTTTTATACGACAACCTGCTCAGGCGCAGATATCAGGTCAGGGGAGAAAAGGACAAATTCGAGGCGATGAAGCAGTATCGGAACGCAGAGCTGATAGATATGCTCATCAACGCCGACTTCCGCGACAGCCGCAAGCCCGCCTCCCCCGAGGAAAGCCTTAAGATGAACGCCTTCAGCCTTGGGCTTCTCCAGAGCTTCTGCGGCGAGACCCCGACCTCGGAGCACCCGATAGCCCCGAAGGGCGAAATCGACTTCTTTGCAACGACGAGAACGGATCTCGGGTTCGGCAGAGCCTGCTGCCTCGGCGCTTTGGGCGACAAAGAGGGCGCTCTTGCGGCTCTTGAAGACACCGTGGGATACCTTGAAAAGGCGATGAAGATAACAAAGCCGGTAAAAATAGGCTTCGGCTCGCCCTGGATAAAGGACATTTCCGCCGAGGCTTACGAGGACTGGAGCCAGCCCGACAATAACCCGACTCAGCCGAAGGAGCGCAGCGTTTATATGCACTACGACCACGGCGAAGTCACCACCTGCTCCTGCATCTATCCGTCTTGGTACCTTAACCGCCTCACCGCCTCAAAAGGCTTTGAGGGCTTCGATTCGATCAGAAACGAGCCGAGGTATAAGGACTGCGTCGAAAGGGTAAAAGCGCTTGTGGTCTATGAAGACAAAAAGTAAAGAAAAGGTTAAAATTTCCCCCGAAGGCTCAATTTCGGGGGAAATTTATTGCGCTCAGGGCGAAAATACTATATAATAGTTTACAGATTCATAATTGCAGAGAGGAAGATTTTGCATGAAGACAATACTTATAATAGACGACGACAAACGCAGCGCGACTGCCTGCGCAACCGCACTTTCGCGCAGCTGCGTTGATTGTTGCACGTCGGCGGCTATGCCTCCGCGCAACAATCGTTAAAGGTTTGAGCGCGGCGCATTATATCAAGAATTGCAGAGAGGAAGATTTTGCATGAAAACTATACTTATAATAGATGATGATGTCCATATCGGAAATATGCTCACCGAGGCGCTCGGGCAGGAGGGCTATGCCGTTATGCGGGCGTATTCCGGCACCGAGGCGCTTTTGCTCCTCGAATCCCGCCGCCCCGACCTCATACTCTTAGACCTTATGCTCCCCGGGCTCTCGGGCGAGGAGCTCCTTCCGAAAATAAAGGACATTCCGGTCATAGTGGTGTCGGCGAAGGCGGATATAGCCTCAAAAACGGGGCTTCTCTACGGCGGCGCTCAGGATTACGTCACAAAGCCCTTTGACCTTCGCGAGCTCACCGCCCGAATAGCCGTTCGCCTGAGAAACGCCGACGCCTCCGAGGGTGGGATACTTCGTTTCGACGACATCGAGCTCGACACCTCGCTCCATACGGCTGCCGTCGGCGGGACCGACGTAAAGCTCACCCGCACTGAATACGCGATATTAAAGCTTTTGATGCAGCGCCCCGCGCAGGTGTTCACGAAGTCGCAGCTTTTAGACAAGATCTCGCGCGACACCCCCGACTGCACCGAAAGCTCCCTGAAAATACACATTTCAAACTTAAGGAGAAAGCTCCGCGAGCCCTCGGGAAAGGAATATATCGAAGCGGTCTGGGGGATAGGCTTCAAGCTTAGAAAGCTTTGATTTTAACGGAATCTTAACGCATTTCTTAACCGTTTTCTTAACCCCTCCGCGGTAATATGTTCATAAGGGCAGATGCCGAAATTGAAAAGGAGATATTTATATGGATTATGTTCTGACTGCAAATTCGCTTTATAAGAGCTACGGAAGCTTCAAGGCGCTCTGCGGACTGAATATGAGGGTGCCGAAGGGCGCGATATACGGGCTCATCGGAAAGAACGGCGCGGGCAAGACCACCCTTATAAGGCTTATCTGCGGGCTCCAGAACCCCTCGCTCGGGTGCTACACCCTCTACGGGATAGGCAGCAACAGCTCAAAAATCGTAAAAGCCCGGCGGAGAATGGGCGCGGTCGTCGAAACCCCGTCTATTTACCTCGATATGTCTGCCGAGGAGAACTTAAAGGAGCAGTACCGCGTTCTGGGGCTGCCCTCGTTCGAGGGGATAAGCGAGCTGCTCGAGCTCGTCGGGCTGGAAAACACGGGGAAGAAAAAGGCAAAGAACTTCTCGCTCGGAATGAGGCAGCGCCTCGGGATAGCTATAGCCCTCTGCGGTAATCCCGACTTTTTGGTGCTCGACGAGCCGGTGAACGGTCTCGACCCTCAGGGGATAGTCGAGATACGCGAGCTTATCCTTCGGCTCAACCGCGAAAAGAACATAACCGTTCTTATCTCGAGCCATATCCTCTCTGAGCTTTCAAAGCTCGCGACCCACTACGGCTTTATCGACGGCGGAAGAATGATAAAGGAGCTCTCTGCCGAAGAGCTCGACGCCGCCTGCCGCAAATGCATGCGCATAGAAGTGACTAAGGCTCCCGCGCTCGCGAGGGTGCTCGACGGAATGGGTGTTGAATACAAGATACTCTCCGAAACCGAGGCCGACGTTTTTGCGAAGCTCAACGTCACCGCCCTTGCCAACGCTCTCGCCGCCGAGGGCTGCGAGCTCGTTTCGGTCACCGAGCGCGACGAGAGCCTCGAAAGCTATTATATCAACCTCGTGGGAGGGAACTGATTTTGAAGCTATGCCCGCCCGAACAGGGGAAAGGAGTTTTATTATGAGAAATCTTTTGTCGGCGAATTTCTGCCGTTTATTAAAAAATAAGCTTTTCTGGTTCTTAACGCTTTGTCTGCTTGCATGGTCGGCAGTGTCTTCTTACGACAACGCCTGCAATCTTATAAACGACCCCGGTCCGTACGGCGACATCGTGATCGGGACGGGCATCGCCGTTCCCGAGTCGGTCTGCTTCGACAGCGGACCTATCGTTTTGGTGATAATACCCGTTTTCGCGTCGATGTTTCTCGGGACCGAGTTTTCTGACGGAACGATGAGAAACAAGATAACGGTCGGGAACACCCGCGGTCATATCTACCTCGCGAACTTTATTACCGTCTCCGCGGGCTCGCTCATATTCTGCGCAGCTTGGCATATCGGCTCGCTCTCGGCGCTGCCGGTTTTGGGGCTATGGCGCGCCGGAGTATTCGGCTGGCTGCTTCTGGTGCTCAAAAGCGCGCTGTTCTGCGTGGCGTTTTCGGCTATACTCTGCCTTATAAGCCATATCATCACAAACAAGGCCGCCGTCGCGGTTTTCGAGATAGTTTTCGCGCTCGCGGTAATTATGGTGGGGAGCTTTTTATACAACAGTCTTTTAGAGCCCGAAACGGCTTCGAACGGAGTTACCGTTTCGACCAACGAAAACGGTGAAACGGTATTGGAGCCGATCGCGCCCCACCCCAACCCCGAGTATATTCCCGAACCTCAGCGGAGCGTTTATAAGCGTATCCTGAACGCGCTCCCGAGCGGTCAGGCCATACTTCTTGCCAACACCGCCGACTCGGAAAAAGAACAGCTCGACCAGCCGCTCTATGCCTGCTGCTCGTCGATCGCGATAACGGCGGCGTTTACGGTCGTCGGGCTTTTGCACTTTAACCGTAAAGACCTTAAATAGGGGTGATCTTAATGCAGAACCTTCTTTCTGCCGGATTCATGAGGCTTCGCAAGAGCAGGCTCTTTTGGCTCTTTATCGCCGCCGAGACGGCTTGGGGCGCTTTTCTGGCTTGGATGCTTTATTACTACATAGGGGAAAACATCACTATTTCGGCGTTTATGCCGATGTTTTATCTCTGCATAGTCGAGGCGGTGTTCTGCGGCTTCTTCATCGGGACCGACTACTCCGACGGGACCGTCCGCAATAAACTCACCGTCGGGCAGACGAGGGAGAACATCTACCTTTCAAACCTTATAATATGCAGCTTCGCGGGGGCGGTCGTCTTCCTCACGCATATAGTTGTTTTCCTCGCCGTCGGGCTTTTGCTTATAGGACCGGTAATAGTCCCGACGATGCTCTTTATAAAGGTTTTATGCGCAATTTTCAACGTTGTTGCCTGCGCTTCGCTCTTTACGATGATATCAATGCTCTGCTCGAAGATCGCGACCGCAACGGTTGCAAACATTTTTGTCTCCTTGGGAACGATAGTGGCGGGAGTCTACGCCTTTGCTTTTTACAGCGAGCCGAAATACCTCCCCGACGGCACCGCGAATTACCGCTATATCGGCGGGGCGGCGAGGGCGGTTTTATGGTTTTTTGAATCGGTTCTGCCGTCCTCCTCGGCGCTTGTTGTTATGGCGCATAATTCATACTTGGTCTGCCTGAGGGTAATTCTCTGCTCGGTTACAGAGGCGGCAATATTCACTCTTATAGGGCTCTGGGCGTTCAGAAAAAAGAACATAAATTAAGTCTGGAATTTTTATACGACTTCCTGCCGGGCGGCGCGGCTGTCCAATGCGCTTGGCTCGAGGCGGAGCGCCCCGCGCGGGTTCTGGGATTCGGGCTTTTCCGGCTCGTTCTGCCCGCGGCGGCGGGATACCCCGTTTTCCGGCGGATGGATATAAGATGATTTTCATTCAAAAAATTGAATACGAGCCTCTATTTGACAGCAAAGCCGTCCGAATTATCGGGCGGCTTTTACAAAAACTATATTCAAATGGGCGCGTTTTATTTTTCAACGCCGAATCTGTAGACGGTAACGTGGTGGTAGCGCTCGCCCTTTCTCAAGATCGGCTTCTCGAAGTTTTGGAATCTCATCGAGTTGGGGTAGAACTGCGTTTCGAGGCAGAGACCGTCGCGCCTGTTTATCGGCTTGTTGCCCTTGCCGTAGGGCTTTGTGCCGTCGAGGAAGTTTCCGCTGTAGAATTGTATCCCGGGAAGGTCGGAATATACCTCCATAAATCTTCCCGACTCGGCTGCCTTGAGGGTAGCCATATGCCTGAAGCCCTTTCCGTCGGGGCAGAAGTTATGGTCATATCCTCCCGCAAAGACGAGCTGCTCGTGCTTTGCGTCTATTCTGCTGCCGATTACTTCAAAATCGGTGAAATCGAGCGGCGTTCCCTCTACCTTCGCGACATATCCCGTAGGCAGGCACTCCGAATTTCCGACGGTGAAATGAGTCGCGTTGAGCTTTAAGGAATGGTTCAGTATAGAGCCGCTGCCCTCGCCGTCGAGGTTGAAATAGCAGTGATTCGTAAGGTTGCAAACGGTGTCGCCGTCGCTTTCGGCGGAGTAGTTGATCATAAGGGCGCTGTTTTCGTCGAAGGTGTAGCGAACGGTCACCCAGAGGTTGGCGGGGAAGCCTTCTTCGCCGTCGGCGCTGAAATACTTGAGGACGAGCGCTTCGCCGTCGATTTCTGCGCTCCAGAGCTTTTTATCGAAGCCGTTGAAGCCGCCGTGAAGGTTGTTTCTGCCGTCGTTTTTACCGAGGAAGTAATTCTTCCGCCCGAGCTTGAAAACCGCGTTTTCGATCCTGTTGCCGTGGCGCCCGATGAGCGCGCCGATATATTTTCCCTGCTTTTCGTAGCCCTCGGGGGAATCGTAGCCGAGGGCGACGTCGCCGAGCTTCCCGTTTTTATCGGGGACGTTTATCGCGCGGATCGCTCCTCCGAAGTCGATGATCTCAACGCTCGCGCCGCTCGAATTTTTGAGCTCGAAAAGCGAGACTTCGCGCCCGTCGGAGAGCTTGCCAAAAGGCTTTTTTGTGATTTTTGTCATAATCAGGTCGTCCTTTCCGTCAGTTTTAACAAAATTTAAAATTTTTCTGCATACGACGCAATATTTTCGCGTCTTTATCGGTATTACAAGTGTAGCACCTTTGAAAGAAAAATTCAAGATAAAAAGCGGGTTTTCAAAAAATCGATGCAACAAATATACAAAAAAAGTCTTAAGAAATGCTTAATTTTTCTAAATTTTATAAAAACCCCTTTACAAATCCGTACAAGGGTGATATAATTAAACCAAACTTTTTAAAAGGAGTGTTATTTCAATGGCAAAAAGAATTTTAGCAATCGTCTTGGCTCTTGCTTTGAGCCTGTCCTTGCTGACTGTTGAGATGTTTGCGGCTTCGCTGAGTCCTACAATAGCGAAGAGCAGCAGCGATTCAACGGCAGTAATAGTAAGATGGCAGCCCGTAAGCGGAGCCTATTACTATTCGGTACAGCTCAGAAAAGACGGCACGACCACCGGCAGTGCCGTAAGAACCACGCCGAATTCAGACAACTCAAATCTTTATCAGGACTTCAAGAACCTTTCCGGCGGAACCTACACCGCAACGGTTACGGCTTACGACAGGAACAATGCTGCTCTTGAAATGGAAACTACCGCCAGCGGCGTAGATATTCCGATTTCCGGCGGCTCTACCTCTTATAAGATAACCGTGAGCGGCACCACCGGCAATATCAGAGTTTCTTGGGACGCCTACAAACCCACTACTTCCCAGGCGGGTCAGGCAATAAGCTATGAGGTTGAGTACACCTATAAGAATGCAAGCGGCGTAACTCAGCCCGCTCAGGTTGCTTACCCTCAGAATAACGGACAGGCGACTTATGTCGACATCAACGTTGGCGACAACACCCTCACCACCGTTACCGTTTACTACAAGGTCGGCACTGCCACCCGTCAATCTCTCTCCTCGATGACTGCTGCCGGCACCGGTTATGTTCCCGGCTATACCGATCCCAGCTCTAACGTTTGGATCGATTACCAGAGCGGTCTGCTCCGCTGGATCAACCAGGGCAACGGTCCTCATTATGTAGTGGCTTACCTCACCGGCGGCACCTCGCTCGGCAATCAGGGACCGATTTATGACGGCTATGTCAACATTCAGAGCCTCGTCGCTCAGCACGGCGGCGTCAACATCTACTTCGATGTTTACCGCGGCGGTCTGCCCAATAACGGCGGTGTTCTTGTTGGCAGCGCGGTCTACTATCCTTACGGACAGGGCGGCGGATATAATCCCAACTATCCCGGCTCTGCCTTCAACGGCATCAACGTAAGCGTCAACACCACCACCAAAACCGCAACGGTAAGCTGGCAGGCTGTTTCTTACGCAACCTCCTACACCGTAACCTATGTATATCAGGGCAGGACCATCACCGCTCCTTATGCAAACAACACCACCTCCGTTTCTCTCAGCTATGACGGCGGTCTTACGGTTTCGGTAAGCTATTCCTACAACGGCGGCACCTACACCATCGGCTCGGCTACCGTTTCCGACTCCGGCGTTGTAAACTACTCCAACGTAAACCCGAATTACGGCTATGGCTATAACAATGGTAACTATATCACCGGTCAGGGCTGCGCGATGACCGTTGGCGCAACTTCCTCCACCGTAACCTGGCAGCCTGTTTCAAACGCTATGTATTATTCGGCGTATTATGTCGATAACTCTACCGGCAGAACTCAGGCAACCTCGCCTTCTCCCGCAACTACGGTTACCGTTCCTCTCGGCTACAGCAACAGCAACGGCTTCACCGTAACCGTTATGTATTACAACTATGCCGGTCAGGCGACCGGATATGTCGGAAATGTAACCTACAGCGGCACTCTCAGCAATGTTACCAATGCCTCCGACTACACCAAGTCCTATGCTGACGGTCTTACCCTCACCCAGAGGACCAGCAGCACCACCCGCGTTGCTTGGGACGCTGTTTCCGACGCCTCGTATTACACCGTTGTTTACTCCCGCTTCGGCGCGCTTCCTATGGAGCAGAACATCTCGAACGCTTACTTCGATCTGCCGCTCGGCAAGTCCGTCGGCTTCGTAGTTGACGTTTATGTTTACACCAGGTCGGGCAGAAGCTATCGCGTCGGCGAAGCCGTTCACCTTGCGGGCGACGCCTTCGACAACAAGAGCAGCACCACCGACACCACTCCCGCTTATGCTACCAACTTCAAGGGCACTTCGGGCAACAAGAAGATCAGCCTCTCCTGGAACGCAGCGAGCGGCAACCCGACCTACACCGTTTACTGGAAGAAGTCTTCCGAATCCGGCTGGAAGAAGCTCGGCACCACCACCAAGAGAGCCGTTACCGTAACCGGTCTTGTCAACGGCCGTTCCTATGACTTCAAGGTAACCGCCAACGGCAAGGATTCCGGCATTCTCACTATGGCTCCTCAGGCTTCCGGCAGCGTTGTCGGAACCGCTCCCGATCCCGATTCCACTACAAGCACCTCCACCGTTCCCGTTATAACCTCCGCGACCGGCGGCAGCGGCTCCATCACCGTAAGCTGGAACGGCGTTTCGGGCGCACAGTCTTACCAGGTTTGGGTTGCAGCCAGCGGCAGCAACACCTATAACCACAAGGCTACCGTAAGCGGCACCTCCGCTACCATCAAGGGTCTTGCGGCAGGCACCTACAAGGTAAGAGTAAAGGCTTCTAAGGACGGCAAGACTTGGCCGACTCTCGCAGAGGCGAGTAGCGACTACGTCACCGTAACCGTCAAGTAATAAAAGCCTTAAGGCAAAATTTTCCCCCGACCGATGAGTGAACTGCCCCCAAAAATATAGACAAAGTTTTGAAAAAAGAATTGTGAGAACTGAACATTAAGCAACAAAAAAGGCTTGAGATCTGTGCTGAGCAGGTGTCAAGCCTTTTAGTTTCAGCTTGATTCTGCGGTTGTTATAGTAATCCAAATACTCCTCCAATTCCGTGCGGAATTGGGCAAGTGAGTCGAATTTCTGCAAATAAAGCAGCTCTGTTTTCAAAAGACCAAAGAAGTTTTCCATAACGGCATTATCTAAGCAGTTGCCCTTGCGGCTCATGCTCTGCCTGATTCCCTTGTCTTTCAGCATCTTCTGATAATGCTTGTGCTGATACTGCCAGCCTTGGTCGGAATGCAGGATCAGATTGGTGCCGTCAGGTATTTTTTGAAACGCCAGCTTCAGCATTTCTGTTACCATACTTAGAACAGGGCTGTCATAAATCGTGTAAGATACGATGTCTCCGCTGTATAGATCCAGTATGGGCGAGAGATACAGCTTTTGTCCGAACAGACTGAATTCCGTTACATCCGTTACCCATTTTTCATTAGGCTTTTCGGTGCTGAAATCTCTGTCGAGCAGATTCGGCGCGATTTTACCCGTTTCTCCCTTGTAAGAATAATATTTTTTCATTCTGACTTTGCATACAAGCCCAAGCTCTTTCATAAGCCGCATTACCGTTTTATGATTGATGACATAATTTCGGTTATGCAGTTCTTTTGTGATGCGTCGGTATCCGTATCTGCCTTTGTTTTCTATAAATATATTTGAGATTTCTTTTTTAACTTCTTTGTATTTATCCTCATCTGTCCTGTGCTTTACGTGATAGTAATAGGTGCTGCGAGGGATTCCGGCTATGTCAATGAGCAGCGTTACTTTAAATTCTTGCCTTAGCTCCCAAATCACTTGTGCTTTTTCTCTTGCCGTACCCTTTCGGAAACCAAGGCATTCAATTTTTTTAAGTACGCATTCTCCGCTCTTAGCCGCTGAACCTCAGCAATCAGATCTTCTTCCGCTTTTTTGTCCAACTTTGGAGGGCGACCTTTCTTTGTACCGCCGGCTGACGATGCTCGTCCTCGCCGCTCTATGTACAGCCCCTCTGCCCCTTCTTCCGGATAGATGCGCTCCCATTTTGCAACAAGCTTGTGATCGGCAATTTCGTATTCCCTTGCCGCCTCACGGTAGCTTAGCTTTTCTTTCTGCATCGTCTCCACTACTTTTTGCTTGAATTCTCCTGTGTATCTTTTGTTTGGTTCTCTTCTTGGCATAAAAATGCACCCCCTTTTAGACATTATATCACATCGTCTAACTTTTGGGGTGCATTTCGGATGAGGTCGGGGGATTTTTTGAGTATTTGAGTGAGAAAACGTGTGCGGCTATTTCAAACGCGAAATGAGCAAATGCTGCGTCAAAAGCTTGTGAACCGTACTGCCTGCACGCCGCATAGGCTAAGCTCCCTTTATTCTTGCTTTCCTCTTACTTCCATCTCAATGCTCCCGGTATCCGTCTTGATCTCGCACCTGCCGCCGGTCATAGACTTCGGCACGCTTACTCTGCCGGTGTCTGACTCGGCGAAGAAGATCTTATCAGTCAGAAGCTCGCCGCTTATGCTGCCGGTATCGGTTTCGATATACAGCTCGGCGGCGTCGCAGCCGTTGAGGTCTATATCTCCTGTATCGCTTATAAGCTCGAATTTTCCGCTGCCGACGACGTTTTCGAGCGCGATGCTTCCGGTGTCGGTCTCGGCGTGAAGGTCGCCGCAGGATGTATTTTCGAGGCTCACGAATCCGGTGTCGGCTTTGGCGTGAATGTTGCCGCAGGAGATATTTTCGATGCTCACCAAACCGGTGCCGGTCTTAACTTCGATGCTTTCGGCAACAGTGCCGCCGTTCAGCTTGATCCTTCCGGTGTCGGTCTGAAGCCTTATGCCCTCGGCGGAAACGTCGCACAAAAGTATCGGACCGGTGTCAAGCTCGAAATCCATATCCTTCTTGGCGCTCGCATAACAGACCACCGAACCCGTGTTACCGTCGATATTTATGCTCTCAAATGTAAAGTTATTTGGGAGGTAAACCGCGCCGGTGTCGGTACTGATGTCCAAATTTTCGTACTCGCTCTTCGGCAGATATACCTCCATAGTCGGGCTTGTGAAAGATATCGAAATAAAGTTAAGCCACTTGCGCGCATCATTAGTGTCGATGACGAGGGTGCCGTCTTTGACCTCGGCGGTGTGGCTGACCTTTTCGTCCTCATAGCAGACGATCCTGCATTTTCCGTCTTCGGAGGGCAAAAGCCTGAGGTCGGTTGTGTAGACGTTTATCGAGATATTATCAAAATCCCCGCTCGGTTCAAGCGTCGTTTCGACATAATCGACCGTCCCGAGCTTGGTTATATCCCAGCCGCACAGCGCCAGTGCCGTTGCGAACATCGCCGCGCCCGCAAGTATGAGCGCCAAGGCGGCAATAAGCCATTTTTTAACGGTTTTACTCATCACGCTGTCTCCTTTCCGACAAGCATATATTTAAGTCCGACGGCGAATTTTTTCGTCAGCCAAACAACTCCCTTAGTCGCGGCAAGGCATACAAAAAACATAACTATTGCAAGCCCTGCGCACAATGATCCGACCGCGAGCGTTGCCAAAGCTGAGAGACCCTTGCCGCATATCGCAAAATACACCGCCGAAACAGCTCCGCCGAGCGCACTTGCAATAAGCGAAACAAATATTGCCCAGAGCGAAATTATCACCGACCAGACGACGATATATACCGATAAAACGATCGCGATAACGGCAGGCATTATCGGGAACAAGAGCAGAGAGCCGAGTATCAGAAGCACTATCATCCACGGTTTTATCCGGCTTTTCGGTCTGATTTTTTCTTTTACAATCTTTGTGAGCGGAGTTTCCGCAAGTATCTGCGAAACGACGTCGCCGACCGTCCCGATAGCGGCGACTGCCTCGGGCTCCGACAGCCCTTCCTCGATTCGGTCGTCGATCATCTCGCCGTAAAAGTTCAGCCGCTCCTCGATGTCCTCCTGCGGCAGCCCGCTCAAGCCGCGCCGAAGCTGCTCCAAAAATTCCTGTTTATTCATTTTCTTCCTCCTTGACAACAAAACGGTAGATGGAAAGAATTTCCTTCCAATCCTCTTTAAATTCCTCGATGCGCGCGATCCCCGAATCGGTGATACGGTAATATTTTCTGAGCCGCCCGTCGTGCTCAACGCTGCGGACGGTCAGCGCCCCCGCCGTCTCAAGCCGCTTTAAAATGGTGTATAAAGTCGATTCTGACAGCGAAAGACAGGGCTTTAGGTCTTTGATTATTTGGTAGCCGTAGGAGTCTTTGTCCTTGATCGCCGCGAGCACGCAAACGTCCAAAAGCCCGCGCTTCAACTGAATATCCATGCTATACCTCCTCTTACGGCATACATCATATCACGAAGTATATAATTTGTCAAGGGGGATTAGTAAAAAATTGAGCCGAAATTTTAATCTCCGGTCGGTATCTGAGGGTATCGACCGGAGATTTTGTATTTTTTATAATAAATACAAAAACTATTGCGGGAGGAATTTTGATGTCAAACATTTACGGCTACATTCGGGTCAGCACGAAAGAGCAGAACGAGGACAGGCAGCTAATAGCTATGGCTCAAGCAAACGTCCCACCCGAAAACATCTATATGGACAAGCAATCGGGCAAGGACTTTAACCGCCCGAATTACAAAAAACTTCTCCGAAAATTAAAAAAGGACGACCTGCTCTACATTAAGAGCATAGATCGCCTTGGGCGCAACTATGAGGAGATACAGCAGCAGTGGCGGGTTATCACCAAAGACAAAGGCGTGGATATCTGCGTGATAGATATGCCCCTGCTCGACACAAGGCGAGGAAAAGATTTAGTCGGCACATTCCTAAGTGACATTGTGTTGCAAGTGCTGTCGTTTGTTGCGGAAAACGAGCGCACGAACATCAGGCAAAGGCAAGCCGAGGGAATAGCTGCTGCAAAAGCGAGAGGAGTTAGATTCGGCAGACCGCCCGAGCCGCTGCCCGATAACTTTTACAGCAACTATCAACGGTGGCGGACAGGAAAAATAACCGGCACCGCCGCCGCAAAAGCCTGCAATATGCCGCTCTCGACGTTTCGTTACAAGGCAGAAATTTACAAAAGGTCCGCTGTTTTGCAGCAGACCGTTTTACAATAATGTGTACATTTCTGTAAATATGAGCAAAAATTAATCGACAAAATTTCCTTGGCAAAAAGTTACACCGTATTGCAAACAGCATATACGCCAAACGTACCGGCAGTGATGATTTTATACCTATATGCCAAACCGCCGGTGCCAAATTTTACGGCAAATATGAGTATGTGGGAGCGTTTTATTCCGTAAAGGAAAGCGAATCAAGTCCCGATGAGGCGCTGATGGTTCTGGGAATTTACGTCGGCGGTTATTTCAGCGTGGATACATGGTATAAATTAGATTCGACAGGACGTGTAGAAAAATACAAGATACACCCGTTTATCGAATCAAGACACTGGGAAAACGTGTAAGTATATCTTAGCACTTAAAAATACCTGTTGCGCTGTGCTCGCCGGGAGCAGGTATGAGTTATATGTTGATTAAAAAGCATCTGAGCACAGGAAAGTTCAGATGCTTTTTAAAATGTGGATTCTACCTCTTGGCAAATGTTAGCTGAAAAAGCCTCGATCAAAAACTTTTTGATTTTGGCGTTCTTAAGGACGGCTCAGATCTGCTCCCCATCGTGGGGCTTGTAGCCCTCGCCGAATACCTCGTTGGCGGTCGAAACTATCGCAAACGACTTCGGGTCGACGCTCTTGATTATTTTGAGCGCCCTGCCGAGAAGCCACTTTTTCACCACGCAGAGCACTACCTCTTTGTCGCTGCCCGAAAAAGCGCCCTGCCCCTCCAAAAAAGTCGCGCCTACGTCGAGCTCCCGGAGCAGCCGCGAGGTTATCTCGCGGTTGAGGTCGCTGATTATGATTATCAGCTTCGCCTGGTCGCGCCCGTAGAGCATCATATCCATTACCGACGACGAAACTACTATGCAGACCGCCGCATAGAGCCCCGCGTCGATGTTTTTTGAGACTATAGCCGAGCAGAGAACGATAAGCCCGTCGGTAATGAGGAAGAATTTTCCTGCCGATATCGAGCGTATACGCTTTCTGAGGAGCTTGACTATAACGTCGGTGCCGCCGGTGGTCGCGCCCTGCAAAAGCACTATTTCGAGCCCTATCGCCATAAGCGCGCCGCCCGCGAGCGAGGCGAGCATAAGGTTTTCGGTGAGCGGCCCGAGCGGCATTATAAGGTTCATCATCAGCGACGAGACCGCGACGGAATAAATAGTCGTGCCGAGAAAACGTATTCCGAATACAAATATGCTGAATAACAGCAGCGGAACGTTGAGGATAAGCGAGAGGGTACCGGTCGAGAGCGGAACGAACCGCCCGATTATCATAGCTATTCCCGTAAACCCCCCCGGAACGATCCCGTTCGGGTCTAAAAACAGGCTTACCGCCGCGGCGTATATCGTCGAGCCTACCGTGCATAAGAGTATCTGCTTTGCGATTTCTAAAGCGCTGTTTTTCATTTTTATTCTCCTTTTCGGTAAATTTAATTCTTAAGTTGCTTCGGTTTCTATTGAAAAAAAGTCTTGACTGTAGTATAATCACACTTGTATGCTGTCCGAAGGACCTGTTTACTGTTATATTATACCACATTCGGGGACCTTTCGGCAATAGCTTAATTAAATTTCCTCGGCGGCAGGAAGCGCCGAAGGAGCATCATCTGAAAAGTAGGTAATAATTTTTATGGCAAAATTCAAATCCGGCAAAAAGCTGTGGTTCGGCGTTGTAATTATAGTGCTCGTCGCCCTTCTCACGGCTTTTAACTACTCATCCTTCAGGGCGGCGCCCTCGCCCGACGCCGACGAATATGTGTCCTCGGGCGTATATTCGGCTTATGTAGCAGGACCTTTGAGCCTCGATATAGGAGCCCTTGCCCGCTACATCGCGCTCTTTATCCTTATGTCGGCGGCGCTGCTCATAGAGTTCAGGCTGCCGAAAAAGGCGGAAACTGCGGTAGCCTGGGCTTTCTTCGCGGCGGGACCTTTTCTGACCTTCGAGGCGGTCAAGCTTATAATCGGCGTAGAGCTCTACGCTACGGATATCTATTTCACCAACCTTTTATTCTATGCAGTGTTTCAGGTCGCGGTGTTTGTCTTCACTCAGTCGACAAGGCTTTCGGTCTGCGTATCTATGGTCGTATGGAGCCTTCTCAACCTCGCCGACGAGGTGCTCGTCCTCATAAGAGGAACGCCGCTCGTCCCTACCGACCTCTATGCGATAGGCACGGCATTGAAGGTCACGAACGCCTCGGACTGGCACTTCAACGCAAATATGCTTTCGGGGCTCTGCGCCTGCATTTTCCTTACCGCGCTTATATCGCAGTTTAGGGTCGTCTGGGCGAAAAAGTGGCTCAGACCTACTGCGGCAGTCTGCGCCGCGGCGATGTGCACCTTCGGCTGCGTAAGCATATACGGAATAGACTACGAAAGCTATTCGACGAGCACCTTCGACACCGAATCTACGAATAACGTAAACGGCACCGCGCTCAGCTTTTACATCAACCTCAGAAAGATGAGCTTCGACGAGCCCGTCGGCTATTCAAAGCAGGCGCTCGAGAGCTACCTCGGCGGCTATACCGACGAGACCCTTTCGGGCAGCGAGGAAGACCTCCCCAACATAATCGTCATTATGAACGAGAGCTTTTCAGACCTCGGCTATCTGGGCAGGCTCAGGACCGACACGCCCTATATGCCGTTTTACAACGACCTCTCCTCGAAATACCCCGACGGAAGGCTTCTCGTCTCCGTCCTCGGAGGAGGGACCTGCAACACCGAGTTTGAATTTCTTACCGGGCTTTCGATGATGTATATGCCCGACGGGTGCTATGCCTATATGCAGCATATAAAAGGTCCGGTCGACTCTATGGCTTCATATCTCAAGAGCTTCGGCTATCAGACCGTCGCGATGCACCCGTTTTACGAGATCTGCTGGAAGCGTAATGCGGTCTATCCGTTTATGGGCTTCGACGATTTCGTCAGCGGCGAGGATATGACCGACGAGGCGGGGAAATATGTAAGCGCCGAGCGCTGGGAAAAGGGCTTCGGCGACGACGTCGAATACATAAGAACGCTTATAAGCGACAGCTATTTCTATAAGCAGGTCATAAATCAGTTTGAAAACAAAACGTCGGACAGAATATTTATCTTCGGCGTTACCGTTCAGAATCACTCGACCTATGAATACGACGGCGACGACTTCGAGACCGACGTTCATATTCAGCGCCCCGAGGGGGAATACCCGAGAGCCGAGCAGTATCTTTCGCTGATAAAGGATTCCGACGAAGCGCTTGAAGAGCTTATAAGCTATTTTGAAGGAGTCGACGAAAAGACGATGATAGTCTTCTTCGGCGACCACCAGCCCAACGTTGAAGCGGAGCTTATTGACGAGCTCGCGCCCGACAGAGAGCTGTTTGTCAATTCCTTCCTGACCCGCTATCAGACCCCGTTCACCATATGGTCCAACTACGACCTCGGTCTCGGGAGTTATGTAGGCATAACGAGCGCCAATTATCTCGGTCTCAAGACCCTTGAGGCGGCGGGTATCCCGCTTTCGGCGAAGTATCAGATGATCCGCGACGCCGAAAAAATCGCCCCCGCGATGGCGGCTTGGGGCTATTACGACCCCTACACCATCTGGAACGACAGGCAGGACACCTATAAGGACGAAGTGCTGAATATGTATAACTTCTACACCTATTGGGCGCTCAACGACCAATGACCCCTGCGGATAAGCCGAACGGTATGACTTTTGCCATACCGTTCTTTTTTCGGCTGAGTTTAAAGATTTCCGAGCTTTATATCCGAGCGTAGCAGCTCCTCGAAGCGGGATTCGGTGCAAAAAGCGGTGCCGTCGAGCTCTATTGCTCCCGCTGCCGCACAGATGCCGTATCTGAGCGTATCTTTGAGCGAAAGCCCCTTTAAAATCGCAAGGCAGCAGCCCGCGACCATAGCGTCGCCCGCGCCCTGAGCGCTTTTCGGACTGACCTTAAGCGCTTCTGCGGAATACGCCTCGTTCCCGCCTACCGCTATCGCGCCCTCGGCGCCGAGCGAGACGATAACGTTCTTTACTCCGAAGCTTCTGACGGCTTCGCGGCAGAGGGTGACTGCTTCTGCTTCTGAGCGGAGTTTTACTCCGAAGCAGGCTTCGAGCTCTTCGCGGTTGGGCTTTATCAGGTAGGGCTCGGCTTCGAGACCGTCTTTGAGCGCGACTCCCGAAGAGTCGAGGATTATCTTTATATTCGGGTTGACCTGCTTTGCCGAAATTGCGAGCCTTTTATAGATATCCGTCCCCGCGCCCGCGGGAACGCTCCCCGAGAGGACTAAAATATCGCTGTCTCGCGCGGAGTCGCGGCAGGCGGCTTCGACTTTATTGAGCGTCTCCTCGCCGACTGCGGGGTTCTGCTCGTTGATCTCTACGGTCTTGCCGTTTGAGCGGTCGAAAATCTTGAGGTTTGTGCGGAGCCTTCCGCCGCAGGCTACGGCTACGCTCTCCGCGCCCGCGCTTTTAAGGGCGGTTTCTATCGGTTCGCTGCCCTCGAGCGCAAGGTAAATCGCCCTTGAGCATTCTCCGAGAGCCGCAAGAGCAAGGCTTACGTTGATTCCCTTGCCGCCGGCGTCGGTGCGGGAGCTTTCCGCGCGGTTTACCCTGTCGGGGTCGAGCCTTTCGAGCGAGACCGTCCTATCGAGGCTGGGGCTGAGCGTGAGGGTGGTTATCATATTCATCACTCCGAAAAGTTATTTGAGTATATTTTAAACCTTTTGTATGAAAATGTCAATATGAAAGGCGAGTGGCGCTATGTATAAGTTGAACAGATACAATTTAAAAATTTTCGGTCAAGCCTTTTATAAAAGGCTTGCAGGGTCGAGGGGCGGAGCCCTCGTCGCGCTCCGCAGAGCGCGAAATTCTTTGCACAACAAAGCGCAGGAGGGTAGTCAAAACAGTCCGGTGGACTGTTTTGACGTAGGGGACCCTCGCCGGGGGTCCCCTGTTTGCAAAGCAATGAGCGGGGCAAACGAAAATAAAGTTTTTGATTTGAGCATATTCGGGTATAGCGCCTTTACCGGGGCGAAGCCCCCGCCGGTCTGCATTCGCGGACCGGCGCGCCGCGAAGCGGCGTGCGCGCTTCGCACGCAGGGCTTCGCCCCGTCCTCCCGCGCAAAAGCGGGTTCGGAGCGCCGTTCGGAGAAGCACCGTATAAAATCCGCAGAAAATTTTTGCAAAGCCGTCATATCCCGCAGAAAAATCTGTCAGTATAGTTGAAAGGGGGAATCGGTATGGACGACAGTGAGATAATCCGGCTGTATTGGGAGCGCGACGAAAAAGCCGTCGCCGAGACCGACGGCAAATACGGCGGCTATCTTCGCGCGATAGCGAAAAATATTCTCGGCAGCGACGAAGACGCCGAGGAATGCGTGAACGAGACCTACCTGAACGCGTGGAACTCTATTCCGCCTCAGCGCCCCGACAGCTTAGCGGCTTTTCTCGGAAGGATAGCCCGCAACCTTTCGCTGAATATGTATTCCCGCAGGCGTGCCGCAAAGCGAAACTACGGCGAAACCACAGCCGCGCTCGACGAGCTCAGCGAATGTGTTTCGGGCAGGGAGAACACCGAAAGCGAGCTCGACGCCCGCGAACTCGTCGGGGAGCTTAACGCCTTCGTCGGCGGTCTTTCCGAGAAAAAGCGGTATATTTTCGTCAGAAGATACTGGTATGCCGACTCGGTGTCAAAAATCGCGGAGGATATCGGCTTGACGCAGCAAAACGTCTCAAAAATACTCGAGCGCCTGAGAAAACAGCTCAGGGCGCGGCTTTCGGAAAGGGGTTTTGATTTATGAAGAGCGAGGAACTCTTTGCAGCAATAGGCGAGATTGACGGAAAATTTGTCGAGGAGGCTTTGACGGCGCCAAAAGTCGGCTTAAAAAAGCGTGTAATTATAGGCTTTGGAGCGCTCGCAGCCTGCGTTGCGCTGGCGGTATCGGCGGCATATCTTTATGACCGAAACGAGCCCGAGGTTTTGCATCACGGCGAAGCCGACGGAGAACGGTATGTTTCAACACTGACCGACACCGAGCAGTGCATCGAGCTTTCGATCGAAAGCGCATATAAATACGAGGGTCTCGGAGAGCTCCTGCCGAAAAAATGGCTCGACGGCAGAGCGCTGAGCGAATGTTTCCCCGAGGCGACCGTTCTCGTTTTCGAGCGGCGGCAGGATATCCCCGCAAGCCGCACCGTTATGCAGCTCATTCTCGACAGCCCCGAGAGCCGACCTGCAATAACGCTTATAATCTCGGACAAAGGCTATTTTGAAGAATCTATGTCGGTCGACGGGTTCGAATATAATAAGGTGTACCGGCGCGGCAGCGGCTCGCGAATTTATATAGAGAGCGGCGGATATGTTGCCGAATATTTCACCGAGAGCGGCGACCTCTCCGAGCTCGACGGGCTGTTTGATATGATCAACTCGGCGGAATGCTTCGCCGAAGCGCCCGGAAGCAGCCGCCCCGTAAGCCTGAACGACGTCGCGAGCCTCGAAGCCGCAGGCGCGTTCATAAGTCTTTTCGGCGAGGACTACGCCGCCTTTACCTACGACGAGCTTACCGAGTATTTCGGATTCGCTCCGTCGGCGGACGCGCTGCCCTATCTTGCCCGCGTCGAGGGGAATTACGGCGTCTACCGCACAGACGGGCGCGGAATCTATTACGACGGCAACGCCGTATGCTTTGAGAGCGCAGACGGCGCGCGCAGGTTGAAGGTGAGCCTTTCAAAGGCTTTCAAGCAGGGCGGCAGCGTTTTTGACCTCGTTTCGGACGGGCTCGTTTTCACCGACATAAACGGCAGAGAGATCGCGATTTTCCGCTACGCCGACGAGTCCGGTCAGAGCCGACTTCACGCCGAATTTCTGAGAGACGGAGTCGCCGTCTGTGTCGATTCCGAGAACATTCCCTATGAAGATTTCGTTATCTGCCTTAAAGAGCTTATCGGGGAGCAGGAGCAGAGCGCGGGCGGCGAGAACGCCGTTTCGGGGACGGTTACCGCGGTCGACCCGAATGCAAATCGGGTGGGAATAGCAGTTGAAAGCGGCGGCGAAAAGCTCTCATACGGTATCTGCCTGCCCGACGGCATCTCCGCAGAGGCTTACAAAATCGGCGACGGCGTGACCGTGATGTTTAAAGGCGAGCCCGCGACTGTTCTGACGGTCTGGAAGGAGCAGCTTATAGGCGTCGAGCCGAAAAAGACTGAGAAGTGAAAAAATAAAGCAGGGACGGAAACCGTTCCTGCTTTTTAAATTGAAATCGCGCGGTTATTCCTCGAGCTGCCTGCCGAGGAACATAGCGGCGGTCTGGGCAAGGGTGAGCTGGAGCTGCGTACCCTTTGACCCGCTCTCCGGCGCAAGGAAGCAGACCGCCCCCGCGATGTCGCCCATAGCGATTATCGGGGAGATCGCCACGGCGTGCTTCTGAACGCCCTCGACGGGCAGCAGCGGTTTGCCGTCGCCCTCGTAGACCCAGCCCTTGCGGGTCTCCAAAAGCTCTTCGAGTCCCTGTGAGAGCCTGCGCTCGGCGTATTCCTTTTTCTGTACCCCCGAGACAGCAACGACGTGGTCGCGGTCGAAGATGACGACCGGCGCCGACCCGAGCTTATGGATCACCTCGGCAGCCGAGCCCGCGTTTTCTGACATCTCGCTTATCGGCGAGTATTTTTTGAAAATGACCTCGCCCTCGCTGTTGGTGTATATCTCCAGCGGGTCGCCGTTATTGATAACATTGACATCGAAAACCTTGTCCGGACGCTTATCTGAGCTTTGGACTAAACGGCAATGTAAGATGTTTTCGATGCCCGAATTAAAATTTGCGGCTTCCTCCGTTATTCCGCAACGAAGCAGGGAATCGACGTCGCGCTGCAGCTTGATCTCAAGATGATCTTCAAAGACCAGAACACGGTCGATGATAAGTTCCAGATCGTTGCGGTCGAGCTTTTCTTTTGTCAGAATATCCGAAAATACTTCCAACGCTGTCTTTGCCGCGCGGTTGACCTTGATGACGGTGTTGCGCCGGTCGGAAAGCAGATCGATCTGATGGTTCAGCCCGTCAATCTTCTTTTGCAGTTCTTCTTCCAGTTCATCATAGGTAGCCTCGATTTCGGCTTCCTTTTCCGGTTTTTTCATGATCTCGCGGATACGCTGGCGCTTGGTGACTTTCATTTCCTCTGTCAGCTCATCCAGCACCTCGGCAAGACGGTCGGCGGACTGCTCGGTTTCGGCAATGTCGTCATTTTCGCGGGCAAGATCACGGTTGAGCCGCTCGATCATATCGGCGGAGTTTTCCATGAGTTTGCGCACATAGCTTTTCAGAAGTTCATCTAACCTGTCCACCCGAATGTGATGGCTGGTGCAGCCTTTGCGTCCTCTGCGGTGATATGTACCGCAGGTGTAGGCAGGTTTCAGGTCGTTTCTGCTCATGGAGAACATAGGGCTTCCGCAGTCGCCGCATACAAGAAAACCGGAATAAGCATTGTCGTTGATCTTCACACCGCGGTAATTGCTTCGAGTGCGCTTTTCACGCAGCGCCATGGTAGTGGCAAATGTACGGTAGTCAATGATAGGCTGATGGTGGTTTTCGATGACGATGTGTTCGCCGTCGTCTCTCTTGATATCCTTGCCGTTGATCTTTGCGCGGGTATACTTGCCCTGACGGAGAGTACCGATATAGAAATCGTTGTCCAGAATACCCTGCACCGTCACAATAGCCCATGCCGCCTTGACTTGACGCTTGTATTCCAGCCCGTCGGCCTCTTTACGCATTTGCTCTGACATTCTGGGCGTCGGCACCCCCTGATCGGTCAGATAATTTGCAATCCTCTTGTAACCCCAGCCCTCGTTGTTATAGAGATCAAAGATTTTTCGCACGATATCCGCTTCCGTGGGGACGATCTCAAATTCCTTGCGTTTGTTGATGATGTAGCCGTATGGAGCGGCACACAGCCATTCGCCGTCTGCCTGTCTGCGCTTGATGACGTTGCGCACCTTTTTAGACGTGTCGGTAACGGGCATTTCATTGATGAGAAACTGAAACTGGATTTTGAGCCAATCATCATCGTTGGGAAAGTCGATACCGTCGCCAATAGAGATAATGCGAACTCCGGCGTCACGAAGGTCTTCCAATTCTACAAGGCCGCGGCTATTTCGGCGTGAAAAACGGGAGAAGTCCTTTACAATCAAAATATCATATTTATGAGATATGAGTCCCTTTCGCATTGCCTGATAACCCTCGCGCTGTTCAAACGTGTAGCCGGAACGGTCGCGGTCTTCATAAAAGGTCAGTGAGCTGCCGGGAAATCTGGTTTTTACGAAGTCCTGAATAATGGCTTTCTGGTTTTCGATAGAGATATTATCCCGATCAAGCTCATCATCCACGGAAATACGGGCATATCCCGCAATATCAAAAATCTCGGTCACAGTGATTCACCTCCTGATAGAACTATATATCTGTGCTGTTTTTACTATTTACAGATAACATTGTACCATAGAATTTTAAAGATGTCAAGAAAAAAAGAAAAAAGGCGGAAGAGATTTCTCTTCCGCCAAATACCTCATCTTTCAACTGCCGCCGTCCGCTGTTTCTTCTCTCGCTGCACCTCAAGTTCGGCGCAGCGGCGTTTATTATAAGCAAGCAAATCCAGTACGCCTTGATACAGATCCTTTTCGCCGGATTCAAAGACGGCAACCAGATACTTTTTCTTCTTATATTTGTCATAGATGCTTTTCAGACTCTCCTGAATAGCAGGGTCATTCTTTTCGGCTTTTGTCAGCCAGATCTCAACCAACTGTTTGTCATCTCTGACGTTCATCTCCAAATAAAATCACGCTCCTTCATTGGTATTATTTTTCTCATATTTCCTGTTGCTTATGCGTTATTACCTTTTTTGCTGCCTGCAAAACCTCCGGAGGAAGAACCTCCACCGTGCGGCGAAGCTCGTCCAGCTCGTTTAGCTTTTGGTTGATCTCGAGCTTCTTCTGCACACTCTCTTTAGATGCGGAAGCAAGCTTCTTTTCCAACGCTGCATTTTCCTCGGTCAGTTCTTTATAGGTTTTGTCATATTTTTTCAGCTTTGTCCGCATTTCCTCTACCCCGGGGATATACTTGTCCAGCAGTGCCTCCAGTTCTTCGGCCTTTGCCTTTTTGTTGAATGGATTACTGTCGTTTAAAATTGCCATGATCTGATCCTTCATTCGGTTCAGATGCACGGCTTCCTTAAACAGTCTCGGCGGAATATGGGTGCGTCCGGTTTCGCCGGCACTTTCGCCGCGTTCCAGATCGGGATACTTTTTTAACCATGTGTTTCCAGAATTCGTCCTGCCACCATGTCAGTTTTTTCTTGTTGCCAACGATTTCTTTGGCGCTGAGACGTTTGTCCTCAGTCAGCGGAACAAAACAAAGGTGCATATGGGGCGTTTTTTCGTCCATATGCACCACGGCAGATATGATCGTATCCTTCGGTTGATATTCTTCAATGAATTTCAACGCTTCGGTGAAATAGGCTTTGACCTCGGCTTGCTTTTTCCCCTTAAAAAACTCCGGGCTCGCTGTGACCAGCACTTCAACTACTCGCACACTGTCGGAACGTGTGCGGCAGCCTGCCTCTGCAATCTGCTTTTCAGCCTCAGCACGGTATTTCCGCTCCGGTGTTACCAGATGAAAATTAAGGTGGCTGCGGTTGGTGTCAACATCGGGGTTGCTGGCATATTTCTCCTTGGCGCGTTCGTTGTGAGCTTCGATGTGGCCGATTTCCGGTCCCTTGTACTTGGCAAAGCGAAGAATGGCATATTGCGCTTTCATTAGCGTTCCCTCCGTTTCTGCCACACAATGTCGTAACCCAGCACATCTGCCAGCTCTACGACTTCTTTGTATCGGATGCTTTCACGCTGCAGCTTGGCGGAAAGATTGGAAACGCTGCGCGATGAACGCGGGCTTTTGTCCGCAAGCACGAGCATCCAATTCGGTACGGATGCGAAGTGCGCGCGGGAACAAAAGCAGCTTTCATTCCAGTTGTATTCATCGGCTAATATATCTACCAGATTTTGCATTGTAAAACCGGCACGGACGATTTGTGCTTTGATTTCGTTTCTGATGTTCATTTCATTCCTCCTGATTTTAAGTAGTGAAAACAGCGAAGTTGATGCATTGTTTGGCAAACCAACTTCGCTGTATGGTGAATATTCGATTGATTGCAAATCCGCTCGGATTTGGCGATGTGATACCCTGCCCGCAAGCGGACATATTCGACTTTACGGAACCGCGGGATATTTCATAAAACTGCGCAGATGCACACTTTTTAGTAATGCCGATGCTCGGTTCAGAGAAGCACGGCTTCGTGAAAGCCGTTCGCTCTTGAGATAAAATTTTTCCTGTTTTCATCTGCCTTGAAAATACCCTCGCTTTTTCAGCTCCTGCAAATCCGGAATCACATCTTGTAGTATTCCGCAGCAATCTTCGGCGTGACCATTGATTTGACAGCTTCAAAAATTATCATTGGCATTTCTCCCTTCTGTTTTTCCGACAAATTTTCTTTGTCATCTGATTATACGGTGAAAAAGTCTTAGACCTGAAAAATCAGGCGGATATGCAAGAAAGCATAAAGCCCTCCCGCAAATCTTGCAAAAATGCAAGTGCAGAAAGGCATTGAACTTGATAAGAGTGATTTTCACATTCAAATGTGAATAAAAAGTGAATTTTCACTCCGGCCTATTGAAAATTGTGAAAATATGAGTATAATATAATTAAGCTGCAACGGAGGTGCTGTATATGCAATATGAAAGTGAGCGCATTGAATATAAATCTCAGATGACCGATGACATCTACAAGGAGGTCATCGCATTTGCAAACACGGACGGCGGGGCGATTTATCTCGGCATTGATGATAAGGGCAATCTGATCGGAATTGACAATGTGGACGAAACCTATACCCGTTTGACCAACGGTATCCGTGACGCTATTGCACCTGATGTGACCATGTTTGTGCGATATGTCCTCAAAGATAACAAAGTGATCCAAATCGAAGTTTCGGAAGGCAGCTATAAGCCTTACTATCTGAAATCCAAAGGTATAAAACCCACCGGCGTTTACGTCCGTCAGGGCGCGTCCAGTGTTCAGGCGTCTTCCGAACAAATCCGTCAGATGATAAAAGAGTCTGACGGCGACACATACGAAGATGCCCGCAGTCTTGAACAGGATCTGACCTTCCATGCCGCAGAGACCGCATTTGAACGGTATGGCGTTGAGTTTTCCTCCCAGAAGTACCGCGCCTTGGGCATCACGCAGAACGGTATTTACACCAACCTCGCTCTGCTGCTTTCCGACCAGTGCCACCACACGACCAAGATCGCCGTATTCAAAGATGAGCTCTGCACGGAGTTCCGTGACAGCAAGGAATTCGGCGGGTCGGTGTTCAAGCAGTTCGAGGACGCGGTAAACTACCTCGCTCTGTGCAATAAAACCGCTTCCACGATCAAGGGCATTGTTCGCACGGATAAGCAGGACTATCCCGAGGAGGCCATTCGTGAGGCGCTTCTCAATGCTCTTGTGCATCGGGATTACGGTTTCAGCGGCAGCATTATCATCAATGTAAACGACAGCAAGATGGAGTTTATTTCTCTCGGCGGTCTTCTGCCCGGTCTCACTACCGAAGATATTCGCCTTGGCGTTTCTCAGCCGCGAAATAAAAAGCTGGCGGAGGTGTTCCACCGCCTGCGCTTGATTGAAAGCTACGGCACCGGTATTCGCCGTATTTTCAAGCTGTACGAAAACTGCCCTGTGCAGCCCACCATAGAGGTTACAGCTAACGCGTTCAAAATTGTACTGCCAAACATGAACGCTGACGGTGCTGCGAATGAATCCGCACCGGTAACAACCGATAAAGCCGCAGCAACCGTCACTCCACAGATGAAAACCGTGATAGACTATCTGGCAGAGTACGGCGAGATGACCGATGAAGATCTGCAAGAGCTGCTGAATGTCAAAAAAACGAGAGCCTATCTGCTTATCCGCAAGATGAATGAAAACGGGTTGATTGAAATTGTCGGCAGAGGCGCGGGCAAAAAATATAAATTAAAGTGAGGTATAATAAATGGCACGTTATAGCGTTAATAACTACACAGTCGAAACATTGCTGTCAAATATCAAATCCGGAAGTATTGCAATCCCGGAAATGCAGCGTCCTTTTGTTTGGGATAGTTCCAAAGTCAGAGACTTGGTTGACTCTTTATATAAGGGGTTCCCTATAGGATATATCATCGTGTGGCAAAACCCGGATGTTAAGCTGAAGGACGGCACAAAGTCTACAGGTAAAGTGATTCTTATCGACGGACAGCAGCGCATTACAGCAATGGCTGCTGCAATCGTAGGACATGAAGTGTTGGACGATCACTATAAATGGAAACGTATCTCTATTGCCTTTAACCCACTCGAAGAAAAATTTGAGGTCGCAAACAATGCTATTTTGAAGAGCAGCAAGTGGATTCCGGACATAGCTCCTGTTCTGAAGCCGAATTTTAACACATTCCAATTTATAATTGATTATTGCCAGAAGAATGAGATCCCGGATCAGATGTCGCAGGTAAACAATATCATTAACCGGCTTCGCGGTATTCAGAATAACAGCCTTGGCGTTATTACCTTGGCAAGCGATCTGGATATCGACAGTGTTACGGATATTTTTATTCGTATTAACTCTAAAGGCGTCGTACTTTCTCAGGCGGACTTTGCTATGTCCAAGATTTCGTCCAATGAAACCTATGGCGGCAACGTCACTCGAAAGACAATTGATTATTTTTGCCATTTGCTTGAATCTCCCGAAGACCTGAAAGAGATCAAAAATAACGACACCGCATTTGCGGCTCTGCCGGAGTTTGATGCAATTAAGTGGGCTGCTTCAAAGACCAACCCAATATACAAAACTACATACAACGATATTCTGCGTGTAGCGTTTACCTATAAATTTAAGCGCGGGCGTTTGGCAGACCTTGTAAGTTTACTGTCAGGCCGTGATTTTGAAACAAGAGAATTCAGAATTGAAATTGAGGAGGATTCTTTTAATCAGCTCCACGAAGCGGTGCTGCAGGCTGTTAATCAAACCAATTATGAACGGTATTTGATGATAGTGCGTTCTACCGGTATCGTGCGAAAATCTTTGATCCGCTCCCAAAATGTGCTGAACTTCGGATATGCGCTTTACCTTGCATTGCGTGAAAGAAAAATCGACAGCAATGAAATTGAGCAGATTGTCCGTCGGTGGCTGGCTCTGACGATTCTGACAGGACGTTATTCCGGTTCCCCTGAATCATCCTTTGACTACGATATCAAACGCTTCTTCTCCTATGACGATCCTGCGGAATATCTCAGGCTTACGGAAGCGGGCGAATTGTCAGACGCGTTTTGGAATGTCAATCTTGTTCAGCGTCTGAACACTTCTGTTGCAAGCAGCCCGTACTTCAATATGTTCCTTGTGGCACAGGTAAAAAGCCATGACCGAGGATTTTTATCTATGCAGGTTGACGTGGAAACCATGCTGGAAAACAGAGGCGACATTCATCATCTTTTCCCAAAAAATTATCTCACGAAAAACGGCGTTCCGCAGTCGATGTATAATCAAATTGCAAACTATGTTTTCCTTCAGCAGGAAATCAATATTAAGATCAGCGACGATGCGCCATGTATCTACATGAAAAAGGTTTTAGAACAGTGCCAAACGAAGAAGCCTATCTACGGTAACATCGTTGACGAGGTCGAGCTATGCAAAAATCTGGAACAGAACTGTATTCCCATTGGATTTGAGAAAATGGAAATTTCGGACTATAACAACTTCCTCGAAATGAGACGAAAACTGATGGCCGAAAAAATCCGCAATTACTACTTCTCTCTTTAGGCAATAAATTAGCATTAGAAAAGAGGCACCGCAATGGAACAAACTTATCTTCCCAGTAAAATCCGTGACCGCATACGGGACTTGATGAAATCTAACAAAGTTACGCAGACCGAGCTTGCTGCCCGCATCGGTTGTTCGGAAAGTATGCTGAGCCGTTTCATCAACGGCAGGACGGACAAGCTGGGCGATGAAAATATCATCCGCATTGCACGCGTGTTCAATGTCTCCACCGATTTTCTCACGAGGCAAGACATCTGAACGATATCATTTCTTTGGATGAACTTGCAAAAGATGAGGAGCGAAGCAATCATAATTTTACTGCTGATTCCACTCGACAAACGCCGGAACAAATCTATTTAGCACAGGAGAGGATTGAGGATATCCATCGCGCCTTATACATGATTGAGGACAGAGAGGAGCAGTATCTGCGTTACCGCTTTGGATTCGATGACGATATGGAGCATCCGCTGACGGAAACGGCAAAGCATTTTCATCTGTCAGAGAGCAGAGCAAAATCCACGGAAGCACATGCCTTGGATAACGTGTGGTTGGAGCTGCCTTGGTGGTATTAGGAACACGGGGAACGCGTCGCTGCGGCGGGTTTATATACCTTTTGCTCCCCGGTGATGCCGCACAGCTTTGATTGCTTATCCGCAAGCCCTGAGTTTGCAAATATTCGTCTTTCTGTTGACACAGGAAACGGTCTGCCCGGTATGGCGGCAGCCCCTTTCCAGCGCCAGCGGGAGCAAAAGGTATAACACACTAGACTTTCCTGACGGAAAATCGTGTGCCAACAGGGTGCTGCTCGCCCCTATTGGAAACCCTGAGCCAAGGGGATATTCCCCTCTGGACACCCCGTTTTTCTTCGCTGGTGAGTACCCAAACCGTAAAAATTCAATTTGTTGCCGATGCGAAGAAAATGCAAAAGGAATCTTCCGCGCATGAATTGTAAAATCGCAAATCTTCCTTTTGGGGATGACAATCCGAAATCGGATATATTGCAATTTCAAATTTTCAGATTCTGCTGTAGCAGTAAAATCGGTTTTACGAAGTATTACAAAGTGAGGATATTGAGATGAGTAAAATTAACGATTGGTTTTCGACCCTACAACGTAGCGATGAAGTAATGAAACGTCTGAGTGGGGCAGCAACTGCATTGTCTCAGTTGGCTGAAAGTGATGTGTGGTTGAAAATAAATCACTTGAATCAAAATCTTTTTGCTGCTGCAGATTCTGCAATGGCAACCCTTTTCCGAATAGATAACTGGTACAAATCGACTTCATTTGAAGCACAAGCCCACACTCTCAGTTTATTAGGCGAGTCCCTTTCTGCTGGGTATATGGCAGCGACGAAATTTATCGTTACACCCACAATTTTAGATGGGATGAGAAAAATAGAACAGGCTATTTTGACAACTCCATCATGTGCTTTGTTCAATATGGATCAGATAACCAAAGCATTAAGAATGTATCAGACACCAGACATCATTCGGCATATAAATAGTGCTTTGTCAAATTTATCTTCATTTGATTCTGGTATTTTAGAAACCGCAAAATCGTTAGATTTGTCTGATATTGAAATCCATGATGATGGCGCAATTACTTATGACGGTGTGAGATACAATTCTGAAAAAATAGCCACTGTGTTAGATGCACAGATTGAAGTTGCTAAAAAATCTACATTACGGGAACAATTTGAAGCACTCAAGAAACGGTTATGGTTATTGCTCTTAATTTTGAACATAATCATGTTTCTGCCACAAGTGCCGGAGGCGGTGAAATTCTATTGCGATGCCGTTGCGCAAATCCAAGTTATACTGGAAGAAAAGGGCCGCATTTGCTTTACAATCAAGGAACGTTCTATTTTACGAGAAGAAGCAAGTTCTGCTGCCGCTCGTATTCGATACATCCCGTATGACACACCTTTAGAAATCATTAGTGAAGTTCCTCGTTGGTATCAAGTGGCGTTTACTGATGAAAACGGTGTTGAGATCATCGGGTGGATATCTAAAATCAGTGTGGAATTGGAGGAATAATATGGAAAGTGTAAAAGTCTCAGAAATAATAGCCAAATACTATCATGCAATCTGCGATGCCTATCGTCTTGGAAATGTAGAGTCATCATATAACGCACCTATAATGGCATTGTTCACAGACATTGGCTGTGCAGCCCGAGATTTATCAGGCGAACGCAAAGGACAAACGGGAGAAAACATTGATATCAAGCTGTGGCATAATGAAGAAGATGTCTCCGAAACAGAACCGTTTGCCGGCATCGAAGTTAAAAAAGTTGGAGGAATTGATAAGCGTGCGCTGTCTCAAATTAAAGTTGAGGCTGACCGATATGGCAATGCTATTCTGACAGATAATCTCGAATGGCAGTTTTGGCGAGCAGGTGATACCGAAATGTATGCAGGCTTAAAAATTATGGAGTTGATTGACGAAAAGCTCGTGTTAAAACAGGAGAATATCGAGCTGTTTATCAACCTTGTAGAAGATTTTCTGTTGAAAAACCCTGTACAAATTAAATCCTCCAGCAAACTTGCCGAGTATATGGCTATGCATGCCCGTACAATACGTAGTATTATTTTTGGCATTCTCAAAGATGATGGGAACGGGCAACCGCTCATATCTGATTTTCAAAAACGGCTGCCTATGTTTATGGAGTTGTGCGGGTTATATAACCGAATAAAATCCGATCTTCGCCCACTAATGAATACCCGTGAGTTTGCGGATATGTACGCCCAAACCATCGTATATGGCTTGTTCATTGCGCGATACAACGACACTACGCCGGATTCCTTTGATAGGTTTGAAGCAATTCGCTGCCTTCAGGAAGAATCTGAATTGCTTAAACAATTTTTTATGCATATTACAGGGACCGGAAGAAAACACCCTACGCTTGAAAGCGTAATTGATAAGCTATGCGAGATATACAAAATGTGCAATATATCTGAGCTTCTGGGGCGTGATGAGCGAAAGGACACGATTATCCATTTTTATGAGGAGTTCCTGACTTTCTACGATCCGGAATTGCGGAAATCTCTCGGTGTATTCTATACGCCTGTTCAAGCGGTACAATACCTGATTTCCATGGTTGATAAAGCCCTTGTGGATGATTTCGGCATTGAAGGCGGATTGTCTAACAATGAGCAAATCACTATTAATGCCCCATGTGCGCCATACAAAGTAGGTAGAAACAAATGGGCAGAGGAAAAACCGATTTCGGTTCCTCGCGTAGCTATTCTCGATCCGGCTTGCGGCACGGGCTCCTTCGGCGCGGAGATTATCAAATACATTAAAAATACATACTTTTCCGGGACTCGGTCAGCATTTTATGAAAACTACATTCAGCAAGAAAACGGTTTACTTTCCCGATTGATTGGGTTTGAGATTATGATGACCAGTTATGTTGTCGCGCACTTAAAAATCCGTCGCACGATTGATGAAACGCTCGGCCATCTGCCAACTGTTCAGCTGCCTGCAAATATTTTCTTGACAAATACGCTTGCACCGCCCATGTCTGTTTTAGAGCGGGGCGAACAGATGACCTTGTTTGATTTCTCTGCCGCTATTACGGACGAAGCATATCATGCCGATACTTGGAAAGCCCGTCGGCCTATAAAAGTTATAATCGGTAACCCGCCATACCTTGCGGCTTCCACAAATCCCTTTGATATTTCTGCCTATAAAACAGAAACAGACGGTATTACGGATTTTGGCGAAAGAAAGCATTGGCTGAATGATGACTATGTTAAATTCTTCCGCTTCTCTGAGCAGATTATTAACAAAAATAACGAGGGTATCCTTGCCTTTGTTACAAATAACGGTTATCTGGACAACCACACTTTCCGAGGAATGAGAGCGAGTCTGCTGAGAACCTTTGATAAGATTTATATAGTCAATCTTCACGGTAGAGCAAGCAAAAAGGATCTTCCTCCGAATGGTAAAAAGAATGAAAATATTTTTGATATTACCCAAGGGATAGCATTATTTATCGGCGTCAAAAAAACGCAAAATCAATCTTGGGCTAATGTCTACTATACGGACATTTGGGGCACGCGCACGGAAAAGTTGGAAGCTCTGGACAGAAGGGACTTTCAATTTGAAGAATTGAATATAGACCCCAAAATGGCGTATTTCATTCCGTTTGGCGGTCAAGGTAAGACCGCTTATGAAAAAGGAATCAATCTGTATGATTTGTTCCCCACTAACGTAACAGGTATTGTTTCCGGTAACGATAAAGCTGCTATTGCGCCAACTAAAGCAGAACTGGAAAAGCGTTTGGATATTGTGCGCCACGCTACAGATGATACGGAGATTTTAAAATTATGGGGCAAGTTCGGTCGCGGACAGACAGCAGATAAAATTCAAAATGACGTTTTATCCGAAGGTATTATAACGCCTATAGCATTTCGCCCATTTGATACACGCTGGACGTATTATTCAGGGCGTTCTTGCGGCTGGATTCTTTGGCCGCGAGAAAAAACCACCATGGGACATCTTCTGTCAGAGCCTACAAGTCCCATTGGAAAGAACATCGGAATCGTGTTCTGCAAGCCCTCAGGGCTTTATTCTCCGCCTTTTGTTACGCAGAATATTGCGGATAACAGATTGTTTTCTGCTTCCTGCGAAAGAGCTTATATTGCACCGCTCTATCTTCACTCGGAATCGGCTTTAACCGGCGAAAGTTGGAGTGCAAATTTGGATACAGATATATACAATGAATTGACCCGGTATATGCATACAAAGCCCGCTCCGATTGAAATATTCGATTATGTATATGGTATTCTGCATGATCCTGTGTATTGCGAGAAGTACGAACAGTATCTTTGCAGGGATTTCCCGCGCATTCCGATTATAAATGAGCCCGTGGACGAAAGAGCTGCAGACGCATTCTTTGTAGACGAGGCACTGTATCGGGAATATGTTACTGTCGGTGAGCGGTTGAGGAAATTGCACCTTATGCAGATTAAGATGCCTGCAGAGCTTGCACTTGAGCCAAACACTGCCGATGATTTGGGGATCGGAGCCATTAAATACGAAAACGGTGTGCTCCAGTTAAATGCCAAGAAATGCATTACCGGCATCCCGCAAAACGTGTGGGAATATCAGATTGGCGGATATCAAGTGTTGGACAAATGGTTTAAAGAACACAAAGGTCAAACGCTCACGATTGATTTCTTTACCCACATTGAAAATGTAGTTGGACTGCTCGCGGAGACGATCAACTTGCGAGAGACCATGAGAAGGTTGCATAGCGATACTTGAGAGCAGAAAATCGCAAATCGGTTTCTTGAAATTATATCAAAAAAGATAGGGGGCATACCCGTTTGAACGAAAAAGTTGATACTACCATCATTGAAATGAGCGCCGTAAACAAGTTAGAGGCAGCGTTACTCCGCACGGAAATGATTGTTACAAATATTTCAAAAGGAGACAAGGTTCCGTCTTGGGATGGAGAAATTTTCTTGTATTACACAAAAGATATAAATAAGGGCAACCTATTCGGAAGAATTCCTGTGCAAGTAAAAGGAACAATGGTAACAAGATTTGAAAAGAAAAAGGCAGTATACCAAGCCGATGTCAGAGACTTAAAGAATTATCTTAACGATAATGGAGTCATGTTCTTTTTGATTCAACTTAAAGATTTTGACACATATAAAATTTATTACGCATCCCTACTTCCATTTGACCTAAGACAGTTGTTGGAACAAGCAGAAGGTCAAAAGACAAAGCAAATAACTTTAAATTTGTTTCCCCATAAGTATAGGGATGGCATTGTCCGTGTTGTTTCAGATTTTATAATCAACAAAAATAAGAGAGCGCAGCTTTTACCCGATGTTCGTTCATTAGTGGATTTGGAGAAATCTAAAATGGAGGTAGAAAAACTCGAATTATCTATTTCTAGTTTTGGAATAAAAACCGAGGATGAAATGTTTTCCGAAATGTTTTCACGGCCTCTATACGTATATGCAAAGCCACTAAATATTGAGGCATCATTTGTGGTCGATAAATTTCGCCTTGAAAGCATAGTTATTCCAAAGGATACGCCGGTTATTGTAAATGGAGAGACTTTATACAACCGAATTGAAGAAATAAGGCAATCTGGAAAAGAAAAACAACTCAAAATCGGTAATGATATTACCATCCGCCTTAATAATAACCTATGGACGATTAACTATTCGTTTAAAGGGTCGCTACATGAACAAATTCTTGAGACAAAGATGCTCTTAGCTTTAGTAAAAGGGCAAGAGATTAAAATTGGCAACCGGGTTATTTCACACGCAAATATGAACCTAAACGGACATACATTAGAGGATATAGAAAAAGACCTTTCTAATCTTCTTTTGATCGATGCAACCTTGAAAAAACTACATGTTAAAAAAGATTTGGAATTTGGCAATCTATCTAAGCACGAGCTTTTTAATCTCACTCATCTGGTCAGAGGTATCATGGATGGAGCTTCTGTACCGTTCAGTATTAACGGAGAGGCAGGCAGCGGAACACTTTCCATTGGAAATATAAAACTTGCCATTTCTTCAAAATGTAACCCCAATGGCGGCGGCTTCTTAATTTCTGATTTCTTCGACGGGAATTTTATTGCAGCTAAAGAGGGCGATGCGCCAGAGAATGGCATAGAGATAAGTCCATATCTTTTAATGAAAAGCTCATCGTTTCTTGAACTTGATAATGCTGATTTGTCATCTGTTGTCGCCTCTGTAACAAAATACCCTTTTTCGGAGGTTTATGCCGACTATACCCTTAATTTTGTTCTGGAACTCATTAGCTTGTTTGACAATTCTGGAAATAACAAGGCATTAGATGTTGCAACTCAGTTACTGAATTATCTTAGAAAGCATAACAACTTGCAAGAGGATTTATACCGTATAAATCAAATTCAAATTGAGAAACGACGTAGAAATCTTTCCAAGGAGGAGGTACAATACCTGATTTCTCTAAAAGAATCAGGAATTCCTATTCAATTTCAGTTAGCTGCAAATATCTTACTTGAAAGCTTCCAAGAAGCTTCTGTAGTTTACGACCAGTTAAGCGAGCCAGAGAAACAGCACTTTGATGCTTTTCCAATTAGAACACTCTGGAAAAAATAGGCAAGGATAACCTTTCAGGCTACTCTGCTTCAGTAATATCAAGGCTTTCGGCAAGCTGATAAAACCCGTGACAAATGTGCTCAAGTAGTCCGTCGCTTAAGAGTTTTCCGATGTCGGACTTATAAAGACCGTCAGAAAGAAACTCAGATGTTTTTGCTATACCTCCGGATTCAATTATCACATTTTTTGCAATTTCGGCTTTAGTCATTGCGCTATCACTTTCTTATTACAAAATTGGAAAACTGTTTGATGAAAATAGTATAACACAGTACTGGCGAATAATCAAGACTTTTTTCATACATTTTTATGGATTTGCAAGAAAAAGCGGAGCCGAAGCTCCGCCTTTCATTTAATCTTCTGTAGTTAGTTTGAGCAATAAGCTTTCCATCATCACCGAACGCCGAAAGAAGTCACCGGAGAATAATTCAACTTCTGCAAGGTAGCGCATTTCATTGATTGTGTCACCATATTTAGCGAGAGGTTCCTTTTTCTGTTCAGTGAGCGTTTTGGATAACTTATCGCGGTTTCTGGTCCAAGAGGGCAGAGGTTTGAAATTTCTCCCAAATTTTGCTTTTATACCCCTTTCGGATATGCACAGTTCCAAAGCATTTCTTCGTCACTATGTACAATTACCAACCTCTGCGTTTAGCTAAATCCAACATACCAAAACAGAACTTTTCGCTCGATGTCAACGTTATCTGCGACGGGTCGCCCTCGCGAATCCGCATAGTTCTTCTGATCTCCTTGGGTATAACGACCCTGCCGAGGTCGTCTATCCTCCTTACAATTCCTGTAGCTTTCATATTTGCCTCCTGTATTTTCCGCGGGCATAATGCCCCGCGATTTATCGGTGCTTGTATTATTTGCCGAATTTGGGGGATTATGCAGGGAAATCGACAGAGTGTTAAGGCAAATTGAAGTTTTTACAGAAACTGCCGGCGAGTTTAACTGAAACGGCAGGACTTATTATTGCTTAAGATGAAAAATCCCAAAAAAGATAATAACAAGAAGTATATTTCAAAGTTAGCGCTTGCGCCCGGCGCATAATTTGTAAAATGTCCGACAAAAGCGGTTGATTTACTTTCCAAAAAGTTTACAAAAACGTCTCAAAAAAACCACTTGTAAACGGCAGGACAAAATGTTAATATGGTCTTGGAATCTATTAAAAGGAGATTTTGCTATGCAGTACGGACATTTTGACCTCGAAAACAGAGAATACGTCATCACCCGCCCCGATACCCCCGCGCCCTGGTGCAATTACCTCGGCTCGCCGGAATACGGCGCGATAATTTCAAACAACGCCGGGGGCTACAGCTTCGTTAAAAGCGGCGCAAACGGCAGACTCACCCGCTACCGCTTCAACTCAAATATGGCTCTGCCGGGCAGATTCGTTTACATACGCGACAATTCCGACCGCGACTATTGGTCTGCGACCTGGCAGCCCGTCGGCAAGCCCCTCGGCGAATATAAATCCGAGGTCCGCCACGGAACGGGCTATTCCGTTATGTCGGCGGAATATAAGGGGATAAAGTCGGAGGTAACCTATTACGTCCCCAACGGCGCGACCTACGAGATCTGGCGCGCAAAAATCAAAAACGCCTCCGACAGGGCTCGCAGCCTCTCGGTGTTCGGGTTTATCGAATTTACCAACGACAGCAACTACGAGCAGGACCAGGTGAACCTGCAATACACCCTGTTCATCACCCGCACCTCGTTCGAGGGCAACCGCATTATCCAGCATATCAACGAAAATTCCGGACGCGACGCCTCGGGCTCGAACCACCGCGAGCGCTTCTTCGGGCTTGCGGGGCAGAAGGTCGATGCCGCCTGCGGCAATCTCGACAGCTTTATCGGCTCTTACAGGACATATTCCAACCCGATAGGCGTTGAAAACGGCTGCGACGGCTCGATGAACTTCAACTCCAACGCCTGCGGAGCCCTCGAGAGCGACATCACCCTCGAGCCCGGCGAGGAAAAGACCTTTGTTTACGTCCTCGGTCAGCGCGACAGCGCGGCGGCAGCGGAGATAATCGCGAGATACGAAGACGTTTCGCTCGTCGACCGCGAGGTCTCGGAGCTGAAAAGCTTCTGGCACGAAAAGCTCGACAACTTCGAGGTAAAGACCCCTTCGGAAGAATTCAACAATATGGTCAACGTCTGGAACGCCTATCAGTGCTTCATAACGTTTACCTGGTCGAGAGCCGCCTCGCTCATCTACTGCGGTTTAAGGAACGGCTACGGCTACCGCGACACCGTTCAGGATATTCAGGGAGTTATCCACCTCGACCCCGACGCCGCTCTTGAAAAGATCCGCTTTATGATCTCGGCGCAGGTCGACAACGGCGGCGGGCTCCCGCTCGTAAAGTTCAACCACCGCGCCGGCTTTGAAGATACCCCCGATCAGCCCTCTTATGTTCAGGCGACGGGTCACCCCTCATACCGCGCCGACGACGCCCTCTGGCTCTTCCCGACCGTTTATAAATACATCGGCGAGAGCGGCAGAAAAGCCTTCCTCGACGAGGTCATACCCTACGCCAACGGCGGCGAGGATACCGTTTATGGCCACTTAAAGCGCGCGATACGCTTCTCGATGGAGAGGCTCGGCGCCCACGATATGCCCGCGGGGCTTTATGCCGACTGGAACGACTGCCTAAGGCTCGGAGCAAAGGGCGAATCGGTGTTCGTGGCGTTCCAGCTCTACTACGCGATGACGGTAATACGCGAATTTGCCGAGCTTCGCGGCGACGCGGAATATGTGAAATACATCGACGGCGTGCAGGAGAAGCTTGCGGAATCGCTCGAAAAATGCTGGGACGGCGACCGCTTTATCCGCGGGATACGCGAGGACGGCATAGTAGTAGGTGCGAAGTGCGACCCCGAGGCGAATATGTGGCTCAACCCTCAGAGCTGGTCCGTGATTTCGGGCTTTGCACGCGACGCGCGCGGCAAAACCGCTATGGAGAGCGTTCACAACATTCTCAATACCGAATACGGCGTAAAGCTCCTCGAACCGCCCTATAAGGACCACTTCTTCGGCGGCGCGGTTATGCATATCTTCAACGCCGATACAAAGGAAAACGGCGGAATTTTCTCGCAGTCTCAGGGCTGGGCTATTCTCGCCGAGGCGCTCCTCGGAAACGGCGACAGGGCTTTTGAATACTTCCTCGAGAGCTCGCCCGCCGCGATGAACGACCGCGCCGAGATAAGGGTCATCGAGCCCTATGTCCACGGGCAGTTCGTCGAATCGAAGCGCTCTCCCTACGAGGGCAGGGCCCACGTCCACTGGCTCACAGGCACGGCTTCGACGGTTATGGTAGGCTGCGTCGAGGGAATATGCGGCATAAGACCCGACGCCGACGGCATAGCGGTATCCCCCGCTATACCCTCGGAATGGGACGGCTTTGAGATGAAGAAGAATTTCAGAGGCAAAAAGCTTCATATCACCGTCGACAATTCGGCTCACGTTTCGGGCGGCGTAAAAAAGACCTCGCTCAACGGAGAGATCTTCGAGGGCTGCTATATTCCCGCGGATAAGCTTAAGGACGTGAACGAGATAACCGTTTATATGGGATAACACAGACTGGCGTGAAAAAATTTGGCAAAAGCAACTTGTTTTTGCAAAAGGGAATTAAATTTACAAAAAAAGCTTGCGCCAAATGCTTGACTTAGCGGTGCGGCTGTGCTATACTTATGTTGCCGAAGTAATCGACGTCAGTATTCATCAGGCAAAACGCAACGCATGCCGCGTGAAAAGCGCGTTTATCTAAGGAGCATCTTAAAATGGCAAGCGGAAATTTATCTCCGATGACCTACCCCGTTTTCTGCTATCACACCTATACCCAACCCGGAGTCCAGGGTGAAAACGCAGTGCCGTTCCATTATCATGACGGCTATGAATTCTATCTGTTTTTGGGCGGAAGCGTCAATTTTTACATAGGCGATTCGGTGTATTCGCCCGTAAGGGGAGACCTGTTCATCATCAGCCCCGGGCAGACCCACAGGGGAATAAGCCGCGGGACCCAGCCTTACGACAGATTCATCATAAACATCAGGCGCGACAAAATCAAGCAGTATTTCAATCCCGACGGCGATCTGAGCGCGAGCTTTCCGCTCGACGACTCCGAGACAATAAGAAGAGTCAGGCTGAGTGCCGAGAGCATCGACGAATACTGCGCGATAGCGGACAAGCTCTCGACCTCGGTTTATCTCAGAAAGCCCTGCGACGACCTGCTTGTAAGCGCATATATCACCGAGATACTCGTTTTGGTGAGCCGTCAGCTCGCCGGAAGCCGCAGCCAGGAGGAGCAGGATTCCGTTCCCGACCTTGTGGCGGACGTAAAGAATTACATCTTCGAGCATCTCACCGAGCAGATAGCTCTGAGCGACCTCTCGAAGCAGTTCTTCTTCAACGGGAAGTACATCAGCGCGATGTTCAAAAAATACACCGGAATGACTCTGCGCTCGTATATCCTCGAGCAGAGAATCTGCCTTGCAAAGAGGCTTCTGCGGGAGGGCAGCAACGTTTCGGAGGCTTGCTATCATTCGGGCTTCCTCGATTACACCAACTTTATCAGGAGCTTCACCCGCGCCGTGGGTATGTCGCCGGGGAAGTATTCGAGGTGTGCAAGAGCCGGAGCCCTCGGAAAGTTTTAAAGTAAAACCGCTTCGCCGATATCGGCGGGGCGGTTGGTTTTTTCACGCGGAAGCAGAAAAGCATTTTATACATTTCGGTCAAGCCCCAATTTTCTCACTTGAAGATTTAAAGCGCAGGGCAATCGGGTCGAGAGCGAAGCGAACGGAGAAAATGCCGGAGCCCTCTCCCCAATGGGAGAGGGCGTGGCTGAAATACGGGCAGCAAGGCAAATAACCGCTTACTTCAGGCTTCCTCCCGCTCTCAGCATATTCTCTATGAATATACCGTAGCCCATAGCGGGGTCGCTCACAAAAACGTGGGTCACCGCGCCGACTATCCTGCCGTCCTGCAAAATCGGGCTGCCCGACATTCCCTGTACTATCCCGCCGGTAAGACTTAAAAGCTCGGGGTCGGTGATCCTTACTATGATGTTTTTCGTACTTGCGGCGTCGCTAAGGCTGAGCTTCTCAATCACGGCGTCGTATTCCTTCGGAGCGCTGCCGTCGACGGTCGTTAAAATAGTCGCGGGACCCGTCTTTACTTCCGTCTTGAAGGCTATAGGCAGAGCCTCTGCCCGCCTGCTAACATAATTCAGCGTGCCGAATATCCCCTGCTCGCAGTTGCGGCTGATGTTTCCCGCCGCGAGCCCGCTGAGAAAGGTCCCGCAGAGCTCACCGGGGCAGCCCGCCGAGCCCATCTCGCAGCCCGTTATCGTTACGTCGACTATCTCCCCCGAACCGAGAGGGAGAATTTTCTGGGTATCGGCGTCGGAGATCGGGTGACCGAGCGCCCCGAAGCCGCCCGTATTGGGGTCGATATAGGTCAGAGTCCCAACTCCCGCCGAGCTGTCCTTTATCCAGAGCCCCGCCTTAAAGGTCCCTTCCGCCTCCGAGAACTCCGGCGTTACCTCCGTTTCGAATATTTTTCCGTCTCTGCGAATACGGAGGCTTATTTTTTCGCCGTGAGAGCCCATAATTATCTCGGCAAGACGGTCGGAAGAGGAGAGCGCCTCGCCGTTAGCCTCAAGTATGCAGTCGCCCGCCTTTATCCCCGCTTTTTCCGCAGGATTCCCGCCGCCCGCAGTCTTCTGAGTTGAAACAACTATAACTCCGTCGGTAAGAAGCTTTATCCCGATAGGCGAGCCCCCGGGAATGAGCAGCGGCGCCTCGGTGCGCTTTATCTCGGCGTCTTTTATAGGTATGAGTCCGAAAAGGCTGACTGTTCCTCTTTCCTGAACCGCAGTCTCCGAGCTTGCCGCGGCGACGGCGCCGTCAGCCGAAGCCGGTGTCATCGAAAACAGCCCGCCGAGCTCGGGGCAGCCGTCTCCCGAAACATAGTAGCTGTCGGGGAGCGTTTCGCTGAAATACCCCACAGCCGTCATCACTGCGGCGCAGAGCAGCGCAAGTATTCCCGTCAAGCGTTTTGTAAACCTGTTCATTTCAAAAATCCGTTCCTTTCAGAAAGCTTGTTGCCCCGATATTTTTCGCAGGGAACAAAAAAATACTCCGCCCGCGGGTCATGTATTATTTTCATTGTCAGGAATACACACAAAAGTTTCCCCCTCTCTGCAAAATAAGGGTTGAATCTTTGGTGTGTTTTATGCTATAATAATCGCAAGCGATTATTATATTTTATTTTAGTCGCCCTTTTGCTCCTCGGCTTCGCCGAGAACCGCAAAAGATGGCTAATTATAGCACAAAGCCTTCGGCTTTATGCTATAATATGAAGAACCGTAAAATTTGCTCGCAATCGGCCTTATCATTTGCAGATTCGGAAAGGATATACCTTATCATGGATACTTTAAGAGAGCTTTTATCGGCGGCGGTGTTCGTTGTTTTGGCGGCGCTGTTTTTAAGAATGCTGATTGTCAATATAAAAAGCGCCGTTCTGAGAAAAAAGACCCCAGCCGAAAACAAAAGGGCGAAGGTAATTTCAAAGACTTCGGAAACGGGCAGCGGCGAATTCGTAAAGGACGGCGTAAGGAAGGGAAAAACGGTTTATTTTCTTACCTTCGACTGCGACGGCGAAGAGCTGAGCTTCGGGGTCTTAAGGCAGGAATACGACTCCGTTTCGGAGGGCGACACGGGGTATCTTACCTACAGCGGAAATAAATTTTTCGGCTTTGAAAAAGACCTTCTTTTAAAGGAAAGTGATTTGAATGAAAAGACCGACGGATAAGCCCATACATATCGTCGCGAAGTCGGCTATGACCGCCGTATACCTCTGGTCCGGCTTTTTCTGGAGCGGCGTTGCGATACTAAACTTCTGGCTCAACGACCCTTCGGATTCTCACCTTTCGGTCGGCTTTCTCGCGGGGAGCCTTATTCTGCTCGTTTCGCTGATCCTCTGCTGGCTGAGGCTGTATATTCTTCAAATAATCCCCTGCATCGCGGGGCTCGCCGTTTATCTCAGGCCCGCAAGGGAGATGATGGACAAGGCGGCAAGGCTCACCGAGGTAACCTTCAAGCCGACCTTTGAGCAGAGATATATGCCGATAATCGGGTTTGCGCTGCTTTCGCTCGCGCTTTTTATCGCGAGAATCTGGCAGATATTCTCGGCGCGCGCCGAAAAAAAGCGCGAATTCAACGATCTTCCGGCGGAGAGCATACTCGAAAAGCGCCGCGACGAATAGTTTTCCCCGCGCGGCATAGTATTATTTATCACCTTTAAAAAGGAGCGTCGTTCATATATGAGCAGCGATAACCGCCCCATCGGGGTGTTCGACTCGGGAATCGGAGGACTCACGGCAGTGACCGAGCTCAGAAAGCTCCTCCCCAACGAGGATATAATCTATCTCGGCGATACGGCGCGAGTCCCGTACGGGACCAAGAGCCGCGAGACCATTCTCCGATACGCCGAGCAGGACTACCGTTTTTTGAAAAATCAGGGGGTTAAGTTCACTATTGCCGCCTGCGGCACCGTTTCGAGCGTTATGGTCGGCGAAAACGCGTTTTCGGCGGATTTCTGCACCGGAGTAATCCAACCGACCGTCGAAGCCGCCTGCAAAGCCTCGAAAAACAAAAAAATCGGCGTCATCGCAACGAGCGCCTCGATAAGAAGCGGCTGCTACGAGCGCCTTATAAAGCAGACCGTCCCGGGGGCGGAGGTATTCTCGAAAGCCTGCCCGATGTTCGTTCCGCTCGTCGAAAACGGCTACACCGCCCCGGGCTGCGCGCCTGCGGAGACCATCGCGAGGGAATATCTCGAACCGCTGAAAGCCGAAGGGATAGATACGCTTATTCTCGGCTGCACCCATTATCCGCTGCTTTCGCGGATCATTTCGGGAGTGGTCGGGAGCGGCGTAAGCCTTATATCCTCGGGAGCGGAAGCCGCGAGATATGCCGGCGGCTTCCTTGAGGAAAACGGTCTTATAAACGAAAGCAAACGCGCGGGGAGCCTTAAGCTCTTCTGCACCGACAGCGCCGAGCTCTTCCGCGAGAGCGCCGCGCATTTCATAGACCTTGACGGAGCGGAGATAGAAAAATGCAGCCTCGACTGAAGCTGCGCGTCCGAAAAAAGGAGCAGGACATGAGCGAAGCAGTGATAAAAATCAAGAGCGTCCAGCACGACGGAAACGACAAAAACGAAACCGAAGTAATAACCGAAGGGTCTTTTCGGAAAATACAGTCGGGGTATGAGCTCTGCTACGACGAGACCGACGCCACGGGCTATGAGGGCTCGAAGACCGTCCTCAAGATACTCGACGGCTCAAGGATAGAGCTTCTGCGCTCGGGAACTTTTTCGAGCGAGCTCTATATCGAGCGGGGCAGAAAGAATTTCAGCCTCTACGGGACCCCCTTCGGCGAGATGAAGATAGGCGTTCAGGCTAAAAACGTCGAGAGCCTTTTAACCGACATCGGCGGAAAGGTAAAGGCGAGCTATGTTATAGACATCAACTCGACCCTCCTCGGCGACTACGACCTCGAGATAGACGTAAGATGCTCATAATAAAGAAGCCGTCGGGTATAAAGCCCGACGGTATTTTTATATATCTTTTTTCATCGGAACGTGGGGGTAGTCCTGCTCGAAATACCTTTCGCCGAAATGCTCGAAGCCGCACCGCGAATAGAACCCCGCCTTGTCCTCCTGCGCGCCGACTGTGAGCGCGCTGCCGCCGAGAAGCTTTACCTCCTTCACGGCTTCGTCTATCAGAAGTCTGCCGAGACCTTCGCCGCGGCGATCTTTTTTTACCGCGACCCTGCCGATATGGTATGAGCCGCCGCCCTCGTCATAAAATCTCAGAGTTGCAACGGGTTCTTCGCCGTCGAACAGAACAAGATGGACCGAGCGCGAATCGAACTCGTCGAACTCGTCGCAAAAGCCCTGCTCTTTAACGAATATCTCCTCTCTGAGCGCCGCAGCCTCCGCCGGCACGGCGTTTTTATATACCTTTACGTTCATTTTTTCTTCCTGTTGAGATAGGGGTAGGGGCTCTTGTTTGCTTCGGCGCGCTTGTTTTCGAGGTGTGTGCCGTAGATAAAGAGCGCCGCGCTGACGATGAACGCCGCGGTAAACGGCACCGCTATGAACCAATAGGCGACGGTGTCGCTCCTCTTGGGGAGAGGACCGAGCTTAAGGGTGTAGCCGATAGTCTTTTCCTGAGTAAGGCTGAGCTTCGATATCCCCGACGACATCATCGACTCCTCGGAGTCGGTCATCTTTTTGAATCGCCCGCTGAGATCCGAAAAAGCTCCGCCCACATATCCGCCGTCGGGATTCTGGACATAAGAGAGGAAGGAATCGATGACGTTCTGAATGGTGGGGTCCATATCCTTGGGCGCTTCAACTAAGGTCAGATACTGATTTCCGTCGGCGGCGTCGATATACATAAGGTAGTAATAATGAGTGGCGGCTCTTTCGGATTCGGCGATATAGCCGAGCTTCGCGAGGAATTTATATGCCGCGCCCGAAACATACTGCCCGTCGAGGTCTCTCGAAACGTCGAGACCCGTGATGTCGCTGAGGTTTTCAGCCTGATTCGCGTTGGAATATATACCGATGATGCCGGCAAAGGTAAGTATAAGCACAAGCGCAGATATTATCGCGACCGCAAGCTGGGAATACACCCTGCCGCCGGTAAGAAACTGCTTAAGCTTTGTATCTTCTGTTTCCGAAAAGACTGAGTCGTTTTTCATTGTTATGCGCTCCTTTGGAATAGCTTTCCGAAACAGTATAGCACATCCGCGGAAAATAGTCAATAATCGCGCTGCAAAGGAAAACCTTGCTTGCGGCGGCGCGCATCAAATCTCCTCAAAATTTTGTATTGATTTGTTCCCCGAAACGTGGTACAATATAATGACTTTGATTCGGGGAGTGCTTCCAATGTAGATTTTTGCGGAATTACTTTGCAAATATTTCCGAAGGGAGTTTAATATGTCAGATTTGGAAAAAGAAATAAGCCGGCGGCGGACTTTTGCGATAATTTCGCACCCCGACGCGGGCAAGACCACCCTCACCGAAAAGCTTCTTTTATACGGCGGAGCGATCGCGCTCGCAGGCTCGGTAAAGGGCAAAAAGACCGATCGCCACGCCGTTTCGGACTGGATGGAGATAGAAAAACAGCGCGGAATTTCGGTCACGAGCTCGGTAATGCAGTTTGAATACGGCGGCTGCTGCATAAATATCCTCGACACCCCGGGTCACCAGGACTTCTCGGAAGACACCTACCGCACCCTGATGGCAGTCGACTCGGCGGTTATGGTCATCGACGCTGCGAAGGGCGTCGAGAATCAGACCCGCAAGCTCTTTAAGGTATGCGTAATGCGTCATATACCGATATTTACGTTCATAAACAAGCTCGACCGCGACGCTAAGAACCCGTTTGATCTCCTTGCCGAGATCGAAGACGAGCTCGGGATATCTACCTATCCGATGAACTTCCCCATCGGCGACGGCGTTGATTTCAAAGGCGTTTACGACCGCGAAACAAAGCGCATTTTAAGCTATGAGCGCGGCGACGGGCAGCACGAAATTGAAGCAACCGAAGCAGATATCTCGGACCCCGCGCTCGACTCTCTCATCGGCGGGCAGAACAGGCTCAGGCTTATGGAGGACATCGAGCTTTTGGACGGCGCGGGCGACGAGCTCGATATGAACGAGGTAAACGCGGGGCGGCTCTCGCCGGTGTTCTTCGGGTCGGCGCTCAACAACTTCGGCGTGGAGCCGTTTTTAAAGAGCTTCGTCAAGATGGGTCCGAGCCCGCTCCCGCGCGAATGCGAGGAGGGGATAGTCGAGCCGACCGACCCCGCTTTCTCGGCGTTTGTCTTTAAAATCCAGGCAAATATGAACAAAGCCCACCGCGACCGCCTCACCTTTATGAGAATATGCTCAGGAAAATTCGAGCGGGATATGGAGGTCGTCCACGTTCAGGGCGACGGCAGAAAAATGCGCCTTTCTCAGCCCCAGCAGATGATGGCTGACAGCCGCGAGGTCATCGAAGAAGCCTACGCGGGCGATATAATCGGCGTATTCGACCCGGGAATTTTCTCGATTGGAGACACCGTTTGCGCCCCGGGGAAGAATATCCGCTTTGAGGGGATACCTACCTTTGCGCCGGAGCACTTTGCGCGTATCCGCCATAAAGACACGATGAAGCGCAAGCAGTTTGTAAAGGGCGCCACCCAGATAGCCCAGGAGGGCGCAATTCAGATCTTCCGCGAGCCTGACACCGGTATGGAAGAGGTCATCGTCGGAGTGGTGGGAATGCTCCAGTTCGACGTATTCGAGCACAGAATGCGGACGGAATACAACGTCGAGATAATCAACGAGGGTCTGCCCTATCAGTATATAAGGTGGATAGACAACGCCGATATCGACCCCAAAAAGCTCAATCTGAGCTCCGACACAAAAATCGTTCAGGACTTCAAGGACAACTACCTGCTTCTGTTTACGAGCGAGTGGAATATCCGCTGGGCGCTCGAAAAAAACGAGGGGCTTCTGCTCTCGGAGTTCAACAGGAATTAAAGCATAAAAACAGCGGTACGGGAAAGCCGTACCGCTGTTTTATCATTTTATCTCTTCTACGCCGGTGAGCTCGCCGCTGTCGCTATAAACCGTTTGGACCGAAATTTCCCCGCCGCCGTCGGAGCTGAACACATATATTCCTCCGTCAGGGCTCAAATCGAGGAATTTACTGACCGGCGTGCCGTTGAAGTAAAGCTTCCGCTTTCCGCCCTTTTCCTTATATTCAAGCCCGTATTTTTCATACGGCGCGAATATCTCTTCAAAGGTCATGCCGTCCGCTTCTGAGCTTCCCTGCGCGACGCTTTCTTCCGTCGTTGCGACGTTGCCGTTATATGTCAGGAACATGTCGGACACTTCGCCCTCAAACGTCGTCTCACCGTCACCGTTGACGCTCGTATAGGCAACAGTCTTTATTATCGAATACTCCTTCCCGTCGGGAGCCGTCCAGCTTATGACCTCATTCTTTGAGCAAAGGTCGCCGTCGATGATAGTTTTCAGCGTCTCGTCGAGGCTCTTCTCGATGCTCTTTAAATCGTCCTCGGTGAGCGCACGGTATATCTCTTCGCCGTCTGCGGTGTGCCACCAAAGCTTTTCTCCGATTTCATACATCTCGCGATAATATTCAAGCTGCTCCTTCGCCCATTTTTCGTAGTCTTCGGCGGTCCAAAATTCGTTTTCATAGGTATAGGAGATGTTGGAAAGCTTCGGCGAGGTGTTTTCGTCGAGGTGGTCCTCCATAGGTCTTAGAGCCCACGCCGTGCCGAACTTTATTATTGCAAGGTGAATCAAAACCGACGCAGCCAGTATCACGACCAACACCGCGGCGAAAATGAGCTTTACCTTAAGGGGCATCGGCTCTTTTACAGCGGCGGCGGCAGCGGGCTCGGGGAGCGGTTCGGGCGGAGGGGCAAGCTCGACCTTTGCGGGCTCGGGCGGCGTTCCGTTCAGAAGATTGTCCGCCGACACGCCGAAGATATCGGAGAGGTTTTTAAGAATGTATACGTCGGGCGCGGTATCGCCCGACTCCCACCTCGCCACCGCCTGCCGCGAGACATTGAGCTTTTCCGCAAGCTGCTCCTGGGTGTAGCCCTTTTCTTTGCGCAGCTTCACGAGTGTTTCGTTGAATTGCATATAAGCACTTCCTTTCGCAATTTATGCTTCCATTATAGGAAAAACGAGCCGCCGAGTCAATCGCAGAGGTGTAACATTCGCGCTACAAATTGTAACATCGACCCCAAAGCATAAAAACGGCTCCCCAATCGAGGAGCCGTTCTTTTATTCGCTGTAAAAATCAGTACGCAATTCCCTGCCACTTCATCGCGTCGGCGACCTTGAGGAAGCCCGCGATGTTCGCGCCGACAACGAGGTTGCCCTCGAAGCCGTATTCCTTGGAAGCGTTGTAGGCGTTGTGGAAGATGTTCTTCATAATGCCGTGGAGCTTCTGGTCGACCTCTTCAAAGGTCCAGCTCAGGCGCTCGCTGTTCTGCGACATTTCAAGACCAGAGGTTGCAACGCCGCCGGCGTTTGCAGCCTTAGCGGGGCCGAAGAGCACGCCCGCAGCGAGGAACTTCGCGACCGCCTCGGGGGTGGAGGGCATATTCGCGCCCTCGGCGACAGCCATAACGCCGTTCTTGATGAGAGCGTCGGCAGATTCGCCGTCGAGCTCGTTCTGGGTCGCACAGGGGAGCGCGATGTCGCACTTGACGGTCCAGATGCCCTTGCAGCCCTCGTGATACTCGGCGCCGGAAACGCGGTTGACGTATTCCTTGATCCTGCCTCTCTCGACCTCTTTGATCTGCTTTACGACGTCGAGGTTGATGCCGTTCTTATCTACGATGTAGCCGTTGGAATCGGAGAGCGCGATGACCTTGCCGCCGAGCTGTGTGGCCTTCTGGGTGGCGTAGATGGCGACGTTGCCCGAGCCTGAGATGACGACGGTCTTGCCCTTGAAGGAATCGTTCTTCATGCAGCCGAGCATTTCCTCGGTGAAGTAGCAGAGACCGTAGCCGGTCGCCTCGGTCCTTGCGAGGGAGCCGCCGTAGCTTAAGCCCTTGCCGGTGAGAACGCCGGTAAACTCGTTTCTGAGCCTCTTATACTGACCGAACATAAAGCCGATCTCTCTTGCGCCTACTCCGATGTCGCCTGCGGGAACGTCGGTATCCGCGCCGATGTGCTTAGAAAGCTCGGTCATAAAGCTCTGGCAGAAGCGCATAACTTCGGCGTCCGACTTGCCCTTGGGGTCGAAGTCAGAGCCGCCCTTGCCGCCGCCCATAGGCAGACCGGTCAGGGAGTTCTTGAAGATCTGCTCGAAGCCGAGGAACTTGATAACCGAGGCGTTGACCGAGGGGTGGAGCCTCAGACCGCCCTTGTAAGGACCGATGGCGGAGTTGAACTGGACTCTGAAGCCGCGGTTTACTCTTACCTTGCCGCTGTCGTCGACCCACGGAACGCGGAAGATGATCTGGCGCTCCGGCTCAACGATCCTGTCGATAATACCGGCTTCGACGATGTCGGGTCTGCGCTCGACGACGGGCTCAAGGCTCTCGAGGACTTCGCCGACAGCCTGAAGGAATTCTTTTTCGTTGGGGTTTCTTGCCTCTACGTCGGCATAGACCTTCGCGAGGTATTCGTTTTTGAATGTCATGGGGCTTTCCTCCTGTAAATTATAAAAGTAACGGGGTTATTATAGCATATATTTTGCAGGATTGCAAGAGGAAAATTGCAAAATCATAGGAATTTCCGAAAAATTCGGCTTGATTGGCGGGGAGTTTTGTAGTATAATCATAACCGACATTTAAGATACGGGGGTGTTGGCGGTTGAAAGCCGTTATTCAGAGGGTTTTGTCGGCGAGCGTGAGCGTCGGCGGGAGCGTTACTGGCAAAATAGGCAGGGGATTTCTTGTTCTTTTGGGCGTGGGCTCCGGCGATACCGAGGAGAGCTGCCTTAAGCTCGCCGCTAAGATTTCGAAGCTCAGGATATTTGCCGACGAAAACGGAAAGACCAATCTTTCGCTTAAAGACGTAGGCGGAGAGGTGCTCGCCGTTTCGCAGTTCACTCTTTTTGCCGACTGCTCACACGGCAACCGCCCGAGCTTCTTTGAAGCCGCCGAGCCCGAGACCGCAAAACGGCTTTACGGGAGGTTCTGCCTCGAGCTTTCCGCGCTCGGTTTCGAGCCGCAGAAGGGTGTATTCGGGGCGGATATGAAGATAGATATGACCGCGGACGGACCGTTCACGGTGCTGCTTGAAATTTGAGGTGGAATATGAACATTCAGATCTACGCAAGAAGCAAATGCTTCGATTCAAAAAAGGCGGAGCGCTGGTTTAAGGAGCGCAGGATAAAATATCAGCTCATCGACCTCGACAGAACGGGTCTGAGCCCGCGCGAGCTCGAGAGCGTTGTTTCGGCGGTCGGGCTCGAAAATATCGTCGACGAAAAATCGAAGTCGCCCGACGCCGCCGCGATGAAATACCTTTCGAGCCGCGAGCAGAGGCTCGAAAAGCTCCTTGACGACCCGAGGCTTTTAAAGAGCCCGATAGTCCGCAACGGCAGGCAGGCGACGGTCGGTTACCGCCCCGAGGTCTGGGAAGAATGGAAATAAAAAGCAGGAGGGAAGAAATCCCTCCTGTTTATGTATTCAGGCGTTTTTTACTCCGAAAATGCAGAGCGGGGTCATTTTGTCGGGCAGCTTCAGCAAGCCGTCGGCGAGCATCTGCTCCATAGTTATCGCGCCGACGTCGAGCCGAGCGCCTCGCAGACTATCTCGGAAGCCAGGTCCTCCGCCTTGTCCTGCTCGTATAGCCGCGATGCGGCATAGGCATAGACCGAGGCTAAATTTTCCGAAATAAGTCGGGCAGCCGTTTTTGTATCCATTTTTACGTCCCCTTTGAAAGCTTTCGCGGATATAGTATAAAAAAGAAGCAGCCGGTTAGGATTTACGAAAGAATTATACCGAATTTTCCGAAAATGTCAAACCGCGGCTTCAAATTGTCCTCTTAACCTGTCATAAATTTAACATATCCTCATTCACGTGAAAATCTTTCTGAATGTTGTGTGAAAATTTCGGTTTTGCGATTGACAAAAGCCCGCCGCGCTGATATAATAGCCGCGGGCGAAAAGCCTTTAAACAAATATATGACATTATACGGGAGGAAATAAATATGCCGAAGAATCTCGGACTCACCCCGCCTATGGGCTGGAATTCCTGGAACACATTCAGCTGGAAAATTGACGAAAACCTCATTAAGGGCGCCGCCGACGCTATGGTCGAGAGCGGTCTTAAAGACGCCGGCTATGAATACGTCGTCATAGACGACTGCTGGAGCCTTAGGGAGCGCGACAAGGACGGCAACATCGTACCCGACCCCGAAAAATTCCCGAACGGAATGAAAGCCGTCGCGGATTACGTTCATTCAAAGGGGCTCAAGTTCGGGATATACTCCTGCGCGGGGACCCATACCTGCGCCAACTACCCCGGCTCTTTCGAGCACGAATATCAGGACGCCGCGCTCTTTGCCTCGTGGGGAGTAGACTTCCTGAAGTATGACTACTGCTACAAGCCCAAGACCGTTCCCGGCGACCTTCTCTACCGCAGAATGGCTATGGCGCTTCGCAACTGCGGCAGGGATATCCTCTTCTCCGCCTGCAACTGGGGAGCCGACAACGTCCACGACTGGATAAGAAACACCGGCGCCCAGATGTTCCGCTCGACCGGCGACATTCAGGACAGCTGGAATTCTATAAAGAACCTCGCTCTCTCTCAGCTCGACAAGCAGAGCCAAGGGGGGACCTACTGCTGGAACGACATAGATATGCTCGTTGTCGGAATGAGCGGACACTCCGAAAACGGCTGGATATCCGGCAAGAACTTCGGCTGCACTTATGAGGAGTATAAGACTCACTTCTCGCTCTGGGCGATAATGAACTCCCCGCTGATGATAGGCTGCGACATAAGGAATATGTCGGAGGAGACGAAGAATATCCTGCTCAATAAGGACGTCATCGCGATAAATCAGGACCCCGAGGGCAGGGGAGTATACGAGATCGACCACTGGTGCAACCAGAGCTGCAAGGGGCTCGTTAAGCCGCTCGAAAACGGCGACTACGCTATATGCCTCGTAAACTTCGCCGACGGCGAACACCCTGCCGAAATTTCCTTCAACTTCTGGGATATGGGGCTCACCTACAACTCCGGCTTTGCCCTTGAATTCTACGACTGCTGGGAGCACAAGACGGTCGGCACCTTCCGCGAGAGGTTCTCGGCGCATATCATGCCCCACTCCTGCCGCCTCTACAGAGTAAAGCTCGTCAAGATATGAGCCCGAATTTCGAGACCTGCAAGCAGTGCGGGGCAAAGCTTATGTCGGACGATATAGCGATCTATAAAAAAATGGTCCTTCGCACCGCCGAGGAATTTCTCTGTATCGACTGCCTTGCGAAGTATTTCAACGTGAGCCGCGAGGCTATCGAGGAGAAGATACGCTTTTTCCGCGAGAGCGGGAACTGCACGCTTTTCAGATGAAAAACAGCCGCCCTATACAGAATAGGACGGCTTGTTATTTTAAGCAAAAATTGCTCCCGATTTTTAGTAATCTTTCACATAGTCATCACACAGTAAATATTGAAAACAGCAACAGCAAGTGATATAATAACTACGCGAAATTTATATCCGAAAGAAGAAAACGGCATTTCGGTAATATCGGGAGGAAAGATAATGCTGAAGCTCGAAAACATAATCAAGGATTACGACGCGGGAGGGGAGAGCGTCCGCGCGCTCAACGGCATTTCGATAGAATTCAGAAAGAGCGAATTCGTCGCGGTCCTGGGGCAGTCGGGCTGCGGAAAGACCACGCTGCTCAACATAATAGGAGGCCTCGACCAATATACCTCCGGCGATTTGCAGATCAACCATAAGTCCACGAAAAAATTCAAGGATTCCGACTGGGACACCTACCGCAACCATTCGATAGGCTTCGTTTTCCAGAGCTATAACCTCATTCCGCACCAGACCGTGCTTTCAAACGTCGAGCTCGCGCTCACTCTTTCCGGCGTGGGCAAGGCGGAGCGCAGGCGCAGAGCGAAGGAGGCCCTTGAAAAGGTCGGGCTGGGGGACCAGCTCAAAAAGAAGCCGAATCAGATGTCGGGCGGGCAGATGCAGAGGGTAGCCATCGCGAGAGCTCTCGTGAACGACCCCGAGATACTCCTTGCCGACGAGCCGACCGGCGCTCTCGATTCTCAGACGAGCGTTCAGATAATGGATATCCTTAAGGAAATATCGAAGGATAAGCTCATAATAATGGTCACCCATAACCCCGAGCTTGCAGATAAATACGCCTCCCGCACCGTAAGGCTGCTCGACGGCGAGATAATAAGCGACTCCGACCCCTACGACGGCGCCGAAGAGGCCTCGGAGCACCAGAGCGAGGTTAGAAGCGTGAAAAAAGGTCAGAAGACCTCGATGTCGTTCTTCACAGCGCTTTCCCTTTCGCTCAACAACCTTATGACCAAAAAGACGAGGACCATTCTCACAAGCTTTGCGGGCTCTATCGGCATAATCGGCATCGCGCTGATACTGTCGGTTTCGACCGGCGTTCAGACCTATATCGACCGCGTTCAGGAGGACACCCTTTCGAGCTATCCGATAACGATAAACGCCCAGGAAGTCGATATGACCCAGCTTATGACTTCGCTCAGAGACACCGCCAACGGCAGCTCGGAGTCGGGGCACGAGCTCGACGCCGTTTACGAGAGCAAGATAATGTATGAGATGATGAACTCCTTAAACTCGATGGAGGCTCAGGAAAACAACCTCGTAAAATTCAAGGAATTTATCGAGAACGGCGACGAAATAAAGCAGTATTCCTCGGCGATAAGCTATGTTTACGACACCGATATGAACGTCTACACCAAAGACCCCGACGGAAAGATCGTTAAATCCGACATTCTCGAGCTTATGAGCAGTATGTACTCGATGATGGGCTTTGAGACCTCGAGCTCGACTCTCTCCAACTTTATGCAGATAAACGCCTGGCAGGAGATGCTCGCGGGAATGGACGGCGAGCTCGTCAACGACCTGCTCAAAGAGCAGAACGACCTCGTCGCTGGGCGCTGGCCCGAGAATTATGACGAGGTGGTAGTCGTCGTGAGCGACAAGAACGAGCTAAGCGATATGATGCTCTACGCCCTCGGGCTTAAGACCCTCGACGACATTCAGGACGCTCTCAAGAGCGCCGCGAATCAGGAGCAGATAGACACCTCTGAATTCGGAAGCTGGAGTTATGACGACATTTTGGGGCTCGACTTCCGCGTTATCCTCGACTGCGACAAATATCAGCGCTCTGGCGACGGCTACGTCGACCTCAGCACCACCGACACCGGACTACAGCTCCTCTACGACTCCGACAACGCGATACGCCTTAAAGTTGTAGGAATAGTCCGCCCGAGCAAGGACGCCGTCGCCTCCTTCCTCACCGGAGCGGTGTGCTATCCCGCCGCGCTCACGGATTACATCATCGAGCGGACCAATTCGAGCGACATCGTTAAGGCTCAGCTCAGCGATCCCGAGACCGACGCCATAAGCGGGCTGAAATTCAAGGTCGACGGCGAAGAGCCCTCGGAAGAGGAGATAAAGACCGCCGTTGACGGCTGGGTATCGGGGCTTAGCAACACCGAAAAATCCGCGCTCTATACCGAGCTCGCGTCTATCCCGACCGAGGAATACCTCGCTTCGGCGATAGGGCAGTACCGCGCTGCTATGGACGACGCGGCAATAGACAATATGCTGATGCAGGCGTTCGTCTCGCAGACTCAGATGGACGAGGAATCGGTTCTTGCCTACATTCAGAATATGGACGCTGAAACCAAAGAAGGCTATCTGAATCAGATACTCGCCGCAACAATTACTCAGCAGTATGCCGAACAGATACAGGCTCAGCTCGGAGCGCTTACGGCAGACGACACCGCCGCGATGTTCGACGCCTCCGAGATAACTCCCGAGCAGTATGCCTATATTTACGACAACCGCCTGCCCTCGACCCGCTCTGATTCGACCTACGAGCAGAATCTCAGGCTCCTCGGTCAGGTAGACCTCGATTCCCCGCGCTCGATATACATTTACGCCTCTACCTTTGAAAACAAAGACTTCATCTCCGACGCCATAGCCGCCTATAACGACGCCGGCGACGAGGCGGACAACATCGTTTATACCGATTACGTTGCCCTTCTGATGTCGTCGGTAACAACGATAATCAGCGCGATATCCTATGTTCTTATAGCCTTCGTTGCGATTTCGCTTGTCGTAAGCTCGATAATGATAGGAATAATCACCTATATCTCCGTCCTCGAGAGGACCAAGGAGATAGGTATCCTTCGCTCGGTAGGCGCCTCGAAGAAGGACATTTCGAGGGTGTTCAACGCCGAAACGCTTATCGTCGGCTTCGTTGCCGGAGCCCTCGGAATAGGGATAACGCTGCTGCTTATCCTGCCTATAAACCTTGTTCTGCACCACCTCACCGGAATCGACAACCTCTCGGCGGTGCTGCCGGTCGCAGGTGCAGCGATACTCGTTATTATAAGCATGGCTTTAACTCTGATAGCGGGGCTCATTCCCTCGGGCATCGCCGCGAAGAAAGACCCTGTTGTTGCGCTGAGAACGGAATAAAATTTTTCAAAAAAATCCGCGGCGGGGTATTGACAACTCCGCCGCGTTGTGTTATACTACATTTAACATTTAGGCTAAATGTTAAATGATGACCCGAAAGGAGCGACCCGATGGGACTTCAGGCGACGCTTCGCGCCCTTGCCGATCCTACAAGGCGCGAGATACTCAACATTTTAAAGAGCGGACCTCTTTCTGCGGGGGAGATATGCGAGAGGTTCGACATTACCGGCGCGGCGATCTCGCGGCATTTATCGGTACTCAGGGAAGCCGATCTTATACGCGACCGCCGCGAGGGAAAATTCATCTATTACGAGCTCAACGCCTCGGTGCTTGAGGAAATAATTCTCTGGATAAAGGATTTAGGAGGTAACGAAAATGATTAAAAAATATCTGCCCGCTATAATAATAACCGCTCTGCTGACGGTTCTGCCGATAGTCTTAGGCTTGATACTCTGGGGCAGACTGCCCGACCCTATGCCCACCCACTTCAACGCTTCGGGCGAGGCTGACGGCTTTATGTCAAAGGCGGCTGCCGTTTTCGCGCTGCCGGCGTCGATGCTTTTGGTGCATATCGTATGCACGGTGACGACGTTTATAGACCCCAAGCGCCGCAATATCGACGGCAAGCCGATTTTTATGGTGCTGTGGATATGCCCCGTTATGTCGATACTCGTAAGCGGCTTTATGTATGCCTACGCCCTCGGAATGAATGTGAACATAACTACCGGCATGTTCATCGCCATAGGCATACTGTTTATCATTCTCGGAAACTACCTCCCGAAGTGCGGTCAGAACTATTCGATAGGTATAAAAGTCCCGTGGGCTTTAAACGACGAAGCCAACTGGCAGGCGACCCACCGCTTCGGCGGGAAGGTTTTCGTTGCCGCGGGAGTGGTCACGGTTATCCTTGCGTTCTTTGTGACTGCCTCGCCGGTGCTGTTCTGGGTATATTTCGCGGTGGATATGATCGCCTGCGCGATTCCGGCGGTGTATTCCTATGTCTATTATCTCAGGCACGGGAAGAAGGAGGACTAAATGTTTTCTTCCTCGACGATAATTTTTTTGGCTGCGACGGGTCTGCTTTCCGTCGCGATACCCGTTATCTGCGCGATTATGTTCAAATCAAGGGTTAAAACCGCGCCCGTTTCGGCGCTTTTTATCGGCGCGGCGGCGTTCTTTGTCTTCGCGCTTGTGCTTGAACAGCTTCTTCACGCCGTGATGATACCGCTCGTCTCAAAAAGCGATATCGCATTTGTGATCTACGGAGCACTCGCTGCCGGAATTTTCGAGGAGACCGGCAGATTTGCTGCCTTTAAGACGCTTTTAAAAAAGCAAAACCGCCCCGAGTCTGCGGTTATGTACGGAATCGGTCACGGCGGCTGCGAGGCTGTTATGATTTTGGGAATGTCGGCGCTTTCCGGAGCAGTAATAGCGATAACGGTAAATTCTGTCGGAATCGACGAAATGATAAAGCTTGCCTCTGCGGGCAGACCGGAGCTCGAAGAGACCGCAAGGCTTCAAATCGAGGCTTATGCCGGCTTCGGGCTCTCGAATATGTTGCTTTCGCTTTACGAGCGGGCGATGACGACAGCGCTTCATATTTCTCTGTCGGTGCTCGTTTTCGAGGGCGCAAAAACAAAGGGAAGGGCGTGGCTCTATCCTGTCTGCGTGCTTGTACATGCCGTCTGCGACGTTCCCTCCGCAATGTATCAGCGCGGGCTTTTGGGTCTCGCGGCGGTATATGCAATAACAACCGCACTGACTGCGGCTGTTGCCGTTTTCGCCGTAAGGTCGTTTAAAAGGCAACCCCGAGCCTTGGCGGCAGCCGAATAAACCGCCCGGGCGAAATAAAGAATAAAAGCACCCTCATCGGGTGCTTTTTTGTATGCCGAAAAATTTCCGAAAAGCTCTTGACAAGTAAACTTGGCAGTGATATAATCATCTTGACAAGAAAACTTGGCACAATACGGAGGTATCATTATGGACAAAGAAGAAATTTTAGCGAAGAGCAGAGCCGAGAACAAAAACAAAGACGTTTACTGGTACGAAATATCGAAGCTCTCGGGGTCGGTAACTACCACGGTAATGCTGGTTATTGCCGGAGTGTTTTTCGCCGTTCAGGCGATCACCGGCGGCGGGCTCAACTTCGGGCTGTGGGCGCTCGTTTTAAGTGCGGATATGGCGAACCACTGGTTCAAATACATAAAGCTCCGCCTCGGGGGAGAGCTCCTGGCGGCGCTGTGTTATACGCTGCTCGTATCCGTTATGTCGGGATACCATATCTACAGCCTGATAGCGGCTGCGTAGGGCGGTGGAACGTTTGGACGACAAGCTTATTCTGAAAAACCGCCTCAAAGAGGCTCGCGCCGAGTGTGGGCTTTCTCAGCAGCAACTTGCGAATATAGTCGGCGTATCGCGGAACACTATAAGCTCGATAGAAACCGGGCAGTTCTGCCCGACCGCAAAGCTCGCGCTTATACTCTGCACCGCGCTCGACAGGAAGTTTGAAGACCTTTTCTACTTCTGAGCGCCTTGCGCAGGCTCGGGGGCTATCTCTTTCGAAGGATATCGAGAGTATGGTGCGACGCGCCGACGAGGTCCTGCCGCTCGCAGGTCGCGAGGTGATATTCCACCCACTTTTCAAAGGTCTTCGCGTCCATAGCGTCGATGTACTCCCGCATATAATTTGTAGCGCCGTCCGTTGCCACGAGCTTTATCCGCTCCGCCGGAAGCTCCGCGTCGAGCTCGGCGATATCCTCGGTGCGGACAAGCTCGAATATCTCCTTCGGCTCGCTTACGCAGTGCCAGCCGTCGGTTATCATTTTGAGGTCCATCACCTCGCGGAGTTTGTTCATACCGAAGACATACTGTATCACCGTCGGCTCGTTCATACAGTAGGCGACTAAGATATGCCCGTTCGGCTTTGTAACGCGAACCGCTTCGGAGAGGGCGCGAAGCTTTTCCTCTTTGGTGTATAGGTGATACATCGGTCCCAATACAAGGGTGAGCCCGAAATGATTGTCGGGAAGGGCGGAAAGGTCGAGGGCGTTGCCCTGTAAAACGGAGATTTTTTCACTGCCGTCGAGCTTTTTGCGTAGGATATCAAGGTTATGCTCTATCAGCTCTACTGCCGTAACGTCGCAGCCCTCTTTTGCGAGCGCGATGCTGTATCTGCCGGTGCCGGCGCCGATTTCAAGAATAGGTTCCGCAAGGTATTCGTGAATATACTTTTGGGTGGTGATATATTCTACCTGCCCGTGCTGAGAGAGCAGCCTGCCCTCCTCGTCGTAATTCCGGTAAAATTCTTCGAGATAGTTCATTGGCGGCTCCTTTTTACTCACATCGCTTCTTTCATCGACCTGACGTATTCCCCGACGTAGGGCGCGGCGTCTTTGCCGTATTTTTCGAGTATCTTTATTATCGCCGAGCCGACTATGGCGCCGTCCGAGAGCGCCGACATCTTTGCCGCCTGCTCGGGGGTGGAAATTCCGAAGCCTACCGCGCAGGGAATATCGGTGTTTTCGCGGATGACCTTTACTATCGCGCCGATGTCGGTTTTAATTTCGCTTCGCATTCCGGTAACGCCGAGGCTCGAAACAACGTAGATAAAGCCTTCGGCTTCTTTGGCTATCATCGCTATGCGGTTCTCCGAGGTGGGAGCGATGAGCGGGATAAGCGCTATTCCGTATTTGCGGCAGGTGGGGAGGAATTCGTCGCGCTCCTCAAACGGAAGGTCGGGCAGTATCAGCCCGTCGATGCCTATTTCGCGGCAGGTCGAGATAAAGCGCTCCGAGCCGTAGCTGAACACTACGTTCGCGTAGGTCATAAACACCAGCGGGATCTTGACGTCGGCGCGAAGATCACGCACGAGGTCGAATATTTTGTCGGTAGTAACTCCGCCCGCAAGAGCGCGGATATTTGCGCCCTGAATTACCGGTCCTTCGGCGGTAGGGTCAGAAAAGGGAATGCCGAGCTCGATAAGGTCGGCGCCGTTTTTAACCGCCTCGCGGACGGTTTTTGCGGTGGTCTCAAGGTCGGGGTCGCCGCAGGTGATAAAGGGTATAAACGCCTTGCCGTTTTCAAATGCCGAACGTATCCTATTCATTGATGTCTTCACCTCTGTATCTCGCGATAGCCGCGCAGTCCTTGTCGCCGCGCCCAGAGAGGGTCACGACGATAATTTTGTCCTTGCCCATATTCGGGGCGATTTTTTTTGCATACGCGACCGCGTGCGCCGATTCTATCGCGGGGATTATCCCCTCGGTTTTGGCAAGGTATTCAAAAGCCTCGACGGCTTCGTCGTCGGTTATCGGGACGTATTGCGCCCGCCCGATGTCGTGAAGATGCGCATGCTCGGGTCCTATCCCGGGGTAGTCGAGCCCCGCGGATATAGAGTAAACGGGGGCTATCTGCCCGAATTCGTCCTGGCAGAAGTAGGATTTCATTCCGTGGAAGATCCCGAGTCTGCCGGTGTTGACGGTCGCTGCGGTCTCGAAGGTGTCGATCCCGCGCCCCGCCGCCTCGCAGCCGATGAGCGCAACGCTCTCGTCGCCGATGAAGTGGTAAAAGCTGCCTATCGCGTTTGAGCCTCCGCCCACGCAGGCTATTACCGCATCGGGGAGCCGCCCTTCCTTTTCAAAGAGCTGCTCTTTTATCTCGCGAGAGATGACCGCCTGAAAATCGCGGACTATCGTCGGGAACGGGTGGGGCCCCATAACCGAGCCGAGGCAGTAATGAGTGTCGGAAATGCGGCGGGTCCATTCGCGCATAGCCTCGCTCACGGCGTCTTTGAGGGTCGCGGTGCCTGTCTTGACGGGAATGACCTCCGAGCCTAAAAGCTTCATTCTGTAAACGTTGAGCGCCTGGCGCTTGGTGTCCTCCTCGCCCATAAAAACAACGCATTCCATACCCATAAGCGCGGCAGCGGTCGCAGTTGCAACTCCGTGCTGCCCCGCGCCTGTCTCGGCGATAAGGCGGGTCTTGCCCATACGCTTGGCTAAAAGCGCCTGCCCGAGGACGTTGTTTATCTTGTGGGCGCCGGTGTGGTTGAGGTCCTCGCGCTTGAGATAGATTTTTGCGCCGCCGAGGTCGCGGGTCATTTTTTCGGCGTAATAGAGCCTCGACGGGCGACCCGCGTAGTCGTTCAGAAGCGCGTTGAGCTCGCGGTTGAAGTCGGGGTCGTCCTTATATCTGTTATAGGCGGCTTCGAGCTCGATAACGGCGTTCATCAGCGTTTCGGGGATATACTGACCGCCGTGGATACCGAAGCGCCCTCTTGATGATGACATATCAAAATCTCCTTTATTTCGTATTTCTGACAGCATCCGCAAAGGCTTTCATCTTCGCGAAGTCCTTGATTTTATCGGTTTCGGTCCCCGAGCTGACGTCGACCGCGTAGGGGTGAAGCGCCCTCACGGCTTCCGACACGTTTTCGGGGTTGAGCCCTCCGGCGAGGAAGTAATCCCGCCCGAGTCCGGATATAAGCGACCAGTCGAAGCCTATTCCGCTGCCCGTTCCCGCGTCGAGAAGAACAAAGTCGGCAGGGGAGCGCGCGGCGAGCTCAACGTCGCCCTCGGAGGCAATTTTAAACGCCTTTATTACGGGCTTGCCGGTCTCTTCGCGGAGGCGGGTTATAAAGCCGCCGTCCTCGGCGCCGTGGAGCTGGGCGATGTCGATTATCCCGCTTTCAAGATAGTCTTTTACCTCGTCATACGGGTTGTCGACGAAAACTCCGACCGCCTTTATTTCTGGAAGCAAGGCTTTTTTGAGCTCGGCAGCCGTTTCGCGCGAGATGCAGCGCCGGAATTTCGGCGCGAGCACGAATCCCGCGTAATCCGGTCCGAGCCCATTGGCATAGCCGATGTCGCGTAGCGTTCGCAGCCCGCAGAATTTAATTTTTGTCACAGCCCTTTCAGCTCCTTAAGCCTTGCGCTTTTGTCTTTTGCGCGCATAAGCGTCTCGCCGACGAGGACCGCGTCTGCTCCTATTTCGCGGAGAGCGCTGATGTCGTCGGGGGAGCTTACCCCGCTCTCCGAGACGAATACCCTGTCCTTCGGGACGAGCTCGCGGAGCCTTCGGCTGTTTGAGGTATCGACCGAGAAGTCCTTTAAGTTGCGGTTATTCACGCCGATTACCCTCGCGCCGCAGCCGAGGAGCGTTTCGACCTCGCTTTCGCCGTGGGCTTCGCAGAGAGCGGAGAGCCCGAGAGAGTCGCAGATCTGAATATAGTCGCGTATCTGCGGCGGCTCGAGGATAGAGCATATCAGCAGGACCGCCTTTGCCCCGAGGAGCCTCGCCTCGAAGATCATATAGCTGTCGACGGTGAAGTCCTTTCTGAGGCAGGGGACCGACACGCTTTTTGCTATTTCGCCGAGGTATTCGTCGCTGCCGAGGAACTTCGTCGGCTCCGTCAAGACTGATATAGCGTCGGCTCCTGCGGCTTCGTAGTCCTTTGCAATCTCAAGATAAGGGAAATCGGGCGAGATGAGCCCCTTTGAGGGCGAAGCCTTCTTGCATTCGCAGATAAAGGCGACGTCCTCTTTTTTGAGAGCGCGCTCGAACTCGAACCCGAGCTTCGGCAGCGCAAGAGCCCTGCGCTCTATCTCGGCAGCGGGGAGCCTTAGCTTATTAAGCTCGGTGCGCTCTTTGGCGCTTTGAGCCAAAATGTCGAGTATATTCATATCAAGCCTTTGAAGCCGCGGCGAATTCCTCAAGCTTGCGGTATGCGGCGCCAGAGTCTATAGCTTCGGCGGCAATCTTTATTCCCTCGGCTATCGAGGAGGCCTTTTTGGCGACGTAAAGAGCCGCGCCCGCGTTCATAAGTACTGCGTCGCGCTTCGGACCTTTCGCGCCCTTGAGGATAGCGCGGGTTATATCGGCGTTTTCGGCGGGAGCGCCGCCCGCGAGGTCGGATTTCTTGCAGGTCTTAAAGCCGAATTCCTCGGGGGTGATGACGTATGACTTCGTTTTGCCGTCGGCAAATTCGCAGACGGTGGTCGGGGCGCTCAGCGATATCTCGTCTAATTTATCCTGACCGTAAACGACCATTCCGCGCTCTACTCCGAGGCTCATAAGTACCTGGGCGAGCGGCTCGCAGAGATAGTCGTCGTAAACGCCGAGGAGTATCATCTTAGGGCTGGCGGGGTTGGTGAGCGGACCGAGGATGTTGAACACCGTTCTGAAGCCGAGCTCGCGCCTTATCGCGCCGACGTATTTCATCGAGGGGTGGTATTTCTGGGCGAAGAAGAAGCATATCCCGACGGTGTCGAGCAGCTTTACGCACTTTTCGGGGTCAAGGTCGATGTTTACGTCGAGGGCTTCGAGGCAGTCGGCGGCTCCGCATTTCGAGCTTGCCGCGCGGTTGCCGTGCTTCGATACCTTTACCCCCGCCGCGGCGACGATTATCGCCGAGGTGGTCGAGATGTTTATCGAGCCGGCGTTGTCGCCGCCGGTGCCTACAATTTCGAGCAGCGGCTTGTCATATTCGACTTTGAGCGCGCGGGCTCTCATAGCCGCCGCGCAGCCGGCTATCTCGTCGATGGTCTCAGCCTTGGCGCTCTTTGTAGAGAGAGCCGCCAAAAAAGCGGCATTCTGGGTCGGGGTGGTCTCGCCGGTCATTATCTCGGTCATAACGGCGTAGGCCTCGTCGTAGGTGAGGTCTTCCTTGTTGACTATTTTTGCGATTGCTTCTTTTATCATTGTTGTTTCCTCCTTGGAAAGTTTATTATATGCCGAAAATAAAGTTTTTGAGCATCTGCCTGCCGTCGGGGGTCATTATGCTCTCGGGGTGGAACTGAACGCCGTAGATCGGGTACTCTTTGTGCTCCACCGCCATAATTTCGCCCTCCTCCGTTACGGCAGTTACCTTAAGGCAGTCGGGCATCGTCTCGGGAGCCGCCGCAAGGGAATGATACCTCGCGACGAGGGCTAAGTCGGGGCAGCCCGCAAAGAGCTTCGAGCCGGTGTCGAGCCTGACCTTCGACTGTTTGCCGTGCATAAGCCGCTTGGCGTAGGTGACCGTTGCGCCGTAGGCGAGGCAGATAGCCTGATGCCCGAGGCATACGCCGAGAGTCGGGATCTTCTTCGATACCGTTGCCGCGACTTCGGCGGTAACCCCCGCGTCCTCGGGGCGGCCCGGTCCGGGCGAGAGGATTATCCGCGAGGGCTTGAGCGCCTCGATTTCCGGAACGGTAAGCTCGTCGTTTCTTATAACCCTGATGTCGGGCGAGAGCTCGCCGACGAGCTGGTAGAGGTTATAAGAAAAGCTGTCGTAATTGTCTATAAGAAGTATCATAAGCTCACCCCCTCAGCCTGTTTAAGCGCGCTCAGGACCGCCGCCGCCTTGTTGAGGCATTCCTCGAATTCCTTTTCGGGGACCGAATCGGCGACTATCCCCGCGCCCGAGCGGACGAACACTCTGCCGTTTTTCTTGTAGGCTATTCTTATCGCGATGCAGGTGTCGAGATTTCCCGCAAAGTCGATATATCCTATCGCGCCGCCGTAGATACCGCGCTTGTTGTTCTCAAGCTCGCCTATGAGCCGGCAGGCTCTTATCTTCGGGGCGCCCGAGAGCGTTCCCGCAGGGAGAACCGCGCCCACGGCGTCGAGAGCGTCGAATTTATCGGAATCTATCTCACCGCGGACCGTCGAGCCGATATGCATAACGTGGGAGTAGCGCTCGATAGAGTGGTATTTTTCGACCTTGACCGTACCGAAGCGGCTTATCTTTCCGAGGTCGTTTCTGCCGAGGTCTACGAGCATATTGTGCTCGGCGAGCTCTTTTTCGTCGGCTAAAAGCTCGCGCTCGAGCTCGCGGTCCTCTCTCTCGGTTTTACCGCGCGGGCGGGTCCCGGCGAGCGGGAAGGTGTGAAGTATCCCGCCCTCGAGCTTGACGAGTGTTTCGGGCGAAGCCCCCGCGACCTCTACGTCGGTCCCGCAGAGATAGAACATATAGGGCGAGGGGTTTATCGTCCGCAGAATTCTGTAGGTATTCAGCAGGCTGCCCTCGAATTCCGCGCTGAGGCGGTTTGAAAGGACGATCTGAAATATATCGCCCTCGCGGATATACCGCTTCGCCCTCTCGACCATCGAGCAGTAGGCTTCGCGTTCAAAGAGCGGCTTTACCTCGCCCTTAAGCTTTCCTCCGCTTTCGGCGGGGATATTCCCCCGCTTCGAGAACAGAAGCCGCGAAAGCTCCGAGAGCTCTTTAGAAGCGGCTTTATAGCCCTCCTCGGGATCGTCGAGGGGGATATTTGCTATAAGGATCAGCTTCTGGCGGAAGTTGTCGAAGGCTATTACCTTGTCGAAGAGCATTAAATCGAGGTCTCTGAAATCCTCCTCGTCGTTTACGTCAACATGCGCCGCGGGCTCTACATCGCCGAAGTAATCGTAGGCGAAATACCCTACAAGCCCTCCCGTAAACGGCGGGAGCCCTTCTATTTTCGGACTCTTATGCTCGGCGAGGATATCCCTTATGTATTTTGCGGGGTCGGCGGTTTTGACCTTCAGGCTGCCCGCGCTGAAAACGCCCTTTGAATATGTGAGCTCAAGCTTAGGTTCGAAGCCGAGGAAGGTGTAGCGCCCCCATCGCTCCTTGCCCTCTATTGATTCGAGCAGATAGCAATGGCTCGAAACGGATTTGAGTATCCGAAGGACCTCTATCGGCGTAAAGCTGTCTGAAAGAAGCTCGAGCGAGAGAGGGCAGAGACGGTATTTGCCCTCGGATGCGATTTTTTTGACGGTCTCTAAAGACGGTGAAAAGTTCATAGACACACCCCGTATTTCTTTATAATATATAAAAAGCGCCCCGGACAGAAAGAACTCTGTCAAGGACGAACAGCAATAAACTATCCGCGTTGCCACCTTGATTCGCCTTAATAGGCGCGCTCTGCGGAGTACGCTTTTAAAAAAGTTATACTCCCGGCAACTGACGTATGCCCACACGTTGCAGAATACTCGGGCTTCCCCTTTGACTGCACCCTCGGCGGACCATTTGACGAACAGCTTCAGACCCGGCTCTCAGCTTCCCGGGCTCTCTGTGCCGGCTTATTCGCCTTTACTCCCGCTTCAACGGTTTACACCGAAATTATACACCGCCGTTTTTGTTTTGTCAAGCGGTTTTGAAAATTTTTTGCCAAAAGATGAAATGCCTCCGGTTTTAAGCCGGAGGCGGGGTTTTACTGATTGTCTTCGATGAATTTTACCAGATCGGCAACAGTGCTGATGCTTTCCAGAGCGTCATCCGGAAATTCAACGCCGAACTCGTCCTCGATAGACATTGAGATATCGACGAGGTCAAGCGAATCCGCGCCGAAATCATCAGCGAGATTCGACTCATAGGTTATACCGTCGGCGTCGATATCGAGCTGATCGGCGATGATCTTCTTTACCTTTTCAAATACCATTACTAAAACCTCCTGTCAAGCTGATGTCGTATGTCATTACTAATAGTGTAGCGTGAGAAAGGCGATTTGTCAATAGTGTTTTTGAAATTTTCAGGACGTCAGCCCGATGATCTCCTCTAAATCGAGCCCGGGGTGGAGCGCAAGGTTGAGCGCCGAGGATATAAGCTGCGCCGAACAGCTTATCAGCTTGTCTACCGAGCGGGGAGTTACCATAAGCGGCTCGCCGCCCTGCCTTTCGGCGCCGAGATCGGCTATAGTAGGCACTCCGACGGCTATGCAGGGGACCCCGAGAGTGGCTTTTGAGAGCTCTTTTCTCGAATTGAGAACGCCGCTTCCGGGGGAGATCCCCGAATCGGTGAGCTGAACGGTTTTGCCTAAGTGCGAGAGCTCTGAGCAGGCGAGTGCGTCGACTGCGACTACGAGCGACGGCTTTACCGACTCGCAGACCGATTTTATCAGCTCGCCGGCTTCTATCCCCGTCTGACCCATTACCCCCGGGGCGAAGGCGCATACCTCACCGAGGTCGCTGCTGTAGAGCGAGGGAGCGTTGGTTTTGATGTGGCGGGTCGAAAAGATATGGGATATCACCCTCGGACCGAGGCTGTCGGGGGTTATGGCTTCGTTCCCGAGCCCGACGACGAGAACGCTCCCGCGGGCTTTCATAAGCGAGCGGAGCTCGTCTGCCAAGTCCGCCGCGCTCTGCTCAAAATTCTGCGGGCGCATATCGAGGCGGCTGCCGGTCTCGAGGGTTATATAGCGCCCCTTCGGCTTCTCGATTTTCTTCGCGGCGGAGTCTGAGGTCACCGAAACGTCGGTTATCTCGAAGCAGGAGGTTTTCTTTGTGCTTACGGCGATCCCCTCGGGGAGGGGAGCCTCGGTCCGGATGGTTTCGGCGCGCTCGAGCGCAAGATCCGTTCTTTTGTAGGTATCCGACATAAAATACGTCCTTTCGCATCAAAAATTTTCCTGAATAGGGAGAAAAATTTTAAAAAAGGTATTGCTTTTTTTGAAAAGTGATGATATATTTATTGTTGATACTTGTTGAATAAGTAAGGAGTCATTAACCTTTTGCATTTTCTCTCAGTCATGCAAGTAGCTTATCCAAATAAGTGCATTTCATACCCCGAGGTCGGGGCGCTAAGACGAAGGAGGTGTCTTAATGGCAAACATTAAGTCTGCAAAGAAAAGAGTAGAGGTCATCAAGACCAAAACACTCAGGAACAAAATGGTTAAAAGCTCGCTGAAGACCGCCGTAAAGAAGGCGGAGAACGCCGACGCCGCTTCGAAGGAAGCCGCCGTCAGAGCAGCTATCAAGAAGGTAGATCAGGCTTGCGCCAAGGGTATTCTTCATAAGAACACCGCGGCGAGGAAAAAGTCGCAGCTCGCTAAGAAGCTCAACGGCTGATTTTAAAGGGGCTCCGTCGGGAGATTTTCCCGGCGGGGTATTTTTTCGCGGGCTCAGACGACAATAATTCTGCGCGCCGCGACAGATCCTGTTGAGAAAGGACGAAAAAATATGAAAAAATTTCTTACTGCGGCAGTTGCAGCAGCGATGATCCTCGCGCTTACGGCTTGCGGTCCCGAGGGAGGAACCGAGCCCGAAACGACTCAGGATACCACCGCAGCCGCTCTAACGGTAAGCCTTCCCGAAACCGAGCCGGAGGCAACGACCCCCGCGCCCGAATCCGAGGCTCCTGCCGAAACCACCGCGGAACCCGCCGTTACCGAAGCTCAGGCTACTGCTGCCGAGGTCGTGACCACTGCCGAGGCGACCACCACCGAAGCCCCCGCGCAGGCAACGACTGCAAAGACCGAAGCCACCACCAAGGCGACCACTGCCGCCACTACCAAGGCTCCCGAAAAGACCACCGCCAAGGAGACTACCGAAGCAACAAAGGCTCCTGAGCCCGATGTCACCGACGAAAGCATCGTCGAGGGCGAAGGCGAGACCGAAGACCTCGGCGAATGGGAGGATATCCCGAATCTCGACGAATACCTTGCGGGTCTCGGAATCGAAACCGGCGGGCTTGACGGCGGAGAATAACGCATCATAACAAAAAGCTCTCTCCTATTCGGAGGGAGCTTAATTTTTTGCGTTATTGTATTATCCTATAGGTATTTGGCTTGTCAGTACCTCTATCGCGCGCTTGAGCGCCGGGTCGGTGGTTTCGTCAAGGGCGGCGAGCTCCTCGTCGGTGTCGTCAAAGGTGGCGGGGGCTTCGTAGTCGGGCTTTATGCCTACGCCCTCTATTGCGATGTTTTCTGAGCTGAGCGTTGAAATGGGGAGGATTATCGCGGTGCCGTCGTAGAGCGGGTACGACTCGAACAGGTTCCCTTCGCCCGCGGTGCTCACCCCGACGGTAGAAGCCGCGAGCCGGTCTTTTAAGACCGCCGCCATAAGCTCGGCGGGTCCTTCGGTGCGGGAATTAACTATCACGCAGAGCGGAATATCCGCTTCGCGCGAGCCCGAGGCGGTGTCGTAAACCGTGACCGTTCCGTCGCGGCTCTCGTTCATAGCAACCGTTGTTCCCGCAGGCAGCAAAGCCCCGAGGATATTTACCGCAGGGTCGAAAAGCTGACCGCTGTTGTTGCGCAGGTCGATAAGAAGCCCTGTGATGTCCTGAGAGCGGAGCATCGAATACGCCGCTATAAACTGCTGATAGGTCTTTTCGTTGAATTCGGTGACCTTAATATATCCGAGAGAGCCGTATGTCGCCGTCCTTACGGTCGCCACGGTCATCTGTATCGTAGAGACGACAGCCGAGCGGTCTACTCCGGCGGTCCTCAGCGTAAGCTCAAGCTGAGTTCCCACGGCGCTCCTCAAAAGCTCGGTCGCTTCGGAATAGCCTATATCGAGCGCGCTCTGACCGTTTATTTCAACAATGCTGTCTCCGACCGATATCCCCGCAGTAGCGGCGGGGCTGTTTGCAAGGACCTCGGTGACCGTCGGGTATCCGCCGTCCTCCTTGGTATAAACCCCTATGCCGAGGTGGGTGCCGCTCAAATGCTCGCGGTAAAGGGTGTATTCCTGTGCGGTCATATAGCGGGCGTCGGCGTTGTCGAGAATAGAGATATATCCGTTGGCGAGAGCCTCGATAAGCTTGTCTTCGTCGATGGTGCCGTCGTAATATGCGCGGACGTATGCGTCGATCTGCTCTAACTTCTGATACATCTCGGCGCGCTGCTGAACGTCGGGTATAAGGCTGTTGTAAATGCCCATTGAGTAGCTCGTCGAGATGATAAAGGTTATCGCGGCGGCGATCGCCATAAGAGCGATCGTAAGTCCGAGCGGGATTTTCCGGTTCATACTGATTTCCTTACTTTACGATGAGATTTACTTTCGAACCCTGCGGGTCAACTCTGTCGCCGTCGATACGGGTCTCAAAGTGGAGGTGCCAGCCGGTCGAGTCGCCGGTAGAGCCGACGTATCCCAGAACGTCGCCGGTCGAGACCTTCTGCCCGACCTTGACTATTATCTTTTCGGCGTGACCGTAAACGGTGGTATATCCGCCGCCGTGGTCGATTATGCAGTAGTTTCCGAAGCCGCTTCCGCAGCCGCAGGATTTTTTCTTTCCGTAGTTATGGGTGCAGGAGTTGTTTACGAATATTACCTCGCCCGAGTTGGCGGCGCATATCTCGGCGCCGTGAATGCTGCCGTCGGAGATGTCTATTCCGCGGTGCATCCTTCCCGAACGCATCCCGTATTTGGATGTTATGGTGTAGTGACCGGGGCAGGGCCAGAGGAAGGTCCCTTCGGGCAGGTCGCCCATATACTGCGCGCGTGAAGCCTTGCGGATTATATCCTGAATTTCCTTCTCGAGCTTGTCCGCCTCTTTGTCGAGGGCTTCCTTGTCGTCCTCATAGGCGTCTTCCTTGTCTTTAAGAGCCGCAATAGCCTTTTTCGACTGCGATAAAAGGTCCTGAAGCTCAACGAGCTTGTCGTTCCACTGAGCCTGAAGGTCTTCCTGTTCCGTTTTCTTGCCCTCGGTTATTTCAACGGTCTCTTCGAGCGCGGCGACTTCGTTTTCGAGTTCGAGCTTGTCGGCTTCATATTCCGCCGCGGTGTCGAGCATCGACTGAATGAGCTGTGCGTCGTTTTTGGAGACGCGCTTGACGAGCTCTATTTTCATCAGCATATCGAAGAAATCGGTCGAGCCGAGGACTATCGACGCAACGGAATCGTTTCCGCTGAGATAGATGGCTCTTAAGCGCTTGCCGTAGAGCTCGGTGTTTTCCTCTATCTCCTGTTCCTTAGCCTCGATTTTTAAGGACTGTATCTCGATCTCGCCCTCAAGAGCCGCAATTTCGTCTTCGAGCGATTCTATCTGAGAGGTGTAGTCGCTTATGAGGTCGACAAGGGTGCGGATATATTCCTCGGTGGCTTCGATCTGCTCGTCGATGGCTTCCTGGTTTTCCTTTTCCTTTGCGATGTCGTCCTTGGTGCTCTTTATTTTCTTGTCGATCTCTTTCTGCTCAGCCTCTATTTCCTTGAGGCGCTGTTCGAGCTCGGACTGCGTTGAAGCCTCGGTCACGGTAAGACTCGAGGCTGAATACGACGCAAAGCTTATGACCACCGCCAGAGCGGTGACGACAGTGAATATTTTCCTGAATAAAACGCGGTGTTTCAATGCCGGCTCCTTTCAACAGTCTATGACGGATCAGACGTTTAAATGCTTGCGGGTGGAGACGACCGTGCCGACGGCGCTCAAAATTATGCCGAAGGCAAGATATGCGAGACCGGTTTTCAGCGCGATGCTTTCAAACGGGATTATCGCGGAGAGACCGAATATCGAGAATACGTTGGCGTCGCTCGAGAGCATTTTGAATACCTCGGTATAGGCGAACCAGGTCATTCCGAAGGCTATCCCCGCGGATACGACGCCTATTACGAGCCCCTCTACGAAGAAGGGAATCTCGATAAACGACTTCGACGCGCCGACGTATCTCATAATGCTTATCTCGCGCCTGCGGGCGTAAACGCTCGCGCGGGTGGAATTGGAGATTATAACGAAGCAGACGATTATCAGCGCGGCGGTTATCGCCGAGAAGAGTATCGCGCAGACGTTTCTTATGCCCGTCAGTATGCTTGCAAAGTCGTTCGGCGCCTGCACCGATTCCACGAACTGAAGCTGCTGTATCTGCTTTACGGTCTCGGAGAGCTCCGAAATGTCGCTCACCCTTACCCTATAAGTGTCGGGCAGGGGGTTGTTATGGATATAAGAGGCGAAATACGCCTTTTCGTCTTCTGTCATAGTCTCCTGCATATCGGCAAGCGCCTCGTCGCGGGAGTAGAAGTTTACCTCGAAAATATTCGGGTTTTGGGCGAGCTGCTCGCCCAAAAGGGTAACGTTATTGTCGGGGGTGCCGTCCAATATGACGACCATAACCTCGTTGCGCTTTTCTATTGCGCCTATCATCTGGGTTATATTGAACGAAACAAGGACGGATATTCCGACCATTATAAGCGATATCGTTATAACGCAGAGGGAAGCGAAGGAATTTACGCGGTTGAACCAAAGCCCCGCGAAGCCCTGCTTCACAAGATACTTAAAACTATTTAGCCTCATCTGCGCCCCCTATGATTTCGTCGAAGACCACGGCGCCGGTGTTGATGTTGATTATGCGCCCGCCGAAATAGCGCACGAGGTCGTGCTGATGGGTGACCATAAGAACTGTGGTGCCGCACTCCTCGTTTATCGACTTTAAAAGATCGACTATCTCGAAGCTCCTTGCGGGGTCAACGTTGCCTGTGGGCTCGTCCGCTATGATGAGCTGAGGGTCGTTGACGAGGGCTCTTGCAAGAGCGACGCGCTGCTGCTCGCCGCCCGAGAGGTCGTTGGGATAGGATTTAGCCTTCTGGGTGAGCCCTACAAGGCTTATAACGTAGGGGACTCTCGTCCTGATGTATTTAGTGGGCGCGTCGATAACTCTGAGCGCGAACGCCACATTGTCGTAAACGGTCATATTCGGAATCAGGCGGAAATCCTGAAAAACCACGCCGATGGTTCGGCGCAGTTTCGGAATGTTTCTCTGCTTCATCGAGGAGAGGTTAAAGCCGTTTACGGTGACCTCTCCCTCGGTGGCGGTGAGCTCGCGGAGAAGCAGCTTTATAAGCGTTGACTTGCCGGCGCCGTTGGCTCCGACAACGAAGACGAATTCATCGTCTTCTATTTTAAGGTTTATGCGGCTCAAAGCCTGCTGACCGTTGGGGTATGTATATGAAACGTTGCGAAATTCAACCATTCGGGGTAACTGCTCCTTTCAGGCAGCAAAAAATCAATACTTTGTGGGCTCCGAGGAAAGGTATTTCTTGACCATAAGCGCGATCTTGAAGATGATAGCGTGGTCGAACTCGCGAAGGTCGAGCCCCGTGAGCTTCTTTATCTTCTCGAGGCGGTAAACAAGGGTGTTTCTGTGGACAAAGAGCTTGCGCGAGGTCTCCGAGACGTTGAGGTTGTTCTCGAAGAACTTCTGAATAGTGAACAGAGTCTCCTGGTCGAGCGACTCTATTGAGCCCTTCTTGAAAACTTCCTTGAGGAAGGTCTCGCAGAGGGTGGTGGGTAGGTGGTAGATGAGCCTTGCGATGCCGAGATTTTCATAGCTTACTATGGTTTTATCGGTGTCGAATACCTTTCCGACCTCGAGGGCTATCTGGGCTTCTTTAAACGAGACCGCAAGCGCGCGGACGGTATCGACAACGGTGCCGATTCCGACGTTTACCCTCGTGTAGAATTCGCTCGAAAGGGTATCGGCAATAGAGAACGCCAGCTTTTCGAGGTCGGCGGGCTCAATCGACGGGCGGACCTCTTTAATGAGGACGATATCCGCCTCGGAGGTGGTGAAAACAAAGTCTTTATTCTTGTCGGGGAAGAGGTTCTGAATAACGTCGAACGCGGAGACGTCGTTGGAAGAGACTATTCTTATGAGCAGTACGACGCGGTGCGCTTCGTTGTTGAAATGGAGCTCGCGCGCCTTTATCATAATGTCTCCCGGGAGAATATTGTCTAAAACGACGTTCTTGACGAAGTTGGTGCGGTCATACTTTTCGTCGTAGAACTGCTGGAGATTCGAGAGGGCAACGCAGAGCATCGAAGCGGTCTTATAGGCAGACTCGTCCGTTCCCTCGACAAATACGGCGTATTCATTCTTGGTCTTGGCTCCAAAGGGCTTATAGGTGTAGCCGTCGCGGACGAAATAATCGAAGGTCTCGTTCAGATCCAACGATACATATTCGTTTGCGGAGCCTATCTTTGAGACGTCGCTGCAGGCTACTACAAGGGCTCCCTCGTCGACGACGCCGATCTCACAGCCGACCGTCTCGCTCATCTGATGTACGATACCTTGGAAAAATCTGTTAGGCATAGTTGTTACTCCCCAAAAAATATTTCAGCACTCTTTCCGAACGCGGGCATTTAAGCCCGAGCGCTCGCTTCGTATGCGACGCGTGCGCTTTTTATGCGCCGTAAACCGACCGCAACGCCGAATTTTCGCGTCTGAATCATTATATCATTTATTTTCGGAAGATGTGTTAATAAAGTGTGAATAACCACAAAAAAATAATGACTTTTTTATACAGAATCACCAACGTACAAATTTTGCCTCCGAAAACGGGAAAATATATGTGCAAAAGTACAGACTACGCGGGGCGAAAATCTGGAAAGGGGAGCCCCGAAGGCAAAAAAGAAACGGCTCCGCCAAAGCGCGAAGCCGTTTACAGGGAAAAATCACTGATGTTAAGATGATGGCTCTTATGATCTTGCTTCTTCGGAAAACTCGCTGTCCACCAAAGAAACGAGACTCGAAACGGCGGTTTCCTCGTCTGCTCCGTCGGCTATGATGCGGATACCGGTTCCGCCGATAATGCCGAGGGACAGTACACCGAGAAGGCTCTTGCCGTTTACACGTCTCTCTTCCTTTTCGACCCAAATCGAAGACTTGAATTCGTTTGCCTTCTGGATGAAGAAGGTTGCCGGACGGGCGTGAAGACCGATCTGATTCTTAACAACTACATCTTTAACAAACATAACATACTCTCCGTTTCAATTATTAAAATGTACCTGTTGGATTAACGTGATGTTAGTATACAAATTTTTTTGCCGATAGTCAACGGACAAAACCGATGAATCAAAGCTTTTCACCAAAATTTCTGCCATTTGCCGACGCCCTGCCAAATTTTAAGACCCCAATTTGTGCATTTTGCTATAGATTTTTCAGCGAATGAGAGCACAATAAACAAACAAAAATTCACTTATTGTTGAAAAATTCAGGCATATCCTCATATCTCGCTCTGAGCTCCGAAAGATAAGCCCTGTCGGCGTCGGTGAGCGGGGCGGTTTCGAGGAGCTCTGGGCGCTTAAGATATGTCTCCTCAAGCGATTTTTCCCGCCGCCATTTCATTATATTCGCGTGGTGACCCGAAACGAGTATGTCCGGCACCGGCATGTCCTGCCAAATCTGAGGCTTGGTATACTGGGGGTATTCAAGCAGTCCGCTGTAATGGCTCTCGTCCATAAAGCAGTCCTCCTGAGAGAGCGTACCGTCAAGAAGGCGGACGACCCCGTCGGCGAGTATCATAGCGGGGAGCTCTCCGCCGGTGAGAACGTAGTCGCCGACAGAAATTTCCTCGGCCTCTAATTTGTCGAGCACCCGCTGGTCGACGCCCTCGTAATGCCCGCAGAGGATAAAGAGGTCCTCGCCCGCCGAGGCAAGCTCCTTCAGGCGCTGCTGATTCAGGGTCTTTCCTCGGGGAGACATATATATAACGTGAGGTCTGCGCTCGCCGACGACGGCTTTGTAGCACTGCCAAATCGGCTCGGCAAGAAGAAGCATTCCCTGCCGCTCGGAATACGGGGTGTCGTCTACGCGGTGATGCTTATCGAAGGCGTAGTCGCGTATCTGGTGGCAGTAAAGCTCGAAAACGCCTTTGTTCCGCGCCCTGCCTACAATGCTTTGCCCGAGGTAGGTCTCGCATATTTCGGGGAAAAGAGTTGCTATGTCAATCCTCATCAAAAAGTCCCTCCATCGGGAAGACGGTCATTTTTCCCGCTTCGACGTCGGTTTTGAGCACCACCGACGGTATCGCGGGGATATAGTATTTCTTTCCGTCCTTCGTTATTTCGTAGACGTCGTTTGCTCCCGTTCCGAAAACGTCGGTTATCCTGCCGTAGGACCTTCCGCTTTCGTCGACTGCTTCGAGCCCAACGAGGTCGGCGATAAAATAGCTCCCCGCGGGAAGCTTTATATCGCTTCGGTCGGCATAGAGAATCTTATTCCGAAGCGTCTGGGCGGCTTCGGGTGTATCTGTTCCCGCGAGCTTAAGTATCGCCATTTCCCCGCCCTTCGGGCGCGCGCGCTCCACCGGATATACGGTCGAGCCGTCCTTTGAATAGAGCTTTTTAAGCTTGCAGAGCACCGCGGGCGAGTCGCACCACGCCTGAGCGTTGACCTCGCCCTTTATTCCGTGAACGGAAACTATCTTTGCAATTTCAAGATATTTTTTCATGGCACCTCATTATGAAAAATGCGGCTCAAAGGCTGAGCCGCGTTTTCATTAGTCGATTTCCACCTTTATGTCCTGATTGTTTCTGGCGGCGGCGGAGCGCATCAGAGTGCGGATAGCCTTGGCGATTCTGCCCTGCTTTCCGATTACTCTTCCCATATCGTCGGGTGCAACGTGAAGATGGAAAACGATTACTCCCTCTTCATTGGGTTCGTCCTGAACCACCTCGACGGCGGTCTTATCGTCGACAAGTCCGACGGCGATGTTCTTTAAAAGTTCAGTCATTTTTTAAGTTCCTTTCCGGTTGATTATTGTTCAGATGATGCCGTTTTTCTTAAAGAGAGCCTTTACGGTATCGGTCGGCTGAGCGCCGGTGTCGATCCACTTTTTCGCCTTTTCCGCGTCAGCCTTAAGGGTGGCGGGTTCGGTAGTGGGGTCGTAGTAGCCTATCTCCTCAATGAAGCGACCGTCGCGGGGATAACGCGAATCGGCGACGACGATGCGGTAGAAGGGGTTCTTCTTGGCACCGATTCTTCTGAGCCTGATCTTTACTGCCATAATATATTCACCTCCTGATAGTGATAAAAGATGTAATTGCTTTATTTGTTTTATGGCGGTTTATCGCCGTAAAAGACCTATTTGAGATTCGAGAGGTTCTGCATAAGCTCCTTCGGTATCGCGGGCATCTTTTTGCGCTTGCCCTTGCCGTTTCTGCCCGAGCCGGTTATGCCCATCTGCTTCATAAGCTTCTGCATCTGCTCATACTGCTTCAAAAGGCGGTTGACGTCCTCAACTCTGGTGCCGCTTCCGGCGGCTATCCTGCGCTTTCGCGAGGGATTTATGAGCGAGGGCTTCGCGCGCTCCGCAGGGGTCATCGAGAGGATAATAGCTTCGGTCCTCGGGACCTGCTTTTCGTCGATCTGGTCTTCGTCTATCTTGTTTCCGCCCGGCATCATCGCAAGAAGCGAGCGCAAAGAGCCCATTTTTTTGATCTGGCGCATCTGGTCGAGCAGGTCGTTGAGGTCAAAGCCCCCCTGCTGCATTTTACCTGCAAGGCGCTCGGCTTCCTTTTCGTCGAATGAGCTCTGAGCCTTTTCTATCAGCGAGAGAACGTCGCCCATACCGAGTATCCTCGAAGCCATTCTGTCGGGGTGGAATACCTCGAAGTCGTCGAGCTTTTCGCCGGTGCCGATGAATTTTATCGGCTTGCCGGTAGCCGCAAGAACCGAAAGCGCCGCGCCGCCGCGGGTATCGGAATCGAGCTTGGTAAGAATAACGCTGTTGATGCCTATCTGCTCGTCGAACGTTTTGGCGACGTTTACTGCTTCCTGCCCCGTCATAGCGTCTACAACGAGGATTATCTCTGAGGGCTCGGCTATCTCTTTTATGTCCTTGAGCTCCTGCATAAGCTCTTCGTCTATTTGCAGGCGCCCTGCGGTATCGAAAAGGACTATGTCGTTGCCGTAGTCGCGGGCGTGTTTAACCGCTTCCCGCGCGATTTTACGCGGATCGGTCTGCCCCATTTCAAAAACGGGGACTCCCGCCCTTTCGCCGACGATTTTGAGCTGCTCTATCGCCGCGGGGCGGTAGATGTCGCATCCGACCAAAAGCGGGCGGTGCTCCTGAGCTTTAAAATACTTCGCAAGCTTAGCTGCGTGGGTGGTTTTACCGCTTCCCTGAAGACCGCACATCATAATGACGCAAGGCGGCTTGGAGGGGAAGTTTATCTTTGAGCTGCTCTCGCCCATAAGCGCGATGAGCTCTTCGTGGACTATCTTTATGACCTGCTGGGCGGGGGTGAGGCTTTCGAGGACCTCGGAGCCTACGCAGCGCTCGGTCACCTTAGCGACAAAGTCCTTGACCACTTTATAGCTTACGTCCGCCTCTAAAAGCGCCATGCGCACCTCGCGCATACACGCCTTGACGTCCGCCTCGGAGAGCTTGCCGCGGTTTTTCAGCCTTTTGAAAACGGCGCCGAGCTTTTCCGACAAGCCTTCAAATGCCATTCGGTTTCGCTCCTTTTTAAAATTATCTGCCTGTCTGCTCTATAACGGCTTTTATCCGCTCGAGCTTTTCGATAACGCTTTTTGTGGTGGTATACGAGCGGCAGTCGGCGATTATTTCGTCGCAGCGCGCGCCGACCTCGTCGAGAAGCTTGTCGTATTTTTCAAGCATCTCTACTACGCCGATCTTTCCGTCGAGGTCCAAAAGCGTCTCCTCGCCGCGCTTTATGCTGTCGCGGACGCCCTGGCGGGAGATACCGTCGTTGGCTGCAATTTCGGAGAGGGATAAATCCTCGTTGTAATAAAGCTCGAGCATTTCGCGCTGCTTATCGGTCAGAACACCGCCGTAAATGTCAAGCAAAGAGGAGAACTTCAAATCCTTAGCCACACAATATCACCCTTTCGGAAGCTGCTCGGGACACTAAATGTCGTGCTTAATGTAAAGCAAAACGGCTTTACAGTGGTATATTATATACCATTATGCCGCCGTTGTCAAGAGGATATTAAAAATTTTCGGAAAATTATACTTTTTGTAATTCTGAGCGCATTTTTTGGTAAACAAACGGTTGACTTTCAAACGACAAATCGTTAATTGACTTTAAGGAAATCCGATGGTAAAATTAAAGCACACCGGTGAATAAAACTTTTGGAGGAATAAAAATGGCTTTTGAAATAGGAAAACAGCTTAAAGAGCTCCGTGTGCGCGACGGTCGCACGCAGGACGAAGTCGCGGCGGCGCTCGGAGTAACCGCTCAGGCGGTGTCGAGGTGGGAAAAAGCCGTCTGCTGTCCAGATATCGGGCTGCTGCCGTCGATTGCGAACTACTTCAACGTATCCATCGACCGGCTTTTCGGCTATGACGTCGAGCGCAAAAGAAAGATAGACGCTCTTTGCAAAAAGCTCGCTGAAATGAACCGCGAAAACAACGGCGAGGACGTCTCGATGAGCGAGTGCATACGCCTTGCGCGGGAGGGGCTTCTCGAATTTCCCGGGAACCCGCAGGTAATGCTTGCGCTCGCGGATATCCTCTATAACGCGGGATATGTCCGCTACGGCGAGTTTCACCTCACCGACGAGGAGGGGTATGACGTTTTCGACGTCGAGCGGCACAAAAAATACGCCGAGTGGCAGGAGGCTATATCGCTCTACGAGAGGGTGATACCTTTGCTCGAGGACGGCGACGAAAAGTTTGGCGCAGTAAATTTGCTTGTAAATCTTTACGCAGTGACCGGCGAGACCGAAAAGGCGGCAAAGCTCGCCGAAAGGGCGCCGACAATGTGGGGCTGCCGCGAATTTCTGAGCATCGGCGGGCTTTGCGGCAAAAAGCGCTCCGAAGCCTTTGAAGACGCGGTTATTGCGCTTGCGCAAAATCTTGTCCGGTATACGGTTTACTGCGAAATTTCGAGGAACACCGATTCTCCCGCCGCGACCGCGAAAGCAGTTGCAAAGGCAATAGAAATCGGCGACGCGGTCCTCGGGGTCGGGTATCGGGACAACAAGGCGCTTAGAGCAGATCTCGCGGGGACAGCTCTGTTTCTCGCCGACCGCCTTTGGGAATCCGGCGACGGCGACGGAGCCTTTGAAGCCCTTGACGACGCTCTTCGCCGCGCGAAGACGGTAAGCGACGCCTGCGCGAAATTTCAGCCGGAATACTTCCCAAGGTTCTGCGTTAAGGGCTCCCGCCCCGAAAACATAAAGGACGACCCGAGGTGGAGCGATTGGGTCGAAAGATGCGAGAGATAACAGGCGCGCCGAGCTCCTAAAGGACGGGGATTACCTCAAAGTGCTCGAAAAAGTATGAGTAAAGGGCGGATTTCCCGCCCTTTTTTGCGCTATTCTTCGTCCGATACAGTCGCGATATGAAGCTCCCTGAGCTGCTTTTCGTCGACCGGCGACGGGCAGCCGCTCATCAGCTCGCTCGCGTTCTGGACCTTCGGGAAGGCGATGACGTCTCTTAAATTGTCTGCGTCGCAGAGTATCATCGAAAGCCTGTCGAGCCCGAGACCGACGCCGCCGTGCGGGGGCGCTCCGTATTTATAGGCGTCAACGAGGAACCCGAACTTGGCTTCTATCTCTTCGTCGGTCATTCCGAGCGCCTCAAACATTCTGTTCTGAAGCTCGGGGTCGGTTATTCTCATCGAGCCGGAGCAGAGCTCGGTGCCGTTGAGAACGAGGTCGAAGGCTGTCGCGCGGACGTTTTCGGGGTCGGTGTCGAGGTATTCGAGGCATTCCTCGAGCGGCATCGTGAACGGGTGATGCGCCGCCTCCCATTTTCCGGTCTCGTCGTTGAATTCAAAGAAAGGCATTTCGACTATCCAAACGAAGTTGAATTTATCCTTCGGAATGATGTCGAGCCTCTTCGCGACGATAAGGCGGAGCGCTCCCAAAACAGTGCAGACCGTCTTTTTGGTGTCTGCCGCGATGAGAACAACGTCGCCCTTTTCGGCTCCGAGCCTTGAAAGAAGCGAGTCGAGCTCGCCCTCTTTGAGGAATTTTGCAAACGAGCAGTTGGGCTGATCTTCAGTCCAGCGGACGTAAGAGAGCCCCTTTGCGCCTATTCCCTTGGCGTGCTCAACGAGCTTGTCTATCTCCTTGCGGGTATATACCGCGGCGGCGTTCTTGGCGACTATCGCCCTTACGGTCCCGCCGTTTTCGACGGCGCCTTTGAACACGCTGAAATCGCAGTTTGCGGCGAAGTCCGAGATATCCTGTATCTCCATTCCGAAGCGGGTATCGGGCTTATCCGAGCCGTAGCGGTTCATAGCGTCGGCAAAGGTCAGGCGAGGCAGCGGGAGCTCGACCTCAACGCCCTTTATCTCTCTGAACAGCCTCTTTACCCAGCCCTCGATCATATTCTGGATATCGGTCTGGTCTACGAACGACATTTCAAGGTCGATCTGAGTGAATTCCGGCTGGCGGTCGGCTCTGAGGTCTTCGTCGCGGAAGCAGCGCGCAAGCTGGATATAGCGGTCGAAGCCCGCGACCATAAGGAGCTGCTTATAGATTTGGGGCGACTGCGGAAGAGCGTAGAATTTTCCGTCGTGAATGCGGGAGGGAACAAGGTAGTCGCGCGCGCCCTCGGGGGTCGATTTCATCATCATCGGGGTCTCGATCTCGAGGAAGCCGTTTTCATAGAAGTATTCGCGGGTTATCTGCGCGATTTTATGGCGGGTGATTATGTTTTCGGTGAGCTTGCGGGTCCTGAGGTCGAGATAGCGGTATTTGAGCTTGAGCTCGTCGTTTACCTTGTCGGAATTGGTTATCTCAAACGGCGCGGTCTGAGCCTTTGAGAGGATTTTCAGCTCGGTGACCCTTATCTCAACGGTGCCGGTGCGTATCTCCTTGTTTATGCTCTCGCGCGGGCAGACGTTTCCCTTCGCCATAAGAACATATTCGTTCCTGACGCCGCGCGCCTTCTCGAAAATTTCGCGGTCGGTGCCGTCGCCGAATGCGAGCTGCACTATCCCCGTGCGGTCCCTGAGATCGATAAATATGAGGTTGCCGAGGTCGCGTATCTTCTGAACGAATCCGCAGACGACGACTTCGCAGGGTTCGAGCGGAATTTCTCCGCAGTAATGCGTTCTTCTCTGATTACCCATTCTGTCCATTTTTATTACTCCTTTTCCCGACGCTTAATCGCCGGCGCTGTTTATTATTTTCATAAATTCATCGGCAAAGCAGCCGAGCGAAACCGCCGTCTCCTCGCCGGTGCTCATATTCTTTACCCTTGCTATGTTGCTTTCGAGCTCGTCGCTGCCGATAACGCAGGCGTATTTTGCCTTTATCTTGTCGGCATACTTCATCTGAGCCTTAACTCCGCGCTCCATAAGGTCGTATTCCGCGGCGATACCCCTCTGCCTGAGAAGATCGGTGAGAACGGCGCATCTGCGGTGAGCCTCTTCTCCCGCGGGGACGAGATATATGTCGCATACCGGCTGTTCCGCAAACGCCGCGCCGCTGCTCTGCATCGTAAGAATAAGCCTTTCGAGCCCCATTCCGAAGCCGAGAGCCGGAGTTTTCTGCCCGCCGAGCTCCGAAACGAGACCGTCGTATCTTCCGCCGCCGCAGACCGTTCCCTGAGCGCCGATGCAGTCGGTTATGAACTCGAATACGGTGCGGGTGTAGTAGTCGAGCCCGCGGACTATCTTCGGGTCGACGGTGAATTTTACTCCGCAGTCCTCCAAGATACTTTTCAGGGATTCAAAATGTTCGCGGCAGTCGTCGCAGAGGTAGTCGAGAATAACCGGCGCGCCATTGGCTATCTCCTTGCAGACCGGCGACTTGCAGTCGAGTATCCTCATCGGGTTTTTATCGAGGCGCTCGAGGCAGGTGTCGCAGAGCTCGGACTTATATCCTTCAAAGTAGCCTTTGAGGGCTTCCTTGTATTTTGCGCGGCATTCGGGGCAGCCGATGGAGTTTATATGGAGCTCGAGCCCGCCTATCCCGCAGCTTTCGAGGACGCTTCGCGCAAGAAGGATTATCTCGGCGTCGGCATAGGGCGAGGCCGAGCCGAACATCTCGACTCCGAACTGGTGGAATTCGCGGAGACGCCCCGCCTGGGGCTTTTCGTGGCGGTAGCAGGGGATGATGTAATAAACCTTCTGGGGGAGCCCTTCGTTGAGAATGCCGTTTTCGAGCATCGCGCGGACTACTCCGGCGGTTCCTTCGGGGCGGAGGGTAAAGGTGTCGTCGCCCTTTGATGAAACGGTATACATCTCCTTCGTAACGACGTCGGAGGTGTCGCCTACGGAGCGGACGTAAAGTCCGGTATCCTCAAAGACGGGCGTGCGAATTTCGCGGAATCCGAATCTTTCGGCGGCTTCCGAGGTTATCCTTTCAACTGTGCGCCATTTTCGGATATCGGCAGGTATTACGTCCTGAGTGCCTTTAGGGCGTTTGATCTGCATTGACATATTATATTCCTTTCTGTTTAATGATTTTTGAGATAAAAAACGACCGCTGCCCCCATAAAAAGGGACGACGGCCGTCGCGGTACCACCCTTGTTACCGGAAGCTTCCGGTCACTCGAGCCCTTAACGCGGGAAACGTCTGCGCTTGAACACGCAGAGGCTCGCGAGTGTCCTTCGCAAAGGCGGGGCAAAGGCGCTTTCACCGGGGCGCGCCCTCTCTTTGATTGCCCGAACCCTGCTACTCTCTCGTTCGCAGCCTTTCGGATATTCGGTTTTGATTCGGTCCGAAAGATTTGACGGTCTATCTGACCAGCTCGCGCCAATCGAGGTCGCCGCGTTCGAGCGCCATAATGAGCGCCTCGGCGGTGGCAATATTCGTCGCGAGGGGGATATTGTGAACGTCGCACAGCCTCAGAAGGTCGTGCTCGTTCGGCTCTCCGGACTTGCGGTTGATCGGGTCACGGAAGAACAGCAGAAGGTCGATCTCGTTGCAGGAGATCTTGGCGCCGATTTGCTGGCAGCCGCCCTGTGAGCCGCTTAGGTATTGCTGAATGCTCAGGCCGGTTGCTTCGGAAACCTGTTTTCCTGTGGTGCCGGTCGCGCAGAGGGAGTGTTTACTCAAAATCCCGCTGTATGCGATGCAGAATTGGATCATCAGCTCTTTCTTGGAGTCATGCGCTATCAGTGCTATGTGCATAAAAATCCTCCTTAAGATAAGCTTTTGCGGGTATACTTAAAATTGCGTACAATAGGGTGTGACTATAATATCACAAAATCTTCCGGCTGTCAAAGTATTTTTTTGGTTTTTTGAAAATTTTACAAAAATTTCATAAAACTTCACCTGTTTAACACCACGCTGCGCATCGTTCCGTTGCCGAGGTCTTCAACGCCGCTCTCGTAGCCGTAGTATGCCTCGATTATTTTTCTCACAAGATACTTTGAATATTCGCCGTTTTCTATAACTATCGCGAAGGCTATTTCGGGGTCGTCGGCGGGGTAGAAGCCTACTGCGGTGGAGTTCTGAGTCGCTTTGTTCGAAGCCTGAGGTGTGCCGGTCTTTATAGCCGCGGGGTAGGGCAGCGCGTTGAGCGAAAACTGCGAAAGATAGGCGTTCTGCTCGTTTGTCGGGTAATAAACGTCGGCGGTGGTGTTTTCAGCGGCAAGCTTCATTCCCGCGATAACGGTATCGAAAACGTCGGGCTTGGCGTCTACCGTCGCCGCGACTTCGGGCTCGGTCTTTGATATCATCTCGGTGCGGTTGTAGTCCCATACCGAATCTACAAGATAGGGCTTATACCTCGTGCCGTGGTTGGCAATCGTAGCCGCCAGCGAGCACATCTGGAGCGGCGTCACTCCGACCTCCGACTGCCCTATAGCCGCCTGAAGGACCTGACCTACGGTCCATTCAAGACCGAGGTCGGCAAAGGTATCTGGGCAGGCGAGATAGCCGTCGGCGCTCTTTATTTCGAGCCCCATATCCTCTCCGAGACCGTAAGCCTTTTCGTATTCGAGCAGTCTGTCGAGTCCGAGCTGCTGGACCACCTGATAGAAGAAGATGTTGCAGCTCTTCTGAATAGCAGTGACTACGTTTATGTTGCCGTGGTTGCCGGTGCAGTGGACCTCGATGTCGAGGAAGTTATAGTTGCGGTGGCAGGTGAATTTGTCCTGCGGGGTGATAACCCCTTCGGCGAGCGCAGCCGTAGCCGTAACGGTCTTCATAACCGAGCCGGGGCGGTAGAGCCCGTCGGTCGCACGGTTATAGAGCGGCTGACCCTCGGCGTTGAGGACGGAAGAATAATCGTTTATAAGGTCGTTTATGTCGTAATTCGGATAAGTCGCCATTCCCTTTACCGCGCCGGTCTTTACGTCCATAACTACTATCGCTCCCGCCGAGCAGTCGGTAAAATCGTAGTCCTTTTTGGTGAGGGTGCCGTCGGCAAGGGAATGAATGAAGTCGCCGAGGATATTCTGGAGCTTCTCCTGGAACTGCGAGTCGATGGTGAGCATAACGGTGTTCCCGGGGACGGCTTCTTTGGTTATATCCTCCGATATATCGCCGTCGCTCGTAACGGTTATCCGCTTTTCGCCCCGCTTTCCGCGAAGGTAATACTCCATCGAGCGCTCGATGCCGGCTTTGCCGACGGTGTCGTTTATCAGATATCCGGCTTCTTTGAGCGAGGAGTATTCCTCGGCGTATATCGGTCCGACGTAGCCTATCCCGTGGGGGAAGATCTCGCCGCTCTTATATACCCTTACGGCGTCCTCGACGACGCCCGCGCCCGAGAGCTGATAGGTGAGCTCTCTTATCTTGGCGGCGGTCTCTATCGGAACGTCTTTTATAAAGACATAGTCGTTTTTCGAGGAGAAGTCGCCGAGTATCATCTGATACCTGACTCCGGCGACTGCGCGCTTTTCGGCTTCGCTCCATTCCTCGGGGATATCGTACATATCTGTGAGCGCGTCGACGCAGTTTTCGGCGGTCGCGTAGATTGCGAGCCTGAGCTTTTCAAATACGGTTTTTACCGCCCGCGAATCCGTCGCGAGGGTGTATTCATAGGGCTGCTCACGGGTTATCGGGAGCTCGTCTATCCACATAAGACCGTCGGATTCGAGGAGCTTTGTGAGCCGAAGTATAACTTCGTTCTGAGCGGCGCGGTCGTCGGGGAAGAAGGATTCGTTTATAATAATGTTATAGGCGACCCTGTTTTCGACGAGCGGTCGCCCGCTTATGTCGACTATCTGCCCGCGCGCCGCCGAGACCGACTGAACGGCGGTTTTCGACGACTTCGACATTTCGAGGTACATCGCGCCGTCGACGACCTGTATCTTCATAAGCCGCGAGCCGGCGAATATTACCGCCAACGCGAGCAGCGCCACGGCTGCGCCTATCCTCAGGATTTCAAAAAAGCGTTTCATTGTCACACCCGTTCTATGTTCTTGTCCTGTTCTTCGAGCTTGGGTTTGCGCGAGCTCCCGCAGAGCCTCTCGATAAGGTATACCGCGCCGAAGACCGGCAGCGACCATGCGAGAGTCTTGAGAGCCGAGGGGATCAGCCTGTGGGTCAGAACGAGCCTGTAGCCCTCGTAGCCCCATATCTTATAATAAAAATAGTAGTCGAGATAGAGATAAATTCCGCCCGCGAGCGAAAAAGCCAGCAGGTAGTTCACTATGTTTTTTCTCAGAAGGCGGGAAAACAGCGCGGATATCCCCGCGCAGAAAAGGCACATCAAAAGCGCGGTGAAGCCGGTGAGCTTGCCGAGCGAAACGTCGAGCAGAAGCCCCGCGGCGGAACCGAGTATCGCCGAGGGTATCTCGGATTCGTAAACTGCTACCGCAGCCGCAAAGGGAAACAGCAGCAAAGCCTTAGAAGACGCTCCGCCCGAGGTCGAGGCGGTATACATAAATACTGTGAACACCGCAAAAACGGTCCATTTTATCGCGGTTTTTACCTGAGGCTTTACGGCGGGGGATTCCGAGGCGTTACTGTTCTTCTTCATAAGCCGAGCCTTTCCCGTCGAAGTCGGTGATGACGAACACCGTCTTTAAGCCGTATGGGTCTACCGTCGGGGTGATGAGTCCGCTCCGCGAGAGACCGTTTGAAGCTATCGAGGTCTCCCCGAGGGTCCCGAGGACTATCCCCTGCGGGACGGTTCCGCTGTAGCCCGAGGTTATAACTATGTCTCCCTCCGTCATTTCGCATTCGAGAGGGATATAGACCATTCTCACTCTGCCGTCGAGCGCGAGCTCATAGCTCCCCTCGATCACGCCTGTTTCGCCTGTTCTTACGCAGTAAACTCCGAGCGATATCTCGTTCGAGAGAATGGTGGTAACTTTTGAATAGGTATATTCGACCTCAGTAACAAAGCCGACGATCCCGTTAGCGGTAACAACGGGGTCGTAGTATTCAATGCCGTCCTTTTCGCCCTTGTCGATGAAAAACGAGCCGTAAACGTCGTTGGCTACGCGCCCGATAACGGTGCAGGGCTCCGAGAGCTCAACGCCGTCGGCAGAAGAGGCGAGGTCTATCATCTCGCGAAGGTGGTCGTTTTCCTGCATAACTTCGGTGTAGTCCGAAATCTGGGCGTAAAGCTCGGCGAGCTGCTCTTTGAGCGACTGATTTTCTTCATAGTATTTTCTCGCGTTTATCAGCATATCGAGGGCGTCGGTAACGGCGTCGGAAATGCGCTGCGAAAAGCGCTGGACCGGCGAAAAAACAGTCCCGACCGCTGAGGATATCGCGTTGGAGGAGCTGACCGCCGCGTATATCATTATCCCTATCAGAAAAGCCGCTATACAGGCTATTACGATGAATTTCTTCGAGCCGAAGAATTCCTTCACGGCAGCACACTCCTTTCTTAAAAACTGCGACGATAAACCGCGCCGCCGACGCCCCGGCGGGCAATCGCGGCGCGGAAGAAAGCTTTGCTGAGTTATCAGGCGGAGGTCTCGGCGTTGAGAACGTCCTGAAGCTCCTCGATGTTGTCGAGCAGCTTGCCGGTGCCGTCTACAACGCAGTCGAGCGGTCTTTCGGCGATGTGGACCGGAATGCCAGTCTCTTCGTTTATGAGCCTGTCGAGACCTCTTAAGAGGGCGCCGCCTCCGGCAAGTGTAATGCCCGAGTCGATAATATCCGCAGAAAGCTCCGGCGGGGTGCGCTCGAGGGTGACCTTTATCGCCTCGATTATGTGAGAAAGCGCCTCTGCAAGGGCCTCTCTTATTTCCTCGGAGGTAACGGTTATGTTCTCGGGAAGACCCGTCAAGAGGTTTCTGCCCTTTATTTCAAGCTCGGTGTCCTCGTCGGTCGGGTAAGCCGAGCCGATGGAAATCTTTATCTGTTCGGCGGTGCGCTCGCCTATGAGCAGGTTGTATTTTTTCTTGATGAAGTTGATGATAGAGTTGTCGAATTCGTCTCCCGCAACTCTTACCGAGCGGCTTGTTACTATTCCGCAGAGGGAGATAACCGCTACTTCGCTCGTGCCGCCGCCGATGTCTACTATCATCGAGCCGGTAGGAGATTCAACGGGGAGCCCGGCGCCTATCGCGGCAGCCATAGGCTCTTCGATTATCGCAACGCGCTTTGCGCCCGCGCCCTCGGCTGCCTCTTTAACGGCTCTGCGCTCGACAGCAGTAACGCCGGAGGGTATGCAGATTATGACCCTCGCCCTTGCGAACGGGTTGTTTCCGAGAGCCTTTCTTATGAATTCCTGGAGCATAGCCGTGGTCATATCGAAGTCGGCTATAACGCCGTCCTTAAGGGGGCGGACAGCGCGGATCGAGCCCGGGGTCCTGCCTATGATGTTTTTGGCTTCGGTGCCTACATATCGGACGACTTCGGTCTTGGTGTCTACCGCGACGACCGAAGGCTCTCTTAAGATTATGCCCTTGCCCTTTGCGTAAACGAGGGTGTTGGCGGTGCCGAGGTCTATTCCTATATCCTTTTTGAACATGCTCATAATTTTTACCTTCCTTTTGCGGAAATTATTTCATCGTAATTATAGCACATTTATTATGCCGATACAAGCGTTTTTTTCGGAAAATTTCTTAAAATGATCCGAAGCCCGACCGACCGCCTTGCGGGTCATCTAAGCGAATCAAGAAGCCCGCGGCAGCCCTCGGCGATGTCGTTATAGGCGCGCTCGAAGTCTCCGGAATACCAGGGGTCGTCGATGTCGCTCCCTTTTTTCGCCGTAAAGTCGAGCAGGCGGCAGACTTTCCCTTCCGAATCAGAGCCGATTATCCTCATAATGTTTCTCAGGTTGTAGGAATCCATCGCGACGATAAGGTCGAACGCGGAATAGTCGCGCTTCGACATCTGCCTCGCCCCGCGCTTAGAGAAGGGTATTCCCTTTTCGCGGAGCTTTGCCTTTGCGGGAGGATAAATATCGTTTCCGAGCTCTTCGGTGCTCGTTGCGGCGGACTCGATATAAAACTCTCCGCCGAGACCGCTTTTTTCAACGAGGTCCTTCATTATGAATTCCGCCATCGGAGAGCGGCATATATTGCCGTGGCAGATAAAAAGTATCTTTTTTATGCGGATTTCCTCCTTGGTCAAAAAATTTGCGCGCGGCTTTGAATCGCCGCCCGTCACCGTTATGCCGCAAAGGAAATATAATGGGCATAGGAGGTGAGAAAGCGCAAATGAATCATCTTGTTTTAACGGCGCTTGCCGCCACTCTCGGAACTTGGCTCGTAACCGCTCTCGGCGCGGCGACGGTCGTCTTTTTCAAATCGCCCTGCCAAAGGGTGATGAATCTTATGCTCGGCTTTGCCTCGGGCGTTATGATAGCCGCGAGCTTCTGGTCGCTTTTGCAGCCTGCTATCGAGCGCGCTGAGGCGGCTCAGGGGCTTCCCGCCTGCATTGTCGCCACGGCGGGATTTTTGTTCGGAGCGGTGTTTATGTGGGCTGCCGATAAGGCAGTCTCGCTTGCAAGAGGCGGAGCCTACAGCGCTCAGGGAAAGCCCAACGAAAGGCTCAACCGGATAATCATGCTGGTGCTGTCCATAACTCTTCATAATATCCCCGAGGGGCTTGCGGTCGGAGTCGCGTTCGGAGCGCTGAAGGGCGGGGGAAGCACCGCCGAGGGGCTTATGGGAGCGATAACCATAGCCGTCGGGATAGGATTGCAGAATTTCCCCGAGGGGGCTGCGGTCTCGGTCCCGCTAAGGCGCGAGGGGTATTCCCGCAAAAAGAGCTTTATGCTCGGTCAGGCTTCGGGCGCGGTAGAGCCGATAGCCGGCGTTATAGGGGCGCTGCTCGTAGTCTATGTAGAAGCGATGCTCCCTTATGCACTGTCGTTTGCGGCGGGCGCGATGATACTCGTAGCCGTCCACGAGCTCATTCCCGAGTGTCAGAAAAATCAGGATTCCCAGCCATATTCCGCAACGATGGGAATAGTCGCGGGGTTTGCGGTGATGATGCTCCTTGACGTTATGCTCGGTTAAGAGGGACTTAAGGCGGAGAAAACGGAAAACTCCGTGCTTTCCGAGTAATCGCCGCAAGAAAGGGTAAACGAGCAGTAAAAGCCGCCGTCGGTAGGCGATACTTTTAGGTCTTCGAGCGAAAACCCGCCGTATGATTCCTTCGAGAGCGGGGTGAATATCTCGGGCTCGCCGCCGGAATATACGAGCAGCTCGGCGACTCCGTTTTCGGAGCGCAGCGAAGCTTCGCAGGGCGAATATTTCTCGCTTATGAATACGGCGTTATCGCCGCGCTGTTCAATAAATTCCGCGCCCGAGAGGATGTCCCTAAGGGCGGCGCTCACGGTGTCGGATACGGTAAGATATCGTGATTCTAACTTTGAGAGCCTTGCAGACCTTGCCGCCGATACCGATACCGCCGCGATCACCGACGCGATGAGCGCGAAAACTACGATTGCGACCAAAAGCTCGGTCAGCGTAAAGCCCCGCTTATGGCGCGCCGGGTCAGACATTTTCCGCTCCCAGACCGTCTGGCGTGTATCTTTCCAAAATGTCGAGTATATCCTCGCGGTATATGCTTCCGCCGAGCAAAGAGCCGTCGGGCGAAACGCTCACGGAATGAAGGTCTGAGGGGTCTTCGTCATAGGGGTTCACAACCGGCGCGGAGAGGTCGAAGTAGTCGGCAAGGTATATCCTCGCGTTGCCCTGTGGGAAGATCACGTTGCCCTTGGCGGAGCTTATGCCGAGCTCCTCAAATTCCGAGACGATTTTGCGGGTCTCCAAGTTATACGGATTCGGGTCGTCGGGCGAAACGAGCCAAGCGGGATTGAGGCGGATATCCTCAGCACCTGCTTTAAGGCAGGCTTCGGCAAATTTCATCGCCGGCTCGAGCGGGATAGTCTCCTGATGGAAGGAATCCGCCGAGAGGAGTATCGCGTTGGCTCCGCTCTCGACGAGCCTTTCGGCGCAGAGGGTTATTTTTTCGGGATCGCGGCTGAAAAATCCGTTGGTTATTATCTGGCGCTTCGGGATCCCCGCCCTTTTTGCCGCGGAATGTATCATAAAAACGTCCTCGGGGCAGAGAAGGGGCTCGCCGCCGAAGGTCATAACCGATTTTATCCCGTATGCCGAAGCTGCGCTTATAACGGCTTCGGCAGCCTTTTTGCCGTCGAGCCGCTCGGAATATCCCGCGTGGCTCCCCTCGGAACAGTGGCGGCAGCTGCCGGTGCAGGCGAGGGTCATTATAAACTCGAGGCGGTCAAGATTTCTGAGATATTGATTCACGGCAGGGCTCCTTTCAGCATTTTACCGCCTTTACCGTCCGCGATTCTCTTAGGCTGTAGCCTCGGCGGAAATCCGAGTCGCAGGCGCCTTTTTTAAGGCAGTAAAGGAGAATTTCTGCGCAGGCGCGGGCGTCGCTCGCGGCGTTGTGGTGGTTAAGGTCGATAAAGAGCTCTCGGCAGACGGTATCGAGCTTGTGGTTCGGCATCCAGGGCATCATTTTCTTGCTCATACGGCAGGTGCAGAGGTATTCCGTGGAATCCCGACAGGGGATATTATATGCGCGCAGGCACTTTGAGAGCACGCTCATATCGAACTGCGCATTGTGGGCGACGAGGAGCCCGCTCTTAAGAAGAGGACCGAAGGACTGCCACAGCTCGCCGAAAGAAGGGGCGCCGGCGACCATTTCGGGGGTAATGCCCGTCAGAGAGATGTTAAAGCCGTCGAAGGGCTCTTCGGGGTTTACGAGGGAGTAGCGCTCTTCGGTTATCTCGCCGTTTTCGACAACGCAGATACCTATCGCGCTCATTCTGTCGTTTCTGAAATTCGGCGTTTCAACGTCGAAGCAAATGTATCTGTCCACGGTGTCACCTCTTTCAGCGGTATTCTATCATATCGGGGAAAATGAGTCAAGAGGAGAAACAAATCGGCAAAGCATAAAAGTTTTAATGCCGGTTTCACGCAGATCGGGTGTGTACAAATCACCCACAATATGCTATAATATGATTGAGGTGATAAAAATGTCGAGAGTAGCAAAAATTGACGAAAACATATATTGCCCAAAATGCGGCAAGCACGAGCATCAGGTCAGACACGGCAAAAACAAGTCGGGGTCACAGAAATATCGCTGCAATGACTGTAACATAGACTACACTCCCGAACCGCGTCCGTGGCAATACAGCGAGGAAGTTAGGGAGCAAGCGATCAAGACATACTATTCCGGAGTGAGCGGAAGAAAGGTCGGACTTTTGAATAACTTCAGCAAATCCAATGTCTATAATTGGATAAAAAAACGAGGCAAGTAATCAACAAAATGTTGAAATTCCGTCAAAAGTTTTTGATTTTTTCAAGAAATATAATATCAAACCGAAGCTTTATGAGCTCGACGAGCTTTATTGGTTCATAGGCAAAAAGCCGAAGACAGAAACAAAAGAGAATGTTTATTTGATGTCGATGGTTTCTCGTAAGCCGCGCATTATAGCGGGTCATCAGGTAGCTCAGGACAAGTCTGCTCATAGGATTCAGGAGATAGTCGAAAGCGCCCCGTATGCCGATTACTACTGCACCGACGGGTATTTCGGCTATCTGAGTGTTATCTATCCCGGAAAACATATTTATAATTGTCATGACAAAAGCGATACATTTACGGTAGAAAGCGTTAACGCAGACCTGCGCGATTATATACCGTTGCTTCGCAGGAGGAGCAGATGCTTTGCAAGGAGCATTGAAACCTTAAAAGCTGTCGTCGAAGTTTTTGTTGACGCTTACAATAAATTCGGAATTGCAAAATTGATATATCGTGAACGCTATCCTAAAGGCGAAATCCCTTTCGGCTTGGTCGATTTCCTTTAATGCGGGCGCTTTGGACACTCCCCGCAGATCTTTTCGCTTGACATTCCCCGAAAAAGGCGTATACTTGACATATAAAACAAAAAAGGAGTTGCGAAAATGTCAAAGGTGATTTTGCTCAACGGCAGCCCCCGCGCAAACGGCTGCACGGCAGAGGCTCTCGGCGAGATGATAAAGGTATTTAACGCCGAAAGGGTCGAAACCGAGCTTATTCAGGTCGGCTCGAAGGACATAAGAGGCTGCATAGCCTGCGGGCAGTGCGGGAAGCTCGGAAAATGCGTGTTCGACGATCCGGTGAACGAGGTCGCGCCGAAGTTCGCCGAAGCCGACGGTCTCGTTATAGGCAGTCCGGTTTATTACGGCTCGCCCAACGGCAATATCCTCTCCTTCCTCGACAGGCTCTTTTACAGCACCTCCTTCCCGAAGCACATGAAGGTTGGTGCGGCGGTGGTCTCATGCCGCAGGGGCGGCAACACCGCTTCGTTCGACGTTCTCAATAAATACTTCACAATAAGCGGAATGCCGGTCGCCTCGTCGACCTATTGGAATCAGGTCCACGGCTTTTCTGCCGACGACGTAAAAAAAGACGCCGAAGGGCTCCAGACGATGCGCAACCTCGCCCGCAATATGGCTTTTCTCATAAGGGCGATAGCCGCCGAAAAGGCCCGCAGCGGTCTGCCCGAGGTCGAAAGGGGCTCGTTTACAAGCTTCCCCGACGGAAAATAATTAAAAACCGCCGAACGCTTCGCGCGCCCGGCGGAATTTTTTGCCCTTTATTCTTTTTCTTTAAACAGCTCTCCCAGCAGCTTCATCATCTTTTCGATGTCTATCGGCTTGGCAAGATGCCCGTTCATTCCCTCTTTAAGAGCCCGCTCGCGGTCCTCCTCAAAGGCGTTCGCGGTCATAGCTATTATCGGCAGACCCGAAAGCGCAGGGTCTTTCAGCTCTCTTATGGCGTGTGTCGCGGCGTAGCCGTCCATTATAGGCATCTGAATGTCCATAAGAACGAGGTCGTAATGCCCGGGCTTCGAGTTAAGGACCATCTCGTAAGCCTGCTTGCCGTTTTCGGCGGATTCTACCTCAAATCCCGCCTCGGAGAGGACCTCGACGGCTATCTCGCGGTTTAGCTCGTTGTCTTCGGCAAGGAGGATCCTTCTGCCGCTGAAGTCGGCGGTTTCCTGCTCGGAAACGAGCTTTTTGGGAGCCGCCGCGCCCGAACCGCCTATGCTGCGCTCAAGGGTCTGGCGCAGGTCTGAGGCAAAGAGCGGCTTGCTTATGAATCCGGTTACGCCCGCTTTTCGGGCTTCTTCCTCGATATCCGTCCAGTCGTATGCCGACATAAGGATTATAGGCGAGTCGTCGCCGACTATCTTTCTTATCTCCTTTACGGTATCTATTCCGCTGAGCTCCGGCATCGACCAGTCGATTATGTAAACCTCGAACGGGTCAGACATCTCTTCGGCTTCGGCGGTGCGCGCAACGGCTTCTCTTCCCGAAAGAGCCCATTCCGCGCGCATTCCTATCTGGCGGAGCATTTTAGAGACGCTCTGGCAGCTTATCATATCGTCGTCGACCACAAGCCCTCTGAAACCGCTGAGCTCGGCGATGGGGGTCATTTCGCGGTGAGCCGCGGAGAACTTCAGCTCGAGGTTTACGGTAAACGTCGTGCCTTTGCCCTGAACGCTGTCGACGCTTATCGTTCCGCCCATCATATCTACGATGTTCTTTGTTATCGCCATTCCGAGACCCGTGCCCTGAATTCCGCTCACGGTCGTAGTCTGTTCGCGGGTGAATGGGTCGAAAACGGTCTTGGCGAATTCGGGGCTCATTCCTATACCCGTGTCGCTCACGCGGAATTCATATACTCCGCGCTTCGGCGAGCGCGAGGGCTTCTGGGTAACTCTTACAGAAACCGTTCCGCCCGCGGGGGTGAATTTTATCGCGTTTGAAGTCAGGTTCAGAAGTATCTGGTTGAGCCTGAGCTTATCGCAGTATATTTCCTCGCCGGTTATATCTACGGTGTCGATAAACAGCTCCATATGCTTCGCGTGGATATCCGACTGGATTATATTCCTTAGGCTCTGGAGTATCTCCGCAAGGTTTTCGGGGCGCTCGTTTATCGTAACCTTGCCCGATTCAATGCGGCTCATATCAAGAACGTCGTTTATCAGCGAGAGAAGGTGGTTCGATGCCTGGGCTATCTTCGAGAGATAGTCCTGCGCACGCTCCTTGTTGTCTATATGCGCGGTGGTGAGGGCGGTATAGCCGATTATCGCGTTCATAGGAGTGCGTATGTCGTGTGACATATTGTTTAAGAAGGTCGTTTTTGCGCGGTTCGCGGCGTCGGCTGCGCTCAAAGCCCGGGTCAGCTCCTCGGTCTTGCGCTCGAGCTCGCCGGTAGCCTTGGCGATCTTCTCTTTAAGGCTTTTCTGGTTGCGCGTTCTTACGGCGAGCATAACTACTACGAATATAAATAACAGCAGTATCGCGACGACGATAAGCCCATAAAGCGGGTTGCGGTAGAACAGCGCGGCGATGCTCAGCTCGTCGCCCTGAGCGGCGTCTATCTCTTCCGACATTATCCCGTCGAGCTCGGCGTCGGTGCAGCTGTCGGCTCCCTTGTCGAGAAGCGAGAGCAGGTATCGCCCGCCGCTAACGTTATTCGCGACGGCATAAGAGAGCGAGGTCTCCCCGAACACGACCGAAGCGAGGCGATTGCGTATATCGCCTCTTGCATAGTATTCGGCGTTGTATGAATAGAGGATAGCTGCGTCGGCTCTGCCGTCGAGAACCGCTTCGACGCATTCGCGCGCGGTCCCGAATCTCATAACTGCGTCTTCGGAGTAGCGGCTCGTAACAAAGGCGTCGATGGCGTCGGCGTGCTCGGGGATCGCTACCTTTTCGGCGTCGCCGGTAAAGTCGCTGAGAATCAGGCGCGCGAAGTTGGACGAGAAGTAAGGGACGGTTATTTTATAGCCCTCCTCCTCGGCGATATAGTAGTCGCCCGTGAAGTCGAGAACAACGTCCGCGGCGCCGGTCGAGCGCAGCTCGTAATACTCGTCGCGGTCGCTGACGGGAATGAATTCATAGCTCAGCCCGATGCGCTCGGCAAGAACGTCGAACAGCGCGGGGAGGATACCCTTCGCCTCGCCGTTTTCAAAATAGCTGTAGGGAACGCGGTCGGGGTTGCAGAGGACCTTCAACGGTTTCCCCGAGGCACTGAGCTTTTTAAGAAAATCGCGCTCTCCGGCGTTCATGATTATCTCGCCGCTGCTGTCGGTGGCGTAATATTTTTCGTGGAGGACTTCGCGCCAGTTGGGGTCGTGAAGGTCCATTTCGTTTATGGCAGCGTTTATTTGAGCCATAAGCTCTGGGCGGTCTTTATTCGTGCAGATATAAAACGGGCTCGCGTCGAAGGAATCGAGAAGCCATTCGTCTTCAAGGAGCCTGAGACTGCCGGTAACCGCGGCGTCGACCTCGCCGTTCTGCAAAGCGTCGGTGAGGGCGCTCTGGTCGGCGAAATAAACGGGCGTGAATGTAAAGGAGTGCTCCTCGGCGAAGCGCTCGAAGTTGCCGTTTTTCGAGTTGCCCTCGAGCATACCTACGGTCAAGCCGTCGTAGGTGGAGTAATCCCCATCGACGACGGAATTATTGCCGGCTTTTACCGTGAGAATAGTGGAATTTACGCCGATGGACTGGTCGGAGAAAAGGAATTCCTCCTCGCGCTCGGGAGTCTTCGAGACTGAGGTGACAATATCCACCTCGCCGCTGCGGAGCATATCAAGCGAATCGGCATAAGAGCTCTCGTATCCGACGTATTCATAAGACCAGCCGCCGTGGATCGCGAGCCGCTGGAGGAATTCATAGCCGTAGCCGTTTCGGCGGCCGTCCTCCTCGATTATATGATAGCCCGAGAAGGCGAAAAACCCGACCCTGAGAACCTCGGACTGCTCGCCGCCCAAGCCTGCGGCATAAGCTTCAAAGCAGAAAGAAAACAGCGTCAGCACGGTCAGCAGAAGGCATAGCAGGCGTTTTTTCTTCATAAAAACTTCCTTTCTTTCGGGAGATTTCTATATTATACAGTAATCCCGCCGCAAATGCAATAGCCTAACGGAAGAGGAATGAAGAAAATCGGCGACGGGCAGAAAATATTTGGGTTTTTGCTTATCTTTTTCCCTTATTGACTGCCGCGCGCCGCCGATGTATAATATAAGAAACTGACTTCGGGGGCGATGCCGTGACAAGACCGATGATCCCGTTCGGGACAGGCTTTTTTGCCGGTCTCTTTGCGGCGTTTTTTCTCTGCGTAAACGGACCTTTGGGGGCGGAGGGCTTCGCCGTTCTTTCGCTCTCGGCGCTGCTCTTGGGCGCTCTTTCCCTTGTTTTTAAGATGAAATTTCACGGCAGAGCGATGCTTTTCTGCGCGGCGTTTGCGCTTGCGGCGGCTTATTCCGCGCTCTTTGTCTCATTCCGTCTTTTTCCCCTCGAAGCTCTCAGCGGGACCGACGCCGAGGCCTCGGGCAGGGTGATATCTTATACCGAGGGCGACCGCTCGCGCGTCGTCATATCCGGAACCGTAGGCGGAATTCCCGCAAAGGCGGTAATATATGCCGCTGGGTTTTCGGGGAGCGCCGGAGACGGCGCCGAACTCACCGCGCGGATATCAAAGTTAGAAGATACGCCGTTTTTCAGAAGCCGCGAATATTATCTTCCCGACGGTATCTTGGTTTCGGGGACGGCGGTCGGCGGGGTGACGACCTCTGCGCACGGTAAAACCGTTCTCGACCTCCTTCGGGAATACGGCGGGAGCGTTTCGCTCAGCATTCGCAGAAACGTCGGCGGCGAAGCGGGAGAGCTTTTAAGCGCGCTTCTGACGGGCGACCGAGCCTCTTTCTCGGACGGGCTGAGGCTGAAGCTCAACCGCTCGGGGACCGCGCATCTTGCGGCGGTGTCGGGGCTCCACGTTACCGTGCTCGCGGTGTTTATAGCCGCTGTTTTCAAAAGGCTGAGGCTTCCGCGCGGGCTTTCCGCAGCTGCGACGCTCGCCTTTATTGCGGCGTTCATTGTCTTTTCGGGAATGAGGGTCTCGGCGGTGAGAGCGGGGATAATGGCGGCAATATCGGCGGCTTCGGTTCTTGTTCGGCGCAGGACCGACGCTTTCAATACCCTTTGCGTATGCGCGGTCGCGATGACCGCTTTTGACCCGTTTGCGGCGGCGGACAGCTCGCTCTGTCTTTCACTCGCGGGGACCTTCGGGGTATCGGTCGCGGCTCCGGCGCTTATAAAGGCGCTCGGGGCTAAAGGGAAAATCACGAGGGCGATCTTAAGCTCGCTTTGTGCAAGCGTCCTGACCGCGCCTTTTGTGATGCTCTGGTTCAACGAGCTTTCTCTCGTCTCTCCGATAACGAATCTTGCGGCGGTGCCGCTTTGTTCGGCAGCGCTCGTCCTCGGAATGATATACGCCGCGACGGGCTGCCTGTTCACTCCGATAATAAAGCTTGCGGGGCTTCTCTGCGAAGCCGCGGTAAAGCTCAGCGGCGCGGTTGCGGGTCTCGGGTTTACTTATATCCCTCTCGGCTCGGCAGCAGTCGGGACTGCTGCCGCCTGCGGCGCGGCGATCTCTGCGGCGGTATATCTTGTAACTAAAAAGCCGCGTGTCTGCGCGGTCGCGGCGGCGCTTTGCCTTGCGGTTACTATGGGTATCTACAGCGCGCAAACCGTTATCACCGACGGGAACCTTTATCTCGGGGTGATGAGCCGCTCCGACAGCAGCGCTTTGGTATTGCGAAAAGGCGGAGAATGTATTATAATTGACTTTGACGGAAAAATGTCCTCGGAATCCGAGAATTATATCGAGAGGTCGGGAGTGAGGAAGGTAAGAGCGGTGTTTCTGCTCGGAGGAGCCGACGCGGGCTATTCCGCTTATCTTCCGCTCAAGCCCGACGGGGTATATTGCCTCGGCGGGGCGTATTCCTCGGGCGAAATTCCGCAGACCGCGATTTATGACGGCTCGTCTGCCGAGATCTTCGGCGCGAGGCTGGAATTTGAGAGCGGAGAAGTTAAGATATTTACCGATAACAGCAGCGTTACGGTCAAAAACGGAGGCGCTGTCGAAGACGGCGGCATAAGAATAAGCCTGCTCGACGGGCTAACCGTGATAAAAAGCGGGGAGAGCGCCGAAATATACGGCGGCGGGCTGTTGAAGGAGCTGGAGGTGTGACGGATGGAGCTTAAGCTGACGAACGAAACCGCGCTTTACCGTCAGATACGGGAGGGCAGCATAAAGCCCTGCTATTTCTTCTACGGAAAGGATATAGCAACGCTTGAGAGCGTCGTTAAAAGGCTTGTTGCGAAGCTTGTCCCTCGCGACGCGCGCGACCTCAACTACCACTTTTTCCCTGCCGACGAGATGAGCATTTCGGAGCTTGCCGACGTCTGCGCTTCGCTGCCGATGTTTTCCGACAGGGTAGTGGCGGCGGTGAACGACTTCAATGCCGATACCGCGAAAGCTGCGGATATGAAGCAGATGAAAAGCATCATCGGCGACATTGACCCCGAGACCACGACGGTAATATTCTATGCGACCGGCGACGACCTTTGCAAGGGCAAAAAGAAGCTCACGAAAGCAAACCTCGATTTTGCGGCATATATCGTCGATAAGGGCGGAGTTGCGGTTGAATTTGCGTATAAAAAGCCGCGCGAGCTCGTCAAATATATCAGCGCGAGGGTGGAAAAGGGCGGAGCCTCGATAACCGACGCCGCCGCGCTCAGCCTTGCGCAGGTCTGCCTCTGCAACGTTCTTATGATTAACAACGAGATAGACAAGCTCTGCGCCTACCGCGAGGGAGAATGCATAAACGAGGAGGACGTTGCGCTGATGGCGGCGGGTCAGATCGACGCCGACGCCTACAAGCTCGCCAAGGCGATAGCTCTCAGAAACAGCGCGGATTCCTTTGCGCTGCTCTCCGAGCTCTTTAACCGCCAGCAGGAGCCCGTTCCGCTGCTCGGGGTAATAGGTTCTGCTTTTCTTGACCTTTACCGCGCAAAGCTTGCGCTTATGAGCGGACGGGGCGAGCGCGACATCTCCGGCGACTTTGACTACCGCAACCGAGGCTTTGCCGTAACGAACGCGCTTCGCGACTGCTCGGGAATGAGCGTTGGCAGGCTGCGGAGCTGTCTTCGGGTCATATCAGACTGCGACGCCGACCTCAAGTCGAAGCGCACCGACGACAGGGTGCTCCTTGAGGTCGCGATAACAAGGCTTCTGAACGAATGATTGCGCCCGCGCGCCACAGTTTGTGAGGCGAAGCCCGCCCCGCTTCGCGGGGCAGCCGCCTTCGGCGGCTCGCCAGCGCCGCCCCTTCGGGCGGCGCCGGCGGGGCTTCGCCCCCGCAGACGTTTAAGTCTGCGCAAAAGCCGCTTCGGAGCGCAAAACCACCCGCGCGGGCGGGAGCACAAAAGAGGGATACGATGATACATATTGACGGAGCGATAGTCGTCGAGGGGAAATACGACAAAATCAAGCTTTCGCGGGTCGTGGACTGCCCGATAATCACGACCGGCGGCTTCGGCGTGTTCAAAAGCGAGGAGACAAAGGCACTGCTGCGCTGGTATGCCCAAAACGGCGGCATAACCGTTTTGACCGACAGCGATTCCGCAGGGTTTAAGATCAGGGGATACATAAAGGGCATCGTCCCGAAGGGGACTGTCCGCAACGCCTATATTCCCGACGTTTTCGGCAAAGAGAGCCGCAAGGAAAAGCCCTCGGCAGAAGGAAAGCTCGGCGTCGAGGGTATAGATACAGCGCTTTTGAGGGAATGTCTCGAAAGGGCGGGCGTCTGCGGGAAAATCTCGGAAAATAAGCGCAGGATCGAGCGGCAGGACCTTTATGAGGACGGGCTTTTCGGTCGGGAGGATTCCTCGAAAAAGCGCGCCGCGCTTCTGAAGCTTTTGGGGCTTCCCGAAAGGCTTTCGACGTCGGGGCTTATCGACGTCCTCAACTGCGCTTATACCTACGAAGCCTATAAAGCGGCCGTCTCAAAGCTTTAAAAGAAAGGAGGGGAGCAAATGGTATTTTCGTCGGTGGAATTTCTGTATTTTTATCTTCCCGCCGTTATCGCGCTCTATTGCGTATGCCCGAGAAGGTTCAGAAACGCCCTGCTCTTCGCGACGGGGCTTGTGTTCTATGCCTTCGGCGAGCCGATATATGTATTTGTGCTGCTCCTTTCCTGCCTGATAGACTACTTCGCGGGCATAATAATGGCGAAATACTCCGAACGCCCGAAAATCAGAAAGGTTTGCCTGATAATTTCGCTCGCCCTCAATCTCGGGCTTCTCGGAGTATTCAAATACACCCCCTTTATAATAAGGAATATAAACGCCGTTTTCGGGACGTCGTTTTCCACGGCGCTCCCGCTGCCGATAGGGATATCCTTCTTTACGTTTCAGAGCATGTCCTACGCCATTGACCTCTACCGCGGAGAGATCGGAGTTCAGCGCAGCTTTATCGACTTCTCAGCCTATGTTACGATGTTCCCCCAGATAGTCGCGGGACCTATAGTGAGATATAAAGACGTAGAATCCGAGCTTGCCGACAGGCGGGTTACGGTAATAGGCTTCTCCGACGGCGTGAGCAGGTTCGTCAGGGGGCTTGCGAAAAAGGTACTTCTTGCAAATAACATCGGAGCGCTCTGGGAAGAGGTCAAGGCCGCCGACTATTCCGCGCTTCCGGCCCTTACCGCCTGGCTTGGGATCGTCGCTTTCACGCTTCAGATATACTTCGACTTCTCGGGCTATTCCGATATGGCGATAGGTCTCGGAAAGATGCTCGGCTTCAGCTTCCCCGAAAACTTCGACCACCCCTACGTTTCAAAGAGCGTCCGCGAATTCTGGCGGAGATGGCATATAACCCTCGGGCAGTGGTTCAAAAACTATGTGTATATCCCCCTCTGCGGCAGCAGGGAGGGAATTGCTAAGACAGTCCGCAACCTCGCTGTCGTCTGGCTCCTGACCGGTCTTTGGCACGGCGCAAGCTGGAATTTCGTCCTATGGGGAGTATGGTTCGGCGCCCTTATCATCGCCGAAAGGCTGTTTTTGGGGAAGCTCCTCGAAAAGCTGCCGGGATTTTTCGGCTGGCTTTATACGATGCTCGCGGTCGTACTCGGCTGGGTCCTGTTCGACACCGAGAGCATCGCCTCGGCGTTCGGCTTTATCGGGGCGATGTTCGGCGCGGGAGGCTCCTTCAGCGACGTTCATTCCTTCTGGCTCCTCTGCGAATATTCCCCGATAATTTCGCTCTGCATATTCTTTGCCTCGCAGGCACCGGGGAACTTCCGCGCAAGGCTTGAGAGCCGCTTTGAAGGTCTCGGGCTCAGAGCCGACGTTTTCAGGCTCGCCGAACCGCTGATAACCCTTGTTTTCCTCGCGGCGTCGACCGCTTATCTCGTAAATCAGAGCTACAATCCGTTTCTTTACTTCAACTTTTAAAGGAGGGCAGACCGCTTATGAAGCTTAAAAAGCTGATATCAGCCGTAAACATCGCGCTGTTCTTCGCGTTTACGGTCATTCTCGCTCTGGCTACGCTTATTCTGCCGAAGTCCGGCTTCTCAGAGCTCGAGAACCGCTATCTCGCCGAGAGCCCCAAGCTCAGCGCGCGGTCGTGGTTTTCTAAGGAATACCCGACGGACCTCGGCGAATATTTGCAGGAGCACTTTGCCCTCCGCACGAATTGGATATCGCTTCGTACCTCGCTCGAGCGCCTTTTGGGTCACGACGAGGTCAACGGGATATACTTTGCCGACGGCAGATTCTTCGAGGCTTCCGAGCCGATAGACTACTCCCGAATCGACCGCTCGGTCTCGGCGATAAATTCCTTTGCCGAAGGGCTCGGCGGCAGGCTCAGCGTTATGATAGTCCCGACCTCGTCTCAGATATATATCGACCGCCTGCCCGACTACTCGCCCGACCCCGGTCAGCGCAGAATGATAAACTATGTTTACTCTGCGCTTTCGGAGGATATCCGCACTGTAGACGTATACGACCGCCTCTACCGTGCCCGCGAGGACTATATCTATTACCGCACCGACCACCATTGGACCACGGCGGGAGCCTATATCGCCTACTGCGAATTTGCGAGGGCGATAGGCTATGACCCCGTAGCGCTCGACCGCATCGACATCGAGCACGCGCGCCACGATTTTTTGGGCTCATATTATTCAAAGGTCATCTCTGACGAAGCCGAGCCCGACACCGTCGATATATATTCCTCCGACGGCGCCGAGGTCACTTCCGTAAAGATAACCGCCCCTGACGGCAGCGTTTCGGAGCGCGATTCGGTCTACTTCCGCGAATATCTCGATAAGAAAGACAAATATCTTACTTTCCTCGGCGAAAACGTTCCGCTTGTCGAGATCGAGTCCGACGCCGGCGGCGGCTCTCTCCTTATTATAAAGGACTCATACGCCAACTGCTTCGCGCCTTTTCTTACCAAGCACTTCTCAAAAGTAACGCTCGTCGACCTCAGATATATGATGAGCCTCTCGGATTACGTCGACGTCTCGGAATATGACCGCATTCTGATACTTTACAACGCCTCAACCTTTGCCGAAGACGCTAATATCGCGAAGCTTTCGGCAAAATAGTGAAATTTCACAGACACCTTGCCGAAAAAATCGCGCAAAATGCGACTTTTTTATAAATTTGAATTTTTTTCGATTTTTCGCTTGACAACAGCTTTTGAATATGGTATATTAACGAAGCTGTCCCTTGGGGGATGAAAAGCGTAAGAGCTTTACAGCCGATGAGGGTATCTGAAAAAACTTTTGAAAAAAAGTTTAAAAAAGGTATTGACAAGAGGCTTCGGATGTGATACAATAATCGAGCGCCTTTTGAGAAGGGGCAGACAGCAGCTTGAAAATTGAACAATAGAACGAAATACAA